>NZ_JAOTIN010000010.1 GCF_025660655.1 Streptococcus sp. CSL10205-OR2
CCTAATAAATTTGTGGTATTCTTAAGATGTTCCATATGATTCTTTCTAATGAGTGGTTTTGTCGCTTTTCATTATAAGTCATATGGGACTTTTTGTCTGCATTGAAAAAGCCCTATAACTTCTGTGGTGGAGTTACCCACTACAGATATTATAGAGCCGGTTTTTCTTATTGATTAAATAAAACTTTGTTAAACTTTTTCAGTCTTAATCGCTTGTAAAATAAAAGCTTTTCCTTCTGGACGCATAAAAAGAGCATCCCCTTCAATAATGAGTTCTTTAGTCACTGTTTTCAAACCAAGAGACCCCAATTCTTTCGATAAATTCTCTAAATCAAAGCCACTATAGTTGGCATCAAGGTCTTGGTAAAAGTCAATCATGATGAATTGACCATTGTCATTTAATGAGACGAATAATTCTTCCAACAAATCTTTAAAGTCTGGCACATGATGCAAGACCAATGAAATAAGAAGTAAATCATAGGATTCCTTGATGGATTTGTTTGTTTCATCCACCAATTCTGTGGTGATATGGGTGTGACCTGCTGCTTCGATTTTTTGTTTTGCCTGATCTAACATGGCTTGACTGATATCTGTGATAATAATCTTTTTAGCCTTGTCAGCTAAACCAAGCGCAAGGTTTCCTGTTCCACCACCATAATCTACCATCGTATCAAACTGGTACTCTTCTAACAAAGAACGTATCACCTTGATAAAATGATCAGCCAAAGCAAGCTGCTGTGGAGAATCATAGTGCTTTACTTTTTCATCAAATTTATTAGCCATTTTCTTTCCTTTCTGAGATTGTTAACTAGTTAATCATATCAAAAAGTAATAAAGAATGCTAGAATTTGATATGGGATATGCGGTTTATAGTTTAGCCAGGATAATGAGCACTATATGACAAAAAGAGAATCTTTTTGATTCTCTCTTTATCATGTCATATTATTTTTTAAAGGTAAGCTTCAATAGCTGTCAAATCAGTCTTTCCATCATTTTCAACGACGACTTCTTTTGCCCCTTCACCCTTAGCAATCACTTTCCCTGCGACTGTCATTTTGTCAACTGTGCCACCATTAACATGATAAGAAACAACATTTGCGCCGTGTGTTTCAATATTTCCTTTAACATCAAGGGTTTTAATGCTACCGCCGGCTAAAACGCTGATAGCATCTGCTGCAAGTGTCATGATTTGACCTTTGACTAAGGTTTGACCAACTGATCCAGATGTTGAGATATCACTACCAATAGTGATGTCCCCAACAGGCTTACTGAATTGCATCCCGATGGATCCGTTACCTTTAGTCACAATTTTTTCAAAATAAGCTTTTTCGATAGTACCGTCATATTGGTTAAAGCCTCTTGCTCCTAAGCCATTGGTTGTAATCGTTTTTTCTGCTCTGAAATCTTTGACATCACCAAAGTTAACAAAACCGATACCACTTTCTCCGTAGCTAATCACTTCTTCTTTAACAATCCAACGATCAACGCTTCCCCAAACATCCAGAACCATGTCGTTGGTACCATAAGTCACAACAACACCGTTTGATACGATTTCTTTAGCGTGGGCACCATAAACGATGAAAATACCACCGGTAATGAGATTGGGTTGACCAGACGGAATCATACCATTTGAATAAACATCGTTAGTGGTTAATTGTTCAACATGAACAGGTCCTGAATCATCATTAAAGCCTGAGATGAAGATGCCACTACCAAGAACTGGTGCATTTTGTCTACCAACAGAAACGTTGTTTGCAACAACCTTAATCTCACTACCTTCTTCAGGATTAAAGTTGTAAATCGTTAAAGCACCTTGATAGACATTAACACCATATTTCATCGGTCTTTCTGGATAAAATCTCGAATCAGCTGAAACAATATCCAATTCATCAATCACAACCGATAAGGTTTTGTTTATACCACGCGTCATTAACTGAACCATTCCAGTTACTACAAGGTTTTTGAGTGCCATTTGTCCCAAATCCATGCGCGTTGAGTCAATATAAATGGCTCTTTTAGCTGGTGAGGTTTGAATGGCAATGCCTGAAATGGCATTGTTTTGTGTCAAAGCAACCCCATCACCATTAATAAAACTTAGTAAAATATTATCTGACCCAGCTGTCAAACGTTGACCTGGGTTTAATTTAATAGTATTAGGGACACTCATTGAATTCATCAATTCTATCTCTTTTTCATTAGCTAGAATAGCTTGTTTTAGTTCAATAAAATTTTTTACTTTCATTGGTTTACCCTCCTGGCTATCATTATAGCACTTATAATCTTAGGGAGTGAGTAATATGCTTATCGCTCTTTCTCATCAAAAAAAAGAGAGGTTTCCCTCTCTTTTAGATGTTAGCATGTTATTCTGTATCAAAAACAACAGATTTCAAGCGTGACATCGCTTCAATAGAATAACGCACACCTTGTGTTCCAGAACCAGAGTTTTTCACTCCCATGAATGGGAAATTATCTGTTCCACGTTGTGTTTTGTTATTGATATGAACTGTTCCTACCTCTAATTGCTCAGCAATAGCAAAAGCTCTTGGGTAGTTCTTAGTAAAGATTGATGCTTGCAAGCCGTACTCAGAAGCATTTGATAGTTTAATAGCTTCTTCTACCGATTTTACGCGGATAAATGGCATTACTGGTCCAAAAGGTTCTTCCCAAGCAAGTCTCATATCAGTTGTGACATTGTCAAAAACAACTGGTGAGATAAGATTATCTTCACGTTTAATCTCATTAAGTGGTTTCGCACCTTTTTCAGTAGCATCATTGATAAGACCTTCAACATAGTCTGCTGCTTTAGTATCAATAAGTGCTGTAATGTCAGCATCTTCTTCTGGTTGTCCAACTTTTAAAGCATTGACTTTATCACGAACGATAGCTGCTAATTCATCAGCAATACTGTCCATAACAAAGACACGCTTAACTGCTGTACAACGTTGACCAGAATAGCTATAACCACCAGTAACAATTTGTGTTGCAGCAAGTTCTAAATCAGCATCTTCTAAAACAATCGCTGAGTCTTTACCACCCATTTCCAAAAGAACTGGTCTTAATCCAGCTAATTTAGCAATATTTTTACCAACAGGTGTTGATCCTGTGAAACTGATAAAGTCAACCGCTTTATGTTCAACGATGTAATCACCAATTTCAGATCCTCGACCTGTAATTGAATTAAACACACCCGCAGGTAAACCAGCTTCAGCAAAGACTTTTGCTAAAAGCAAACCAGAAATTGACCCTTGTGTTGGTGGTTTGAAGGCAACAACGTTTCCTGCAATCAAAGCAGGAGCAATCTTAGAAGCTGCTAAATTAATTGGGTAGTTAAATGGTGAAATCGCCAATACCAATCCTTGTGGTTCACGTCTAACAACAGCTAGTTTTTTCTTGCTGGCAGCTTCAAAACTACCACCTTCTAAAACCTCACCTGTTAAACGAAGGCCCTCTTCAGCAGCAAAATCAATAATTTCTGCCGTACGAACAACCTCACCAATAGATGATTTAATTCCTTTAGCAATTTCTTTTGATAAGATTTCACCAATTTCTTCTTTATCTCTCATCAAGATATCAGCTGCTTTATGAAGATAAGCAGCACGTTCAACGTATGAAAGAGCTCGCCATTTTGGAAAAGCTTCTTTTGCAGAAGCCATAGCATAGTCAACTTCTTCTTGGCTCATGGCAGGAACTGTTCCTAGTTCTTTACCAGTCGCTGGTTCGTAAATCTTAATTTCTTTGTCTGATGATTTCCACTCACCATTAACATAGTTTTTATATTGTGTCATTTTTTCTCCTATTTGAGTCATCACTCTTTTAAAGAATGTGCTCTGTTTTTATTTCCTATTTTAACATATCTACTTAAAAATTAAAAAGGTCATTTAAATTTTCAGCCATTGTTGGATGAGTGAAAATTTGTTTTTTGAAGTAGGTGTAAGGGATATGATTATCCATTGCCATGGTAACCAAATTGATAATTTCATGTGCCTCAGCACCAAAGATTGTTGCTCCTAAAATTTCCTTTGTTTCTTTATGAACAACAACTTTAAAGAGACCTCGTAAATCACTGTTGACATGAGCTCTTGGCATTTGAGCCACTAAGAGACTATTTACCTTATAGGGTAGACCTTTTTCTTTAGCCGTTTTTTCATCCAAACCAACACGCGCTAGTGGCGGATTAATAAAGGTTGTATTAGGAATATTTGGACGATTGGCAATAGAATAGCTCTTATCCCCATTAAGATAGTCAAAAACAATTCTAAAGTCATCTAGGGAAATATAAGTAAATTGAGGACCACCATTAACATCTCCGACAGCAAAAACATCAGTAACAGTTGTTTGTCTATAGTCATCAACAACAATGGCCCCACGTTCAGAAACTTTGATATCTGTATTTTCAAGTCCTAAGTCCGCTGTATTTGGTTTTCTACCAGTCGCATACATGACAACATCGAACTCAAATTCTCCCTTATCTGTCACAATCACTGTCTTATCGTTATCATTATTTTTTACTTTTGTGATTGTTGAAGATAATTCAAATGAAATACCAGCTTCTTCCATATATTCTTGTGCCATCTGAGAAATAATTTCTTCCTCACGGCTAAATATACGATTTTGTGGGTCAAAAATAGTGACCTTTGTTCCCAATTGACTATATAAATTAGCAAATTCTAGACCAATATTACCACCACCAATAATACCCAGTGTTTTGGGTTGAACAGTCAGCGTTTGCATCTGTGTTGAATCAAAAACATTTTTGCTCTCTAATAAACCAGGTATCGGCAAGACATTTGACACCGATCCAGTGTTAATGACAATAACTTTCCCTGTTAACTGCCTAGTTTCACCATTACTGTTAATTTCAATCACTTTATCTGAAATAAAACGTGCCTTAGCTGTATAGACATCTGCAGTAGGAGCATTGGCAAGCATATCATAATTTTTTTGACGAAGACGACTGGTAACAGCCTCTTTTTCTGACATCACATCTTTAAAGTCGTGACCCGTCTCTACACTATGAAGCATTGTTTTAGTAGGAATACAGCCAATGTTAATACAGGTTCCGCCGTACATCTTGGCATCTTGTTCAATCATGGCAACAGATTTTCCCTGTGCAGCCATTTTAGCGGCCAGTGTCTTTCCACCCTTACCAAAACCAATGACTATCAGATCATATTCTTTCATACCACCCTCCTTTATAACCAGTAAAACAGTTAACTATTTTACAAAAAGAGTTATCTCTTCCACGCCATATAATATACCAAAAAAGATAACAATTTGCACAGAATAAAAATCAAATGCTTTTTTAAAAGAATTGACAGTGACTATCACTAGAAATCTTTTAAAAAGTGTCTTGTTTTTTTCTCTGTGCCTCTATTGTATACCCTTTTTCTAAAAATGGGGTTAATAATGCTTGAACCTATCAAAAAGAGGCTAGAATCAAACTTTCTAGCCTCCCTTAATATATTTTATATACCTTCACAGTAATCGAGGAACAATAATATATGGACAAATCAACCTTTCACAGTTTTACTCTATTAAATAGGATAGACCACTAAATCTTCATAATTATTAAAGATAGAAGTTCTAAAATCATCTGTTAAGTCATTGTAAGCTTTCATGATGGCAGCTTTTAATTTTTCTCTAGCAAAACCATATTGTCCTACTTTTAGTTTAGCTAAATCTTCATCAATCGCTTTTGTCATTAATGCTTCCAATGTGTCATAAGAGTTGATGATGTAAGATTGATTGTCAACCATGATTGTAATCGGCTTAATATAGCCTTTCTTATCCATTCGTTGCTTAAACATCTTAATTCTAAAATCTTCATAGTTTTCATATTGACCATTAAAGATTTTCTTAAAGATAAAGCTATCTGATAATGGCTGTTGCTGTTCTTCGGCTTCTTGTTTTAGTTGATTGCTTGCATAAGGAATGAAGCCTTCATCCCAACCAAAAGCTGCTAATAGTTCAAAAGCAGTTCTTCTAAACATCAAGCCACCACTAGTTCCAGAATCATTTTCATAAGCTGCATAAATAGGATAGTAAAGTGGTATGAAATAATAGTTATTATGATTATCACGAAGATAGTCTTTTTTCAACAAAGTACCACTCTGACTGACGAGTTTTTGACGAACCAAATCAGAAATTGATGTTAAGGTCATTTGCTCCCACTCTTGTGTGGTAATTTCTCTAATCACATCTTTACCATGAGTTACACCAGCTTTAGTATCTGTATCTTTTACTAATTCTATCTTATTAAAGAAGAATTTTTGATCAGACTTATCTTTTTTAAGAATAATATCTGCCTCAATACCATCTAAGAGGTACGTCACATCAAAAACGCCACTAAGGTAGTCTTTAAAATCCTTTTTCGTTTGGAAACGAGAGATCCGATCATTGTGGGCACCATGTTCCAAATCATACATGAAGTTAAAGCCATAGTAATAACTATTTGGACTGGTTACCGATTCAAATAAGCCAAGAGCATAGGACTCTGCTTCTTGTCCATCACGGTAACCATAACCATTTAACACACCATCTTCATCATAAGCATGTGTCATCTCATGACTATAAGTTGCCCCACCTTCATGTCCTAAGATATCAACACCATCAAAGTAAATGCGATTTAAGGATTTATTGGCATAGCCAGAATCCTTGTTAGGCGATTGTGGGTAATACCTACCGATTGGACCAAAGAAATCATCAATGGATGTGTCAATGTCACCATAAGGTTCTGCCCAGCGTCGTTTCTCATTGAACAGAGGTGCTATTTTGCCATTAACTGGATCTTTGATATAGTACCCAGCAAATAATTCTGTCAATTTATCCGCATAAACCTTTTGACTGGTTGGTGAGACCACCCTCATAAATAAGTCGACAAAGTCTTGCCATCTTCTTGCCTTATCATTAATCAACTGATGCACACGTTTTAGCTCTTCTTGATAACGTGCTTTATCAGTTTCTTTAATGTTCATATCAATGTCACGACCATAACCGCCCAAAATTAACGAGGATAGGGTCGCTACCACATAGACATTGTCTTCTTTCAATGCTAACAGAGGAAGAATATAGCTTCTATAGGATTCTTTTGTTTGAAGTCGGTCATAAATAGCCACACTTTTCTCAGGTAAAACTCGCGAAGCTTCTTCATGAATATAAGCTTTTGTCGCCGATTTAAACCAGTCATTTGCTGTCATTTCAGGAGCAAAAATCATTCTATTATGGTCTAAGAATGACAAAAGAGATGGTTTATCAATCACTTGCAAGGTGTTTTCATAAAAGGCTTCATTTTTATATAACAAAAGATTATTGTAACCTTGTGAACCGATATTGATTAGCCAATCAAGTGTATCAACGGCTTTCCCATAAAAAGATGGTCGATACATCATCAATTCTTTGATATGGTAATCGCCAAATTGAATACCATAAAGGCGATTCAAGTAAGATAAACCTAAAAGTAATTTTTCCTTATTATCGTCAATATGTCTTAACAAATACTGCTGAGTCGCTAGATTATCTGTTTCCATGAGAGAACTTGAGAGAAGTTTTTCTACTACGGTTGTTAACTGATTCTTAACTTGTGCGAAAGAATCATCCAAATACAAGGCCCTAATATCTTGCTTTTCTGTTGCTGCTAATACTGTTTTAATAGCAGGGTCCGCTAGATTAACAGAAGACAAAATAGTCATCACTTGATCACGCAGCTGGGATTTTGTTGACACAAAATAATCAGGCGTGTAAAGGAGTTTATCTAATAAACGAAACTCTCTGACTTTGGTATTAGAATACTCACCAAGATCGGTCAAGGAAAGAATTGCCTTACTATCATCCTCATAAAGCACGAACAACTGATTAACATTGTCTAACATCTCAAGATTAGTCACAAATTGATTAACAGCCATCGGTGTCACAGAAACAATCCGCTTACGATATAAATCACTCGTTGGATCAATTAAATTACCATACTTGATAATCGTATGACGATCATACAATGGTAACAATTTTTTCGTGTTATAGTACGCCATTTCTCTATCTGCTTGATAGTGTTTTAGATCACCATCCTTATAATCAGATGATGGTTGTGCTTGTTTCTCAGTTAGTACACCTAGTGCTTTTAGTTTTTCATTAAACTGTTCTTCAGTAATGGTACCATTTTGACCATCACCCACGCGTTTGTTATTTGAACCGGTAATACCGCTTCCTAACATGTCTAAAGACATATTGCTCGTATTATTATCAATTTGAGTTGCACCAAAATTGAAAGCAAGCAGGGCTGCTTTTTTAGACTGATTACCCGTTTTAATTTCACCAGCAACAACGTTATTAGTCAGACGAGACGTTGCAAAATATGAATTTGCCCTTGCTGCAAGACCAGCAACATTGTTATTAGCACGGTCTCTTGCTGTAATTGACAAATTAACATAGGAAGAATCAACCGTAGAGCCAGCAAGCGTTGCGACCAAGCCACCTATCTGATGGGTGTTAGAGTTGTTTGGGTCATAAGTCAATTGCCCATCAACAAAAACATGGTTAATATTAGCATTGTTTGCCCACAAGGCTAAACTAGCTGTGTCTGCCTGTGAAGTGATATTAACCTCTTTTAATGAAAGGTTTTCAACTCTAGCACCTTCCAAGCGATTAAATAATGGTTTATTTAAATGGTAAATCGTGTAGTGTTTACCAGCAACACTTGAAAGACTGCCAGAGAAATTAGAAGTGATATAAGTAGCTCTATCAGTTGGTGTCGCATAAAGATCACTTCCCAATTGGAATTGACCAGAAGGATTCTGTGCCATAGCATTTATCAATTGATTAAAGTCCGTGTAGATGCCATTACCTGTTGTTATTTTGTCTACCTTAATACGATAACCATTTGTGACACTGATATTGTCTGACGCAAAGGACACCAAACGAGGATGAATGATTTGTCCTTCAATATGGCCATCAACTTCTCTAAATTGAGCAACTGGTAACAAGGCACTGTCATGATTAGTCGTTAATTTCACCAGATAAGAGCTGGCATCTGTTGGTGCTTCTTCTAGTCCTGTGACACGTTTTAGGCGATGATTAGCATCTAATTGGAACAACTCTGCCTTTGTGATAGAGCGAAATTCTATTTTCTTGGGAATGAATTCAACTTCTAGTTGTGGTTCTAATATTTCTTCAACATCACCTGTACCTGTGTCATAAACAAGAGTTGTTTCTATCTGATAAATCGTATAAGGTTTGAAGCCATCTAGTTGAAGAGTTTTGTTTTCTAATTGAGACTCAAGTGTTTGAACAACTTGATTACCTTCTTTAACACTCACTTTTAGCTTTTTAAAGGCAGCATCAGGGTCTTGTTTTTCATAAGTGATGCTAAGTGTTTGTTCGTCATGATTAGTCACCACTTGATCCACAACGACCACTGGTTTTTCCTTTTTAGGTTTTTCTAGTGCTTGTCTAGCGATTTCTTGTCTTTGTGAGGTGACCTCTCCTGTTTTTTCATTAACCTGATAAGTGGTTTGATAAGTCACTTGATAACCCACGCCATTATCAACAATAACTTCTGTCTCTTCAAATGGTTTGGTACCAAGTTTGACAAGCTCATTAATAGGTGCTGTTGTTTGACTTTCACGGCTTAATTCGACACCTTTAGTTCCATTTTCTTCAAGATAGGTTACAGTCGTTACAACAGAGCCTGGAATACCTTGTCTTAGTGTTTGCACTTGACCATATTCCAAACTGTCATCTGCTGTATAGCGTGTCTCAAAAGCCAACGTTTCACGACTAGTCTCAGCTACGGTTCGTGCTTCTTCTAAAACTACTTCTGGATAATCTGTCGGGACTTCAAAGAAAATAGCATTATCCTCAACGACTGGAGCTGTTTCTGGATGTGCCTCTACAATCTGAGCTTCTTCCAAGCTAACCGTTGGATAATCTGTTGGTACTTCAAAATAGATAGCATTGTCTTCAACGACTGGAGCTGTTTCTGGATGTGCCTCTACAATCTGAGCTTCTTCCAAGCTAACCGTTGGATAATCTGTTGGTACTTCAAAATAGATAGCATTGTCTTCAACGACTGGAGCTGTTGATGGGTGTTCCTCTACAATCTGGGCTTCTTCCAAGCTAACCGTTGGATAATCTGTTGGTACTTCAAAAGAAATAGCATTATCTTCAACAACTGGAGCTGTTTCTGGATGTGCCTCTAAAATCTCAGCTTCTTCCAAGCTGACCGTTGGATAATCTGTTGGGACAGCAAAAGAAATAGCCTTATCTTCAACGACTGGAGCTGTTTCTGGATGTGACATCTCCGATGTTTTCTCTTCTTTCAAAGAATCATTGCTTGTCTCTTGATTTAACTCAGGCTTAGAAACATCATTTTTTACTTCAATAAAGCCAATGTAATGATGATTAGGAATATCAAGCACAATATCAGCTGTCTCAAAGACTTGACCAGCTTGTATTTCTTGATGGTACTGTCTAAGCGCACTCACTTCTATAGATGACACTGTCATAGAAGCAGGCACAAGAAAGGCACCCGTAACCATCAGTAGATATGGCAATGCTCCTTTACCTATTTTTTTATTTTTCTTTATCGTCACCCCTACAACAAGTAGCGACAAGCCACCTAAAAAGCTATAGGCAAACAAAGACTTATCATTAGTCTTTGGCAAAGTCGTTTCTTTATTGGGGGAATAAACCAAGTAAATAGTCGTTTCTTCAGCAATCTCGTCCCTTGGACTCCCTTTTTGAATGAAAGAAAGCTCATCAGGCGTTAATTCTGATTCTAGTACATAATCATAGGTGACTTTGGCATGATGCTGATCTGCCAAAACCGGTGTTGCTCCCAAAAAAGAGGCACCAATAATCACCGAACCAATACCAACACTTAATTTTCTAATAGCATAATTAAAAACTTTCTGATAAGAGGCAGTTGTTTTTGTCATTATAGTATTTTCCAATCTAACATATCATTTTTTCATTAAAGTTTCATCCTTTGAAACTAAAGGCATATACCTTTATATTCTACAAAAAAATAGCTTAAAATAAAAGAACATTTTTAGAATAAAATCAAAAAAAATTAATCATTATCCATTTTTTATCAGAAAATAATAAGAAATCTTTCAAGACAGATAGCAGATAGTTGTGATTTCTATTTGATGGTGATATGATGAAAAAAGAACAAGAAAGGAATCAAACCAATGAAACATTATGATTTTCTCATTATCGGCTTTGGCCAAGCAGGTAGACCCCTAGCTAGTCAAATGGTCGCCAAAGGTAAAACTGCTGCCATCGTTGAACAAGACCCAATGATGTATGGAGGAACCTGTATCAATGTTGGCTGTGTACCAACCAAAACTATGATTTCTGATGCACATCAACACCTTAATTTTGAAGAGGTTATGGCAAGAAGAAACAAGGTCACTTCTATGTTACGTGAAGGTAGTGCCAACAATGTCAAAAACTCTGGCATGGATTTATATCTTGCTAAAGCAAGCTTTGTTTCAAACAAAGTGGTTGAACTCACTTCAGAAAACGAGACTATTCAAGTGACTGCTGATATCATTGTTATCAATACCGGAGCTAAGTCGAGAGTTTTACCAATAAAGGGACTTTTAGAGACTAAAAATGTCGTTGATAGCACAGGACTACAAGCACTTAAAAAACAACCTAAAACCTTAGGAATTATTGGTGGAGGAAATATCGGTCTTGAAATGACTCACCTCTTTACCCAAATGGGAACCAAGGTGACCATTTTTGAACATGGTTCTCGCATTTTAAGCCGAATGGATGACGAGTTTTCAGAATTAGCTCAATCTTACATGGAAGAAGATGGCGTCACCTTTAAGTTTAACGCTAGTGTTGAAGCTGTCAAAAACCAAGGAGAACAAGTTCTTTTAACTGCAGATGGTAACGACCATCTATTTGATGTGGTCATGTATGCAGCCGGACGTGTCCCAAATACGGATGGTCTTGGACTTGAAAACACTGACATCGAACTGACTGAAAGAGGCGGCATTAAAGTTGATGACTACTGTCAAACAACTGTTGAAAACATCTACGCTCTTGGTGATGTGAGAGGTGAGATGCAATTTACCTATATCTCATATGATGATTACCGCATTGTTTACAGTCATCTGATGGGAGAAAATCAGTTCAGCCTCTCTAAACGTCAAAACATCCCAACGGCAACCTTTATCAATCCAACCTTAGCAAGTATCGGCTTAACTGAAAAAATGGCAAAAGAACAAGGATTGCCATATAAAGCCAATAGCCTCAAGGTTGAAAATACTCTAAGAGCTTATATCACCAATAACTCTAGAGGATTAATAAAAGTGATTGTCAACAAAGAAACGGATGCTATTTTGGGGGCTACTATTTTTAGTGAAGCAGCACACGAAATCATTAATCAACTGAAAATGGCAATGGACCATGATATTCCATATACCTATCTTAAAGACCAAATCTTTACGCACCCCACCATGTCTGAAAATCTCAATAACGTCTTTAATTTCTAAAAAGAAAGAGGCTGGTAAAATTTACCAAGCCTCCTTTTTTATTGACTAATGATGCCATTTTGCCACTCATATTAAGTGACAATGATGAGATTATCAATGACTTTTTTTCATGCAAAGCTTTCAGTCGTTGCCAGCATTTCCAGTTTTTGCTCAATAGCATGCTGACACGCTAAAAGACTATTTTTTTCAAAAATAACAGCTGGTAAAGGATGCTTTTCACCAGAATTAGTTTCAAAAGTTAAAATCATCTGAAAAGAACTAACCACTGTTAATAAACCAACCAAAACTAGTAAAATCCCTAGTAACAATTGATGGAAAAGTAGGATTTGAGCTAGACCAACCGCCATTAATATCAGCCCCCAAATCAAAGATTCAACATCAGTTTTCGATGAAGAGTCAATACGCTCAATATCTTTTAAAAGAACCAATGTTTTTTTGGAACCTATAGGAATCATACGATAGATTAAATCTGGATAAGACATTCTAATTTCATCTCCCTCCAAAAAAAGTGAGGATTTCAGATAAAAAGTCAAGTATGAGGTGATAAAGAAATGGTCCATGTCAATTCTCCTTGATTCTACGGTAATTTGTACGCTATTTTTTAGTCGACAAATGAAATAGTTAAACGCTTTGAGGCACCCTTTTAAAAAATAGTCCAACACCTTCAAAGTCACTCTTTAGCAAAATGCTGGTTACATTATAACATTTATTGAACGCCACTGCTATATTTTCTTCAAAAAAATACAAAATTATCACATAAATATTACAAAAGATGCTTGAAAAAGTATCTTTTTGACTTATTTTGGCCAATTAAGAGATGACGCATCCAGAATCTGATGACTTTTAGCCAATTCTTTAAACCAGTAAGCACTCTTTTTGGGGAACCGTTCTTGGGTATTAAAATCAACATAGAACAAGCCGTATCTTTTTTCATAGCCATTTGACCAAGAAAAAACATCCATCAAAGACCAAATGAAATAGCCTTTGACATTGGCACCATCTTTGATGGCATCAGAAATAGCTTCTAGGTGTTGTTTTACATAATCAATCCTTTCATCATCATAAACGGTTTGATTGATGAATTGATCTTTGTAACCCAGTCCATTTTCAGTGATATAGATTTTTTTATAGTTGGGATAATCTCTTTTAACACGCATGATTTGATCATAAAGACCCTTAGGGTAAATCAACCAGTCCCAGTCACTTCTAGGGATATTGACATCAAATCTTCTTTGACCAACACCATTAATTTGATATTTTGAGCCGCCTTTATTGCCTTTTGAGTTGTGAACAATTTCTGTTTCACCATCAAAAGCTGACATCCAATCACTCATGTAGTAGTTGATGCCTAGAAAATCATTACTGTCTTTAGCTGCTGTTAAAATAGTGATGTCGTCATCACTAATATCTAAGTGACCTCCATTATTATCTAAAATATGACGAACACCCGCCATCGTTTCTTTAGAATAATGACCAAGAAAAGTCGCATCTAAAATGAATTTATTATGGATAATATCTTCCAACTCGGCAGCACGTTGATCTGCTTTATCATTAGGATTATAGGGATATTTAGTTGGTAGTGCATGAACGACACCTATTTCCCCTTGATAACCAGCTTCTTTATATAGTAAGACCGTTTTAGCATGCGCAAGCATCATATGATGATGAGATTGAAATAATTTTTCAAGATCATAGGTAATCCCAGGCGGAAATTTACCATTAAGGTATTGGCCATCACCAATTGGACCAATCTCATTAAAAGTTGTCCAGTAGTTGACCTCTTTAAACTCTTCAAAACAAAACTTGGCGTAAGCTACAAAGTGATCGATAGTATCTCGGTTTAAAAAGTCACCATTTTTATGGAGTTTTTCTGGTGTATCAAAATGATGAAGTGTGACAAAAGGCTCGATATGTCTTTTGTGGCATTCTTCAAAAAGATGATGATAAAAAGCCACACCCTTAGGATTAACCTCGCCAAAACCTGTTGGAAAAATTCGTGACCAAGCAATGGAAATCCGAATACCGTTGATACCAAAGTCTTCACTAAGCTTTAAATCAATAGGATAACGATGGTAGAAATCACTGGCAGGCTCTGCTCGATACCAATAATTTTCTTCCAAATAACTATCCCAAGCCACACGTCCCTTACCATCTATCTGAGTGGCACCTTCTGCTTGATAAGCAGCAGTAGCACCACCAAAAATAAAATCGTTTGGCAATGTTTTTACCATTTTAACCTCCAAAATTATCCATTAGACCTTGCCAGCTGTGCTTGGACAAAATCAAGTGCCGCCTGACCATCTCTAGTGAGTTTAATGTACTGTGCACCTTCGGTTTTTGCCAGCTTAATCCCTAATTTGTCAGTTTCTTTTTTAATATCTTCATAATTGGAAGCCACTTGAGGAGCTAAAATAACCAATTGATATTCTGGTAACATTTCTCTGTGAGCACCATAACTACCCGCTGATGCCTTTACTGGCACATCATAGTCGTGTGCAGCTTTTGTAAGAGCATTGGCTAGTAAACCACTAGTGCCACCCCCTGCACAAAGAACTAAAACATTGGTTTGATTGGTAATCTTATCTTCTTTTGTTGACGTCACTGCATGACTTGTATCATCAACAACTGGTATAGTTTCTGTCATCGTAACGTCTGTTTGTGCTGACTGATGACTGACTCCTTGTCTTTCTTCAGCTAAAATCTGCTCATCATAAACTTTTAAAAATGGGTAGTAGATGATAACATCCACAACAATGACGGCAATGGCTAAAACAAATGACCAGAGAGCAAAACCTGTCCCCATGACAATCCCAATAGGCCCAGGCGTTGTCCAAGGTAGATTGACACTAAAACTGTTCATTCCTAAGACATCAACAAAGAACTTAAACAACCAGACATTAGCAATCGGAGCAAAAATGAAAGGCACAAAGAAAATCGGATTAAGCACCAAAGGCGCCCCAAACAAGATTGGCTCATTAACACCAAAAAAGGTTGGTACTACAGAAGCTCTTCCAATCGCTTGATTTCGTTTTGACTTGGTTAGCCACATAAACATGAATGGGACAACTAAGGTTGCACCAGTCCCTCCCATGGTAACAATAAACATTTGAGTGCCAGAAGTCAGAATTTTATCGGCATGTTGCCCCGCTTGAATCAATTGATAGTTGGTTTCGACATTGGCATAAGTAATGGCAGCAATCGCAGGTTCCACAATAGATGGCCCGTGAATACCAACAAACCAGAACAAGGCATAAGCCCCAAAAATGATGGTAATTCCGATATAGCCGTCTGCGGCTGTAAATAAAGGCTCAAAAAGTTTCAAAATACTTTCAGCAACACTTGTAGAAGAAATACTGCGACTGATAATATCTAAAAGGTAGAGAACACCGATTGATAGGGTTAAAGGAATCACATCCTTAAACACTTGAGAGATATTTGGTGGCACTTCTTCTGGCATTTTAATGGTGACATTATTTTTCACACAAACCTTATAGATGTTAACTGTGATAAAGGCTGACAAGAAGGCAGTTAAAAGACCCTTTGTCCCTAAAAAATCCCCAGAAAAAGCACCATCAACAGACGTAGACGCAAGTAGCAACAAACCACTAATGGATGCAAGCATGGTTGAGATATAGTTAATCTGATTGGTCTTCTCCAAACTACGATTCATCGAATCGGTCAAAGATTTAGCCGTTGTTCCAGCCACCAATAATGCGATAATTCCCATAGAATAGCCATAAGGTTTCATTAAAAGACTGGTCACATTCTCTGGCCAGCTAAAGCCAAAAATATTGGGAACAAATGTAATCAATAAAAAGATACTCGAAAATAAAATCATTGGCATACTAGCAATAAAACCATCGCGAATGGATTGTAGGTAGATGTTGCGAGAGACCTTTTCAAAAAAAGGTTTCGCCTTTTCGATTTGAGCAATTAAGGTATTCATCAATTTTCCCCTTTCTGATAGAGTGTTATCATGTGTTTCATTAAATCTCTTAACAATAAGGTTGTCATCAAGTGGTCTTGCCCGTGCATCAAAGTCACACTAAAAGCCAAGTCTTCTCCTTCTGCTTCTTTTTGCAAAAGCGTTGTTTGAGCACGGTGAGCACTAGTAATACAATCGTTAGCTGCATCAACTAAACTCTCTGCTTTTTGATAATCGCCATCTTTGGCCGCATTTAAAGCGTCCAACAATTTTGATCTGGCATCGCCAGCATAGGCAACAATTTCAAAACCTAGCAAGGTTATCTCCTCTTTATTCAAAGCTAGTCTCCTTTCTTTTTATGATAATAACCGCTGAACATGAAGAACCAGATAAAAACGTTCTCCTTGCGACAAATCCACCCCAAATTCACTGGCAATCACCTCATAAATGCGACTACCAATCTCATAAGCCTTGGGATAAGCCT
The DNA here is from genome assembly GCF_025660655.1 of Streptococcus sp. CSL10205-OR2. Classification (GTDB taxonomy): domain Bacteria; phylum Bacillota; class Bacilli; order Lactobacillales; family Streptococcaceae; genus Streptococcus. The sequence continues at coordinate 16,909 of NZ_JAOTIN010000010.1, forward strand.
CTTTGATATGAGCATCCATATCCATCAAATGCATATCATCATCCTCACGCTTATTAATCGCCTCAACGAAATACGTTAAATGAACCATTAACCGGTCATAAAAAGAACTATTTTCCTTGGTGCGTTTGATGTGATGTTGTGCCAATTCTTTTTGAACAATGGCAATAATATTTTGCGTTGGATTATTCTTTAAGCTTGGTTGACTAGTGTCCACACTCTTTGCATTTAGAAAGTGCAACAAGATTCTACCTAACTCATCATCAGGGAAATCACTTAATAGCTTTTCTCTAAAAATTGCAAGAGCTTCCTTAGCCATGAGATATTCAAGCGGATAATCCTTTGACATATCAGGAAGATGACTCTCCTCATAACGTCCTTCAATAATGCCCTTGTAAGAACAATAAATATGGTCCGTTAAAGTCACATAAAGATACTCCTGAACAGGATAGTTGTATGTCTTAGACAATTCATTGATGACCGAGTAAGTGACAGTGATAAAATCCAGAGGAATATTTTTCAAAAGTGTGAGAAAATTCTCCTGAGACTCAGAGGAATTGAGTGAAAAGACTTTTTCAATCTGTCGCTCAGAAAGTAAATCCCCCTTCTTTTTTTGAAAGGCGATACCATTACCCATCACCACAGCTTGTAAGCCTTGTTCATCTTTGACTAAAGCAACATTATTGTTGAGTAATTTAACGATACGATACATCTCTCCCTCCTTTCCACATCTAGTAAAAAAGAGACCACAAACAAACCAAGGTCCATGACCTCAATTTATCTGTAGTCTCGCCTAATCTCATTAGTAACAATCTACCTTATCCTACTTACGTGTGTATTTTAACATAGTTCTAAAATTTTGTAAACCCTTTCTTTTTTAAAATAAAACAACAATTTAACAATAATTTAAACAGAATTTACGATAAAATGATTTAAAAACCCAACCAAATTTGGTTGGGTTTTATGTGTTATACCATTAAAGTGTTTTTGCCAGTTCTTTTTTTATCATCCAGTCTTTCCCATCAACAATCCTAGCAATCATCATAGCAAGACCAGTGTCGCCTGTTACGTTTAAAGCTGTTGCAGGTGCATCAGTAACTGTACCTAATAAGACCATGATTGGAATAGCTTCAGCTGGAAAACCAAAGGCAGAAATGATGAAAATCTCAGCCACATAACCACCACCAGGAATGCCACCAACAACAATCGATGCCATCACAGAAATTAAGACTGCCATAAAAATGTTTTGTGGCGTAAAGAAGTCAATGTTAAACAGTGACGATAAGACAGCAATTTTTACAATCTGAATCAAACACGCGCCGTCCTTATGAAGCGTTGCACCAAGAGGAATCACAAGATCAGCAATCTCATCAGAAATGCCAATTTTCTTAGCATGGTCTCGATTAACAGGGATTGATGCCGCAGAAGAACTTGTGCCAAGAGCTGTTAATAAAACTGGTATAAAAGTACTCCACCATTTTTTCACACCTGAAAAACCTGCCGACACATAGGCTGCAAAGGTTTGTGAAAAGATGAAATAAATAACAAGAACCACCAAGTACAAGCCTACTGCTTTTGAAAGCGAACCAACCACTTCACTACCATTAGTCCCAATCAAGATAGCAAAATAAGCCCCCAATCCTAACGGTGCTAGCTTCATAATGATGCCAATCACCTTAACAATCACCTCTGTCAATGTCTCCATCAAAGCAACAACAGGTTTCCCTTTTTCACCCACTTGGATGAGCCCAATCGCAAAAATAATCGTAAAAACAATGAGCGCCATCAAGTGATTTCTTGAAAAAAGTTCAGGAAAGTCATTGACCGTGAACATCTCGAGAATGTTGAGATTACTATCACTTGTATCTACCGATTCATTTAAAGCAATCGTCACCCCCGAAGCCGGGTTGACAAAAAAGGTGGCCACAACCATAAATAAACTGGAAACAATCCCTGTCACAAAGGTTAGTAAGAAAAAACTTCCCATAATCTTAGCCAATTTTGACAAGTTTTGCATCTTTGCAATCGCTGAAGACAAGGAGAAAAAGATTAAAGGCACCACACTACAATAAAGTAGATTTAAAAAAGTGTCTGCAATGGGCTGCAGCATAGAAGCCTCAGGACCCCAAATAAAGCCAATCAAACCACCTAGAATCATTGAACCTAGAAGAATCAGCGACGACCGATATGAATTAACTACTCTTTTCATTCTAACCTCATTTTCTATCATTATCAAAAAATTTCAGTAAAATTATTATTATTTTCTGAAAATGATGTTTTTTCTGAGTTTCTATCCTACCTTATTCTCATTTATTTGTAAATCATTTAGTTTAAAAAGTGATGGGAAAAAGAAAGAAAAAGACGATAGAAAACTATCGTCTCAGGGAGATATTTTTATATTAACAAAAATATTATGATTTGATTAGTATTAATCATTGATTTGGATCAAAATTAAGGTTAATAATTCACTTTATAAAAATAAATGATATAATGATCTAAATGAAGTTTTAGGAGGAAAAAATGTCAACTGTAATCAATAATGAAATTAAAAAAATTATTTCCATTGGAAAAACTAAAAATATTGAATTTAAATCTGAGAAAGCGTTTGATTTTCTTGTTTGTGCTATTTATTGCTATAAAACACTAAATTATGATAAATTTTGGTATGATATTACAAAAGAAAATATTACAGACGGACCAAATGATGGTGGTATTGACTTTGTCTATTATGATGAAGAAAATTCTAAAGTAATAATTGGACAAAATAAATACTCTGAAAATATCGATTCAAACTCAGCAATTGCTGAAATAGAAAAAATGATTAATACCATTAAGTCTTTTGAAAAAAAAGATACAAAACAGTATTCAAGTGTTTTAAAAGAAAACTTCTTAAATGCACTAGATAGATTAACAGAAGAAAATATAGGAAATATTGATATAGTATTTAGTTCACTATCTAAATTTAAAGAGTCCAAGGTACTAAGCAGAGTTGAGCACCAAAATCAATATTCGGATTTGATTTTTTTAACAGAATCTGAATTAGAGAAACTAATTGATAACTTAAGGTCTGAATTAGATGTTGTTGACGAATTTAAATTTGATTTGGATACCACAAGAAATGAACTAAATTATAGCTCAGACAAATATGAAGGAATTGTTGTTAATATAAGTGCTAGTAGTCTAACTGAAGCATATAATAGATTTGAAAGTAAAGGATTGTTCAATTTAAATATCAGAAGATATATAAGATCTAAAAACGTTGATGATGCCATCGTTCACTCAATTAATAAAACTAAGGATGATTTTTGGTTCAAAAATAACGGACTAACAATAGCTTGTAAAGATTATATTGTGGATGGTGATAATATAAAAATTTATAACTTTTCTATCGTTAATGGTGGTCAAACAACTACACTAATCGCAAAAAACTATGATGCTTCAAAAGAAGACTTTTTTGTGATGTGTAAAATCATAAAAAGCAAAGTTGATCTAGATAGAAATGATTCTATGTCATTTTTTAACGATATTGCTGAGGCTACTAATTCTCAAAAACCTATTCAACCAAGAGATCTTAAAGCAAATGCCCCTGAAATGATTCAATTACAAAATTTATTAAAAGACAAAGGCTATTTTTTAGAAATCAAAAGAGGTATCAATGCACCAAAATCATTTGTGGATAATAAAATAAAAAATGAAGATCTTGCTCAAATTTATTATTCATTTGTTTCTCAAAAGCCAGGCACAGCCAGGTCAAATAAAAAATCTTTATTTTCAAACAATACTCACTACAAGCAAATATTCGCTCAAAGATTTTCAAAAAATCCAGAAAAAATTAATTTCATTATAGATTTAATTGATTTAAATAAAAGAGTAGAAACTATAGTTCAGAGATTTAAAAATAATACTGCAACTAAAAAACTCACTACCGATGAACTTAATATTTTAAATAATGGAAAATTAGCTATTATTGCCCTAATGGGATTTATCTACAGACTGTCAAATAATGATTTTGATATAAAAAATGATGATATTGATTCTATTAATGACAACTTTGAATTTAATTATTTTCTTTCAAATTATAAAGAAGATGACATTGATTCATTAATAGAAGATCTCATATATGAACTTATTCAACATATCAGTCCATTATATGCTAATGAATATGAATTAGGAAAAGTAACCAGTATCAGTAATTTTTTGAAGACAGACAAAAAATATAAAGATACCATATTAGAACAATATATTAAACACTTGAATCAAAGAAAAAATCTTAGTGAACTTATTAAATATTACGGTGATTTATTTAAACGAAATTAAATAAATTTCTTAATAATCAATAAAAATAGAGACTCATTGGAGTTTCTATTTTTTGTATCAATTATATTGTAAAGAAATTTGATTCTCCTCCATCATTTCTTTCCGTCTAAATAATCTGCAATGGCTGCAACGTCTTTGTCGCCACGTCCGGAAAGATTAACGATAAGGATTTGGTCTTTGGCCATTTTTGGTGCTCGTTTGATGGCTTCTGCAAGCGCGTGTGAGCTCTCAATCGCAGGAATGATGCCTTCGGTTTTCGACAACAAGAGTAGTGCTTGAACGGCTTCTTCATCGGTGATTGGCACGTAATCAACACGACCTGAAAAATTAAGGTAAGCATGTTCTGGGCCAACGCCTGGGTAGTCTAGTCCAGCTGAAATCGAGTAAACAGGAGCAATCTTGCCATCTTCTTGGAAGAGCGCATAGGTCTTCATTCCATCGACCACACCAACGGTTCCCTTAGTCATAGTTGCCGCATGTTTATCTGTCTCAACACCTTGCCCAGCAGCTTCGGCGCCAATCAAAGCAACCTCTTCATCAGCAATGTATTCTGAAAAAGCACCGATAGCGTTTGAGCCTCCACCGATACAAGCAATCACCGCATCCGGTAAGCGCCCTTCCTTGTCCAATATCTGCTTTCTTGACTCAAGACTGATGATTTTTTGAAATTCATGAACCATGGTTGGATAAGGGTGCGGACCAACAGCTGAGCCTAAGACATAAAAAGCTCCCAAGTCTGCCATCCACGCGCCAAAGGCCGCATCAACCGCTTCTTTCAAGGTCTGAGTGCCTTCAGTGACCGCATGCACCGTCGCTCCCATCATCTCCATCCGAAAAACGTTGAGTCGTTGACGCTTGGTATCCTCAGCCCCCATATAAACATCACAGGCCATTCCAAATTTAGCTGCAGCAGCTGCCGTTGCCACCCCATGTTGCCCTGCCCCAGTTTCAGCAATGACACGGGTTTTCCCCATGCGTTTCGCCAAAAGAATCTGCCCCAAGACATTATTGAGCTTATGCGATCCCAAATGATTCAAATCCTCACGTTTGAGGTAAATCTTAGCCCCACCAAGCGCGGTGCTCAATGACTGGGCATAATAAAGCGGCGTCTCACGCCCTGAATAGTCTTTTAGATAGTAGGCTAGTTCCTTTTGAAAATCCTCATCATCCTTGTAGGTTTCAAAAGCAGTTTCCAACTCATCCAGCAATACTTGAATGGGTTCTGGGACAAAACTCCCACCAAACTCACCAAAAAAGCCTTTTTCTTCTTGTTTACTCATCTTTCTTCCTCCTAATTTTTTAAATACAAAAAACCCCGCACAGAAAAAAATCTGTGCGAGGGCGTTAGTTCAAATAGCGCGGTGCCACCTCAGTTGATGATAGCAAAAAGCCATCACATCTCAATCCTCTCAAACAAGAAGACGCACGATAAGGGGTGCCCACCGAATTGATATGTCTTACAATTCCTTTTATCATCAGTCCAATGTTCACAAACACCAGCTACCCGTTCACAGTCACCACGAGCTCCCTGAAAACTACCATTTGCTACTTTTCTGATTACGACTACTATACAGGAAAATGAGGGAGAAGTCAAATGAGGGGGAATCTAGTGCAAAGAAATATAAACCTTATTTTACTATATTACATTAATGACGATTTTGAGAAAATAGAAGAATTATAATTCTAAATATATAGAAATCAAGTTGTAATGATTATTTTAAGCTGTGTTCCACTAAATCATCTTATTTTATCGTAATGTTTATCTAAATAAAAAGTCAAAAGATATAGAATTAATTATTTCTTATCCGCTACATTAACTATTTCTAAGATAAATTGTATAATTTTTTCTAAATAACATGAGTCCCTATGTTATATTTCATCAGTTATTTCTTAAAATACCTTTTTAATAATCTAGAAATATTTTCTCTTAAATCAAACAAGCTACACATGCGAACATCTTATACAGCTAGACAAGATCAACAATACTAGCAAAAGTTTTCCTATTCCCTTCTTAATACGATAATGATCCGCATATCGTTTTGTGAGTAACTGTAAGCAACTAATTATTCCAGTATTAATAATCAATTTTATTAGTAAAAACCTCTTTGTAAAATGACAAGATCATCAATTTTATCTCTTAATACTTCTTTTAATAATGAAGGATCAATTCCAATAAATTCAGATGAACCATCATTATTTTTTCGTTTTGCTGTATATAATATTTTTTTACCATTTTCAATTGCAATTCGTGATTTGGATGAACAGTTTTCAGGTACCTTAATAATACCAACTCTAAATAATTTTTTTAAAACACTAACATCTATGACAATATATTTAACAAAATCAGTTAACGTATCTCTCTTATCAAGAAATTTTTTGCCATTAGTAATTCCATACAAAAAGTGTGTCGCGCTTATTTTAAAAAATTCTGATTTTCTTTCCTGAGGTGTTTTAGAATTACTTCTGGTGTATCTTATTGTAAAATCATTATAGTTCTTATAAAATTCATCACGAAAACGCTCTTGTATAGTTATCTTAAAACCCATATCATCAGTTGCTTGATAATCAATACCATCCGACATATCTCGCTTATTCGCATAATCAATATTAATAATATCTGGTTTCCATTGTAATTGTTCATATATAATTGGTACAGCAAGTTTATCGTGTACATAATCTGTAAAATCTCTATCATCAAAATAATTATTCATCAATTTTCCTCAATTCTATTTTATTTCATTTCCTTTACTTTTTTAGTTATAAATTCTATTTCAGTTTTTGTTAACTCATATTTTTCATATAATTGATTATCAATATGTTCTATAGGCTTACTCCAATCTATTGATGTCATATCTTTTTTAAATAATTCTAAAGGAATAAAGCGATAAGTTGTTGTACTATGCTGTGTAGTTTTTAATATTCCTATCATAGCTCTGAAAAATTTTGTTTTAAAATACTTTTTCATTAACTCAGCTTCCTCTCGAGTATCAAAAGGACCAATCACTAAAAAAGTTTCTGTGCAAACTTGCTTTGGTCCTGCAACAATTATACTTGGCCCAATCTCACCAAACTCACCTGAACCATAAGCATATGGAACAAAAATTTTCCATTTATCTATTAAATCATGCCCAGATTTAATAGGATAATCAGAGGAAACAAATTTGCTTACTCTTTTCAATTTATTCAATCCAATAATTTCAAAATCTTCTTTTGTTTTTCTATTATCATATATAGATTGCGAACTATATTTTGAATGATTTTTAAAGAAATCAGTTGAAAGTCCAAATGGCTTACGCACTGATGTTATACTTTGAACATTTTGAAAATCTAAGTTTACTTTTTTAGACACCTTCTTATAAATGGAAACCAACTCTTTATAAGGAATAAATATACCCAATCCAACTGAATCTAAATAATCTTGAAATTCAATTTTTTCTCCATCAATATCATACACTGTAATATTAGCTTTACCTTGATATTCTTTATCATAGGTTAAATACAATATTCCACCTTTAATATCGTTATTAGGAAAAACTTGACTTGAATCCTTATATATTGTTAATGTCCGAATATGAGTATCACTTATCATATCTCTACTAAAATCTGATAAACCTTTTCCAGCTCCAGTTAACCATCTAGCTGGAAAAATTAGTTCAACAATTTGATTGGAAACCGTTTTAGAAATATTGAAAAAGTGATGGTATAGAGGACTAGCTGATGCACTAACCGTACCATCTATCCTTTTCCCATTATCATTTTCTTGGTATGGAGGGTTTCCAATGACTATATCAAATTTCAATTTTTTAAATTCCTTATCTATTTTTTCTTTACCACTATTAATGTTATGTTTTATAATATCTGAAAAATCATTGATATACTTCACATTTGTTTCAACATCACGAAATCCAATCAAAGTTCGTTCTGTGATAGTCTTTGCCATAGGAGTCTTTGCTATAGCAAAAACGTTATTTTTAATTATGTCACTATATATTTTATCCGCCTCAAAATGGCTATCATCATTCTGTTTAATATAATTAAAATATATACTTGAAGCAATAAATAAAGGGTATAAGCCTGTCTTTGAATTTATATCCAAAATCTTTGTGTTTTTAGAATACACTTTATCTGTTAACTCTTTTTGTATCCAGTTTAATTTTGGCTTTCCTTCTGATGTTGTGTGCTCAAAGGTATCATTATAAAAACTCAGCCCGCCAAGAGTTTCTGAAAGATGCATGTTAACAACTCGCCAAGGTGTTAAAACAGTTTCTTTGTCTGGGTTTTTAAAAGTACTAAATAATTCGGCAATTTTTTCAGCTCTTTCAATAAAATCCAATTTATCGTATGATTTAGCTCTTCTTCTTATTATATGGCCTGCTTCAATAAATATCTCAGGATCATAGTATTGAATAATTTCACTAAACATTCCCTTAGTAAAACCATTAGGCATAAATTCTCTCCATGATTCTTCATCAACTTGAGCAATAAAGTCATTGATAGATATATCTTTTGTTAAATCTACTTTCATTCCATAAATCATCATAGGAATACGAATTGATACACCTCTAAGAATTGAAATCAGTACCTTTTGTTTCTTCTTAGCCTCTTTAATTTTTTCTAAAATTTCTTTTTCTTCTTCCGTCCTCTCTTTCTTTTTTTTCTTTCGAGCCTTCTCTCCCCTATCATATTCTTCATCTGTTAAACCATTATTAGAAATCACGACTTTACTAATATTTTGTTTACTATTTGAACCAACAATTCCTCTAATTTTATTAAACATTTCCACATCATCTGAACTAAGGGATAATAATTTGTCATTATATAAGCTATCATCGTCAAAGCCTGAACGTACTGCTTTTTCAGCATAGACTTTCTTAAGTTGAGTCAACATACGATCGACATCATAGGTTTTCATCCCATTACCAGAATATTCAAGAATTGGCATAAAATTTAAAAGACGAGCCATGGCTTGTTTTTGTGTCTGTGTATTTATTTTACCAACACCAGAATTAATTTGAGCACTTTCAGCCATAACCGTTAATGCTCTGTCTGGAGCAAAATCAAAAATATAACAGTTTTTCTTCATTCCCAATTTTTCATGAGAAAAAGGTGTCTGTGCCCTAAAAGCAGCCTGGAGATAATTCATGGCACTATTTGTATTTGATAAAAATATAACAGCAGTCCATTCAGGAATGTTGACACCTGTTGTCAATTTACGCACAGTTAAAGTAATCGTCTTAGTACGAGAAGGATCATCTGTAATAGCTGATCGTACTTTTTCTAAGTCATCATCATTAGCAATACCATCATCTGTAGAATTACCCCTCACAACATTAACAATTTTATACTCTTTACCAAAGATAGGATGTTCTTTTAATAATTCTTCAAAAGCATTCGCTTCTTTTACACCTGGCATGAGCCATAGCGTATGACGCAACTCTTTTCGATAAGCTTTTGTTGAAAAAGGGTAATTTGTTGAACTATCAGGATTAGTAATATTATCTAGAAATCCTTTAACTTCCGATTTGTAAACAAGTTTTCCTTCTTTATCAACTCTGAAAAATTCTCTAAAATTAAATGACTTAGACTCATCAGAGAAGCGATTTTTATTTTTCATTTCAAAAGTGTACATAGACACTTTTGGTAATGTTTCATAAGGATTTGGTTTGTCAGGATTTTCTAATTCCCATTTTTTCTTGGCTGTCTGTTCCATGACATAGTCCCATGTATAGACTTGCTCTTCATCAAATTTATCAAGAAGATTAAATGGTGTTCCCGACAGTTCAAGAACTTTAGTATGCTCCTTGATCAATTCTTTCATAACCGTGTCACTGAGTTCTGTCTGAGTCCCTTCGTGAGCTTCGTCAATAATAATCAAATCCCAATCAACATTGGCAAAATCTTTTAAATTGGTTTGGGCATTATTATATCTTAAGAGTTGAATCGAGGCAAAATAGACAAATGGTTTGTTTTGATTTTTCAATTCATCTATACTTGCACCTTTATCTATTGAACCAAATTCATAATATGATTCATGCATTTTCATCTTGCGAAAATCTTCAAACCACGAATCTGCCACTACTGGTCTATGTGTCAAGATAAGTACTTTTTGGAATTGTTCATTTTTAACAAGCTGCAAAGAAGTCAATGTTTTCCCAAATCGCATTTTGGCGTTCCAAAGCATTCTCTTTTTTTTCTTAAAAACTTTTTGCGTTTGCTTAACTGCTGCTTCTTGCTCTGGACGTAACTCAATAAATTGTTCAGCAACAGTCGCTTCTTCAAGAGGGACATTCAAATAATTTTTTCCTTCTTTAACAGCTTTTATAGCAGATTTAGCTGTTTCTAGATCTGTCTTAAACCATTCTGTCCCCTCGAGATGTTCAGCTTTTTTGATTCCAGAGCGTTTCAAAACATTATGAACATCATAATCGTGGAACCATGTTTTAGTTGATTTCCTATAAGCAAGCTCCACCCAACCAAGAGTATAAGGAAGACCAGATGTTTTCATATATTGATTGATTCGTTTTGGGGCAGTTTGGCGTAAAAATTCACTGTTAGGTGTCCAATCAGCTTCAATGTCATCTGAAGATACTGTACCCTCACCAATCTTCTGTGTCCCTTCAAAAGCATTAAAAAGACCATTTTCATTGTTAACTGTTTGAATATAGATAAATTTTCGCTCAGCCGTATTATACATTTCTCGGGCTCTAGGTTCTAAAAATTGACCAATAGCACTTTCTTTTATATCAGGATTAATATAAGTTAACATAACCCAAGCCAAGATATCAAAAACCTGCTTGAGAGATTTTAAAGCATTCTCTTTTGTTGCATCTTGTGGATTAAGAACATGTGCCGAACTATTCCCTTTACCCTTGATTTCATAAAAATAATCAACAATCGTCTTGTTACTAATTAAATATCTAATTTCTCTTAAAACATCATTAAAACTAGAGCGTTCTGGTATTTCAAGATACTCCCTATCAGCAATCAATTTAGCTGTGTTTTCAGAAACTTTCCTAACTTTAGTCAAAGTTCCTTCATAATCACCATGAGTATAGTTTTCTTCAGCCATATTAATGGTTCTGAACAGTTCTGCTGTATCCATATCTATTGACAAAAACTCAAAATTTGAAATCATATCTTAATCTCCCAATAAGTATACTTTCTGAATATTTATCTCTTCTATTCTTTGTTCATTGTTGACAATTTGGTTATTAATTGTAAATCCATCATCAATATCAAAGAAGCTTAATTGACCTTCGGCAATATTGTTTTCTCCATCCACTTCATTACCTAACAACTCAGTCAATGCAAAAGGAATTTTCTTAACTGTACTTGGGTGTCCTTTTACTATCTGCCATTCATTAAACCATATCAAATCACCGGTATCTGGATGTCTTTGTGTTAGAGTGTCCCCTCTGACAATATTTTTATAGATAAGATAATGTGCTGATTTATAAAGATCCGTCCTACTACTTAATTTAACACCAAATGCCTCTTCATACCAATCTAAATAGTATACAAACATTCGTGATCTTGCCACTTCTAAATTATCTTCCAAAAATTCAATACCATATATAGACGATAAAGCTATTAAAGATTTTGTTTTCCAATTTCGCTTATCATATTTTTTCACCATTGCCTTTAGCTTGCGTTCTAAAATAGCCTGTAAAAAATTACCATCCCCCGCTGCTGGTTCAAGGAAAGTAGCCGATATATCTTCACAAGCTTCTTTTACACCAGGAGTATCCAACATTTTTTGGACCATCCACGAGGGTGTAAAAACCTCTCCGTGCTTTTGTACTCTATGTTTTGATTTAATTAAATTTTCTTTCAAAGCATACTCCTTGAAAATAGTTATTCTACCTATTATTATACCATTTTATTATCATGTCTATTATTCTTTCGAAAAAGTATCTGAAAGAACTATTAAAAAACATAGTATGAAAATTCTTCTTACTGTATTATTTTAACTAGATTGTTACCATTTTACTTAATATTATAACACTTTTACTACATTTTTATATAAATAACAACATTTTTTCAACAAAAACTTAACAAAACAACTTATTTTGTCTACTTTTTATTTTCCAACACACCAAAAAAATATCTCTCACTGGGTACCTTGATTTCTCAACGCCCCATAACCGATAATCAAGAAGAATAGCGAAACGAGGAAGTTCCTGTATTATATGTTCAAGGAGTCGTTTTTCCCACCTTTAAACAATAAGTTTTTCCTTGCTTTTTCTTTTGAAAAGGGTTACAATGAGTTTATATTAGACAAAAGTCATTTTTAAACATTTGTTTACAGGAGGTGATACTTATTCTTAATGAGAAAGAACAAGCAGTACTAGAGCTCATCCGTCAACATCCTTTTTACGCTCAGCAGGAGATTGCCGAGCAAATAGGATTATCACGTTCAGCTGTTGCCAACATGATTTCGGACTTGATTAGGCGCAATTATCTCTTGGGTAGAGCATACATTATCAATGATGAGGTGCCTGTTGTCTGTATTGGCGGTATGAATGTCGACCGCAAATTTTACGCCAAGCAAAAGTTGATTTTGAAGACGTCAAATCCCGTCAGCAGTTCGGTTTCCATCGGAGGTGTTGGTCGAAATATCGCTGAAAACCTAGGGCGTTTGGGGGAAAATGTCGTCATGCTTTCTAGAGCAGGGGACGATCAAGATTGGGACTTAATCAAATCTGCTTCAGAGTCCTACATGAATCTACGTCAGGTTGATGTCTGCCCAGAAGAGGCGACAAGCTCCTACACAGCTATCATCGATACCGATGGAGACATGAGTATGGCTTTAGCCAACATGGCTATCTGCGACGGTATGACTGTGTCATGGTTAGAGCAATACGAAAACCTCTTGTCTAGAAGTAAGGCCTTGGTGGTTGACCTCAATCTCCCTCAGGAGAGTCTCGCCTATCTCATCAAGTTAGCAAGAGAAAGAGACTTGGCCCTAGCCATCATCCCCGTTTCAGCACCCAAGATGGCCAATCTTCCCAAAGATTTAACCGGTGTTGAATGGTTGATTGTCAATCAAGATGAGAGCGAACTCTTTTTTGATAAACCCTTGGGGTCTAGTGAAGATTTAGAAGACCTGGCAAAGCTTTGGTTACAAACGGGTCTCAAGCAAGTTTTGATCACAAGAGGAGCCAAATCAATGCTCTATGCTAATCAGGATGGGAAGCGACAAGTCATGACCCCTAAAATAGTCCAACAAATGGTAGATGCTACAGGTGCAGGCGACTCCCTATCAGCAGGTATTCTGTTTGGTTGGCTCAATGAGTTTAGTTCTCAAGAAACCCTTGAATTTGGTCTGACCAATGCCTACCACACCATTCAATCACAAGACACGGTTAGAAAAAATTTATCGCGTCAATCGTTTTTACAAGAAAGAAAGGAACTTTTTACCCATGAATCTTAATGCCTACTTAGAATTTTCACCAGAGGTTGAAGCCGCAAAAGCAGCTGGAAAACCCATCGTTGCCTTGGAGTCAACCATCATTTCTCACGGTATGCCTTATCCGCAAAACGTAGAAATGGCTAAAACGGTCGAACAAATTATTCGAGACAACGGAGCTGTTCCTGCAACCATCGCCATTATGGATGGTAAGTACAAGATTGGCTTATCAGAAGCCGATTTAGAACGCTTAGCGACAGAAAAAAATGTCGCCAAGGTGTCACGTCGTGACTTAGCTGAAATCATCGCTACCAAACGTATTGGGGCAACGACTGTTGCAACAACGATGATTGGTGCAGCCTTTGCCGGGATTAAATTCTTTGTCACAGGCGGTATTGGTGGCGTGCATCGTGGCTATGAAGAAACGATGGATGTGTCTGCTGACTTGGAAGAATTAGCACAAACGTCAGTGACTGTTATTTGTGCGGGTGCCAAATCCATCCTTGACCTGCCAAGAACATTAGAATATTTAGAAACCAAAGGTGTCCCAGTAGTCGGCTATAAGACAGATGTCCTTCCAGCCTTCTTTACTGGAACAAGCCCATATAAACTCAATACATCAGCCGACTCAGTAGAGACGATTGCTGCTATGGTTAAGACGAGTGATGACCTCGGTCTTAAAGGAGGCGTACTAGTCGCCAATCCTATTCCAAAAGAACATGAATTAGATGCTGACTATATTGACAGCATTATTGAGAATGCTGTTGCAGAAGCCGAAGCAAAAGGGATTGTTGGTAAAGATATCACACCATTCTTGTTAAGTAAGATTGTTGAATTAACAGACGGCAAGAGCCTAAAAGCAAATATCCAATTAGTCTACAATAATGCTAAAGTCGGTGCACAAATTGCAAAAAGCTATAATAACTTGTAATAGAAAAGAAATCACATCATATATTCTACTAGGAGCCAACTCCTAGTAGTTTTTTTGATTTTGATAGCCATCTATTATCAATCAGTGAAAGTTTTGGTAGAATTGATGGCAATTCTGGCAACAATTCATCACATTGATTGAGGACGACTGCTTTCTATGTTAGAATATTGCCGAAAAGGTGTCTCACGTCTTTATATATTACGAAAAGGAGCTTAATGTAATGATTCGATTTATCTCTATTATTTTTTTAGTCCTTTATCTCACATTTGGAGTTGCTGTCATCAAGAATCATTCAAAACTTAATTTAAGCAAACCTTTAAAGATTATTTTATTAGTAATCTATCTAGTTGTATTAGCGTTGATGTTATATGCCACACTAGTTATCGTGATGTTTGGATATAATTCTTAAAATGATTCCCAAAAAATTTTTTTAGAGCTTATGCAGTTAAGTAATCACGTATTCACTTTATTTTTTGTATATTCATTTTATAATGTATTTACAAAAGGAGGTAACTACCATGAATGTTGTTTTGCGTAAAACTGGGAACAGTACCGTCATTACTATCCCAAATAAAATTAGAAAGATCCTTGGAGTAGAAATTGGAGAAGAAATCGAATTCGAGACATCTGGAAATACGGTTATCATTCGCAAAGCTAAACCAAAATTTGGTTTTGATAAAGAACTAAAAAAAGCTATGAACCAATACGATGAACTGTTGAAAGAATTGGTAGATAAATGAGATATCTAACCGCTGAAGATATTATCAAAATCAATGTTGAATAGGTTATACTTAACTAGACAATCTTATAAAGTGTTCTATACTGAAAAAATAGGAGAAAATCTGATTGTTTTTAAAGCAACTAAACGACTTAAAAATAAAAGTACATTTTATGTTAAACAAAAAAACAGGATCATTATTGAACCTGTTTTTTTCTGTTGATAATCTAAGGAAAAAATCAATAATTAGTTACCTATTACATTTTCAATAAGTTCTTATTCATCACCTAAAATCGACAAGTACATATCCAATCGCTCATTAACATATTTAGCGAACAAATTTTCCATTTCAGAGAGACTACCTTTTGAATGGTAATCATCAAAGGCTTGATAATAAGCTAAGCGATCCGTAAATTTAATATCAATTGGTGGATAGCCTGCTTTCATCAATTCTAAGTTGACCAGTAAACGACCTGTTCGACCGTTGCCATCAATAAATGGATGAATGCTTTCAAATTCAATATGAAGACGTGCCATTTTAGTCATCATATTTTCTTGACTCGCAAGATAAGATTCTAATAGCTGTTCCATTTTAGGACGAATCAAAAAGGGTTGAACAGGTACATTAGCAGCCCCCATAATACGAACAGGAACTTTCCGATAGATACCTCTATCCTCTTTTTTATCAGATAAAACCAGGTGATGGATATCTTTAATAACTTGCTCTGTTAGTGATTGATTTTCTGATACTAGAGCTTGAACATATTGGAAAGCCTCTCGGTGACCAATGGCTTCCATATGATCTTTTAGAGATTTTTGATCAATGGTTAGCCCTCTCAAAACCATATCTGTTTCACGAAGAGTCAGTGTGTTACCTTCAATGGCGTTAGAGTTATAAGTGTATTCAACGGTAAATTCTTCATTTAAGCGTTCTAATTCTCCCCTTGTTAAGGGTCTCAAAGTGGCCAGTTTAACCATTTTTTCCTCAATCAAGGGAAGAAGGCTTTCTGCCTTTTTATAACGGCCATCTGCAGGTTTTTTGCTATCAACAGGAATTTTCCAAGCACGTCCCTCTCGAATGACTCCAGGAATTTTTCCCTCCTTGCACAAGGTACGGATACGTCTATCTGAAATTCCCCAAAGTTCGGCAGCTTGTCTGACAGTCATGTATGCCATATAGAAATCCTCACTTTCTACTCCATTATACCACAGTACGGAACAATAGGTGATTTATTGGAATAAAACTTCTGATTTATCGGAACAATAGAAAGAAAAAGATTAGCTGGAGCTTGTACTGACCTCCAAAAGTTAGAGATTATATTTTAATAAAGGATTATTTTATATTCTTTTATATTTTTATTACTAATAGTAACCCGACTAATTTGGTTTATATTCAGCTTTCTTTTCATATTCATTTTTGTTTTTAAAGTGATATTTTCCAATTTTATAAATCTCAGAAAATATTTTTTCTTTTCTAGCAGAGTCAACATACCAATTATCCTTTGTAATTCCTAATTCATCTATATAGCTGATTACAAAAAAATTAACATCCATCTGAAAGTATTCTTCGAAAGTTGTTAAAATTCTCCTAGCATGATAATTCTTTGATATTAATAAAACATTTTTACTTTTTAATCCAAACTTTTTAACGATATGCGACGAAAATATTACATTTTCTAGTGTATTTTTTGCTTTTGTCTCAATAATAATATCTTTATTTGAAACACCTATATTGATTGCGTAATTTTTTAAAAACTCTGCTTCTGTTACATCATGTAATTTAGGATTATTACCCCCAGTAATTAATAACTTACTAGCTTTACCAGAATCTATTATTTTTTTTGCAATATCAATTGGTTGTGTTTGTGATGTTCCTGGAATAATTATCAAATTGCAAATTTGATTACTATCTTCTAAAAACATAAAGGAGGTAATATCTTCGATTGTTCTTTGTAATGTCATCATTGTTTACTTTCTAAATATAATTTCTCTATAATTAGATGGGTTTTATTAAAACTTTCAATATTTCTATCGTAGCCACGAGTCACAAATATTTTCTCTCATTCTACTCTTTCTATCCACGACATCTCTTATCATATTTTTATTATAACATAGAGTAATGGATAAAAAATATAATGCTTGAAACGAAAACTATATGAAAACGGATAGTCGAAGTTATCCGTTTTATTTTTGCCTGCCTTATTTTCCACATCAAAAAACACCTCTCCTATCTATTTCACTAGACAAGAGAAGTGTTTTTTCTTGGTTTTCAATACCAACCGAGTTTCTATTTTCTTATCAATAGCATCTCTCGTTGGACGCCTTGATATTCCGATGCACCATAACCGATAATCGAGATAAAAAGTGGAGACAACAAGAAGATACCGATACCAAAGGCTGTACTTTTGCCATAGCTCTTTGCCATATCTAAGCTAAATCTTATGCTGTAATAAATATTAATCACGGGAATCAGTAGAAGAACAAATTGCCAACCATTGCCGTAGATAATCTTACTGAGGATGTAGAGGTTATAAATTGGGATTAAAACTTTCCACCCAGGTTCGTTTGCTTTTTCAAAAGTGCGCCAAGCACCAATAAGAGTCAAGATATTTAAAAATAGGAGGCTTAAAAGGATGTAAAGTAAGACTATGATGAGCCCCGTATAGAGTAATGCTGCAAATTCTTCAAATTCTAAGATAATATCTCTTATTTGATCAGGAATTTGCCCAAGTTGTTCAATAATAAGAGGGAGTTTTTCCACAAAGGCCGGTAAATTTTTTAATTCTTCTATCATAAAATGCTTTCTAATATTCAGTTGCTGATGCTATTGTGCTCAGCTAGTAGTTTATAACAATTCTTGTTCGTCAACAAAATGCGTGTGCGCCACTTTCCATTGTTCAATTTTAATCGCAACCCAAAAAGAGTAAATTCCAAAGGTAATAATGATGAGTACAAACCATTTTAACCATTGGACAAATAAATCGATAGCTGTACCACTAAAATAAAGGCGTCTGCCTTCAATAACCGTATGGCTGACTTTCCATTTTAGTAGTATAACAATTGCCCATGGTGTTCCAATACCAGCTGTTAGAGCTGTTATCAACCATGCTAAAATACCGTAGAGGATATAATCGACTATCCCTCCATCAAAATAACTGTTTTGTTTCATTTTTTCTCCTTCTATTGTCATCTAACGGATGAGTTTTTATTAACAAAAAAGCACCTTGCAAAATCTTGCAAAGTGCCTGTAGATAGTAATATCGCTGATATTAACGTTTACTAAATTGTGATGCTTTACGTGCTTTTTTAAGACCTGGTTTCTTACGTTCAACCATACGTGCGTCACGAGTAAGAAGACCTGCGCGTTTCAATGAATCGCGGAAATCTGGATCTACTTGTAACAATGCACGCGCGATACCATGACGGATCGCTCCTGATTGTCCAGCATAACCACCACCAACAACGTTAACGAAAACGTCGTATGAATCAGCAGTTGATGTCACTGCAAATGGTTGGTTGATGATTAAACGAAGGTCAGCATGTGGGATGTATTCTTCAACATCTTTTTTATTAACAGTAATTTTTCCAGTACCTGGAACCAAACGAACGCGTGCAACAGCGTTTTTACGGCGTCCTGTACCTGCATATTGTGCTTGTGCCATTATTTAATGCTCCTTTCTCTTAGATAAGTCCTGAGATATCAAGTACTTCAGGTTGTTGTGCAGCATGTGTGTGCTCAGCTCCTACAAATACTTTCAATTTCATCCCTTGCGCACGTCCAAGAGTGTTGTGCGGAAGCATACCTTTGACAGATTTCTCAATCAAGCGAACAGCATTTTTAGAACGCAATTCACCAGCAGAGATTTGTTTCAATCCACCTGGATACATTGAGTGAGTGTAGTAAATTTTATCAGTTGCTTTTTTACCAGTTAATTTCACTTTTTCAGCGTTGATAACGATAACAAAGTCACCTGTATCAGTATGTGGTGTAAATGTTGGTTTGTTTTTACCGCGAAGCACGCTTGCGACTACTGCAGAAAGACGTCCAAGAGGCACATCAGTTGCGTCAACAACGTACCATTTACGGTCAACTTCACCTGGCTTAGCCATGTATGTTGTTTTGTTCATGATTTCTCCTATACAAATCGTTTATGTTTACAATGTGGATGTTCCGGTCCACGGGTTATTTCAAAAGCTTTCCGGGGCTTACGAAATGGGGTAAACAATACCGCTTATAATCATATCAAAAAAAGAGGGGTAAAGTCAAGTACTTTAGCCCTTCTTTTCCTTTTTATTTTTAATTTCTCTCATTCTTCCCAAAACAAATCGTCAAGGGTTTTATCAAGCGCCTTACAAATCTCAATACAAAGCTTAATCGTGGGATTATAACCCCCTTTTTCGATAGCAACAATGGTTTGCCTTGACACACCAACCAGATCAGCCAAGGCTTGTTGCGACAAGTCTTTAGCAACTCGTGCTGATTTTAGTTTTAAATTCTTCATGCTTTATTCTCTCTATCATTCAAATACAGGCGATACAAAATACTACTTCCTATAACTACTTGTGCAAAACCTAGGATCATTAAAGAAGTATCATTCTCACTCAAAAAGCGTAAGACTTTCCCATTTACCTGCACCGTCTCCCAAATCGTATAGATAAGAGTTATTATCCCAAAGAACAAGAGTAAACCACCAACAAGATAGCCATTTTTACCAAAGCGTTTATCAACAAAAATGGAAGCATCGTGTATTGTCGCATAAACAACCTGAACGGTAATCCCAACTAATAGGGCTAGTAACATCAAATCCTTGCCAGCATGAGCAACTACTGTTAAGCGAATGAACCAAAATGAAACCATAAGTGTCAAGACCATAGTCCAAAAGCCAAGTTGATAACTTCTAAACAAAATTTGTTCTTGTCGTTCATCCATTTTTGTTATCTTTTTATCTTTCAACATTTTATTTCCTTTTCTCATCAACGATTTATTTCTAATAAACTAAGATTTTCTTTCAAACACCTAACGATTCGTTTTTTCCTTTTTTTTCTTTAATGATTTTTACTAATGTTGTCAATCCAAGACTAAAAAAGAAGAGAAAAGTTAAAATTTTAGGAATTTCCCAAGCACCTCTTAACAAAGAGGAAAAATTTAAAAGAGCAACCACCAAATTGGAAATCAAAAAATAAACTTGGTTTTTATCATTAAGATCAAAATAAGCATCTTGCCAAATACTGTAATTGGAATAGACAATAACTCCTAGAGAAAACGGCAGAAAGAGTAATTCAACAGAGAGTCTCAACCCAGTAAATGTTGAAAGAACAATAATAGCAAGTAAAATGGCCATTACAGTAAAAAAACTTAACTTATAGGCCTTGTATTGTTCAAGTATTTGACGTTTAAAGGCTTTGGTATATTTCAAATAAGCCCCAAAGAAACATAACAAAATAATGATTATTAGCATTCCAGTCATATTTTAAACCCCCTTACTTATTATCATTATATGATATAACAATCATTATGTCAAATATAGTATACATTTTATTGCAATGATCACATTAAAAAGACTAGGTTAAACCTAGTCTCTAAAACTGATATCATTAGTTTTTTTATTTCAGCAATTTAGTCTTAGCGTCTCACAGACTGTCCCATTCTAAAGTAGGTATGACGTCTGCCACGTACCGCAATGCTTAAAGCGAGGATGTTTTCTGGGATTGGCATACGACCATAACCGGCATCACCAATATGGTGGATATCACTACCCACGCGCTTGTTGCTGAGAGCAAATTCACGAATGGTCGCTTCATCAGCACTTTCTTGGCTGGTACCAATGGTACTCATGACAAGACCACCCATTGCTTTGATACGGTCAACGATTGGTGCCAACTCGTGCTCCCTCACACTGGGAACAGTGCCAACACTAGGCACTAAAACACCATCAGCGCCTGCTGTGATAAAGTCAGACAAAACATCACCATCTACAACAGTCTCACCAACACCGGCACCGTGCATTTTGCCCGCAAAAATTAAGCCGTTAAAGGACTCTCTAACTATACTAATTGCTTCTTTAATCGCCTGTAAGGAGACTCCGGTAGAAGGATTGCCAGTCAACAAAAGAAAATCAACGCCTAACTCTTGGGCTTTGATAAAGGTCTCTTTGGTCGCTAAACGCCCTTTGGGAAGACTGATTTTCTCATCAACGACAGTCACATTCTCATCAACAGGCTCAAGGTTAATCCCAATAGGACGACCCGTCAAGCGCTTGAGTTCAGCAATGGGATTTGGCGTGTCATAAAAACCGTTGATGTATTGGGTGAAGACATCAAACTCATTGAGCACAAGCAGATCAGCGCCAAAACTCGCCATCATCTCGGCATTAGTCACCCCATCAATCAAGGGCGCAGCCGTCACGATAGTCTCCCCCAAAATAGTGCGTCCCTCACTGCTTTTAATGGCCTGTTTGAAGTCGTCTTTCGTCATCTTTTCAAAATCACTCGCATAACACGAAATTAGTCGTTTCATAGCACTTCCTCTTACTCTCTAATAGTGGATTATTATTTTTATTTTTTGGTCCATCCTTATCAGCACACATCGTTTGTTTACAAGCGATGACGATAAACCTCATACATGAGAATGGCAGCCGCCACACTGGCATTGAGGCTTTGCACGTGTCCACTCATGGGAATGGTAATCATCTCATCCACCTGTTTTTTCAGATTGGTAGAAATACCTTTGCCTTCATTGCCGATAATCAAGGCAAGCTTTCCTGAAGTGTTCCACTTGGTTGATGGCGTGCCATCCATATCAGTGCCAAAAATCCAGAAACCTGCTTCTTTTAGCTTATCAACTGTCTGATTAAGATTAGTCACCCGCGCAATCGGGAGGTGTTCAATCGCACCTGTAGAGGTTTTCGCAACAACAGGTGTCACCCCAACCGCACGATGTTTAGGGATAATCACACCACAAACTTGAGTAGCATCAGCCGTTCTTAAAATAGAACCAAAATTATGAGGATCATTTAAACCATCCAAAATAAGGATGAGAGGATTCCCCTCCTGACTAGCTTTAGCCAAAATATCTTCTAATTCAGAGTAAGCATAAGCAGAAACTCTCAAGACAAAGCCCTGATGAACAGCTCCTTGCGTCATCTCAGATAAAGCTTTTTTAGACGTCCAAGAAATAGACACCTTTTTTTCAGTAGCTAGAGCCTTAATTTTATCAACATTTTTGCCACGCAAATCATCCTGCACATAGAGCTTATTGCCTGTATTTGCCTGTAAACTTTCAATAACGGCGTGAACGCCATAAACTATATCATTATTTTCCATACCTTCATTATAACAAAAAAAGACAAGTTTTCTTGTCTTTTTTATGATTCTTCGACAACTTTAAAGCACCAGGCAATCAATTCTTCCAGACGATCAACTTGTTCGGTCATATGAAGATAGCCAATCACCGCTTCAAAGCCAGTTGACATCCGGTAAGTGACCACATCTGTGTTTTTAGCCTTAGTATTACTCGTTGCATTACGGCCACGGCGATAGATGTCTTCTTCTTTTTCCGTCAACATCTTTTCTTCAATCATTTTATTAATCAGCATGGCCTGTGCTTTGGCTGACACGTAGTGTGTCGCCATCCGGTGCAATTGATTGGGCTTGGTTTGCCCTGTCATGATGAGATGTCTACGCACATACATCGAATAAACCGCATCCCCCTCAAAAGCAAGGGCAATCCCGTTAATCAGGTTAACATCAAGCACGCGTCCACCTCACACCCTCTTTGGTATCTAATAATTTAATGCCTTTTTTGGCTAAATCATCTCTAATACGATCAGCTGTAGCAAAATCTCGGTTCTCTCTAGCTTGTTGACGTTCTTCAATGAGTTTTTCAATCGCCTCATCAAGAATCTCTTCCTCATCATCAAAGAAAATACCAAAAACGGCTAACAAGTCAGAAAAAACAGTCTTAACAGCTTGATTGTAGTTGCCTGAATTAATCCATTTAGCCAACTCAAAGATAACGGTAATCCCATTAGCAGCGTTAAAATCATCATCCATGGCTGTAGTAAACTGGGTAACAAAATCATTTAAACGATTCTCATCAACCATTTCTTTAAAGGATTGTGAGTAAGCATTTTTAAGGTATTTGAGGTTAACGTCTGCATCATGAATCGCTTTTTCGGTAAAATTGATCGGTTTACGATAGTGCTGTGTTGCCAAAAAGAAACGAAGCACTTGACCATCAACCGTTTTTAACATGTCATGAACAGTGACAAAATTACCTAAAGACTTAGACATTTTTTCATTGTCAACATTGACAAACCCGTTGTGCATCCAGTAATTGGCAAAGGTTTGACCTGTTTTAGCTTCAGACTGAGCGATTTCATTAGTGTGGTGGGGAAACTCAAGGTCTGCACCACCAGCATGAATATCAATGGTATCACCTAGCAATTCCGTTGACATAACAGAACACTCAATGTGCCAGCCAGGACGACCAGCTCCCCATGGACTATCCCAAGAAATCTCGCCATCTTTAGCTGATTTCCAAAGGGCAAAATCAAGAGGATTTTCTTTAAGTGCCATCTCGTCATCCACACGGCCACTCGCACCAACTTCCAAGTCCGCTAAGGTTTTATTGGCTAATTTGCCATAATTCTTAAACTTAGACACCCGGAAATAAACATCTCCAGAAGCCTCATAAGCATAATTTTTCTCCAATAAGACGGTAATAAAATTAATAATATTTGGAATATAGTCCATTACACGCGGATGATTGGTGGCAGGTTTGACAAAGAGTTTACCAGTATCTTCTTTAAAAGCCGCAATAAAAGTATCTGCCACTTCTTTTGGAGTCATCTCCAACTCAATCCCAGCCTTAATGATCTTGTCATCAACATCGGTAAAGTTTGAAATATAATTCACCTGATAACCACGGTATTCAAAGTAACGGCGAATGGTGTCAAAGGCAACAGTGCTTCTAGCATTACCGATATGAATATAATTATAAACCGTTGGCCCACAGACATACATTCTCACCGTCTTTTCTTCTATCGGCTGAAATTCCTGAAGGCTTCTTGTCATCGTGTCATAAATTTTAATCATTCTTTCCCCTTACTTTTTGTTGGTTTTGCTGGAATACCAACCACAGTTATACCTGCTGGGACATCCTTTAAAACAACAGCCGACGCACCGACTTTAGCATATTCACCGATTTCGATAGGACCAATCAGTTGCGAGTGAGCAGATATTAAAGCACCACGTCTCACTGTAGGATGCCTTTTCCCACATTCTTTCCCCGTACCACCAAGTGTCACACCGTGATAAAGAAGGACTCCTGTTTCAACAATGGCAGTCTCTCCTATCACTAGACCATTGCCATGGTCTATGAAGACACCAGGAGCAATCTGGGCTCCTGGATGAATCTCAATTTGTGTTAAAAAGCGCCAAAATTGACTATGCATTCTTGCAAGTAATTTAAACCCATGTTCCCACAAAAAATGTGACACCTGATGAGCAGCAAGCGCCTTAACGCCTGGATAAGTTAGTAAAATCTCCAAGGTGTTTCTTGCTGCCGGATCATTTTTTTTAACAATTGCAATGGTTTCTTTCCACCAACCCATAAATCTCCTTTATCGTCTCTTTAAGGTAATTGATCCCAAGAGAGCATCTCCATTTCTTCATCAAAAGGATTTATCACAATCCCTTTTGATGGCAATATTTCATTTTCTCCTGATTGCGGTTGTTTTAGTTCAGTGAGTTGCCAAGCTAGCACGTTGCCCTTAGCCTCTCTAAAACGTAAACCAAACTTTTCATGATTATACCAGCGAGCGAAACTTTCTAAGTTAGAAAAGACAGGAATATAAATATCTCCATCAGGATTTGTCATGGTTGGAAATAGTCTCTTTTCATTTTTTTCTTTTGTCAAAGAAAATGATGGTATCAGATAATATTTTTCCAATTTCTCTGCTTTTTGATTGTCTTCATTCATCAATCGATTCAAAATAGCAGTGAAATAATTGATAAATGTCACTAGTTCCTGACTTTTAAAAGTAGTTGTATTACCGAAATCACCAGTTTTTTTCAAGTTAAAGACAAGACCATATAATTTATTAACAAGCGCTTCTTCCAAAATTTCCAAGCTGGAACGAAGAGTCCAATGTTGATTTTGAGCACTTTCTTGAACGGCTTTAAAAGCGTCCAAATCCTTCTCATCAGTAAAAACTGGTGTCACTTTTTTGCCATCAACCTCAATAGCATAAGGTGCTTCACTGGCCCAAACAGGGCTTTGATGGAGGCTGTTCACAAAAGCAATGCTATCTAAAAAATTATCCGGTGTATTGATAAAAGCACGCAAGCGTTTATCAATGTCTGCCATAATGTTATTATTTGTCTTGTTTGTCATGTTTTTCTTCTTTACGTTCTTTTTTCTCAGGTCTTGGTGGTCTTGGCAAAAGTGCCTTCATCGACGCATCAACACGTCCCTTATCATCCACTTTAATCACTTTAACAGAAACCGTATCGCCAATAGCCACTAAATCTTCGACCTTGTTAGTTCTTGCCCAAGCCATTTCTGAAATATGAACAAGCGCATCAGTCTTATCAAAGAGATTAACAAAGGCACCGAATTTTTCAATGCGAACGACTTTAGCTTCATAGACATCACCAACTTTTGCTTCACGCACTAGGTTAGTAATAATTTCTTTGGTACGATTAATTGCTTCTTGATCGCTCGAGTAGATAGACACCATACCTTCTTCGTCGATATCAATCTTAACGCCTGTTTCAGCGATAATCTTATCGATGGTTTCACCGCCCTTACCGATAACAATTTTAATTTTATCGACATCAATTTGAATGGTATCAATTTTTGGTGCGGTAGGTGCCAATTCTGGACGAGGTCCAGAAATAGTGTCATGAATGACATCAAGAATTTCAAAACGTGCTTTTTTCGCTTGTGCTAATGCTTCTTCTAAGATTTGAGGAGTGATTCCTGCTATCTTGATATCCATTTGAAGAGCCGTAATACCTTCTCTTGTACCAGCCACTTTAAAGTCCATGTCGCCAAAGTGATCTTCTAGACCTTGAATATCGGTTAAAATAGTGTAGTTATTACCATCAGAAATCAATCCCATGGCAATTCCTGCTACTGGCGCTTTAATTGGTACACCACCAGCCATAAGAGCAAGTGTCCCCGCACAGATCGACGCTTGAGAGCTAGAACCATTTGATTCTAAGACTTCTGCCACCAAACGAATGGCATAAGGGAAATCCTCATAACTTGGTAAAACTTGCTCAAGAGCACGTTCCCCTAACGCCCCATGACCAATCTCACGACGACCAGGTGCTCCGTAACGGCCTGTTTCACCAACAGAGTATTGTGGGAAATTATAGTGATGCATAAAGCGTTTTTTGTACACCTCATCAAGACCATCAACCAATTGTGTTTCACCAAGTGGTGCCAAAGTTAAAACAGACAAGGCTTGTGTTTGCCCACGTGTAAATAAACCTGAACCATGAACTTGTGGTAAGAAATCAATTTCAGCATCTAGTTGGCGAATCTCATCAACACGACGACCATCAGGACGAATTTTATCTTCTGTAATCAAGCGACGTACTTCTGCGTGTTCCATCTGCTCTAGAATCTCAGCCACATCACGCATAATGGTTGCAAGATCCTCATCATCAGCATATTTTTCTTCGTAAACAGCTTTAACTTCTTCTTTGACGGCTTCTGTTGCTGCTTCACGCGCTAATTTTTCTTCAACTTGTACGGCTTTTTGTAATTGTGTATTGTATTGAGCAATAATTTCTGCTTGCAAGTCTTTATCGACTTGGAGAAGTTCAACCTCTGCTTTTTCCTTACCAACTTGAGCAACAATCTCTTCTTGGAAGGCAATCAATTCTTTAATAGCATCATGACCAAGTAGAAGAGCTTCCAACATGATATCTTCGGTTAATTCTTTGGCACCAGACTCAACCATGTTAATGGCGTGTTTAGTTCCTGCCACAATGAGGTCTAATGAAGAAGCCTCTTGTTCTTCTTGTGTTGGGTTAATAATGTATTTACCATCTACATAAGCCACTTGAACCCCTGCGATTGGACCATCAAATGGAATATCAGAAACGGATAACGAGAGTGATGACCCAAACATAGCAGCCATCGGTGCAGATGCATTAGCATCGTATGAAAGTACTGTGTTAATCACTTGCACTTCATTTCTAAAACCTTCTGCAAACATTGGACGAATCGGACGGTCAATCAAACGTGCGGTTAGAGTTGCATTGGTACTTGGACGGCCTTCACGTTTATTGAATCCACCTGGGTATTTCCCAGCAGCATACATTTTTTCTTCATAATTGACTTGAAGTGGGAAAAAATCACCAGTTGCCATTTTTTTAGACATGGTTGCTGCGGTTAAGACCGTTGTTTCACCATAACGAACAACGACAGCCCCATTGGCTTGTTTTGCCACCTGACCAATTTCAACCACTAAAGGTCGTCCAGCAAAAGTTGTTTTAAACACTTGTTTTGACATAAAAACTCCTTGAATCTATTTATTATTTGATACATCGTTTGCTACAAAAATCAGCCTACTTCTCTAGAAATAACCTCATCTTTGTATCAATCATGTATCCCTTTTATTTTACCACAAATGAGATAAAATAAAAAACGTCTTAGCTACTGTTTTTCAGATGTTTTCATTTTCTAAAAAAGAAAAAAGCTCCCAAAGGGAACTTTTCTTTTGACAATCTTGATTAACGACGAAGACCTAATGAACCGATTAATTCACGGTAACGGTTAACGTCAGTGCGACGTAAGTACGCTAATAAGTTACGACGGTGACCGATTTTTTTCATCAATCCACGGTAAGTAGCGTTATCTTTTTTATGAACTTTAATATGTTCGTTTAAGTGGTTGATTTCCCATGTTAATACTGCCACTTGAACTTCAACACTACCTGTGTCACCTTCATGACGAGCGTATTGTGCGATAATTTCATTTTTTTTCTCTTTTGAAATTGCCATTATTTTTCTCCTTTTTATGCTTTATCCGAGTCATAGGTTTTGGCAGACCTAAAACCAAGAAAAAGTTGGTGTGTCCTTAGGACATCATTCATTGTACCAAAAGAGACTCCCTTTTGTCAAATAGTGCCACTTTATTTCTTGTTTTTTTTATGATATAGTTAGACATGAAATTAGATTTAGAAATCGAGGAATACTCATGTCTGTTCAAGAAAAATTAATTCGTGCTGGTCATCTCATTGATATGGACGATATCATCAGAGAAGGAAATCCTACTCTTCGTGCCAAAGCTAAAGAAGTGACCTTACCACTTTCTGATGAGGACATCAGACTTGGTGAAAAAATGATGCAATTTTTAAAACACTCACAAGATCCTGTAATGGCTGAAAAAATGAAACTGCGTGCAGGTGTTGGTTTAGCAGCACCACAAATTGATATTTCAAAACGTATTATTGCTGTTTTAGTACCAAATCCTGAAGACCCAGAAGGCAATCCTCCAAAAGAAGCCTACTCTTTAGAGGAAGTCATGTATAATCCAAAAATCTTATCTCACTCTGTTCAAGATGCCGCTTTAGCTGAAGGCGAAGGTTGTTTATCTGTTGACCGTACTGTAGAAGGTTATGTGGTTCGTCATTCACGCATCACCATTGAATACTATGATAAAAATAATGAAAAACACAAACTAAAATTAAAAGGCTATAATGCCATTGTTGTCCAACACGAAATTGACCATATTAATGGCGTACTTTTCTATGACCGTATCAACCCTAAAAATCCATTTGAAAGAAAAGAAGGACTACTCCTATTAGATTAGTCACTAAAACAATAAAACCCTTTGACCTTGTTAGAAACAAACTAACAAAGCCAAAGGGTTTTTCTTATTAAGCAATCGTTTTTTGAATGTCTTGCATTTGAGCATAACGACCATTTTTAGCCATTAATTCTTGATGGGTTCCTTGTTCAACAATTTCACCATTATCTAAAACCAATATCTGATCAGCATCTTGAATGGTTGACAGGCGATGAGCAATAATAAAGGTTGTTCGACCTTCTTTCACCACTGCCATGGCTTTTTGGATAACCTCTTCTGTTTCTGTATCAATATGCGACGTTGCCTCATCTAAAATGAGAATTTTTGGATCAACAAGCAGAGTTCTTGCAAAAGCAATCAATTGTCTTTCGCCACTAGAAAAGGCTGCTCCTTTTTCGACCACTTTTTCATGAATGCCATTTTTTAATCGCGCTATCATGTCACTAGCACCAACACGCTTAAGAGCTGTCATAATCTCTTCATCAGAAAAAACAGGATTATTCATGGCTACATTACTAGCAATCGTCCCTGAAAAAATATAAGGGTCTTGAAGAACAATCCCCATATGACTACGAAGACTCTCTCTTGAAAACTCTTTGGTATCTTGACCATCAATCATGATGCGACCTTCTTGTGGATCATAAAAGCGATATAACAGATTCATAATGGAAGATTTTCCTGAACCTGTATGACCAACTAGAGCGACTGTCTGACCTGCTTTAGCATGGATAGCAATGTTTTTTAAAACTTTTTTATCAGCTTCATATGAAAAAGAAACGTTGTCAAAAACCACATCACCAACAGCAATGGTAAGTTCTTTGTCTGAATCATCTTCAAGCGGTTCGTCTAAGAGTTCTAACAGGCGATTTCCCGTCGTTAATGACCGTTTAAGATTTGGCAAACTTCGTACTAAATTTCCCATCATATCAAACAAGATAGAAACATAATTGATGTAGATAAATAGTCTACCTGGTGTGATTAGTGAATGATTGGCTAAAAATTGATAACCAACAATCGTTAGGGTTCCAGCAATCACAAAATTTTTCAACATTTCCATCAAGTTCCAAGAAAGTGAACTATCAATCAAAATAGCCTTGTTTTCTGATTGACGCATTTTCTCTGATAACTGAAGAAAGTCGTTCATAATCCGTTTTTCCTGGTGGTACAGTTGAATCACAACAGAACCATTCATCGTTTCATTCACTTGCGTGTTGATTTCACTTCTAGCTTCATAAAAATTAGAAATCGGCTTTTCCGTAATACGATTATAAAGAAGTTGCCAGTAATAAAAAATAGGGAGTACCCAGCTTCCAATCTAAGAAAAAGACAATCCCATAAATAATTGTAATTCTCAAACTCGCACGAACAAGATGAGATAAAAGATTAGCATAGAACTGTGTTCTAATGGTTTCTGTATCATTAACAATCCGAGTAGCGATTTTCCCTGCCGGCTTATCATCAAAGTAGGAAATAGGGAGTCGTTGCATCACTCGGTAGGCTCTTTCGCGTAAAAAGGCAGCTGTTTTATTAGCAGAATGCATCAAAAGACGAGTTGACACATAATAACCGATGCTATAAACAACCATTAAGGTCACAAATAAAGATAGATATCTTAACAGCAAGGCTTGATTAAGTGGCAACCCTTTAGATAAATCACTCAAAGGGCCATCAATAATTCTTCGTACAATGAGTGGTGACACTTGCTGTAAAAGAGACGACATTAAGAGCAAAAGCATCCCCAAACCGAAAAATTTTTTAACTGCTTTTAATTCTTTTACTAATGATAAAATAACACTCAAAACTAATCCTCCTTCGTTTGTTGGTATAGATATTATTCATAATATCAACCTTTTTTAGCCATCAAATCTACTGGTTTACCAACACTAGCGAAAGTTTCTCTTGATTTAATGCTTAAACTAACTTCTGTCAAAATTTGGCTTGAACCATTTGATAAATAAACGAATAAGATTCAAACACTATTACTTCTGATTTTTAAGACAAACTGACCATCTTTTTCTAGTTGATCATCACTCGTTTTTTTATATTTTTGACTTCTTGGTTAAAAAAATCTTCTAATTTTTCCGTGCCAAATTTTGGAGCAGACATATCCATCGCCATGGTCGTCATTATAAATTCTAATGGGCCATAGATCTTTTGACCAGTAAACGTCCTAATGGCACTAAGAGTCAATCTTCTTAAAAAATCTGGTAAATGCACTATCCTGATTTTTTTGTGATACGCCTTTAATGCTAATACTGCCATTTCGTTTTGCGAAAGTAGCTCAGGACCGCCGATGGCTAATTCTTTTTCATCATTTACGATAGAATCAACGACAGCAATAGCTAAATCTTTTCCGTGAATGGGATTGAGTTTTAATGTGCCATCTCCAAACAAATACACTGTCCCGTTTTTTGCCATGTTGAGAAATTCCGCCATATCTGAGAAAAATCCATTTGGTCTGATAATCGCGTAATCTAAGCCTGAGGCTTTTAAATAATCACCTAATTTTTCTTTGGCTTCACAAATTTTTAAATGTCTCAGCTGTTCACCTTTAAAAACCGAAACATAGATAAACTTTTTGACACCACTTTTTTTAGCGTCATTGATTAGGTTTGCATTTGCCTGATAGTCAACATCCATATAGGTTAATCCATCTTTTTGACGTGTAATACCAACTGTACTAATCACGATATCAATATCCTCGCAAATACCTTTTAAATCCTCTGAACTTGTTACCTGGGCTTCAACTATTTCAAGGTTTGGCGCTACCAGGTTAACGTTATTTTTATTTCTCACAATGATTTTAGTCCGATAGCCTCTTTTTATCAGCTCCTGCATTACAAATCTTCCTAGGTAGCCTGTAGCTCCCGCTAAAAGTACTTTTTCGTTGGTCATCATTTCACACCTCCTTAATGGCTCATGAAACATGTGTTTTGACTGGAATTAATCTTCCTTCGTTTGTTGGCGTAAGTATTGCTCATAATACCAACCCTTGTTAGCAATTAAATCGGCAGGTTTTCCTGCCTCAACAATCTTACCTTCCTCTAAAACAATCACCCAATCAGCATGGTTAACAGCTGATAGCCTGTGAGTCACAATGATGGTTGTTTTTTCTTGTCTCTCTTTTTGAATATTATCAATGATAGCTTGCTCAGTTTTAGCATCAACAGCTGACAAGGAATCATCTAAGATGAGAATATCTGGATTCTTTAAGAAGGCTCTAGCAATTGAGATGCGTTGTTTTTGACCCCCTGATATCGAAACACCTTTTTCACCAATAGCAGTTTCAAGTCCTTTGGACATGCGGTTTAAATCGTCAGTAAAGGCTGCTGTCTCAATAGCTTTTAAAATATCTTCTTGACTAGCATCAGCATTTCCCACAGCAATATTGTCACCAACAGATTTTGAAAACAAAATATGCTCTTGTGGTACATAACTAATGGCATCTTCGATAGACGTTTTTTGATAGTCAACAACTGGTCTTTGATTAATATTAAAAACACCCTGCCCTACTGGGTATTGTCTTAGGAACTGACGCACAAAAGTCGTCTTCCCAGAACCTGTTTTACCAACAACACCAAGAGTTTCTCCTGCTTTAATACGTAAACTAATATCAGATAGACTTTGGTTTGAACCATTTGGGTAAGTAAACGAATAATGATCAAAGACTATCTCTTCTGGTTTTGTTAAGATAATCTTCCCGTCTTTTTCAAGTTCATCACCGGTTACTAACAATTCATTAATTTTTTCAAAAGACGTTTTACCAACTTGATAGGTTAAAATAAATTCTGCCAACATCCAAAATGGCTCAACTAAAGATGAGGCGTAGAGCTGAAGAGCAATGATTTGACCCAAGGTTAAGGTCCCATCTTGAATGCCATTTGCTCCCATCAAAAGAATAATCACCGTTGAAATCCCTAAAAAGAAGAAAAATAAGGGACCGTATGCCGATTGATAGCGTCTAACGTAATCATCTTGTCTGGCTAATTTTTGTGTGCTCGCTTGAAATTTTTTGAACAAATCTTCTTTTTTACTATAGGCTCGAATCACACGAATACCTTCAATGACTTCTAAGACTTCATCACTTAGACTGGCAATGGCATTACGATTTTTTTCAACTAGAACATCTTGTTTTTTCCCCAAAAAGTAGATACACCCTGCTAACAAGAGTAGGGGAATAATAGCAAAAAGACTAACTGACCATGAAATAAAAAACATGACAGGAATCACAAAAAGAACTGTGCCACCAGCATAAAAAACAACCATGAGACCAAAACCAACTAGTTCTTTGAGTCCTTCTGAATCGGTTGTGAAGCGCGTCATCACATCTCCAGAACGAAACTTGTCAAAAAAAGGTGTTCTCATTTTCAATAATTTTTTAAAAGCCTGTTTTTGTAGATTCAAACGAAATTCGACAGAAGATTGAAACAAGTAACGCGCCCAAATATAAGCTGTCACATAAGAAATTACAGTAACAAAGATTAAATAAATGGCATTATTAACTAATAGTTGCGAGGTGAGTTGCCCTTTTGTCATCAAATCGACAACCTGCTCAATGATTTTAGTTGGAATAACCAGACTCACATCATAAATAACAAGAGCCGTCACAATCAGCAAGTAACGCCACTTCTTTTTCATAATAAAATGATAGATTAGTTGAAACATCAAGTTTTCCTCTTTCTTTTGACCCCATCTTTTTATAGGCATCCTTTCAATCGAGTAATGACTATACGACAGCTAGCCTAGAACAGCCTAAAAAGATTATAAAAATACAAAAAGACCCATAGTAGAACAACTCCTACAATGAGCCCTTTTTTGTGTGTTAAAAACACTACATTTTCAGGTCAGAAAGGAGTTCATTTTTATCTAACATCATAGCAAGCCATAATTTGTTCATGATTCTAAACTCCTTTCCTTAAATTCGTTATTAATAGTAACATAAATATACAGAGATGTAAACCATTTTATTTTTTTTACAACATCTTTCTATGTGCCATACGACATCACACTTATTCAGCTGTTTTTAAAAGAGAAATGTCAACCTTAACGTCATCACGCAAAAGTTTTTTAACACGACAGTAGTCATCAATATAAGCTAGGATGGCTCCTGATTCTTCTTGATTATATGGATGATGAATAGCCACTGTTAAGCTGAAATGATCATCTTCATAAGAGGAAGACACTTCAATTGGTACCTCGTTTAGGTGATGGTGTTTTTTAAAATACCCTTGCACACACATGGTAATACATGACCCCAAGGCAATATTAACAAGACTCATTGGCGTTTCTCCTTGTTGTTTGACACCAAATAACTCTACAGAGTCCCCATAGCCTTCTGATTTAACATGAAAAAGACGATCACCAATAATTTTTGTTTGATACATATTAAACTCCTTTGATAGATAATTTATAAACAAAACAGGAGAAGACTATATCTTCTCCTGTTAAAGACTTATTAAGCCACGATAGCTTTTGCGACTTCTTCTACTGTCATACGTGAGAAATAAGCAGTTGTATCGATGGTTTTTAATTTTTCAAGAACTGCAGGGTATTCATAAGGAACACCAACTAACAATTCTTCAATTTCACTAACATCTTTAATTCCAAAGAAGTCACCGTAAATTTTAATCGATTTAATGATTGACTTGTCAACATTGGCATAAGTAGTAATCTTACCAGCTGGATAGCGAACATTACGAGAAATGGTATATTCTGGTGCTTTACCATACGTCCAATCCCATGTGCCAAAAGTTTCTTCTGCTGACTTTTTAATATGAGCCAATTCTTCATCTGATAAAACATATTCTGTCATATCAGGATGTGTTTTTTTCATTTGCTCTAAGAGGGCATCTTTAAATTCAGTAACAGTGATTTTTTTAGGTAATTCACTTAAAATGTTAGTCACACGTGCACGCACTGATTTGATCCCTTTTGACTCAATTTTATCCTTGCTCACTTTGAGGGCACTTGCTAAAACTGATAAATCAACATCAAAAAGTAAAGCACCATGGTGCATCATACGTCCCTTGTAGTATGCTTGAGCGTTACCACCGAATTTTTTACCATTAATTTCCAAGTCATTACGACCTGTAAACTCAGCTTTAACACCCATATCTGCTAATGTTTCGATAACTGGAGCTGAGAACTTTTTGAAATCAAAAGCGCCTTCTTCTCCTGATTTTGAAGAAATGATGGTGTAGTTAAGATTATTTAAATCATGATAAACAGCCCCACCACCTGACAGACGACGAACCACTTTGATACCATGCTCATCGGTATATTCTTTATTAATTTCTTCAATGGCATTTTGGTGTCTACCAATAATAATAGCTGGTTCATTGATCCAGAGAATAAAAATTTCATCCTCATCCATTAATTCTCTAAAAGCATAGGCTTCTAAGGCAATATTAAAAGCTGGGTCATTGCTATTGTTGACAATATATTTCATTTGTAACTCCTTACCTTATGATAATGATAGAACTAAGAAAAGACAAATCTTA
Organism: Streptococcus sp. CSL10205-OR2; assembly: GCF_025660655.1. Taxonomy (GTDB): domain Bacteria; phylum Bacillota; class Bacilli; order Lactobacillales; family Streptococcaceae; genus Streptococcus. The sequence goes on from NZ_JAOTIN010000010.1 coordinate 52,609, forward strand.
GACAACCTAAGATTTATCTTTTACAGTATTTATTTACGTCTTGGTGGGTTATGAATAGCTTCACCTAAAACATCCATGAAGGCTTCATACATCACTTCTGAGAAAGTAGGATGTCCATGAATAGAAAGCGCTACTTCATCAACTGTTAATTCAGATTCCATGATGGTTGATGCTTCATTGATCATTTCAGCTGCAGATGGTCCAACAATGTGAACACCCAAGATTTCATGATATTTAGCATCAGCTATTACTTTAACAAAACCATGGTCTTCATTTGAAGCAATCGCACGTCCATTTCCAGTAAAGCTGTTTCTACCAATTAAGATATCGCCATATTGTTCACGCGCTTGCTCTTCTGTTAAACCACAGATAGCTACTTCTGGATGTGTATAAACAGCTGCAGGTGTGTAAGCAAGGTTCGCTTTACGAGTGTTACCACGCATTGCATTTTCAGCAGCTACTTCACCCATACGGTAAGCAGCATGTGCCAACATTTTTTGACCATTCACATCACCTGGTGCATAGATACCTGGAATAGATGTTTCTTGATATTCATTAACTTTAATACGGCCTCTATCTAACTCAAGGTTAAGATCTTCAAGTCCATTTAATTGTGGTACACGTCCAATTGAAAGAAGGGCTTTGTCAACAACAACTTCTTGGCCACTTACTTTAAGGGTCAATTGATTATTAGCTTCAACAATTTCTTCCAATGATACTGACGTCATGAATTTCATACCTTTCTTAGAAAGGATTTTTTGTAATTCAAGAGAAATTTCACGATCCATAGCAGGAATGATACGGTCAGCCATTTCAACAACAGTGACTTCTGTTCCATATGATGCAAAGACTAATCCAAGCTCAACTCCGACAACACCACCACCAATAACGGCTAATGATTTTGGAATTTCACGAAGATCAAGAATATCATCAGATGTTAACACATGTTTAGAATCAATTCCTGGGATATTAATACGAGAAACTTTTGAACCAGTTGCCAAGATGATGTTGCGACCTTTGATGGTTTGGCTACCAATCACAACAGTCTTATCTGGGTTAACTTTAGCTAAACCATTAAACATAGTCACTTTATTAGCTTTTAACAAGCCACCAACACCACTTGTTAATTTCTTAACCACTGAGTTTTTAAAGTCAACGGTTTTATCCATATCAATGGTGTAGTTTGTTGATGCTAGGTTGATACCACGGCCAGCAGCAATTTTCAAACCTTCTAAGATTTCAGCATTTTTAAGATAAGTTTTTGTTGGGATACATCCTTTGTTTAAGCAGGTACCACCAAATTCTGATTTTTCAACAATAGCGATTTTACCACCAAGTTGAGCACCACGAATAGCAGCATAATATCCTGCAGGTCCACCACCAACAACAACAATATCATACTCATCATCTGCTAATGCAGTTTTTGGTGCTTGTGCTACTTCTTGAGCAGGGGCTTTAGGAACCTCTAGACCAGCAGCTTCAAGTTCTTTGGTTGCTTCTTTAACAGTTGCTGCCCCAGCATCAACAGTTTCACCAGCTTCACCCAAGTAAGCAATGACTTCTGTGACAGGAACAGTTGCACCATCTCCGTGAACAATCTTAATTAAAACGCCTGAATCTTCCGCTTCAATTTCCATATTTGTTTTATCAGACATGATTTCTAGAAGGATGTCACCTTCTTTGACTTCATCACCTTCTTGTTTTTTCCACTCGAGGATTTCACCTTCTTGCATATCAACACCGAGTTTGGGCATGATCACTTCAATTGCCATTATTATCTCCTTTTTATTTCAATAATTAAATAGTGATTTATTATCTATTTTATGAAAACCTGATGTCATCAAATCAATAATTCAAATGGGTTTTCAATAAGGTTCTTAAGATCAACCATGAATTTAGCACCATTCATACCATCAACAAGACGGTGGTCAATCGTTAAACTCAACGCCATGATTGGACGAACAACAACTTCGCCATCAACAACTACAGGTGTTGGAACGGTTGCTGAAATTCCTAAGATAGCTGAGTTTGGTTGATTGATAATTGGGTTAAATGATTTAGTTCCAAACATTCCAAGGTTAGTAATTGAGAATGTAGAGCCTGACATTTCAGCCGCTTTCAATTTACCAGACTGTGCTTTTTTAATCACATCTTTTGAAGCGATAACAAAATCAGAAATTGTCATCTTATCTGCACCTTTAACAACTGGTACAATAAGTCCACCATCTAATCCTACCGCAATTCCTAGGTTAACAAAACGATGGAGTTCAATCTCAGTAGCATCATTAATAAGTGAAGCATTGAGATAACTATGTTCAGGTTTCATCAATGTTTTAACAACAGCCATACCAAGCAGGTCAGTAAAGGTTACTTTATTACCTGTCTTAGCCATGATTGGATCGATTAACTTCTTACGAAGTGCCATCATTTCTGTCATATCAACATCATAGTTAAGCGTAAAGGTTGGTGCAGTAAGGTAAGAATGCGTCATACCTTTAGAAATAGCCTTACGCATTGCAGTCATCTTAATCACTTCAACGCCTTCTGGCAATTCTTTCACAGGTTCTTCAACTGGTTTAGTTGCTTGTGCTGCTTCAGTTGTTGCTTTAGAAGCATTAAGAACAGCCATGATGTCTTCTTTCATAATCTTACCATTGTATCCAGTTCCGGTAATGGTAGATAAGTCAAGACCTTTATCTTCAGCAATTTTCTTAGCAAGAGGTGTTGCTTTAGGTTGAGCACCTTGGAAGTTTTCAACATCATCCTTGTGCACACGACCAAATGGTCCTGTACCAGGGACTTGTCCTAAATCAATACCTAACTCTTTAGCTGCTTTGCGGGCTGCTGGAGTTGCTCTCACTTTTCCTTTGTTACCTTGAGGAGCAGAAACAGCTGCTTGAGGAGCTGCTTGAACAGGTATTTCTGGTGCTTTTGCAACTTCTTGCGGAGCTTCTTTAGACTCAGTTGAAGGAGCAGAAAGATTGTCAACAGATTCGCCTTCTGCACCAAGATAACCGATAACTTCAGTAACTGGAACAGTCTCACCATTGCCACGGACAATTTTTAATAAGATACCAGAATCTTCTGCCTCAAGCTCCATATTTGTTTTATCTGACATGATTTCAAGAAGAATATCTCCCTCATTAACCATATCACCTTCTTGTTTTTTCCACTCGAGGATTTCGCCTTCTTGCATATCAACCCCGAGTTTGGGCATTATAATTTCGACAGCCATAAAATTCCTTTCAAATAAAATATAAACGTAGAAAAGAGATGGTGTTGCCATCATCTTTTCTCTCTATTCTTATATCATTATTGTTAACTAAGCAACTAACAGTCATTAGAAAACAACAATTCGTTTATGAGAGTGTGATTAAATTTTCTATAATAACGAGTATGAAAATCTTAAATTACAATCCCTTATTAACCATTTTATAAATAGCTGCTTTAATTTTTTCAACATCTGGAAGTATTGCCTGTTCAAGAACACGCGCATAAGGAACAGGAACATCTTCACTTGCCAAACGTACAATTGGATGATCAAGATAATCAAAAGCTTCACTTTCTGTTATAACGGTTGCAATTTCTCCGATAAAGCCACCTGTTTTATAAGCATCATTAACAAGCATTAATTTACCTGTCTTTTTAACAGAGTCAATAATGAGTTCTTTATCAAGTGGAATAAGTGTTCTTGGGTCAACTACTTCAACGTTGATACCATCTTCAGCTACTTCTTCAGCAGCTTTTAGAACTCTCTCTAACATACGACCGTAAGAAACAATGGTTAAATCTTTACCCTCACGTTTAATCTCACCTTTACCAAGTGGAATATAAAAATCAGGGTCCAAGCTAACTTCTTCTTTTTTACCATAAAGCGCTTTAGGTTCCATGAAAAGAACCATATTATTGTCTCTAATCGCAGATTTTAATAGGCCTTTAGCATCATTAGCATTTCCTGGTGCAACTACCTTAATCCCTGGGATATGAGTTAACCAAGCCTCAAGAGATTGTGAGTGTTGAGCAGCTGATCCAATACCAGAACCTGAAGCCACTCTAAAGGTTACAGGTGTTTTAAGCCCACCACCAAACATGTAGTTGTTTTTAGCACCATTGTTAACAATAGCATCCATAGCGATTGTCAAGAAATCCATGAAGGTTAAGTCAACAATAGGACGTAAGCCTGTGATTGCGGCACCAACTGCTGAACCTGCAATTGCAGCTTCAGAAATTGGAGTGTCTCTGACACGTTTTTCACCAAATTCTTCATACATTCCTACAGAAGTTCCAAAGTCGCCTCCATAAATACCGACATCTTCACCCATTAAGAAAATAGTGTCATCTTTACGCATTTCCTCAGTCATTGCAAGGTTAACTGCTTCACGTAAAGCCATTACTTTAGTTTCAGTCATTATTAATTTCTCCTCTTCCTTTCCTTAGTCTACCCAAACATCTTCAAAAGCTACAGAAAGTTCTGGATCTGGGCTATTTTGTGCAAACTCATAAGCTGCATCAACTTCTTTAACCACATCAGCATCAATACTATCAAGTTTTTTAGCTGTAGCAATTTTCTTTTTGATTAGGAAGTCACGGTATTTAAGAAGGGGATCTTTTTTCTTCCACTCATTAACTTCTTCTTTTGAACGGTATGCTCCAGCATCAGCTGTTGAGTGTCCGAACCAACGGTATGAAACAACTTCAACAATCGCTGGGCCATTGCCACCACGAACATGCTTCACTGCTTTTTCCATTGTTTCATAAACAGCCATAACATCGTTACCATCTTCTACATAGTAACCTGGGATACCATAAGCTTCAGCACGTGTATATAGGTGAGGTGTGTTGGTTGCTTTTTTGATATTCATAGAAATACCATAACCGTTATTGATAATAAAGAAAATAACCGGTAATTTCCATGTTGCTGCCATATTTACTGACTCATGAAATGAACCTTCATTTGTCGCACCATCACCAGAATAAGCAACAACAATATTGTCAGTTCCGTTGTATTGTTGTGTCAATGCTGCACCAACTGCTAAAGCATAACCACCACCAACAATACCATTGGTACCATAGTTTCCTTTTTCAAAATCAGCCAAGTGCATTGAGCCTCCGCGACCCTTAGACACACCAGTTACTTTACCTGCTAATTCAGCCATCATACCATTCAAATCCATATCCTTAGCAATAGATTGTCCATGACCACGGTGATTTGAAAAAATAATATCATCATAAGAAAGGTGAGCAACACTACCAACACTAGCTGCTTCTTCACCAACAGAAAAGTGAGTCATCCCTTGTACAAAGCCACGACGCACTAACTTATTTATACGCATATCAAATTCTCTGATGCGTTGCATTTTCAAATACATTTCCAAATATTTTTCTTTAGAAAGTTTAACCATATTTTCCTCCACTAAATCGTTTTACATCCTCCATCATATAATAAAACTTCACAAAGTGCAAGTTTTTTAACCGCTTTCCTACACTTATTTGCAAGAGTTTTCTGTAAACTTAATTATATTTTTCACAAGGTTTTTCTTGTTTCTTCAAGATAGTTTAATGCTCATTTTAAAACCCCTTTCCAACAATTTTGGTCAGGGGTTTTGAGTAGAAACTAAAATAGATCATCAAATAAACTGAGCTGATTATCTTCAGGTAAGGGACCAAGAATTCCCATCTCATCTAATTTTTCAACTAACGTTGTTGATAAACCACCACGTTTACGCAACTCTGTTTTAGATAAGAATTCTCCTTCTGAACGTGCTTTAACCACTTGTTTTGCAACGTTTTCTCCCAAACCATCCATAGCAATAAATGGTGGAATAAGAGTATCTCCCTCAATTAAAAATTCATGTGAATCACTCTTATAAAGATCCAGTTGACCAAACTTAAAGCCACGTTCCAACATCTCATTGACAATTTCTAAAGTGGTGTATAAATCTTCTTCGACCTTACTGGCTTCGTTGTTTTTACGTTTTTGAGTAATTTCAGCCATTCTAGCTTTGACAGCTTCAAGACCACCACTCATAGTTTTCAAATCAAAAGCCTTAGCACGAATAGAAAAATAAGCACTATAGTAATAAAGAGGGTGGTGAACTTTGAAATAAGCTACTCGTAGAGCCATCAAAACATAGGCCGCAGCATGGGCTTTAGGGAACATGTATTTGATTTTACCACAAGACTCAATGTACCAATCTGGTACCTTGTTTTCTCTCATGGCTTTAATATAAGCTTCTCTTTCTTCTTCCGAAATCTTTAACCAGAGTCCTTTACGAACCCGCTCCATAATATTAAAAGCCATTTTAGGTTCTAAACCGGCATGCATCAAATAAACCATGATGTCGTCACGACAACCAATAACCGTTGATAAGTCGGCAATACCTGCCTTGATTAAATCTTGGGCATTTCCTAACCAAACATCCGTTCCGTGTGATAGCCCTGATAATTGCAATAATTCAGCAAAAGTTGTTGGATGCGTTTCATCCACCATACCTCGAACAAAATTGGTACCAAATTCTGGAATACCAAGCATACCTGTTGACGTACCAATTTGCTCAGGCGTCACACCAAGTACTTCTGTTCCAGAAAACAACTTCATCACATCAGGATCATCGGCTGGAATCTCTTTTGGATCAATACCAGATAAATCTTGTAGTTTACGAATCATTGTAGGGTCATCATGACCAAGAATATCAAGTTTCAAAACATTTTCATCAATATCATGGAAGTTAAAGTGAGTCGTTTTCCAACCTGCTGTTAAATCATCAGCTGGGTATTGAACAGGTGTAAAATCATAGACATCCATATAACTTGGGATAACAACAATACCACCAGGGTGTTGACCAGTTGTTCTTTTAACACCCGTCGTCCCCATAGCTAAGCGATCAACCTCGGCATCACGGTAAAATTTGCCATAATCACTTTCATAACCCTTAACAAAACCATAAGCTGTTCGATCGGCAACGGTACCTACTGTTCCTGCTCTAAAGGCATAATCCTCACCAAAAATATCACGAACATCTAAGTGGGCGCTGGCTTGGTCATCACCAGAAAAATTCAAATCAATATCAGGTACTTTATCCCCATCAAAACCAAGGAAAGTTTCAAAAGGAATGTCTTGACCATCCTTACGATACTTTTTACCACACTGAGGACAATCTTTTTCAGGTAAATCATAACCCGAACCAACAGAACCATCTGTGATAAATTCGGAATGTTGACAACTTGGACAAAGATAATGAGGAGGCATAGGGTTAACTTCTGTGATACCAATCATTGTAGCAACAAAACTAGAGCCGACAGAACCACGACTACCAACCAAATACCCACGATCATTGGAGCGTTGCACTAGCATTTGTGAACTGAGGTAAATCACCGCAAAGCCATTTCCCAAAATAGAGGTCAATTCTTTTTCAATCCGCAAGTCAATAATATCTGGCAAGGGATTCCCGTATAACTCAAAAGCCTTCTCATAGGTAAGTCTTGCCACCTCTTCTTCGGCTCCTTCGATGAAAGGCGTGTAGAGGTCACTTTTAACCACTTCAACTGCTTCAAAGCGCTCAACCATGGCATTTGGATTTTTCACAACGATATCGTAAGCTAATTCTTCGCCTAGAAAAGCAAACTCCTCTAGCATCTCATCAGTTGTTCTAAAATGTGCCTTTGGTAGCGGCGCTGGTTGCGCGTCTTCGCCTCGACCAATTGGACGATTGATCATGGCTCCCTGACCTTGACTACGTACAATAATTTCACGATAAATCTCATCTTCTGGATCTAAATAATGGACATCTCCAGTTGCTAAAACCGGCTTATCAAGACGTTTAGCCACATCAATTAACTCTTTAATAATCGTTTCAATGCCTGCTTGATCGGCGATCAATTCTCTAGCGATTAGAGGTCGATATAGCTCTGGAGGCATAACTTCGATAAAGTCATAGTAACGAGCTTTTTCAACAGCCTTTTCAACACCTTCTGATAAGACAGCATCAAAAACTTCACCTTCTTCACCTCCAGTTCCTAGTAGTAGCCCTTCTCTATGCTCATCAAGAACTGTTCTTGGAATACGAGGAACACCCTCAAAATAGACAACATTTGACAGACTAACAATTTTGAACAAATTTTTTAAACCTGTTTGATTTTGGACATAAATCGTGACTTGTTTAGTCTTTGCTTTTTTATATGAGTCTTTTAAAATCGCTTTTTTATTTAAGTCAAGAAGATTAGTAATTTGCAATTTTTCTTTGGCTTCTTTTAGGAAAATAAATAAGAGACGACCAGTTGCTTCTGCATCATAATTAGCCATATGATGATGTTCTAAAGACACTTGGAAACGTTTGGTCAAAGGCCCTAAACCATGACGTTTATAATCTGGGTATAGGTTTCTAGAAAATTCTAACGTGTCAATGACCGGCTGAGTGATTGGAGACAATCCATTTCGCTCATAATTAGCATTCATAAACCCAACGTCAAAAGTGGCATTGTGAGCCACAAGAACAGTGTCTTGACAAAAAGCTTGAAACTCTTGTAAGACCTGTAATAAAGGTTTCGCCCCTTGTAGATGTTGGTTGGTAATCCCTGTTAATTCAGTTGTAAATGGGCTAAGCTGATAACCTGGATTAATAAATTCATCAAACTGTTCAATGATATTTCCCTTATACATCTTTGAGGCTGCAATTTGAATCAAATCATTGTTTATTGCAGACAGACCCGTTGTTTCGACGTCAAAAACAACATAAGTGGCCTCATTAAGCGCTAAATCAATTTCATTATAGGTAATAGGAACCTTATCTTCTACTAGATTAGCTTCAAGTCCAAAAATGACCTTGATATTATTTTTTCTACCCGCATGATAACCATGTGGAAAACTTTGAACATTGCCATGGTCGGTAATGGCAATAGCATTATGTCCCCATTTAGCTGCTCTAGCAATTAAATCTTCAACCGTAGGCAGTGCATCCATGGTCGACATATTGGTATGCGCATGAAATTCTACCCGTTTTTGTCCTTCAGGCATTTTGTCTTGACGTTCTTCATGATCAATGGCTTTAACATCCTGAACGTTCATTGTTAGAGATTTAGTGAATTGATTATTCTCAATATTTCCTCGAACACGTAACCAAGATCCTTTAGCAATCACATCATATTTTTTCAAATCTTCCTCGTCTTTAGCCCATTTTTGCATGGCAAAACTAGAAGTATAATCCGTCATTTTAAAGTTGATAATATAGCGACCAGTTCGTGTTTTTTTCTTTTCTACAGCGAAAACAAGACCCTCAAAAACAATCCTATTTTCTTCTTCAAACACATCAATCATAGGTGTGATTTCAGCCTTAGCAAAACTAGCTTGTCTCATTGTTGTTCGCTCTTGATAAGAAGTATTTGTTGTTTCAGGTTGCGGTTGTAAGGCTTCTAAAGATTTTTGAGCCTCGATTGCTTCTTTAGTCGCTGTTTCAATTAATTGATTTTTACCAGATTCAAATTCTTCAACAATGGTCTTTGTCAACTCATCGCTTGAGACAATATCAAAAGAAATTTTGCCAAATCCAAAAGCCTCAAATTGTTTTTCCAGATTAGGTAAATGATTCTTGCGAAAATGCTCATTATTTAAAAAATGAGGTGCTTTAATAAAGATGGTGTCATCCTCATAATAAACCTCCAAATGAGAAAAAGAACTCTTAAAACTCATACTCTGACAAAGCTCTGAATCAAAGGCCTCTTGATAATAATCCTTAAGCAGTTCATCGGTCACTTCCACATTTTTAACAGATAGAAAAAGACTCGCTTTAATATTTAAAGATGCGAAAGTTGTAACCAACGAATGTCTTAAAACTCGGTAGACTGAAATGGGTAACAATTGATCAAAAGAAAAATAAAACTCCCAAGTTCTTTTTTGAGCATTCACTAAAACACGTTCAATGTCAGCATCAGAAAAAACTGCTGATTCTTTCAAATCATCAGGAATAGCTATTTGATTTAGTAATTGCTTGAATAAATCCGTCATGATTACTCCTTGTTAAATCGTACTTCTATTTTACCACAATTGTAAGGAAGATACGATGACCAAAAATAACAAAAAGATAAGCAACCAAATGCCTATCTTTTAAATCAATAATTTTTAAGCAACGTATTAATTACTTAACGCTATAACTATCTACGATTAATTCCATTGTTGAAAATTCTTTGTCTGTTATAAATGATAATTTTCTTTTTTCAGAAATTATCCAGTTATTCTCAGAAATACTCTCAGTATCAACAACAATACCCTCTTCATCTTTCAGTTTTATTTCAACATATAGATAATCAAAGCTTAAATTTGTTGTGTTTTCAATAATGGCATCGAATGTAGAAAAATATTCATCAGATTCTCCTTCATTCTTTTGAAAATTGAAATTATTAACAAAAATTCGTGTGGTTTCGTCATTATTAGATTCACTAACCACTTTTTTACCACGGGCCAAAGCCTCTGCTAGTCCTTTTTTAACTTCTTGATTAGTAACATCTAGCTTTATAATTTCATTTATTTGACTCAAAACCTCCGTACGCTTATCTAACCCTTCATCCCAAGTAGAATAAAATGATAATGAACCATCGTATGTATCGGCAAGTTCTAAATCGTCTCTTAATAAATTAATATATTTAATGGCTAATTCTTTTAATTTACCATCTTCAAATTTTAAATCTTCATATTCTTTTATTTCATCCAACTCTAATAAAATTGTTCTTTTGAGCTCCTCAGCAGTAACATCACCATTGCTATCATTAATTTTTTTAACTTCAATCCATCTATTGGAATATCCTTTCTCTAAGGACATAATAAAGTCTTTATCATAATACTTAATATTTTCATTATCTTCTATATTTGATTTATTTTCACTATCTTTTATCTCACAACCACTTAAAGTTAATAATATAAATAAACTTAAAAAAGAAATTATTATTTTTTTCATATTTATACCCCCAAAATACATTATATAATTAATTAAAAAAGTTTGCAATACCAAATTATTTGAATTCTATTTTATCATATTTTAATAAATAATTATTAAAATATTTTTTTCTTTAACGAATCTGACGTTATTAAATAATCTTTTATTTTTTAATCGCATAGGACAAGGGTGATATTTTTAATAAATAATCATTATTTCCTCTAATCTGATACTTTTTTTCATCCGAAAAACCTTTATCAATAAAAATTTTACTCTTATAGTCTAAATCATCAAATAAAAGCATCATACTCCTTCTTATAGCAACAATCCCCAACACACTCAATAAGGCTAAAATGATAAACACTGCCAAAACCTTTATAAAAAACAAGAATCTATGCAAAAATACTCAAGAGTTAACTATCTTGTATTAAAGTTTTAACACCATTTTAAACTCTTTATCCACAATATCTATCTATTTTCAATTAAAAAAATATTAATTTAATAGCTAATTTTATTCTTTTGATAACCTAAAATACTAAAAATTTGGTTTGAATTTTTGAACTTAAATTGTTCAAGTAAGACACGAAAACCATGATGTTTGTAAAATGCAATAACAGGCTCATTATGAAATGCCATAGTGCTTAAAAGTAGATTATCTTGTGAAACATTAGCAATTAATGCATTTAAAAGTTGACCACCAACTCCTTGTCCCTGAGTATCTTGTTTGACAAAAAGTTCATTCACCTCAAACGTTGATGCATACCAATCATAATCATCACTTAAATAAGGATTGACTTGCTTTGCCCAATAATTGTCCTTCAAATAATCATAACCAAAGACGGCACCAAGAAGTTGATTATCATCTGAAAAATAAGCAATGACGATTGGATTCTTTTTATTATTAATACTTTTCTTAATTCGCCAAACAAGTAATGCCTTAGCCTCGTCATCAACTTGAAAAACCTCTTGGTAAAGATTAGAAACATTATCAATAATACTTAATATTTCCTCATTCTTAAACATTTTAATCATAAAAACACCTCCGTTTTTAACTAATATTATAATCACCCATTTATTATAAGAACAAGAAATATCTTATATTTTTAATAATACAATACATCATGCTTACTAGAAAAATGTGATTTTAAAATGATGCTTTTATTTCTTTACTAACCAAAGATGTTGTAGAAAGCTAATATCTTTATAGGGATGTAACTCACTTACTGCTAATTCTATCTTTTTCATCTCTTGCAACCAATTTTCCTTTGACTTAAATTCATTAGGTTGTAAACTATAGAAAGTTCTAATTCCTTGGTATTTTTCAAGTGTCATTTGAGTCATATCGACTAAGTCTTCAATGCTATATAAGTTTCCTTTTGAAAAGGAGACACTTTCAAAACTTTCATTATTTAGAAGACCTAAAGCCATCTCAATATTATTTGAAAAAACAACACTTTGAATGAGTTTCCCAACTTGATTATGTTTAATAATAGACAGCTTTCCATCAGTTTTTAAAATCCTTTTAAATTGTTCTAAATAAAATGGTCGTTCTTCTACTATGACATACTCTAATACGTTGTGGCATAACACTATATCAAAAAACTCATCATCAAAAGTTTCTAATTGTTCAACACTACCGAGAATCTTTTTGTAAGAATGGTTTTGATTGGCAAACAACATTTCTTCATTTGGTTCTATAGCAATAACATCATTATCATCTGCTAAAAATTCACTAACCAACCCAAAACCAGAGCCAAAGTCAAGGATCTTTTTGTTCTTAATATGACTCAATTGTTCAAATGTTATTTCGTATTGGATCTTACCCCATGGCTGTTCCAACATTTTCCTATAATTTTCTATGTTGATTGTCATAATACTCCTTTATAAAATCATGACTCAATGTGATATCAATTAAATTAATAATAGAAATCACAAAATAATTCATTTTTACGTACAGAAATAGAAAGCTTGCTATCTTAACATGCTATCATCACAATTCTCCAGAATAATTTAAATAATTAAAAAAATTATAACATAAAATCAATCTGAAAACTGCTTAAAAAGGCAACAAAAAACAAGGCATATAAACCTTGTCTTTATTAGTTATACCGGCGGCCGGGGTCGAACCGGCACGTCCGTGAGGACACTGGATTTTGAGTCCAGCGCGTCTGCCAATTCCGCCACGCCGGCAAAGAGTTCTAACTGGGGTAGCTGGATTCGAACCAACGCATGAGGGAGTCAAAGTCCCTTGCCTTACCGCTTGGCTATACCCCAAAAAAATAGGCGAGTGATGGGAATCGAACCCACGAATGCCAGAGCCACAATCTGGTGTGTTAACCACTTCACCACACCCGCCATATTCTAACACGGGCAGTAGGAATCGAACCCACACTGAAGGTTTTGGAGACCTTAGTTCTACCTTTAAACTATGCCCGTTATGATGGAAAGAGAGGGATTCGAACCCCCGAACCCGAAGGAGCGGATTTACAGTCCGCCGCGTTTAGCCTCTTCGCTATCTTTCCATTTTTATATTACATGGCGCGAGACGGAATCGAACCGCCGACACATGGAGCTTCAATCCATTGCTCTACCAACTGAGCTACCGAGCCGTTTTCTCTATTGCGGGAGCAGGATTTGAACCTACGACCTTCGGGTTATGAGCCCGACGAGCTACCGAACTGCTCCATCCCGCGTTAACAATATATAAGGAGGATGTGGGATTCGAACCCACGCACGCTTTTACACGCCTGACGGTTTTCAAGACCGTTCCCTTCAGCCGGACTTGGGTAATCCTCCAAAAATTATAAAATAGTCCGTACGGGATTCGAACCCGTGTTACCGCCGTGAAAAGGCGGTGTCTTAACCCCTTGACCAACGGACCATCATTTATAAATGGGCACGAGTGGACTCGAACCACCGACCTCACGCTTATCAGGCGTGCGCTCTAACCACCTGAGCTACGCGCCCAAGCAAAAGTTACTGCTTGGTTTACCCTAAAGTAAAGCGGGTGACGAGAATC
>NZ_JAOTIN010000011.1 GCF_025660655.1 Streptococcus sp. CSL10205-OR2
CATATGATTCTTTCTAATGAGTGGTTTTGTCGCTTTTCATTATAAGTCATGTGGGACTTTTTGTCTGCATTGAAAAAGCCCTATAACTTCTGTGGCGGAGTTACCCACTACAGATATTATAGAGCCAGAATTTGGGCTTTTGTTTTGACATTTTTTTCATAGATATTAATATCAAGAGTCACTACTATTGGTACTATGAAAACATTACTCATCGGTTTAATCGGTACAATTTAAGGGTTCTTATGTTATAATAAAAATAATAATATTACCTTTGGAGAATATAAAATGACGCAAATCATTAGTCATCAAGAAAGAGTGGAAGAACACCAGCATACAATTGGTAATGCTCTTTCTCAATTATCTACGACGAGTTCGCCTGTTAAAGATACTCTCTCTACCGTTAAGGGAAATGAAAAAGCACACGTTGTCATAGATAAAGCACAAAATCTAGCCAAGGAAGTGCAGTCAGCGATTACTGGTGCGACTGACCAGTTGCAATTTATGGCTAATCAGTTTAAAGAAAACGACGATAAAAATGCGAGACGGTTTGGAGAAAACTAATGGAAAACCTAGAAAAGCTAAAACAAGAAGAAAAACAAGTTCTTGCTCAGATGGCAGAAAATGATGGCCACCAACAGTCCCTCAAAAAAATATTTGCTAGCTATGAAACCTATGACGATATGACCTATGGATTAGAACAGGCTGTTGGGGAAATCAGTTACCGTAGCCGTTATGCACATCAATTAAGAGATACAGCTCATTTCCTTAGGAAACAAAGCCGACAAACCATGGACAAACTCTTTGACGAGACCATCCGCCTAAGACAATTAGGTCATCAGTTGGAATTAAAGCAAGAAGAACTACGATACCTCACTTTAAAAGAAACCAATAAACTAAAAGAGGACAATCATGAGTATTAACATGTTTTTAGAACAGTCCCACCAGCAGGCAACCAGTGTCAATGACCTCTGTCAAAATCAGTTGACTGCCTATCAAGCTATCCAAAAAGCCATTGAAGGATTTGTTCAAGACACATCAAGTTTAAAAGGGGAGGCTTACACTGCAGCAAGGAACTACTTTGCTAATGTCTTATTGCCTCTGTCACAAGGGGGAGAACTTTACGCCCAAGTACTCTCTCAAACAATCTTCAAACTTCCCAATGAGTATATCGAACGCGTTGACAGTAAGAGCTGGACTGAAGATGAACTTCTTCGAGCGATTGAACAAGAAAATAGACAAATAGCTCAAATTGAAATGAGTAACACCTTGTTGATAAACGCCACGCTCCCAAATACCATTAAACAATACTTGCGTTACAACAATTTGGAACTCCTACGTGGGCATCAAGCTAACAAAAGAACCTATGAAACGATTTTAAATGATCTTCGTTCCTATCATCAATACTCAGCTAGTTTATTTGATGAAATGGCTGACATTGAAGCACTAATGACCAAAGGCTTAAAAGCACTAAGTGCCTCAAGCGATAAAAACAGTCACTTCCAACCATTAACTGATAACATCTGGGCAAGAGAACTCACCAGTCGTTTTGAGACTAGAGCATTGGCCATGACCAAAAAAGATAAACTCTACTTACAACAACTGATGGTCCAATATGGGTTTGATGTGGAAACGGCGGAACAAATCGTTATAGTTAAAAATAATATCGCTGAAAAATTCCCTAACTTTAGCCAGAAGAAAAAAGACTACATTTTTCTCAGATTAATGGGAAATGCAACCTATGATGACTGGAAATGGAGTGAGACCGCTGGTTCTTTAGATCAGTACTTCTATAGTCCAGAACAGATACTATTAGGAAACAATGACACATCAACGATTGGTTTGTTCGAAAAACTCGGACTTTCACCTGACCAAGCTAAAAAGCTTCGATATAATCTAAGACTACAAAATCAATTGGTTATAGGAAATAAACCTATCTCTACAATCTTAAAAGAGCAACAAAAAAAAGATTATAAAGATTATAAACAAAGATATCAAAATATATATGGTAGCGATGCGAACTTCGACCAGTTCTGGGATGACAGGGTAAAAGCCTTTTCAAATCACTCCGACTTTACCCACCAATCTATCACTATGGCTACTCATTTAAATACTATTTTTGGGATACCACATCTTTGGGGACGTGAAACGGTTGAAGATTTATCAGGATGGCGAGGTGATGCAACAGATGATGCCGATGTTAAACCAAGTATGGGGATTGATGACTACCAAGCTGATATAGATGCAGTTAATATTATTGAACGGATGAATAATGGTATTTCATATCAACAAGCTATGACTAGTTATTACCAAGAACTTAATCAACACTCGCCTTCAGCTTACTTCAGAGAAAAAGAGTTTTTAAATCATAAAGACTTAGATGAAGTTAAAAAAACTATTTTCAGTAGTTTGGTGCCGGGAATTGTTTCCAATGATAAAAAACTTGACTATATTGCTAACAACTATAAAGATTCCGGAGTTAAATTCTTTATCGAACAATTAGAGGCAGCCAGTCAAAATTAAGGAGGAAAAAAGATTGCCAAAAACAAATCGCATAGTCATTATTCTTATAAGCCTTTTGGCGACTATTGCCTTAACCGTTACTGGTCTTTATTATTATAATAATCGGATTCAAAATATTTTTGATGAGATGTATTACGATACCGGTGGCACAGGAGAAATCAGTTATGACTTATTTGGGAAGCGTTATGAAGAGGGAAGCTATGTCTTTGGACAGTTTAATGATGTGACGGTTAACTATTCAAATGTTTTTGATGAAGAAATGAATGATACACGAAATAGAGAGCCTCATGTCTATTACCGTGATGAGGTTTTGCCACCACATTACATAGAAACTCAAATTGATTTTAATTTTTTCCATAAAGATATTACTGGAATTGACTTTATTTTTAAAAAAGAAATTGTTCCTGGAGTAAGAGTTCTGATATTTGTTAGATACGATAAAAAAATAAATATACTAAACAGTAAGATTATCGCTCTCTCTTTCGAACAAGGACTAACCTATGATTACCTTGAAGAAGAATCTGCGATTAAAACCTATCTCAAAGAACATGACATTAGTGCAAAAGAGCTAGACAATATCTACGATGAGTTGATGAATGACAAGATTTTAACTGACTGGACAAACCTCTATGACAGTCAGTACTCTCCTAATGATTATGGCAATGTCAAAGTGGTTACCCAGTGGGAAAATTGGTAAAAAATTCAAAATGTAAGCTAAGGTTTCTTTTCAAAGAACCTTAGCTTTTATGCTATAATGAATTAACTTGTGTGACAATAAAAAGGAGTCCTATGACAGAAAATTTTCAAAAAACAAAAGCGGTTAAAAAAGATCTCATGATTGTTTTAGGAACACTGTTGAGCTTAGCTGCTATCATTACTTTTTTTGTCCTTTTAAATTCTGATAAAATTGAAGCCACAAGGGTTCAAAATATTTTTGATGAAATGTATTATGAGGTAAAGGTAGGTAATAGAAAAAGTGTCTTTCATTCCTTTAATGATGTAGCGGTTGATTATTTGCATGCTCATGATGAAGAAATGAATGATACACGAAATAAAGAACCTTATGTCACTTATTATCAAGAAATTTTACCTCATCAGTACACTTATGCTAGAATTTATTTTCAATTTTTTCATAAAACAAACAATGGTGTTGGGTTTTCATTTCAAAAAGAGCTGACTGATGGCACAATCATTTCTATCTATGCTAAATATAACAAAAAGGCAAGTATTCTTAAAAAAGATGTTATCATCATTCTTGAACAAGGACAGGATAATACTCATCTTAGAGAAGAATCTGCGATTAAAGCCTATCTCAAAGAACATGACATTAGTGCAAAAGAGCTAGACAATATCTACGATGAGTTGATGAATGACAAAATATTAACTGACTGGACAAAGCTCTATGACAGTCAGTATTCTCCTAGTGATTATGGCAATGTCAAAGTGGTTACCCAGTGGGAAGATTGGTAAAAAGAATGACAACTTAAGCTAAGGTTTCTTTTCAAAGAACCTTAGCTTTTATGCTATAATGAATTAACTTGTATGACAATAATATTAAGAATAAAAAACAATACGAGAAAGGAAAAGAAATTGCCAAAAACAAATCGCATAGTCATTATTCTTATCAGTCTTTTGGCAACTATTGCCTTAACCGTTACTGGTCTTTATTATTACAATAATCGTATTCAAAATATTTTTGATGAAATGTATTATGAAATAAAGATAAAACATGGTAATAGTGTCTTTACTTCTTTTGATGATGTAACGGTTAACTATTCAAATGTTTTTGATGAAGAAATGAATGATACTAGAGAAACAGAACCCTATGTCATTTATCATGAAGATTCCCTGCCTCCACAATACACTTATAATAGAATTTATTTTGATTTTTTTTATAATGAAGAAAATGGCATTACATTTTTTTTCGAAAAAGAAATTACTACTGGTGATAGAGTTTCTATGTATGTCAAGTACAATAAAAAAGAAAACACTCTAAGAAAAGAGGTTGATATTGCTTTTGAAAAAGGGTTGACCGATGACTACCTTGAAGAAGAATCAAAAATTAAAGCCTATCTCAAAGAACATGACATTAGTGCAAAAGAGCTAGATAGGATCTACGATGAGTTGATGAATGACAAGATTTTAACTGACTGGACAAAGCTCTATGACAGTCAGTATTCTCCTAGTGATTATGGCAATGTCAAAGTGGTTACCCAATGG
Organism: Streptococcus sp. CSL10205-OR2; assembly: GCF_025660655.1. Taxonomy (GTDB): domain Bacteria; phylum Bacillota; class Bacilli; order Lactobacillales; family Streptococcaceae; genus Streptococcus. The sequence continues at coordinate 4,741 of NZ_JAOTIN010000011.1, forward strand.
GAAAATTGGTAAAAAATTCAAAATGTAAGCTAAGGTTTCTTTTCAAAGAACCTTAGCTTTTATGCTATAATGAATTAACTTGTGTGACAATAATATTAAGAATATTAGGAAAACTCTATGACCAAAAGAAAATTTTACCGCCTTCTCTTTATTGGACTACTAGCACCATTTATTATCCTGATTGGCTTATTCTTCTATCATTCGTCTTATAGCAATATTTTTGAACAAATGTACTTCGATGAATACCACAGTGCCACTGGTGTTTTTAGACATTATTCTACCTTAAGAGGATTGCCGGATGTCAAAAACGCAAGAGTACCAGGACCCTTAGAACCGGGGTTAAACATGGACATCATTTCTGAAGAATATGATGAAACCAAACTTCCCCAAGATATCAAACACATTGGCGTATCTTTTTACTATCCTGATTATAAAACAGAAAATGGTAATTTAATAATTGGTATTAGTAAAATCTTAGACAACAATCATTTTTTAACCGCTTTATATCATTATAATCATAAACAAAAAACATTAACCCACGAATTAATACTTGAATCAGATGGCGAAGAGAGCTATGATAAAGAAGAAATAGCCAGTCAATTAGCTTCTTACCATATGACCTTAGAAGACGCTTATAAGGCCACCGACACTATCTTAAAAGAAAAACTATTGAAAGACTGGACACAAAATTATTGGAGCTGGTACTCTCCTGATAACTGGGGTGACGTCAAAAGAATCCAAAAGCAAAGAGAACCAGAGGACATTCCTTAAGAACAAAAAACAATACGAGAAAGGAAAAAAGATTGCCAAAAACAAATCGCATAGTCATTATTCTTATAAGCCTTTTGGCAACTATTGCCTTAACCGTTACTGGTCTTTATTATTACAATAATCGTATTCAAAATATTTTTGATGAGATGTATTATGATACCGGTGGCGCAGGAGAAATCAGTTATGACTTATTTGGGAAGCGTTATGAAGAGGGAAGCTATGTCTTTGGACAATTTAATGATGTAACGGTTAACTATAAAAATGTTTTAAACGTAGAAATGAATGATACTGGAGAAACAGAACCCTATGTCACTTATTATCAAGAAATTTTACCTCATCAGTACACTTATGCTAGAATTTATTTTCATTTTTTTGATAAAACAAATAAAGGCGTTGGGTTTTCATTTCAAAAAGAACTGACTGATGGCACAATCATTTCTATCTATGCTGAATATAACAAAAAGACAACTATTCTTAAAAAAGATGTTATCATCATTCTTGAACAAGGACAGGATAATACTCATCTTAGAGAAGAATCTGCGATTAAAGCCTATCTCAAAGAACATGACATTAGTGCAAAAGAGCTAGACAATATCTATGATGAGTTGATGAATGACAAGATTTTAACTGACTGGGCAACACTCTATGACAGTCAGTATTCTCCTAATGATTATGGGAACATTAAAGTTGTTACCCAGTGGGATGATTGGTAAACAGATCCCTTCTCACCTTTTTTGACAATCATTCAAAAACACACAAAAAAGTGCCACACTTATGGCGCTTTTTATTATTGATTCTTTTCTTCTCTTTTAAAATCATTATTATCTTTAGTAACTGCTAGGTAATGATCAAGCATCAACCACATTAACCAAGCTGTGCCAAAACCGATAAAACTACCTAACAGAACACCAATAAAGCGAGATTGAAACAAGTGAAGCGATAAATCACTGTGATTGGTAACAGATAGTAAAAGAACCATCGGCGTGATAAAAATGTTGGCAACCGCATAATTTCTAGGAACATAGTATTGTGCTAGAGCATAAAAGACAGTAATCAAGGTAATCAAAAGTACTCTAGATAAAGGGAGTATCAATAAAAGACTGGCTCCAACTAATCCAACAAAAGTACCTGCTAAGTATTGTAAGTGCCGGTGTTTCAATGCTTCTAAGTTTTCAGCCAGTAAAATAGACGCACAGGCAAGCGTCACCCAGTAAGGATTACCTAGATGTAAACCATGACTCAGATAAACAGACATAAACAAGGCACTGCTATAAAATATAGCATCAACAAGTGCCAAAGGATCTTTGAAAAACCTTTCTTTAAAAGTATTGTGAGGTATAGCTACTTCTGCTCTGGTTTCCGTTTTTTTGATGATGAAAGCACCAACAAGGCTAATCACAATCCCCAAGAGAAAAAATAAAATAACTTCGGCTAATTTTTTCTCAGGAATCATTATGGTCGTTCCCATGGCTGCCACCATAACAAAAAAGATACCTCCAGGTTTATGTACATTGAATAATCTGGTTAACAATCGACTGATAAAAGCAATAATTCCGACGACTAAAGGTGAAAACCAAGGAGAGTAGGATGATAAAAATCCCAAAAGAAAGACCAGTAACAAAGACCCACCGATAATGCTAAGATTTCTAAGCAAATAAGGCATAGGAAGATTTTGATAGTAAAAAAGAGTAAATAACCCTAATGAGGCAAAATTAGAAATTAAAAAATCGTTTCTCACATAGCCGACCATCAAAACGATAAAAATAGCAAAACCAATCATGACAACACGGTAAGGGTTATCTACCATTGGCTTTAGTTCAAAAAGGGATTTCAATTGTTTAAAAATAGTCATAACCCTATTATAGCACTTTTTTTGAAGGCTCAATAAAAACCATCTCCTTTGTTAGAGATGGTTTCACTAAATCACATTAAATACTTCCCCAAACACTTTCAAGGATATTGGTTTGCTCACGATCAGGGCCAACAGAGAAAGTAGAAATACGAACACCTACTAACTCGCTAATGCGACGGATATAGTTTCTAGCATTTTCTGGTAAATCCTCTAAACGTCTAACACCTGTAATATCTTCTGACCAACCTGGTAGCTCTTCATAAATTGGTTGGCAACGTTTTAACTTATCAAGACTAGCTGGATAATAATCAATACGTTCTCCGTCTAAGTCATAAGCAACACAAATCTTAACAGTATCAAGACCTGATAGGACATCAATCGAATTTAATGAAAGATTGGTAATCCCTGATACACGACGACTATGTCTCATAACCACTGAGTCGAACCAACCGACACGACGCGGACGACCTGTAGTCGTACCATATTCATGACCGATTTCACGGATGCGTTCACCTGTGGCATCAAACAACTCTGTTGGAAACGGTCCATCACCAACACGGCTAGTGTAGGCCTTACAAACCCCTACAACCTTGTTGATTTTACTTGGACCAACACCAGAACCAATGGTAACACCGCCAGCTACTGGATTAGAAGAGGTTACAAAAGGATAAGTTCCTTGGTCAATATCAAGCATGACACCTTGGGCCCCTTCAAATAAGACACGTTTGCCTTTATCAAGGGCATCATTTAAAATGACAGATGTATCGGTAACATATTGTTTAATTTGTTGCCCATATGCATAATACTCTTCAAAAATGTCATCAAACGATGATAACTCACACTCATACATTTTTTCAAAGAGGCGATTTTTTTCTTCAAGATTAACACGAAGACGCTCAGCAAAAATATCTTTATCAAGCAAGTCAGCAATACGAATACCCACGCGCGCGGCCTTATCCATATAAGCAGGGCCAATTCCTTTATTGGTTGTCCCAATCTTATTAGCCCCTTTAGACGTTTCTTGTAGTTGGTCCAACTTGATATGATAAGGTAAAATCACATGTGCTCTATCTGAGATACGAAGATTGTCTGTTGTCACCCCTTCTTCGTGAAGATATTTCAATTCTTCCACTAATGATTTGGGATTAACCACCATGCCATTACCAATCACAGAAATTTTTTCAGGGAAGAAAATGCCTGATGGAATCAGGTGAAGTTTAAATTTCTTACCATCAATAACGATGGTATGACCAGCATTATCACCACCTTGATAACGTGCAATTACTTCTGCATCTGATGATAGGAAATCTGTAATTTTGCCTTTTCCTTCATCTCCCCACTGGGTACCTACTACTACTACTGATGTCATAATAATGAATCCTAGCACGAAATACTCGTGTGCTAAATCCTTTCTTGATAATCATGGTAGGAGTTTCACCTACAAGCGTATCACCTTAACTATTATATGAAATTATGGTTTATTTTTCAACAGACAATAGGAGAATCTTCTGTTTTCTTATCTTTTTATTTTCTAACAAAAAACATGGGCATTTTTCATGCTTTTCATTGTCATAACCATGATATTGCGTTACAATAATAGCAACTATTAAATGTTAGTAAAGGATAAATCATGAGAAAGTCAAGTTTATTTGGAAAAATTATTTTTCTGATTTTATTAGTTTATTTTATACAAATAACGTTACCATTTGTTGTGGCTGGAGGTATTGGTTTTTTAATCTTTCAATGGTGGAAGAAAAGTCAAAAAACACCCATCCAACATAAAAAAGTTGAACAGATTAGTGATAGCTTAGAAATTCAGGAATTGAAAGCCTATATCAAACTTACTGATAAAAAACTTAAAAAACTAGAAGACTATCGCGAAAAAGAAAAATGGGAGGACTACATTGATTTAGTGAGACAAATCATGCCTCAATTAACCCATATTAATGATGAAGCGGATCGCTTAAAAAAAGAAATTGAGCCACTCGTTCATAAAAGAATCATTAAAAAAGTGCATACCACTAGACTAGATATTCAAGAACAGTTGGAAAAACTTGGATTGTCACCTGATTTACCAGAAACAGATGAAGAAAAAAATATCCTTAAGCTTGCACCAGAACTCAGCGAAGCCTACCACAATATTCAAAAAGATAACTTATCTATCCTGGAAAAGATTAAACAAGCAGATAATGAGGAGGAATTAATCGCCATCCACCAAAGCAATATGAAACGCTTTGAAGATATTTTATCTGGCTACCTTAAAATCAAGGCTAATCCCAAAGATTATTACAATGCAGAGGATCGTTTAGCGCAGGCCAAAAAAGCCATTGAAAAATTTGATTTAGATTTAGATGAAACCCTGCGTAAACTCAATGAAAGTGAACTAAAAGATTTTGAGATTAGTCTACGAATGATGCAACATGACAAAACAAACTAAAGGAGATAGTAATGTCAGATACATTTAATTTTGATATTGATAAAATTGCAAATAATCAATTGGTAAAAACAGACAAAACAACTGATATTATTCTGGATGAAAAAGAAAAAACAGGGCAAATATCATTTTTAGAAAAATTAAGCACTAAACAACAAGAAGCCATCAAGGAAAGAACACCTCAATTGGTTGATGGTTTTATCGCTGATCAAAACGCTCTGTTAGACTTTGGTCAATCAGCTGTTGAAGAGGTTAATGCTACCGTTAATCATATTTTATCTGAGCAAAAGAAATTGGAAATTCCTCAGGTTGATGAACTTTTACAAAATACCAACCGTGAACTCAATGGCTTTATTGTTAAATATAAGGATGTCACACCTGCAGAGTTAGAGAAAAAACCAAACTTTATTCAAAAACTCTTCAAACAAAGCCGAAATACCCTCCAAGAGTTTTACTTTGATGCTCAAAATGTTGAACAAAAAATGAACAGTATGGCCGCAACCATTGTTAAACAAGAAGAGGTGCTAGCAAGAAATATTGTTTCTGCAGAGATGCTCATTGAAGACAATACCAAATCCATTGAAAACCTTGTTGGTGTGATTGCTTTTATCGAGTCTAGTCAACAAGAAAGTGCCAATCGTGCTAAAACACTCCAAGAGGCTCTTGCTAAACTAGATAGTGCAACACCAGAATATCATCTTAAATCTGAAGAGTTGGCAAGAATGACCGAGGTTATTAACACCTTGGAACAACAACACACCGAATACATGAGTCGTCTCTATGTGGCATGGGCAACAACGCCTCAAATGAGAAATCTTGTTAAAGTCTCTTCTGATATGCGCCAAAAACTGGGCATGCTTCGTCGCAATACCATCCCAACCATGAAATTATCCATCGCTCAGTTAGGTGTTTTACAACAATCTGTTAAATCAGGAGCAACGGCCGATGCGATCATCAACGCTAATAATGCTGCTCTTCAAATGCTTGCTGAAACTAGTAAAGAAGCCATTCCAGCAATTGAGCGGACAGCTCAAAGCCCAACACTTTCTATCACTTCTGTGACCAGTTTGGCAGAAAGTTTGGTGGCTCAAAACAATGGGATTATAGCCGCTATTGACAATGGTAGAAAACAACGTGCACAACTTGAAACAGCTATCATCAAATCAGCTGAAACGATTAATGACACCACAAAACTACGTGATGAAAAAATTGTTCAAGCCCTTTTAAATGAAGGAAAAGAAACGCAAGAACAAGTTGACAACCATCCTGAAAACGAATAACTATTAAAAAACAAGTCACAATCGTGGCTTGTTTTTTGTCGCTTAAGCTAACCAACGTCATTTCTACTTTTTCAAGAATCATAACCTGCTAAATCAAGAAATATTATGTTATAATATAGGTTATGGATAAATTAATTAAGACAATTTCAGCTTCTGGTTATTTTCGTGCCTATGTACTAGATAGTACCCAAACCGTTAAAGAAGCTCAAGAAAAACATCAAACGCTAGCAAGTTCTACAGTAGCTTTAGGGCGAACTTTAATTGCCACTCAAATATTGGCTGCTAATCAAAAAGGAGACAGTAAAATTACTGTTAAAGTGATTGGTGATAGTTCTTTTGGCCATATTATTTCTGTTGCTGATACCAAAGGGCATGTCAAAGGCTACATCCAAAACAAAGGGATTGACATCAAAAAAACCGCAACTGGTGAAGTCATTGTTGGCCCACTCATGGGAAATGGCCACTTTGTCGTTATTACAGATTATGGCATTGGTAAACCTTATACGTCAACAACGCCTCTTATCACTGGAGAAATCGGTGAAGATTTTGCTTATTATCTCACAGAGAGTGAACAGACACCATCTGCTGTCGGTTTAAATGTCTTACTGGATGAGAATGATCAGGTAAAAGTAGCCGGTGGTTTCATGTTACAAGTCTTACCTGGAGCCCCAGAAGAAGCGATTGCACGCTATGAAAAACGCATTCAAGAAATGCCAGCCATCTCTAGTCTCTTAGCATCAAAAAATCATATTGAAGCCCTTTTAGAAGCTATTTATGGTGAGGAAGCATTTAAAAGACTCTCAGAAGACACCTTAGCTTTTCAGTGCGATTGTTCGAAAGAACGTTTTCAAAATGCCCTAGCAACACTTGGAAAAACTGACTTGCAAGCAATGAAAGACGAAGACCATGGTGCTGAAATTATCTGCCAATTTTGTGGCACTGTCTATACCTTTAATGAAGAAGAATTGGAGACAATAATCAATGACAAATCTTAATAGCCCTTTTATGATTGGAGACATCCATGTCCCACACAGAACTGTTTTAGCACCAATGGCTGGAGTAACAAACTCCGCTTTTAGAACGATTGCAAAAGAATTTGGTTCTGGACTTGTTGTTATGGAGATGGTCTCAGATAAAGGCATTCAATATAACAATGAAAAAACACTACACATGCTTCATATTGATGGCGAAGAACATCCTGTTTCTATTCAGTTATTTGGTAGTGATGGTGATAGCTTAGCAAGAGCTGCTGAATTTATTCAAGAAAATACCAAAGCTGACCTTGTTGATATCAACATGGGCTGTCCGGTTAATAAAGTGGTCAAAAATGAAGCTGGTGCCAAATGGTTAAAGGACCCTGAAAAAATATACTCAGTTGTTAAAACCGTTAAATCTGTTCTTGATATTCCCTTAACGGTGAAGATGAGAACGGGCTGGGCTGATAGCTCACTAGCTGTTGAAAATGCCTTAGCAGCTGAATCAGCCGGTGTTTCTGCCTTAGCCATGCATGGTAGAACCAGAGAACAAATGTACACTGGTCATTGCGACCATGAGACCTTGAAAAGAGTCGCAAAAGCTGTCACAAAAGTCCCATTTATCGGTAATGGTGATATCAAAACGGTTGAAGATGCAGCTTATATGATTGATGAAATTGGAACAGATGCTGTTATGATTGGACGTGCAGCCATGAACAACCCTTATATCTTTACTCAAATTAATCATTACTTTGAAACAGGTGACATTTTACCTGATTTGCCATTTGAGAAAAAATTAGACATTGCTTTTGATCATTTGACACGCCTTGCCTCTCTTAAAGGAGAGCATATCGCTGTTCGTGAGTTTAGAGGACTTGCCCCTCACTACTTACGTGGAACATCTGGCGCTGCTAAAATTCGTGGGGCTGTCTCAAGAGCAGAAACCATTGAAGAAATTGAAAACCTATTTGCTCAAGCTCGCATGAGTCGATAGGAAAATCGTTACCCTCTTGAAAAAATAAGCATTTTTTTATAAAATAAGAACGTCATATAAAGTTAGGAGAAGTATGTTGATTGTATTAGCAGGAACCATTGGAGCTGGGAAAAGCTCCCTCGCAGCAGCACTTGGTGAACATTTGGGAACAGAAGTCTTTTATGAGGCCGTTGATAATAATCCCGTTTTAGATCTCTATTATAAAGACCCCAAAAAATATGCCTTTTTATTACAAATCTTTTTCTTAAACAAACGTTTCAAATCCATCAAAGAAGCCTATAAAGAAGATAATAATATTTTGGATCGTTCGATTTTTGAAGATGAGTTGTTTCTAACGATTAATTATAAAAATGGTAATGTCACAGAGACTGAATTAAATATTTATAAAGAATTGTTAGAAAACATGCTAGAAGAATTAGAAGGCATGCCTAAAAAGAGACCAGATTTACTCATTTATATTGATGTCTCATTTGAAAAAATGCTAGAACGTATTAAAAAACGTGGTCGTGATTTTGAACAGATTGCAGATAATCCTGAATTATACAATTATTACAAACAAGTTCACGGTGAATACCCTGAATGGTATGAAAATTATAATGCCTCACCAAAAATTAAAATCAGTGGGGATGAGTTTGATTTCATTGAAAATCCTGAAGATTTACAAACTATCTTTGATATGGTTGATAGCCAATTAAGAGAACTTGATTTATTAGACTAAACTAAAAAAGCTTGAGAGCCTAATGCTCTCAAGCTTTTTTAGTTATCTGGATGAACAATTGTAAAGCTCAACTGTTTTTTTCTTGTTCCAATTTTCAAAGTATCATGAGAAGCTAATTCTCCTGATAAAATCAATTCTGATAAATGGTCTTCCACTTTTTCTTGAAGGGTTCGACGTAGTGGTCTTGCTCCCATTTCACTATCATAACCTTCTTTAGCTAAATAATCTAAAGCAGATGGTTGGAATTTAAGAGTGATATCTTTTTCTGCCAGTGTTTTAATGAGAGGGGCTACCATAATCTTAACAATAGCACGCATGTGTTCTGGTGTTAAACTATGGAAGACAATTTTTTCATCAATACGGTTGATAAATTCTGGTCGGTAAGCTCTTTTTAATTCTTCCATGATACGTTTTTGCATAGCTTCGTAATCATTAGAATAATCTTTCGCACCAAATCCAACTGTCTTATCATCACGAAGAGCTGTAGCACCTAGGTTACTTGTCATAATGATAATGGTGTTTGAAAAGTCAACCTTTCGCCCCCTACTATCAGTTAACACCCCGTCATCAAGAACCTGTAGTAAAACATTAAAGATGTCTGGATGCGCTTTTTCTACCTCATCAAAAAGAAGAACTGAATAGGGTTTATTGCGAACTTTCTCGGTCAATTCCCCGCCCTCATCGTAACCGACATATCCTGGAGGCGCACCATTTAAACGACTAGCTGAGAATTTCTCCATGTACTCACTCATATCAAAACGAATAAGTGCTGATTCATCATCAAATAAAATTTCAGCAAGCGCTTTTGCCAATTCTGTCTTACCAACTCCAGTCGGCCCAAGAAACATGAAAGAACCAATCGGACGTTTGCCGGTTCTAATACCAGATTGATTACGTCTGATGGCACGACTAATGCTTGATACCGCTGCATCTTGACCGATGACACGTTTATGGAGTTCTTTTTCCAAGTTGAGATAACGCTGAGCATCTGTCTGAGTAAGTTTTGTGACCGGTATCCCTGAGAGCTGACTAAGGGTTTTCTTGATATGATCCTCATCAACAGGAATCGGAGCTAGATTTGTTTTTTCATCTTCTTTAGCTAGCCATTTAGAAACTTGACTTAATTTCCCAGCCATTAAAGCCTTGTCAGCTTTCGTTAGGACTTCTGGATCTGTCTTTTTCACTAAAGATTGCACTGTCGCACTCGCTTCATCTAGTAAATCAATAGCTGAATCAGGTAAATTTTTATTAGTGAGGTAGCGATGAGCTAATTGAACAGCTGTTTTAACAGCAAGATCACTAATAGTAACGTTATGATATAATTCATAACTTTTCTTTAGACCTAACAAAATCTGATAAGCATCATCAACACTTGGTTCATCAACTAAAATTTTAGCAAAACGGCGAGAAAGAGCTGCATCTTTTTCAATGTGCTTTTGATACTCTTCTTGAGTTGTCGCTCCAACTGCTCTTAGAGTGCCTCTTGCAAGAGCTGGTTTTAAAATATTGGCAGCATCAAGTGTGCTATCAATCCCACTACCTGAGCCCATAATGGTGTGAAGTTCATCAATAAAGAGAATAATGTGACCATCTGCCTCAATATCTTCAATAATTTGATTCATTCGCTCTTCAAAATCACCACGAAAACGGGTTCCTGCCACAACACTCATCATGTCAAGCTCTAACACTCTCATATCAGCAATTTCATACGGTACATCACTTGTTACAATACGCTGAGCAAGCCCATAAGCAAGAGCCGTTTTACCAACACCAGAATCACCAACCAAAACAGGATTATTTTTCGTTTTTCGACTTAAAATTTGAATCATTCGTGTGATTTCTTTATCACGTCCAATCACAGGATCAAGATCACCTAAACGTGCCATTTCTGTCAGGTCTCTTGTGAATTCAGATAATTCTCCAACTGATGATGGTGGCTTCATTAAATCAGAAAAATGACTATTTTTATTTTTTTGTGGTTTTAATAATTGTTGAATATTTTTTAAATCTTCTTTTGAAAAACCGGCATGTCGCTCAAGTGATTTGCGAAGATCAATAAGACGTAATTTGGCATCACTATCTTTCATCTTAAAACCAGCCAACTCTAAGATACGAGTTGACAGTAAATCAAGATGTAACAACATGGCAAATAAGACATGTTCTGTCCCAACTTCTTCATCACCCGTCACTTGACTAATGGCCTCAGCAAACCTTAGTGTGTGGGCTAAAGCTTTTGATTGTTCAAAAAAAGTTAATCCTTTAACTCTTTCTTTTGGTGTTTTATTAACAGCTAATCTAGCAGCCTCTTCATAGGCTCTTTCTGGAACAAGATTATCAAACTCTAAAAAAACGTGACCAGCAATCGAATCAGGCACATAAACCATGGCTAGTAAAACATGCCAACTTTCTAAATAAAGGCTATCGTATCTAGCCGCTTGATACTGTGCATGTTTAAAAACATCATGCATTTTAGGAGAATATTGAATCATAAATGAGGTCCTTTTCTATCTAATTGTTGTAAAATTTTTCGAAGCATACGAGCACGAATTTGAGGAGCAAAATTTCCCAGCACCTCATCCATCGAAGTGGCAAGTACCAGGTTACCTTCTCGCTCACTAATAATGCCCTCATCAAATAAAACTTGAATCAAATCTGTGAAGACTTGCTCACTAATGCGCTCACCAATTGTTTCTGATAACTCTCTTAGCATCTGATGATTATCAGAATAACGAACTTTGGCGATTCTGATATAACCACCTCCACCACGTTTACTTTCAACAATGTAACCTTTACTTTCAGGGAAACGGGTTTTAATCACATAATTAATCTGACTAGGAACAACTTGAAAGGTATCAGCCAAGCTAGAACGTCTGATTTCAGCAATACCAGATTGTGCTAATATCTGTTTAATATACTCTTCTATAATATCAGATATATTTTTAGAACTCATTTCAAACTCCTCTCTATCATCTTTGACTATCTCTGACTATTATACCGAAAATACTGTCATTTGAAAACCAAAAAAGCTAGACAGAAAAATGCTGCACGAAACAAAAAAGATGGGAAGTTCCCATCTTTCGTAATATTACTTGTTAAGTGCTGCAGCCATTGTTGCTTGAACTTCACTTTCAAAGTCATTAGCTGCTTTTTCGATACCTTCACCCACTTCAAAGCGTGTAAATGTAACAACAGTTGCATTTTGAGACTCAAGGAATTGTTCTACTGTTTTGCTGTCGTCCATAATATAAACTTGAGCAAGTAATGTGTATTGTTGATCCACTTGAGTGTTGTCAAGTAAGAAGCGATCCATCTTACCAGGGATAATTTTGTCCCAGATTTTTTCTGGTTTCCCTTCTGCTTTAAGTTCTTCTTTGATAGCTGCTTCAGCTTCAGCAAGAACACTGTCAGTTAATTGTGCTTTTGAACCATATTTAAGGAATGGTAAAGCTGGTTTATCAACCATAGCACGACTTTCATTATCAAGTTCAATCTTGTGGTTTAATTGTGCCAATTCATCGTGAACAAACTCTTCACTAAGATCTTTATATGATAAAACAGTTGGTTTCATCGCAGCAACATGCATTGCGACTGATTTAGCAAGAGCACCATCTTCGCCTTCAAGAACAGTGATAACACCAATACGGCCACCATTATGTTGGTAAGCACCAAAAACTTGGTTATCTTCTTTTTCAACAAGTGCAAAGCGACGGAATGAAATTTTTTCACCGATAGTTGCTGTTGCTTTAATGTAAGCTTCTTCTAACGTTTCACCAGAAGCAACAGTTAATTTAAGTGCTTCTTCATTGTTAGCTGGCTTATTGTCACCAATAATTTGAGCAGTTTCATTAACAAGTGAAACAAATTGCTCGTTTTTAGCAACAAAGTCTGTTTCAGAGTTCACTTCAACCAATGCTGCAACATTACCATTAACATAAACACCAGTTAAACCTTCAGCGGCAACACGGCTTGCTTTTTTAGCAGCTTTAGCCATCCCTTTTTCACGAAGAAACTCGATTGCTTTTTCCATGTCACCATCTGTTTCTACTAATGCTTTTTTAGCATCCATAACACCGGCACCAGTTTTTTCACGTAATTCTTTTACTTGAGCTGCAGTAATTGCCATTTTAAATTTCCTCCATGTTATATTAGTTTCTATTGAAAAACGAGACAGAGCGGTTTGCTATTTCTGCCCCGTTTATAGACGTCATCATCAAAGGTAATGATTATTCGTTTGTACCTTCAACAACTTCAACAAGTTTTTCGATTGATTCAGCTGATGCTTCTTCGTTTACTTCTTCAGTTGCCATTTCATCAGCAACAGCTTCCATTGAGTCTTCGCCTTGACGACCTTCAATAACAGCATCTGCTAATTTACCAGTGATTAGTTTAACAGCGCGAATAGCGTCATCGTTTGCTGGAATGATGATATCAATATCATCTGGATCAGCATTTGTGTCAACCATAGCGACTACTGGAATACCTAATTTTTTAGCTTCTTTAACAGCGATTTGTTCTTTATGTGGGTCAACAACATAAATCACATCTGGAATGCGAGGCATATCAGCGATACCACCCAAGAATTTTTCTAAGCGATCACGTTGTTTGTTAAGAAGTGATACTTCTTTTTTAGGAAGAACTTCAAATGTGCCATCTTCTTCCATTTTGTTAATTTCTTTAAGGCGTTTGATACGTTTTTGGATAGTTCCCCAGTTAGTCAATGTACCACCTAACCAACGATGGTTAATGTAGTATTGACCTGCACGAAGAGCTTCTTCTTTAACAGCATCTGCTGCTTGTTTTTTTGTTCCTACAAACAAGATAACAGCATCATTAGCTGCAGCATCACGAACGAATTCGTAAGCTTGTTCTGCTAATTTAACCGTTTGTTGAAGGTCAATAACATGAATACCGTTACGTTCTGTGAAGATGTACTTAGCCATCTTAGGGTTCCAGCGACGAGTTTGGTGACCAAAGTGAACACCAGCCTCAAGAAGTTGTTTCATTGAAATTACTGCCATGAGTATTTCTCCTTTTTTGTTTTTTTCCTCTCTTGGACTTCAACTTGCCATCCCACTCTATCGAGCAACAAGATCACAATTCATCCAAGATGAGTATTTGCCACAATAAATGACCCTACTATAATATCAAAAAAAAACCAAATAAACAAGCCTTTTGTCCTATCTTTTCATCAAATAAACCATCATTTTTCTTATCGTAAAACGAATTATTTTGGATGTTTAAGCAGAAAAGATAACAAAAAATCTTCCTATATTTCTACTTGACGAAATCTTATTTTTGCGTTAAAATAATTACTTGTGGCGGTATAGCCAAGTGGTAAGGCACGGCTCTGCAAAAGCTTGATCGTCGGTTCGAATCCGATTACCGCCTTACAAAACATTTTCATTCATTTTCATAGACAGTAAAAAGCGCTCTGTTGAGCGTTTTTTATTTTTTCTATTCATACTCATTCACACTGATTTATAAAAAATTTAGGTCGGATTTGGGGTGATTCCGGTAAAAATTATTAATCTCTTTTCAATAGAAAGAAAATCCTTCAAGGGTTTATTCCTATTACCAGGATGGCAATCTTGCTTCATAGATGGAAATTAGCTTAAATGAATTTTATTTGTGACAAACTAAGATTGTAAATTACTTTTTTTCATGTAACCATCATCACTATCTGTCAGTGATAAAATAGTCATTCTGAGCCAACAAATTAAAAAAGAGCGTCAATGCTCTCTTTTAATAATTTATCGTGTTAATAGCTATTAACCTTTATTTTTTCTATAAACGTAAAATCCAACTAGACCCAGAATTATAATACCAAAAATGATAAACAGACTATTATTACTTTCTCCTGTTTGAGGAAGTTTTGTTTTTTCAGTTGTTTTTGGGGTTTTTGGCTTAGATGTTGATGATTGTGCTTCCGTAGTCATAGTGGTAGAAGTTGTTGGTACTTCTGTGATTGTAGAAGCCGTTGTTGGTTCTTCTGATGTTGTAGAGGTCGTCGTTGTTGGTGCTTCTGTGGTTGTAGTAGTCATCGTTGTTGGCGCTTCTGTGGTTGTAGAAGTTGTCGTTGGTTCTTCTGTGGTTGTAGTAGTCGTCGTTGTTGGTGCTTCTGTGGTTGTAGTAGTTGTCGTTGGTTTTTCTGTGGTTGTAGAAGTTGTCGTTGTTGGTGCTTCTGTGGTTGTAGTAGTCGTCGTTGTTGGCACTTCTGTGGTTGTAGTAGTTGTAGTCTCAAAAGTATTTTCAAATGGAAGATTTTCAACTGAATCCACAACTGCTAACAGATTCCCTTTGCCATCGTCTGTTACTGTAATAGTAACTGGATAAACAGTATTATCGTAAGTAACACCTTCAGCATTTCCTTGTATTTCTGAAACAGTATAATGAAATACACCTGTTTCATTAAATATTAAATCATTGAAGGTTACTGTACCATTTGCTTTATTTTTAGCCGTAGAAATAACTTGGCCATTTTGATCTTTCAGTTCAAAGGTGAATTCTTCTTCTTTTAAGTCTCGACCGACTAAAGATTTACTTGCCTTAATGACTACTTTTGTTTCTATAGGAGTATAGGTATTTGCGAAAGTAGGTTTTTCAGAAGTGATTTTAGCTACCAATTTCCCATCAAAGTTAGCATCATCTCCTGCTTCATTAGGCATTTTTGTTACTTCTACTGTCACTGATTTACTTGTTTTGTCATAAACCACTCCGCCAAGATTGCCAGCTTTTTCTTCGATGGTATATTGATACGTGCCTTCTTTATTAAAAGTTAAATCAGCAAAAATAATTTTACCATCTGCATCATTAGTGGCTGTTGCAACAACTGTTCCAGCGTCATCTTTAAGATCAAACTCAAATTCATCAGCGTTCAAAAGACGTCCTGTTAGACTTTTTGTTGCTTCAATAGATAACGTCACTGGCTTTGGTTCTTTCTTTTTATTAGTGATAGTGCGAATAGCACCTTTGTCAGACACACTCACTTTAATTGGAGTATCAGAAAGAAGGTAACCGTCTGGTGCTGTCACTTCTGTGATGGTAAATTCTCCAGCAGTGAATTCTTCTTCTGTAAAAATAGGTGACTGTGCTAATCCGTTTTCACTGTCTGTTGGATCAAGTGTTATTTCTGAACCATCTGGTTTTGTGATTTTAAAAACAGCACCACCTAAACGTTCTCCAGTTTTTTCATCAGTCTTATAGATTGTAATACGATTTCCTGTTTCAATAATCACAGTACCGCCAGATGTGATCTTGCTAAGACGTGATGTTGTTCTAACGGTTTCTTCTTTATCGTCAACAATTTTAACAACACCTTCATTTGACGTCAAAGTTGCTGTATTAATGACAGTTGAACCATCTCCTGGTGCTGTTGTATCATAATTAATATAGTGCGGCTTTGTTGGATCTGTAAAAGTAATATCAAAAGCAGTTAAATTATCATTATAAACAATAGTATAACCGTCACCTTCAGTGAGTACCTCTGAATTAGTAAGAGCCCACGATTGTGTTAAGCCATCACCTCTTGTCACAACTAATGATTCTGGGATGAATTGCATTGGAGCACCATTTTCATCTATCTGATCATGCATTACAAGAGAAGTATAAGGTTTTTGAGAAGCATTAACACGCGCTCTCCATGAGTGAACAAATTGACCATTTTTTTCATTTAAAAAGCCACTATATTTAGCAAGATTTTCTTTGGCTACCGCTGCTGAATTATCTTCTCTAGGAAAGGGATTGCGACTAGAAATAATGACGTCAAGTGTCCCTTGTTCTTTAATATTATTAAAAGTAACTTTCTCTTCGGTCAACAATTCTTGAACTCGCATAGAGACAAAAAAGGTTCCCTTAATTTTGATAATATCGGTTCTTTTTTTAACATTTTTATACTCTTCTAAGTTTTTAAGAGTAACGGTGGCTTTGCCTCCTACTTTTTCAACAACAATCTCTCCGATTTCAATACCAGTATCAGAATCGATTAGAGCTATTGTTTCATCTTTTACTTC
Source organism: Streptococcus sp. CSL10205-OR2 (assembly GCF_025660655.1). GTDB lineage: Bacteria > Bacillota > Bacilli > Lactobacillales > Streptococcaceae > Streptococcus. The sequence goes on from NZ_JAOTIN010000011.1 coordinate 21,773, forward strand.
TATTGGCGATGGGATATCAAGAACAAAGAAATCACCATCTGCTACTTTATTACCATAATCAGATAAATCAAATTCTATTTGTAATTGATAATCAGTATTTCTTGTTAATGTGTATATGCCGTTTGCATTTTTTGGTTCTTGATCATTGTAGCTATTCCAAATGATGATATCTGAAACGACTTTGGTCAGTTCTTTTGCTTCCACAGTACTAGCAGATACAAACATGACACTTAAAAATGTCACTAAAGCTACAATAGCTGTTTTTATAAAATTTTTCATTGTGTTGCCTTTCTAACGCAAACTGTCTATCAGACCTTGAATGACAAAACTCTGATTTTAAGGTGATTCAATTAAGAATGCTTTATCGTAATAGTTTCTAGCAAATATATTGAACCTATTTAAGTTCTATTTACTAAATATCATTTGATTAACGACTAATCGTAATTGGTTTTCTAGTGTTGCAATCATTTTGTTGCAATCTTTCTACCAAACCAGCATTTTCCCGTCAATCTTATGGTCTGTATACTTTTAAGTGTGATGGTAAAACTTTGATAGCTACCGGTAGAGCATCGCCTTCATCACCATCGACATTAACGGTTAACTCCTCATTTGTTTCTTCTAATTTAATCACCAATTCTTTTGGTTTTTCATAGCCAATACGTTGATTAGAATTATCAACACCAAATAAAAGACTTGGGACAGATTGTAGTGTTTCTAATAAATTAGAGTCTTTCAAATAAACAAAGTGCAACAAACCATCATTAACTTCAGCTTCTGGCAAGAGGTGTTCAAAACCACCAATGGAATTGGTTAATCCAATTAGTAAAGTACTGCTTTTAATCTCTTTTTCACTACCATCTACTGTCACTTTAAAGTCATAAGATTGATGGTCGAGTAAACTTTTAAACCCTGACACAAAGTAAGCCATTTTACCTAGTTTGGTTTTATCTTCTGATTCTACATCATTGATAGCTTCAGGAATAGTCCCAATTGCAACAACGTTCATAAAATAGGAATCATTGATTTTACCAATATCTAATGGATGTAAATTGTCAAAGTCAATGGAATCGATAGCTTCTTTTGGATCGAGTGGAATATTAAGGGCACGAGCCAAGTCATTAACGGTTCCTAATGGGAAAAAGCCAAAATTAGGACGGTGGTCTTCTTCTGCTAAACCACTAATGCCTTCATTAACGGTTCCATCCCCACCCATGACAAAAACACTATGGAATTTTTCTTTTGCTGCTTCTTTCGCAAAATCTCTAGCGTCGCCACCTTTTTTGGTGTGTTTGACCACAACATCATCAAAATAGCTAGCCAACTTGTCTTTAGCCATATCTTCAAATGCTTTAGCTTTTTCGCCTCCTGAACTTGGATTGACCACTAATAATACACGTTTCATTTTTCTCTCCTTTATTACCAAATGATTAAACGATCTTCTTTTTTGCGCCACATTTTATCTGTTTCTTTCACATCAAAAGTTGTAAAGAAATCATCAAAATTAGCCACTTGAATATTGGTTCTAAGATGACCTGGGGCATGAACATCAATAGCTACTATCATTTGCATGTATTCTTCACGCGCTTTCATGCGCCAAATTTTAGCAAAATTGATAAAATAATCTTCTGCTGAAAAGTCTGCCTCTTTTTTCGCAGCTTCTAAAGCACAAGCTAGACCACCTAAGTCGGCCACGTTTTCAGAAACGGTTAATTTACCATTAACCTTGGCACCATGAGACTCTTGACCATCAAATTGGGCCACTACTTTGTCTGTTCTTTCTTTAAATGCTGCATAGTCTTCTTTTGTCCACCAATCTTTTAAGCTACCATTTTCATCAAAGGAAGCACCATTGGTATCAAAAGCATGCGAAATTTCATGGGCAATCACTGCACCAATACCACCATAGTTAGCTGAAGAACTTTGTTCTAATGAATAAAACGGTGCTTGAAGGATGGCTGCTGGAAAGACAATTTGGTTTTGTTGTGGATCATAGTAAGCGTTAACCATGTAAGCTGGCATATGCCATTCTTTACGATTCACCGGTTGATTCCACTTACTCCAAGAATAAGCAATCGAAATTTCAGCTAGTTTTTGCGCATTATCAATCAAACTAAGTTTGTCATCAATCATTTTTTTAGCATAGGTTTCTGGCAATTCTTCTGGATACCCGATATGTGGTGTAATCACATTGAGTTTAGTGATGGCTTTTTGGCGTGTCTCTTCTTGTAGCCAGTCATTTTTTTCTAAACGATCCTTATAAACTTGAATCATCGTTGCCACTTTTTTCTCGACATCAGCCTTAGCTTCTGGTGAGAATTTCTCACCTGCATACCATAAACCAAGCGCTTGATTGTAAGGGCCTTGTGCCAGATAAAAGGCTGCTTTTTTCTTATCCATGGCTTGAGGTGTTCCTGAAATGGCACGTTGGTATTCGCCAGACAAGACACGAATCTCATCAGTTAAGTATGATGTCCAATTGAGTGCTGCTGCAGAAAGTAGGATTGCCTTTAAAGCAGGCCAATTTTTTTCTGAATAAAATTCTTTAGCGAATTCTGTCCAAAAACGCCTTTCAGGCACAATGACTTTATCTGGAAGCTGTCCTAAGATTTCTTTAAAGAAGTCATCAAGTGGCAACTCTGGCACTAATTTTGTAAATTCTGACCATTCATAAGGATGGTATAGCTTAGCGTATTCTGAAGATTCTTCACTTGATAAAACGTATTTTGCCAGTTTGGCATCAAGCGCAATCATCTTATCTAGTATATCTTTCACTTCTTCTTCAGAAAAACCAAATAGAGGAAGCATTTTTTCCTTGTTAGCACGCCAAATCGCTAGTAATTCTTTCCCTCTTTCATTATCATCATCATAAAAAGTGGTATCCGGTAAAATAGTGCCTGGTGCATAGGCCCAAAGAACATTTGTTCTTGCATCCATAAAATCTGGTGAAGCACCAAATGGCATTAGGTTTGGTTTACCTTGCATCTCAAGACTTGCTAGCTTTTGGGTGAAATCTTTAAAGCTGTTCATTTCCTGATATTCTTTAATAAGAGGCATAGCAGGAGTAACCCCTAATTTTTCTCTTGTGTCAAAATCAGAGACGAGGTGATGGAATTTGACGAAGTTTTGTAAAATAGCATCATTAGGCACATCTTTACCTTCTAGCCAGCCATCAGTTGTCTTAAGCATGAGTTTTTCAATCTCATCGGCTAAATCATAAAATCCGCCAGTACTTGGCTTATCATCAGGAATAACGGCTGATGCAATCCAGTCACCATTAACTCCATTGTAAAAATCATCTTGTAATCGAACCATATATCGACCTCAATTTCTATTAATATTACTTTACATTTTAACAAAAAAAAGAATAAAACGCATATTAAACACCTCATTGACCGTAATAAAATAATCACTATGATATACTGATAACAACAAGGAGAAAACTTCTATGGCTAAAAACATTGAAATCAAAGCACGCATTAAAAATTATCAAAAAATAAAGCAGCTATTTCACCAATTAACTCAGGTAGAACCTGTCACTTTAAAGCAACGAGACACTTTTTATCATTTTTGGTTTGGCAGACTAAAACTCCGTCAGATTAATGAAAAAGATAGTCAATTGATTTTTTATCAAAGACCAAATCTTTCCAGATCAAAACTTTCCAACTACAAGATATGGACGATTAACAAACCTCAACGATTGGATAGGGTTTTAGGAATAGTTTTGGGGCGCGTTGGCGTTGTTGAAAAGACACGCTTATTGTTTTTAAAAGATAACGTACGCTTTCATTTAGATAGGGTCACAAACTTAGGTGATTTCATTGAATTAGAATACATGATTTTAGATAATGAACCACTCAAACAAGCTCAAGAAAAGGTAGATGCTGTCCTTGAAAAACTTAATGTTTCGGATACTGATTATATATCAGTGGCTTACATCGATTTATTAAACAAGGAGGACTCTTATGACAGCCGACATTAAACCAGAAATGACCTTGGATGACCTTGAAAAAATCGATATTCGTTGTGGCACCATCTTAAGGGTTGAAGATATTGAAGCATCAAAAACTCTCGTCAAATTAACCGTTGATTTGGGAGAAACAGAACCAAGAACAATCCTTTGTGGTCTTAAAGAAGAACGACAAAACCCTTATGAAATTGAAGGAAAACAAGCATTATTTGTTGTTAATTTAAAACCTCGAAAACTATTTGGTCACATCTCTCATGGCATGCTATTTGATATTGGCTATGAAGATGGCATCACACCAGTACTTGCTATCCCGGAAAAACAAATTCCAGACGGGTCTAGAGCTGGTTAAAAAGAAGCATCATTACTTCCAGAGACTGGGTTAAAAGACCCTGTCTCTTTTTTATCGTATCATCTGTAGTGACTGTCGTGAAAAGAGTCTTTATTTGTTTTTTTAATAACAAATAAGCTATCTGAGTGTTAATTCCATCACATTTTGAAAGCGCTTTTAATGTTAAAATACAAGTGAATTCAGCTTAAATTTAACTTAACTTAAAGGAGGATAATTCATGGTGAAAAAACGACGTTTACCTAAAAGTATTGTAGGCCTATCGGCATCATTTTTATTAGCCTTAATGGCAGAAGGAATCATTACCCCGGTTCATGCCAATGATGAGCAACTTTCTACCGTTACAACTACTCAGGTAGAAAATCAATCTGAACCAACTGAGAATCAAAATAATGTTGAACAAGCTGCTGAATTCAACACTCAAACAGAAGTCACTCCTCAAGAAGTGATAGCACCAACAGTTACTGAAGATAGTCATTTACCAAAAGAAACCGCTGTTGAGACAGATACTGCAGCAAATGAAGTTGCTATTGCAGAAACACCAATAGCAACACAACAAGCAGTAGCACCAATCACGTTAGAAAAACAAACGGTTTACCTTTCAGAAACAAATGAAGTTGCTATCTCTGTTGAAACTCCTGAGACTGACATTAATTGGCAAGTCAATGGTTTACCAGATAAAACTTTTATCATTGAAGATGGCACCTTTACAGGTGAACAACTCATTGCTATTTCTAATGTCCAAAACACTAATGGACAATACCAAGCGACTCTTACCATTAAACCTCTTCTAGGAGAAGACTTAGGTCTTCGCTGGCCAAACAATATTAGAAGAAGTTTTCGCGATTACATGGGTACCTACGTTTTAGAAGGTCGTAATGGTGCTGGAGAACTCATTGTTCAAAAACCATTAACCTTTAGACCATATGAGAGCTATCAAACCTATGAAGAAATGGTGGCTTTTGTTGATGACACCATGACTAATCATGCTAGCGACCGTTATGTTGGCTTAGAAATTATTGGTAAGAGTGCGCAAGGCCGAGACTTGAGAATGGGGATTGTTGCTGATAAAGAATCAGATATCTCAGATTACCTTGATCATTTTACACCTCAAATGTTACAAGACCCAGCTAGTCTTATCAAACAAATTGCTGATGGAAAACTTGATTATAAGGTTCCTATCATTATCAACAACACGCATGCTGATGAGCAACCAGGCATTGATATTATCGCCTTTCTCTTTAATGATTTTGCCACTAAAGACACCGTTGGTTACCAAACACTAGATGCTAATCAAAATCAAGTGAGTGTCTTACTAAACGTTAAAGATTTACTGAAACATGCTATTTTAATCTTTAACTTCACTGAAAATCCTGATGGTGATTTGTTAAACACTCGCTCCTTAGCTAATGGCATTGACCCTAATAGAGATGCTGGTTACCAAGCCAATCCAGAAACTCGTGCCATTGCAACTCAAATTTCTAAATGGAATCCTGCATCACTCTATGATGTTCATGGCTTTGTTAAAGAATTTTTAATTGAGCCTGCAACACCGCCACATGACCTTAACTTTGAGTATGACTTATTAGAAAAAACCATGCTGGAACAAGCAAAAGTCATGGGAACTGCTGGTATTACCAGCTCTAAATACACTAGCTTTATCATCCCAAGACTTGATTATGGTGCTGGTTGGGATGATGCCTTTTCAGGTTATACTGCCGTTTACTCAATGCACCATGGTGTGTTAGGTCATACTGTTGAAATTCCTGAAATGAACCAACAATCTTTCTATGCAGGTTATGCTGCTGTTTTAGCTGGTATCAACTATAATATCCAAAATAAAGATGAGATTACAATCAATCGTCTCAACTATTACTTCAGAGGTATTAATAAGATTGAAGATAAAAAGGCTGAAGATCAATTTATCGACCCTAATGGTAACGTTGTTGGTCGACCTAAAGGCGACAATCCTAAATTCTTCCCTGATTATTATGTGATCCCAATGGGACTGTCTACTGAAAGTGATAGTCAACAAGCATTTGAGATGATTGCTTATCTCAAACGTAACGGTGTTGTTGTCAATGAATTAACCAAAGATGTCGGCAACTACAAAAAAGGTGACCTCGTCATTGACATGGCGCAAGCAAAACGTGGTTATGCTAACCATGTTCTCTATAAAGGAAATGATGAGTCTGCTTGGCCAGAAATGTATGCCGAAGTGGTGATGAATTTCCCAGCAATGAGAGGCTTTAAAGCAGAAGCTATCTTTAGTGAAAATCTCTTTAAAGATGTACTAGGACAACCAACTCATCAAATGGCACCTAGAACTGTTGTTGATGAAAAAGCAAGCTACTATATGATACATAACAATTCTCTTAGTAGCATCCAAGCCGTTAATACCCTCTTAAAACAAGGAGGAAAAGTTTACCTAACAACTGATGGCTATGTGGTAAAAACACCTGATTTCAGTCAGCTCTTAATGGATTTTGCTTTATTAGGAACACCACTCTACAATAAAGAACCGATTGGTATACCACTAAAACCAATGAAAGTCTATGCTCCTGGTAATCCAAATAGAAATCTCGGCTATCCTTCTGTTTCTGAGGCAACCTTGTCTCTTACTCAAATGGGATTTGAAATTGTAAACAGTCTTGATGAGGCAGATGTGCTTGTTTTAGATAGCAATCAATTTGATGCAGATCTTCTTGGTAAAAAACCAACTCTTATCATTGGTGGCTCTGCTATGAGAAAACTAGAAAGACTTGGTGTCTTAGATGGCTTTGATGCTGAAACACTAGATAACGGCAACTCTTATGAGGGTCTTCTAAGAGCTCTCGTTAATAAAACCAACCCACTCTCTAGTGGTTATCGCGCTAATGACCTCGTTTATTCCAACTCAGGTAGCTGGATTAAATCACTACCACCAACGTTCAAACAATTACTATCAGTTTCTCCAGACAATGATTTTTACATTTCTGGTTGGTGGCCAGGGCATGACGCCGTTAAAGGTCAAATAATGGCTATTGATGGTACTTATATGGATCACCCACTATTTATCTATGCTGGCAATCCAATGAATAAGCTCCACACCCTCTACTTCTATCGCTGGGTAAGTAATGCCGTTTTACGTGGTGAACTGACTGACTTTAAAGTATTATCAGAAACTCCTGATAAAGATGTTATTGTTATCGATCACAATCACACCCAAATGGCAATCACGACTCAACCGATGGCAAGTCAACCAACAGCAACGACATTACCAAAAACAGGTGATGAAACAACTGTTGTTTGGGTATTAATCGGTCTAGCAGCAACAGCTAGCTCTGGAGTATTAGCTTTCAAGTGGAATAAAAAATACGACTGATATTTTGACATAAAAACAATCATCTGTTAGTTATTAAACCACTCAAAGCTTTTCAATAAAGTCGTCGATAGGGTAATCATTGTGATGAATGATTACCCTGTCTTTTATCCTATTTTATGAAGAAAAACACAACAAGAGTATTTCATATAATATTTTTTGAAAAATTGTTAAAATATTAGTGTATTTCATATTTTTTGTACTTTCAATCATTACAGATTTGGTCATTAAAATCACTACTGTTTATTTTAGAAATAGTATTAACTCTAATTGAGATAAAAAGCTAACAAGGAAATTGAAACAATGAAAAAAAATGAGAAAAAAGGGATTGCTATACTAACTCTAGCACTAGTTATAATAAGCATAGTATTAGTTGTTTTTGCCATGTTAAATATACTCAGTAGATGGGTTCCTAGAATAATTAATATGTCAATCATTATTACTCTAATAGCATTAATTGCAGCTATTATTGCTTTAGTACTCAATCGAAACAGAAAGAAAACCCTCTCTACATTAAGTTTATTATTTTCTGTTTTGACACTTATGATTGTCTTAGGCACTCAATGGTTTCAACAAAAATCTTTTCATGATCTGATTAATGAAAAAAATGAACAACTTAAGAATATTGAAAAAGAAACTGAAGAACATTTCAAGTGGACAAAAAAAGATTATGTTAATCTAGTTGTCGCAGAGGGCCAATCTGAAGTAACTGGTTCAAACTATGATGATATTGTAAAACAATTTGGAGAACCAACCTCTACGCATGAATTGTCTTCTGGAAATGTGACTTACTTAGAAGTTGTTTATGACAATATGAGCTCTAAAAACTATAAATACATCGAACTAAAATTCACTGAACAAGACGATGGCAATTGGTTGCTTACTTCTAAAAACGCCATTGGTTTTGAATAGACTATTTATCTCACTTTTTTATCCCTTAATATCATAGAAAAACACCTCAATCATTAGATTTTGTGTCTAACGGTTGAGGTGTTATTCATTTAGCAAAAAGTTTAAAATAGTTAATTAAATCGATTTAATATTATTAAGCGCGCTCTGTGTTTAAGTCAATAATCAGATGGTCACACGTCTCACAAGCAAAAGTAACCGTTTTAGGCCTTCCGAGTAATTGTTTGTTGGGTTTTAATTTGATGCCATCTGTTACCCAAATACCACCCAAAGCTTTTTTATCAGCTGGACTCCATTTTAAGGCATAACGATCACCATAAATGAAGCCTTGGGTCATTTCTTTGTGACATTTTGGACATTCCATATATATCTCCTCCTTTTTTATAATTAAAGAATATCATAAAAAGACAGCGCTAACAATACTTTTGTTTTGATATTTAGAGTATTTTATTATTTTTATCCGTTATGCACTATTTTGACAATACAAAAGGTGATTTCTTTGTTTTATCCCTAAAATCACGTTATAATAGCTTTAATCATAGATGCTCAAACTTAGAAATGAGGATTGCCATGTCCCAAACACCCCCTACGCCAGATCTTAAAAAACTACGTCACAAGATGGAAATCCCCTTACTAAGATTAGGTTACCTTGCGACTCTTTTAACAACCATTATCGCTATCATATTGCTTTTTTCAGGTATCCCTTTACGAGAATGGATACTGGGTGTTTTAGTGGTATTATTTGCTCCAATAACAGCCTTTATCATGGCAAGATATCTCTATTTTTCAAATGTTGCTAATGGTATTGAAGTGACAAAGAGACAATTTCCAGAACTACATACCACCTATCAAGAAATTGCTTCAAAAATGGGATTTACTAGAGAGTCACCAGCTCCTCCCCTCTATATCAAAAACGGTAATGGCCTTTTGAGTGCTTTTACAGGTAAATGTTCACTTTCAAAAACCTATATTGTCATTCATAGTGATATTATTGCTATTGCTTACCATAACAATGATTGGCGCATTGTTCGCTATACTATTGCACATGAACTAGGACATATCAAGTGCCAGCATTCTCAATTCAGGAGATTATTAGCACAACCTGTTTTAAAATTCTTTCTACTGGATAAAGCATTACATCGTGCCCAGGAATATTCAGCTGACCGAGTGGCCTGTTACTATGATTCAAAAGATGCCTTATCCGCTATCTACCTCTATGCTGGTAAACAATTAGGAAGTTATGTTAACATAAGTGAGTATTTTAATACCATCGCAAAACATGATGATGATTTTTCTTTAAAAATAGCTAATGCGATGAGCAATTATCCTGTTGGTTACCGAAGAATGCAAATCCTAAGACAAATGCAGAGTCAGGGTTATGATGTTCATGGAAAACTCTTATAAAATGACACGCCTAACGCCATCATTATTTACTAAGCCTGATAAACAGGCTTTTTTAATACTCTGATCATACTACATCAATTTTTTCTTTCTATTCTATCAACATTCAAAAACAAACAGTTGATAAATCTACAAATGTAGTCTATAATTAATGAACAGAATGTCATACCTACAAATACCACAACCCTATCAAAGGAGGAGAGTAATGACTAAACATGACGAGCACCACCACAACAATCATGATGATATGCCGATGATACATCATAAACATGAGCATATGGAACATAAACATATGAAACATGAACATATGGAACATGAACATATGGAACACGAGCATATGAAACACAAGCATATGGAACACGAGCATATGGAACACGAGCATATGGAACACGAGCATATGGAACATGGGCATATGGGGCATGGGCATATGGGGCATGGGCATATGGGGCACGAGCATATGGAACACGAGCATATGGGGCATGGGCATATGGGGCACGATCACTCTCACCACATCTTACAGTTTAAACAAAAATTTTGGGTGACTCTGGTGTTAGCCATTCCCGTTATCTTCTTATCACCTTTTATGGGATACCAGTTGCCTTTTCAGTTTCAATTTAGAGGCTCTGACTGGATCGTCGCATTACTTTCTACCATTATCTATTTTTATGGTGGAGAACCTTTTTTAACAGGTGGTAGAGATGAAATAAAAGCAAAGACACCAGGAATGATGCTACTTATTGCTATGGGGATTAGTGTTGCCTATCTTTATTCTATCTACGCCTTTTTCATAAACACCTTTAGTCATCAAGGGCATATCATGGACTTCTTCTGGGAATTGGCCAGTCTTGTTGTTATCATGCTTTTGGGGCATTGGATTGAAATGTCTGCCATCTCAAATGCCAGCTCATCACTCCAAAAACTTGCCGCCTTACTGCCTGATGATGTGATTCGACTTACCAATGGCCAAGAAGAAACCATTGCCATAACGGATGTTCAACGTGATGATGTACTTATTGTTAAAGCCGGTGCTAAAATACCTGCCGATGGTATTGTTATCGCTGGAGAAAGTCTCATTGACGAATCGGCTATTACCGGTGAATCAAAAGGAGTTGTTAAAAAAGAAAATGATCCGGTCATTGGTGGAGCAATAAATGGTGATAGTGTTCTCACCATTAGAGTTGCCGCGGCTGGAGATGACAGTTTCTTAGCACAAGTTATGACCCTTGTTCGTCAAGCACAAAATGATAAATCTCGCTTAGAAATCCTTTCTGACCGTGTGGCGAAATGGCTCTTTTATATTGCAACAAGTGTTGGCTTAATCACTTTTCTTATCTGGTCTCTTCTAACTGACCTACCAACAGCACTTCAATACACAGTGACTGTTTTGATTATTGCCTGTCCACACGCGCTTGGTCTTGCCATTCCCTTAGTCGTTTCTCGCTCAACAACACTTGCCGCTCAAAACGGTCTTTTACTCAAAAAAAGAATGGCTTTAGAAACAGCTAGCCATTTAGATGCTATCTTCCTTGATAAAACAGGAACTCTAACCAAAGGTGCCTTTGAAGTTGTAGCGGTTGAAGCACTTGAAGAAATGAGTGTGACAGACATTCTCGCCTATACTGGTGCCCTAGAAAAAAATTCAAACCATCCGATTGCCAAAAGCATTATGACTTACCTCAAGGAACAAAATATCACTAGCTTTTCTACAGATCACACTGATAATTTGTCTGGCAAAGGTATTTCTGGCACAGTTGAAGGAAAATCCGTTAAAATCATTAATCAAAAAGAGTTGGAAAACCTACAATATGTGATTTCTAACGACCGTTTAAGCAACTATCAAAAACAGGGCTACACCCTTAGTTTTGTGATTATTGATGACAAATTAGTTGGTCTCATTGCCCTTGGAGATACCATCAAACCAGAAGCACTACCTTTCATTCAATCCTTAAAACAAAGACAAATAACACCAATCATGCTAACAGGAGATAACCAAGAATCTGCCGCTAAAGTGGCTCAATATCTTGGGATTACCAACTACTTCTCAGAATTACTACCAACTGACAAGGAAAAACAGATTGCAGATTACGTTGCCAGTGGGAAAAAAGCTGCCATGGTTGGTGATGGGATTAACGACGCACCAAGCCTAGCAAGAGCAAGTGTCGGCATTGCTATTGGAGCAGGAACTGATATTGCCATAGATTCTGCAGATGTTGTTTTAACCAACAGCAACCCCGAAGATATCCTTCATTTTGTTGATTTAGCCAAACAAACACACCGCAAAATGATTCAAAATCTATGGTGGGGAGCTGGATACAATCTAATTACCATACCATTAGCGGCTGGCATTTTAGCCCCAATTGGCTTTACCTTAAATCCTGCTATTGGCGCCATTTTAATGTCCTTTTCAACAGTTATTGTGGCCATCAATGCTATGACACTAAAAATCAAAGAGAATTAAAGAAAAGCAGACGTTTAGAAAAAACGTCCGCTTTTTTTATTTTTTAAAGTAAGCCTTGTAATCTGAGACAATGATTTTCTAAAAATGATTAAGCTATCATCATTTTTTCATCATTAAAACTCCAAATGTTTAAATTTCTTGAGACTAAAAACACTGCCAAGTACTGCATAAAGCAATGTAATGACTAAGGAACCCACAAATCCTATCCACATATCAGGAACAGTTTCTATAAATTGCTTATAGCCACTTGGAAAGAGCATTGCCATTGGTCCGCCAATCATTGGCATAATCATCATCACTATTGTAAAGACAATGGCTGTTGTCATTGTAGCTCCCGTTCCAAAACGAAGAGACACTAAAGAGGCAACAGAAATAGAGACAATTCCTTTCAGAAACACTGTAAACAATCCAAGTAATTCTAACAAAGTGTAGTACAAAGTATCTGACATAAAACGAGTAGTCCCAAAGTCTAAATGAGCAACTCGAGTATAATGTACTAGCAATGATGAGAGAAAAAATAAAGCAAAATAGATGACTAAAATGATAATAAGGCTAAAATATTTAGAAAGATAAATATTTTTTCGATTAATATCTTTATATAAGAACATCGTGTGGTCATCAGTTTCTCTTCTAAAAACCGAAATCGTTAAGAAATAGAGGGCTAATGTCGGTAAAATCAGCATATCCATAGAATTCATCATCATATCTGCAAAATCAAGATAACCGACTTTTATACCATCTGCATTCGCAATTTGCATGAAATTAGATTGTCCAAAAAATGATGCAACAAAATAGATAAGAGGATATAAACTAAATGCTAAAAATAGTTTCGTTTCCTTACGTTTCCATACTGACTCAAACACAGCTGAAAAAATTTGCTTCATAATCTACCCTTTCATAAATACTTCCTTTAAGTGATTTTCTTTCACTTCAATAGAGACAATCAAATTGTTAGTTGCCAAAACACTAAAAATAGTGTTAAGAGCTATACTGTCATTAGCTGTTGAAATCTCTAGTTTGTCTTCATCCAATGTAATAGAATCACTTAAATAATTTAATAACAGTTCTTTATTGCTATGTGGAACCAAATGTACAACCACACTAGGCTGTTCTTTCCTTTCAAATGATTCAGCGAGTTGGCCTTTTTCAATATAAACATACCGATTACACAAGGCTTCTAATTCTCCCAACTGATGACTAGAGATTAACATTGAAATTTGACGTTCACTTGACCACTGCTTAAGGATATCAATTAATTTTTGTACACCAATAGGATCTAGACCAACAAATGGTTCGTCTAGGATAAGAAAATCTGGTTCAGCAACCAGGGCAATTGCTAGGGCGGTTCGTTGCTTCATACCAAACGAGAAGCCTTTAGGTTTTCTATTTCTCGCATCCCAAAGCTCTACTAATTTTAATGTTTTCTCAATATTAGGATATAAGTCTTGTTTACCATGTAATTTCAAGTAGAATTTCAAATTATCAATGACAGACATTTCTGGATAAAACACTGGATCAATCATAATCCCAAAATCTTCTAAAACATTATCTTGGCTGTTGATATCTGTACCCTTATAGATAATTTTTCCTGAAGTTGGTCTTTGCGATTTAGCCATCATTTTCATCAAAGTTGACTTTCCCGCACCATTTTTACCAATTAATCCTACAATTTCTCCTTTGTCAATTTCAAGAGAAACATCTGAGAGAGAATAAAAATCATTCCCAGAGAATTTTTTTGAAAGATTTTCAATTTTAAGCATATTGCCACTCCTTATTAGACATTTTTAGTGAGATAAAATGATAAGCTAGAAAACAAGCAAATGAAAGTATCATCCGGTTGATTTCTTCTTATACAGTAATTGACAGATAAAGATTCCTCCAATATGGTGTTGTTGCTAAATCAATAACAAAAATAAGAACAACATACCAGAGTTTCTAAAATTCTATCTTTTTAAACTTGTTTTTCCCTCTAATATAAAAGAAGACAAAATAAGTGATAGAAATAATAACAGATAATATCACTGCCAGTGGGAAATTAGTGGTTGCTAGTTTTACGTAACCATTAGGAAAAAGATAGTTAATCCCAATTAACATAGGTGCTACCGACGAAGCCAGTGAAAAGAAGACACCAGTTAATACTGATTGAACAGCTCTTGAAGAAACTGAAACCATGACAACTAAAGCAATAGTGATAACATTTAATCCTAACGTTGTTAATAACGAAAATATTGTTGAAACCACTTCAGGTGTTTTTTCTGAAATGAGGTTTGTTGCTACCAATCCTTTGGGAGCCATGATGCCATAATAGGCTATCAAACTAGTTAGCACCGTGCCAACAAAGAACAACCCATAGATAACTAGAAGACCGATTAACTTGGCATTAAAGATTTTCGTTCTGTTAATATCTTTATACAGAAACATTATCCCTGACTCAATTTCATCTCTAAACACTGATGATATGACCAAAGAAAATAACAAGACTGGTAATACAAAACGAAATTGAGTGCTCACAGCTGAATCTAGAAAGGCTAAAAAATTACTTGTCAATTTTGAATTCAAACCATCCATAAATTCTGCCATAATGGGAACCAATATTGGTAGAAAGATAAATGATAAGAATATTTTTACATCTCTTCTGTTAAAAATTGATTTAAAAACTGATTTGAAAAACACCATATTCCACCTCGTTTATTCATTTTTACAATAATCAGTATAGGATAACTCATAAAGAAAAAGTGTTAAATCTAATGAATAGCTTATTTTTTGTCATGAACAGTTGTTTACAAACTGTTTCTTATTTTTTAAGCTTTTATCACTCATAAAAAGAAGACCAGCTAGCTGATCTTCCATGATTAGTTAATTATTATGCCATTTACGGATGGCTTAAACTTTTAGTTCATTATTAATTCCTGAGTGAAGGTATGGTTTGAACTCGTTGTATTTAAGCTAATATCTGGGTATTTAGACAAAATATTTTTAACATTTGACAATCCAATCCCCCTATCAGAACCTTTGGTAGAAATGCCATACTGAAAGATTTCCTTGGTATTTACCTTGTTCTCAGAAGTGCTATTTTCAATCACTAAAATCTTCTGATTGGCTTCTTCAAAATAAGCAAAACGAAGGATTACTTCGTCAGACATCTGACTTGCTTCAATGGCATTATCCAAAAACACCGAAAGAATGGTTAGAAAGTCAACTAATTCCATTTTAGAGACATCTATCGGGTCAGGCACTTCAACAAAAATATTTATCTCTTGGGTTTGTGCCTCAATCAACTTTGCTGATACCAAGCTTTTCATAGCAGTGTTGTTTAAGTTAGAAAGATGGGCAATATCATACTTACTCTGATAAAATTTTTTATCTGATTCTGCTAACACTGACTTGTAAATCGTTTCTATTGACTCTATATCCTTACTTTTAATTGCTTCATTAAAACTGACTAAAATATTGGTGTAGTCATGCCTAAAACTCCTAATTTCCTTATACAAGGCTTCAATATGTTGACTATAAGAAGTTAAATCTTTTATCTGACTGTCTTTTCTTTCAGCCAATTCTCTTTCCCTATTTTTCTTGGCAAGATAGTTGATTTGAAAGACAATTCCAATAATAAAAATAAAGTAAAAATTTAGCAAATGTCTTCTAATGTATACCAAATCAATAGAAGTATAAAATTGATTGCCTTCCATCAAAAAAATTAAATTTGCGATTGTATATGTAGATAAAGCATATACGATTAAAGAACCATTAAAAACCTTAAAGAGTTTTTGCAAGTCCTTTTGATAGTCTAATCGATTATTAATCTCCTTAAACTCAATTCTAAATAGCTTTAGAAAACCAAAACAAAGAGCGACTGCTAAAATATTATCGATCCACTCAGACCAATAAAAATTATACCATTGGTCTGCTGTTAATTTAAATAAGAAACGATTATAGAGATTTGAAAAATTACCAAATATTTCAAAAAAAACAAAGGGAAATAGACTGTAGAAAAAATACTTAATCCAGTTCCACTGATATTTTCGTCTTACAAAAAAGAGGGCAATCGGTAAGAAAAAAATCTCCCCCCAAAAAACAAGGTCATAGTTAAGAGCATAAATCCCCAAAAAAATAAAGGGGAGCGATAAAAAATAAGGATTTAACCTTTGATTAGTAATATAGGATAAAATCAATAGTCTAAAAATCCAACTAATGAAAAATATGCCTTCAAATTCTAATGTCATCTCTTTTCAACCCTCTCAATCAACCCTTTCAGTTTTAACCGCGATACAAAGCAAGATTCATCATTTTCAAAAAAGACCAAATGATTTTGTCGATCAATCTTCACCACATTTTCTGGGTTAACAACATAGGCTCTATGACTTTGGTAGAGTCGCTTGTCAGCTTTAGCGATATCAGAGACCTTACCATAAAACTCCATGTGTCCTTTTTTAGTCGTTAAAACAACCTTGTGAATAGTGGAGGACGTTTCAAAATATAAAATATCTGAAAAAGGCACTTGAATCTGAGAGTGATCTGATTTAAACCGAAAAGAGTCTGCTGCAACTGTTTGATTAACACTTTTTGCAGCATGCAGTAATACTGAGGATATCGCCTCCTGAAAGTCATTGTCACTTAAGCCTTTATCAATAAAATCTAAGGCTGACACTCTGTATTTATAAGTAATCGGCATAAACTCTGAATGAGTCGTTACAAAGACAATCGAAGCGCTCGGGTCTTTAGCTCTAATTTCTCTAGCAATCTCCATCCCTTTTTTCTCTTCTCCTTTGATTTCAATATCTAAAAAGAAAAATTGATGATTCCCTGTTTCTGTGATGGCTTCTAAAAGTTGTTGCGGTTTACCAAAGATTTCTAGGCGTCTATACTTCAAACCATTATCAGACATCGTTTTTTTAATGGCTGTTTCTAAACGCGTTTGCTGAAAAAAATCATCCTCTAAGACAAAAATATTTAGCATTATTCTACTACCTCTTGTGATTTGTTATAAATTTTTCCATTCTCTCAAAACATCTGTCATATGTCGTCTTGAACATTCTATTGGTTCTATCTGATGATTATCAAATATCATTTGACGATTGAGACTATCAATCGCCTCTACCCGTCTTAAATTGACAAGATATTTTTTATGACAACGCTTAAATGTTAAAGTTGTCCTATCTTCAATAGCTTTTAGTTTTCCATACGATTGATATGTTTCTTTATCCGTGACAAATTCTAAGACCCGAGGGCGATTTTCTATCGTACCAATGTATAAAATATCAATCATATTAATTTTAACATTTATTTTATCTTTTTTAACAATGATATAGTCCATAATCCTCTCCTTATAATATTTTTTATCATAACAAAGAAAATACGATAACTAGCCACCATGTCATAAATGGTTAATTAGTGGTAACGAACGGCATTAATATACCATTCATTATAAGAAACAATCTATTCACTACATCAAGGAAATGCTAATAAAGAAACATGATAAAATGAAATAACAGCAACTAAGATAGAAAGGAAAACGATGATTTATCTCATAAAACCAGTATGGTATCAAAGTCAGTTGATAACAATTATCCAAAATTACCTAAAAGAAAAACATCCCAATAAAAAATTAATCATAAAAAGAAATTATACTCATCAACCACTAAATGAGACTAATACCTATATTGTTATCAATGATCCAAAATTGATCACTTGGGATGGTCTTGAGATATCTAAAAACATAAGATTGTATGAACCACAAGCCTTATTAATTCTTGCTTCAACAGAAATCGACCATAACAAATTCTTCAAAAGTCATGTAGGTTTTTTCGGAATTATTGACATCAAAAATCTTTCCAAGAAAGCTATTCAAAATGATATAGAAGACAGTATCAAACTATTAGACAATCAATCTAATGTATAAACGGACGCTTTACTTTTTGAGAAAACGTCCGCTTTTTTTATTTTTTAAAGTAAGCCTTATAATCTGAGACAATGATGGGTGATAATAATAAAATAGCAATCAAGTTTGGCATCGCCATTAAGGCATTCGCAATGTCTGCGATAATCCAGATGATTTCCAGTTCCAAAAAGCCACCAAGTAAAATCATTGCAACAAAAATAATGCGATATGGCAAGATAAATTTAGCACCAAACAAGAAATTGATACAACGTTCACCATAATAACTCCAACCAAGAATGGTGGTAAAAGCAAATAATATCAAACAAATGGTTAATATTGTTGTTCCAATGGGACCAAAATTATCAGAAAAAATCGATTGCGTTAACACAGCGCCATTCAAATCACCCTGCCAAGAACTCGTTACAAGAATAGCAAACCCAGTCAGATGACAAATAATCAAGGTATCAATAAAGGTTCCTGTCATTGAAATAAGCCCCTGCTCAACAGGCTGATTGGATTTAGCGGCCGCAGCAGCAATTGGTGCTGACCCTAAACCCGATTCATTTGAAAAAATCCCTCGAGCAATACCAGACTGCATGGCGATGACCATACTAGCACCCAAAAAACCACCTGTTGCGGCATGTCCTGTGAAAGCAGACTGCCAAATCAAGTGAATGGTTGGCAAAATGCGATCAGCATGCATTGCTATAATAATGATGGTTGTCAAGATATAAAAACCTGCCATCAAAGGGACAACTTTTGAAGAAACACTTGAAATAGACCTAATCCCTCCAAAAATGATGAGTCCCGTTAAAATGGCTAATAAGAAAGACGTCCAATAAGAAGGTAATTCAAAGTTATTTTGAACAGCTTCTGTAATCGCATTAACCTGAGTAAAGCTACCAATCCCAAAAAGAGCTGCCAAGACACCACTAAAAGCAAAAAATTGTGCCAGCGGTTTCCACTTGGGACCAATCCCCTTAACAATATAATACATGGGACCACCAGAATAATCGCCATTACTTTCTTTTTGACGGTATTTGATGGCAAGAAATCCTTCTGCATACTTGGTAGCCATTCCTAAAAACCCTGCCAGTAACATCCAAAATAAAGCACCTGGCCCACCCATTTTAATAGCTGTTGCGACACCCACGATATTGCCCGTTCCAACTGTTGCTGCTAAGGCTGTGCTTAAAGCCGCAAAACTAGAAATCTCACCACTAGCATCGCTATCTTGTGGTTGAGCAATCAAGGCAAAGGCTGTTTTTAAGCGAAACAATTGGAACCATTTCAAGCGAAAACTAAGGTAAATCCCTGTTCCTAACAATAATACTAAAAGAGGTGGCCCCCAAATCAAACTATCTAAATCCTTCAAAAACGGTAACATATCTTCTCCTTCTACCTAAAAAATAATAAACAACAACACAAAAAGGCAACTAACCAATAGATGCCTTTTTTTCTGAAGTGACTAAACGAAAAGATAATACAAAAACGTCAGAAAAACGCTGTTTTTCTTTTGACATTTCTTTAGTAATACTTATGTTTATTCTGTCCTTTTGCCTGAGAGATTGAGCGTTAGCCTTGCCCCTTCGGCGCCTGTTCTAAGATGACAATCATCTCAACAAGTCTCTCCAGAAGTCCATCAGTTTTCAGTCCCGCTTACTATAAGCACCTGAGAGTTTAGCTCCTTCGGCGAAAATCGTGAATGATTCTCTTCTCCTGAACAACGTCTATTGGATATAATTTTTTTAATCATAACGAAAAAAACAACAAATGTCAAGGGATGCTAAAATGAAACCTGTTACTCGATTGATTATCTTTACTGCCAGAACAAGCAAATGGGCAAAGCTACAAAACTCTCGTCATTTCTTGTCTTACCAACAAAACTATACTATAATAACCCTAAGACTTCCAAGGAGAGTATTTATGATTAAAACCATTGAAATTATCAGTTTATCTAGAGGCATTTTAGGGGAAGATTTTATCAAGCATGAACTTGATTTGGGTGTGAAACGTTTGAAGCAACTAGACATAACCGTTACTTTTTCTAAACACGCTTTAAAAGGGGTTGACTTTCTGGACAAGCATCCTGAAAAAAGAGCAGAGGATCTTTTGGCTGCCTTTAAAAATGAAACGGTTGATATGATTTTGTGTGCCATTGGTGGAGATGATACCTATCGGTTGCTCCCTTATCTCTTTGACAAGGATGAGTTAAAACAGGTCGTTAATCAAAAGCCATTCCTTGGCTTTTCTGATACCACCATTAACCACTTGATGCTGCATCAACTTGGTATCAAAACCTTTTATGGTCAGGCTTTCCTACCGGATGTGGCTGAACTCGACAAAGAAATGTTGCCCTATTCGCAAAAATACTTTAAAGAATTACTTGAAACAAAGACTATTTCTGAGATTAAACCAAGTGAGGTTTGGTACGAAGAGCGCACAGATTTTAGCCCTAAAGCCTTGGGTACTAAGCGTCAAAGTCATCCAAATCAGGGTTGGGAGTTACTGCAAGGAGAGAGTACTTTCTCAGGGAAAATCCTTGGCGGTTGCCTAGAATCCCTCTATGGTTTATTTGACGATACAAGACACAGCGATTCGCCAATCCTGGCTAAAAAATACCAGCTCTTCCCAGATCTCTCTGACTGGCAAGGGAGAATTCTCCTACTTGAAACCAGCGAAGAAAAACCAAGTCCAAATCTCTTTCAAAAAATGCTTGAAACGCTCAAAGAAACAGGCATCTTTTCTGTTGTAAACGGCATTCTAGTTGGTAAGCCAATGGATGACACTTACTATGAAGAGTATAAACAAATATTAGTTGACGTGATTGACAATCCTTCTCTGCCAATTCTTTATAACCTTAATGTTGGGCATGCCACACCACGCGCCATTGTGCCATTTGGAGTACATGCAAGCGTCGATGCCAAAGAGCAAGTGATTAGATTTAAAAACAAAGATGAATAACTAAACCCTATTTTTAAAATAACACTAGGACAATATGTTGATAACACAAACACAAATTTATGGAGGCATCAAAATGACAGACAACATCAAAAACTACTGGGAAACATTCTGTACAGAAAAAAATATTCCAATAGACACTCCCTATGAGGCATGGGCTTTTGGCAACACGAAAGAAATGGCTGATGACTTGGCTAATTTAGTAGATAAAAAAATAAAAACAGCGACAACCTCTGCCTATGAACTCTATGAAAACGATGATCCTCTGCCAAAGGTGGGAGAATATAATATTATTTTAAATGGCTCAAACGAGCCAGTTTGTGTGACACAAACAAAGTTAGTCTATATTGTCCCTTATTATTTGGTCTCTCCAGAGCATGCTTGGCATGAAGGAGAAGGTGACAGAAGCTATAACTATTGGAGAAAAGTTCATGACCGCTTTTTTGAACAAGAATATCAAAGGTTTGGGAAAACATTTTATGAACAGGCACCAATGATCTGTGAAGTCTTTGAAAAAGTGTCTTAATCATAAACAATGGAAAAAAATAATATCATTCTAAAAACAGCAAAAAAAATAAAAATTCTTCATTTCATCTCAAAAAAATTTTTCATTTAGGAAAATCTCTTAAAAGACCGTCAAATCTGGGTTTCCCTCTATTAATAGACATTGTTTTTTCAACAAAATAACGAAAAATAATATTTTTTTATCAAAAAACGATAAAAAAGTGTTGCAATTCAAAAAAATTGTGCTATACTATATTTATCGAAAAACAATAAATATATTTCGATAAAGAGATAAGAAGAGCTCACCTTATGTCTAATTAAAAAAAATATATTGAAATAGAGGAATAAAAAATGAAAACAACTAAATTCACTGCCCTTGTTAAAGGATTCATCACATTAGCTGCTACTATTGCCATCGTCATTCTCAGCATTATCAGTATTGCCTCCCTTGTCCTACTGTTTGGACAAGTTGATCTCTCACAACTGTTACCTGCAGGCGTTGAAACAACTTTCTCAGCTCAAAATGCTTGGGGTGGTCCTAATGCTTACGTTCTTACCCTTGTGGCTGGTAACACTCTCATGACTTATGGACTTATCAAACTCAAACAATTCATCACTTCTTTCAACCCAAGTGAGTTAATCTCAGATAAAACAGCATTATTCTTGCAAAAAGGCGCTCTTTTGATGGCTGTTGTTGGCCTTATTCAAGGCATTACTGAATTTACTGCTAATCCTAATCACATCATCGTCAATCTTGGTATTGCTGTTTGGTTATTGATAGCCAGCAAAGTGATTACTTACATCAAAAACCATACCAAACAACAAGCCTAATTAATACAACAAAACACTAGAAAAGAGGACACCATAGTGACTAAAGAAAACACCTACTTAAGATATATCCTTGGTTTTATCAATATCTTACTCATCATACTAGCCATCTCACTTGTTTTTGCCACAATCTTTTTTGCCCTTGGCATTACAAATATTGATCTTTTTAACAATGCTGATATGAGTTTTACGATGTCTTTAAAAGACGCTAGTCCTTTAGCCACTCTCTTAAATCTAGCCAATAGCTATATTATTCTCTTTGTCCTTTATTGTGTTCGACAATTTTTCAAAAATATTATAGCCGATGAAATTTTTGTTAAACAAAATGTTCTCTTGTCAAAACGTGTTGCACTCCTTTTAGTGATTGCATCGTTCTTTGGAAATGGTATTTTCCAATTCCAAGATTACTCCTTTTTCAATCCTACTTATATTATCACTGCTCTTGTTGTTTGGACACTTTCAAAAATATTAGAAAAAGCAAATGACATCGCAGCCGAAAATGAATTTACTATCTAGAAAGGAGTAAACGATGATTGTTGTTAATCTAGACGTTGAACTTGCCAAAAAGAAAATGCGCTCAGGAGATCTGGCAGAACGCATTGGTATTACTCCTGCCAACCTGTCCATTTTAAAAACAGGTAAGGCAAAAGCCATCCGTTTTTCAACCTTAGAAGCCATCTGTAAGGAATTAGACTGCCAGCCTGGTGATATTCTTGAATACGTGCCAGACGAATGATAAGAACCAATCGATGACACTGGAACAACAATGCCACATTTTGATGATTATTATAAACGTCTAATCGAGAGATTAAGTAGACTATGATAGGCTGATAAATCAGCCTTTTTATAGCTCTACTTTTTTGTATAGACACTGAAATCACAATATCGTATCTCTATCAAATGACCAATTGTTAGCTTCTTCTCTTTTTTAATAACCCGTATCAATTGTAATCAGAGACTATTCACGTTATAATGGATTTATCAAAGAAAGTGGAGGGCCCTTATGTTAAAACAACTATTAAAAGCCACACAAGTTACTAAAAGCTCTGGATTATTTTTAGGCGGTGTTCTTTTTGGAACAGTCGGTTTAAAATTATTATCTAGTAAAAACGCGAAATCTAAGTATGCTAAAGTGATTGCGAAATCATACCAAGTTAAAGACGAACTAGATTCAAGTCTTTCAGTGGTCAAACAACACACAGATGATGTTTTAGCCGATGCTAGAGAAATCTATGAAGCTGAAAAACAAAAAGAATTAGCATTGATTGCTGAAGAACTAGAACTCGACCAACCAAGCGCGACAGAAAACTGATAGTAGCAAATGACATTTAAAATATTGCATCAAAACAATAGTCGAATAAGGGTGAAATGCCCTTTTCTTTGTAGTTATGCTGTTAGAGAGTATCTCAAAGAATTGGCTCATCAAAATGAAGCCATTAAGATGGTTCATTTTTATCAAGACGAAAAAACCATAGCTATTACTGTGAACGAAGGCTATGCTCTTTCGTCTGCTCTTTTTTATCTAAAAAGCATTGATCAAAAACAGCTCAAAATAGCTTTAGAAAAACCCTATCAAAAAGAAGAGACCCCTTATCAAATCGTCTCAAAAGAACTTCTGCAATTTGCAGCAAGACGCTTATTTTTACCAATGCCGCTTCAATATGGTTATACGATTTACCAAGCCACTCGCTACATTAAAGAAGCCTTAAATCATTTAACCAAAAAAGAATTGACGATGGAAGTGCTTGATGGTGCCGCTATTTCGACCTCTATTCTCATGGGGCAATTTAAAACAGCCGGATCTATCATGTTTATCATGGGCTTGGGTGATCAATTAAATGATTGGTCCAATAAAAAGTCCATTGAAGATTTAGAAAATAGTTTAAATAATCGTGAACAGATGGTCTGGGTTTTAGAGGACAACCAACAAAAAGTCGAAAAACACAGCAAAGACATCAAGGAAAATGACATTGTCATTATTTCTGCTGGTAACGAATTATTGTTTGATGGTATCGTCACAGCTGGGAGTGGTATGGTCAATGAGAGTTCTCTCAATGGCGAATTTTTCCCCGTTTTTAAAACAAATGAAGATACTGTTTATTCAAACACTATTTTGGAATCTGGTGAACTTTATATCAAAGTCACTAATGCCACACTCAATTATCGTCTGCATGAACTAATGCGACTGATGAGGCAATCAGAAACAAAAAAAGGGAGTGAACAGCGAAAATTTATCAAATTGGCTGACCGTCTGGTCAAATACAATTTTTTAGGCGTCTTTCTCACCTATTTCTTGACAGGTTCCTTCCAAAAAGCCTTGTCTTTCCTACTGGTTGACTTCTCCTGTGCGTTAAAACTGTCGATTCCTGTTTCTTACCTGTCAGCCATTAAAGAGGCTGTTGATCATGACATTATCATTAAAAGTATGGACGTGGTGGAAAACTATAATGACATTGATTTGTTTGTTTTTGATAAAACAGGCACATTGACCGTCTCTGACCCTAAGGTCTTTAAAGTCATTCCTTTCCATCATTATTCTACCGAAAATGTTATCAGAATTGGCGCGTGTTTAGAAGAGCATATTCACCATCCACTTGCTACTGCCGTAGTCCAAAAAGCTGAAGAGCAGCATATTATCCATGAAGAAATGCACGGACAACTAAAACACATTGCTTCACGCGGTATCTTATCAACCATTGACGACAAGCAAGTAGCAATTGGTAGTTATCAACTAATGACTGAACAAGCGATCAAAATCACACCAGAACAAGAAGAGTTGATTGCTTCCTACCAAAAACAATACAACCTTCTCTATCTTGGTTATGATGGGCAGTTAATTGGTATTTTCTTAATTGACACCCCATTAAGAGAGGGTGCAAAAGAAATGATTGCTTACCTCCAACGTCAAGGCAAGGAAGTAGCACTCCTTACAGGAGATACTGTTGAGAGAACCCAAAATCTTATCGGAGATATCACTTTCCAATACATTAAAACCAATGTTACTCCCGAAGATAAATACGATTTTGTCAAAGAACAAATGACGATGGGTAAAAAAGTGATGATGATTGGCGATGGGTTAAATGACTCTGCTGCCATCTCACTAGCAACCATTGGTGCTGTTATGCATGATGCCGCTGATATTAGCAAACAAACCAGTGATTTAGTCCTAGCAAGCAATAAATTAGATAGCCTCTTAGACCTTGAAAATATTACTAGAGAGCTTGAAATAAGAGTTTCAAAAAATGTTAAAGAAACCATCACCATTAACAGTAGCTTAATTTTGCTAGGTGTCTTTAACCTTATCTCACCAAGTCTTCTATCCATTCTTCACAATTTAACCACTACAACGATTATCCTAAAAAGTATGAGTGGTTTCAAAAATAATGGCTAAAAACTAGCTTGTCTCTGAAAAACCTTTACAGATCTGTAAAGGTTTTTTTGTTGTCAAAAGTAAGACTCTTGAGACGATTGATTATTTTTCACTAGAGTGTTATAGTATAGATGATTATTAGACGACGATTAAGAGAGCAAAAGCTTTTAATGGCTCTCATTTAACAAAGGGGGAAAGATTATTGTCAAGTAAAGAAGTTGGACATCAATTTTTAGCACGTTTGGGAAAAAAACGATTGCGTCCTGGAGGGATTACAGCAACCAACTGGTTAATTGAACAAGGTCACTTTTCAAGTAAAAGTAAGGTTCTTGAAGTGGCTTGCAATCGAGGAACGACAGCCATCGACTTGGCACAACGATTTCATTGCCATATCACTGGTGTTGACATGGATAAAAAAGCTTTAGAAGAAGCAAAAGAAAATATTCAAAAAGCACAGTTAGAAGATTATATTACACTCATGCAAGCTAATGCGATGAAATTGCCTTTTGAAGATAATAGTTTTGACGTTGTGATCAATGAAGCCATGTTAACCATGTTAAACAATCAGGCTAAAAGTAAGGCACTTAAAGAATACCATCGTGTCTTAAAACCAGGTGGTGTCTTACTAACTCACGATGTTTCCTATGAAGACCCTAAAACTCAAGCTATCCTCAATCAACTCAGTCAAACCATCAACGTCCACGTCACACCACTGCAATTAGATGACTGGCGACGAATTATTCTTGACTCTGGTTTCTCAAAATCTGACTATACTCACGGGAAAATGACTCTCATGTCACCGTTTGGAATGATTAAAGACGAAGGACTTGTGGATAGTGTTAAAATTGTCTCTCGTGGTTTGAAAAAAGAAAACAGAGAGCAATTTCTCAACATGAGACGATTTTTCAGTAAAACCGGAAAAAACCTCTGCTATATTGCTGTTGCAAGTATCAAGTAACAAAGGAGAATAACATGTCATACATTGAAAAAATTGAAATGAGTAAAGTGCTAGACTTAAAAAATGAAGTCCCTATCGAAGAAGAGCAAATGCTCAGCAAAACCCTCGTCCAGCGAAAAGATTTAGGAATGACTCTTTTTTCTCTTGATAAGGGACAAGAAATTGGTCGCCACAGCTCTCCTGGAGATGCTATGGTCAATATACTAACTGGTGAAGCTCTTATTACCATTGGTGAAGAAAACTTTAGCGTGTCTGCTGGTGAAACCATTATCATGCCAGCCAATATACCACACAGTTTATTTGCCAAAGAAGCCTTTCAAATGTTGCTGATTGTTGTCAAACCGGAGGCTTAAAATGATTCCAAATCTTTTAGAAGCCATTAACTATCATGACCATCAAATTGCTAGTCGTCTTCTCAGTCAAAAACTAGACATCAAAGAAAAGATTGTTTTGTATGCTATGGCAAAAGGAGAAACCATTAGTAGTGAATCAAGTCCCAAGACCAAACTCATCATCGTTCTTGAAGGAAAATTAGTGTTGACCAATAAAAAAGAAAGCCAAACACTAGAAGCAAATGGTCTTGTTTCTATCCCTGCTAATCAAAACCACCACTTTAAAGCAGATGAAAATACTAAATTTTTACAATTAGAATTAGCAAGTGACAACTAACACTAGCAAAAAAGCATCTTTCTTAAGAAAGATGCTTTTTATTTTATGTTAAGCTCTTGTGTAAGCTCTATTTTTTTTCTTAATCGCACTAATCAGTAAGACCATCAAAATAATTCCTAAGAGGGAAGTAATGATACCACCTTCAAAACCAAAGCTTCCTCCTGAGATGAAATCCATCCCTTTAACTGGTGTAGCCGTGAAAATACTTTCTTTAATCGGATTTCCTGACACTAGTGAGCCATAGATGATGCCTTGTGAAAAATTCCAAACAGCATGTGCTGCTCCTACCAACCAAAAACTTTCTGTCAAGTAGTAGATTAATGAAAAAACAAGACTAGCTAGGAAAAGATTGACGATAGGCATAAAACCAATACCAGGATTTAGAGCATGAATGAGAGTAAAGAAGACAGAACTTAGTAAAATCCCTTTGACCATCCCTAACTGTTTGCCAAAATGAGGCATCAAGTAAGATCTATAAACCAATTCTTCTAATGGCCCTTGAAAACCAAACATTATTATCGCAAGAATAATGGTTGGAATAGACCCAAAGTGAAAATTAAAGCTCATGCTAACAGCACCTAGTACAACAAGAACTAAGGCAACCACTGAAATGGCTCCAAAGCCATATAACAAACCTTTTGAGATATCCTTACCAACAGTTTTAGTAAAGCCAAAATCCTTTGCTTTTAATTTAGCTACTGCTAATAGGGCAAATAGTGTTGCAAAAAATGTTAGTGCCATTTGAACAACTGAAGCCAGTGTAATCAATTGACCTTCTTGAGAAGACAATACTAGCCCTACAATCATTTGAACCACTCCTGGTATAGCAACAGAGACCACTAATACCATTAAAATGGGTATCCCAATTAGTTTTAGTGCACCATCAGCCTTAATTGCATTTATTTTACTGTGAAACATATG
Organism: Streptococcus sp. CSL10205-OR2; assembly: GCF_025660655.1. Taxonomy (GTDB): domain Bacteria; phylum Bacillota; class Bacilli; order Lactobacillales; family Streptococcaceae; genus Streptococcus. The sequence continues at coordinate 50,304 of NZ_JAOTIN010000011.1, forward strand.
TTTCCTCCTTTTTCTTTTTTGTTTTAAAAATGTTAAAACCTTATTAATGAATAAAATGTGACGTTATTTTCTTAAATATCATTTTTTCTAATTCTATATAAAATAACCGCAATCCAAATAGAGATGAGAGATGGTAAGACCATAATCATCATTTGAGTCGGATTCGTCACATCAATTTTAGCCACTTGATCAGCTGCCTCCCCTTTAAATAAAGAATCGAAAGTGATTTGATAAACAGTAATATAAATCAATGACCACTGAATAATATATTCTGATAGAACGATAACACTCATCGGTATTTTCAATTTAGGGATTAACCAAACGCCAATCCAATATAAAATAATGCCCGAGATAATCGCGATACTTAAAATCAAAATGAATAAGGAAGCCACATCATTAAGCACAACACTTAACAAGGGCGTCAAAGATGCCAATAAATGGAGTGCTACAAAGTTAATTATCCCGATGGTTAGTGCCACAACAACCAATAGAAAGGCTTTAGGAATATCCATTCGTCTTTCTTTTGGTAGTCTCGTTAAAAATCCAATGCCTGCAATTAGTGCTAAAAATATGACATATATAATCATTTTATCACCCTTTCTTTTCTATCATTTGAATAAGCCCAGTTCATGAAGAATGATTTCGACATCGCTTCTTTTACTTCTGTCTTTAAGGGCTTGTTTAACGGGTTTGACATGGTCAGTAATAATCCCATCAACGTCTGAATTGACAAATTGATCAATCGACTCTTGTGTATTAACCGTCCAGACAATGACTTTTTTACCATTTTCTTTTATGGCAGCCACATGCTCATCAGTAGCTTCTCTTTCTTCCATAATCAGATAATCCCCTTTTAAATCTTTCAGATTTCCGATATTAAAGAAGTAGAGATAACCCGTTTCAATTTCTGGGTAGTTGCTTTCAGTGTATTCGATAATGTCATAATCAAGAGATAAGATAACCGCCTTATCACCAAGATTGTTTTCTTTGATTTGTTTCACCACATCATCAACCATTTGATGATCGGCACTAGCTCCTTTTAATTCAATAAATAATCCAATATTATCTTTTGAAGCGGCAATCAATTCTTCCAATGTTGGCACCTTGGCAGTAGGGGCATTTTCTTCAAATTCATTGGTTAAATCTAGCGCTTTTATCTCAGCCAGCGTCATTTCCATTGGTGTTTTATCAACACCGGCAATACGAGCATAATTTTTATCATGATTAAGAACATAATAACCATCTTTGGTTCTTTGAACATCGATTTCAGTCCATTCTGTTCCTTCAGCAATCGCATTTTCTATTCCCTCAATCGAATTTTCAACGCCCAAGTCACCACCACCTCTATGAGCAATGACATCAATATGAGGATTGATTTTAAAAATCTCGTTGAAAAACAGGGTAAACATAATAGAAGCTAGTAAGATAACAAGGGCTGTTCCTGACATAAAGACTTTAAAAGCATAACGTTGTAGGAATCCTAGTTTGACAGGTTCTTCTGAAGTTCTAATCATGCGAGACATTAATGGGGTTAAGACCACTTTATGACCATCTTCTTCATTAAATTGATAGAACAAATCTGTCAACGTATGAATGAAAAATGGGAGAACAACAGCAGTCACCATAAAGACGATAAAGGCTACTGATAAAAGGAGTAACCAGTTAAAGAAACGATAGAGTTCTGTGTTAACATTTTGTAACGTTAAGAGAACTAATAACCCAGCTCCAACAATCAAAGCGCCAATGAGTGAAATGGCTAAGAGAAAGCCAAAAAAGTTGACCATTCTCTTAAGAAATGCTTTCCAGTGGCCTAAGAATAACTGTCTAGCTTTTTTTAAGGCACCAAAAATATTATCCCCTGTGAGGGTAATATAATGAAAAGCGAAGATATGTAAAATTGTAATGAGTGTAATAACGATAACAACAGCAGTATAAAGTGCTAGATAAAGCGGTTTGCTATAAATCACCGAAGTGACAAAATTAGGAATTTTAATATTCCCGATAGAAGAAACACCCATTCCTGCCCCTGCTATTGGAACTAAAATCGTCAAGTAGAAAGCCACAAATAACCCAGCAGGGTTCAGCAAATTTCTTATCGATTGTAAGCCAATCTTTAGAAGTTGAGTACTCTTGATGTAGCCTTCTTTTTCTCTTTGTATGGTACTGAGAGCAATAAATGAGCTGACGTCAATCCCTATAATACTCACAAAGAGAATTAAACTAAGAATTAACATCCCTACACCTTGTAGACTAAACACAAAACTCAAATAATCCCCACTTGAGAGATTATCTCTACCGCTAGATGCGATTAAAAGATTGAGTAAAAAAGTATAAAGCGGGAGAATAATAACAGATAAAGCGAGCTTCGTCACAATCTGATACTTGAGATAAACCCAAAAATTGTCGCGATTTTTTGTCATGAATGATATCATAGTATTTTCCTTCTATTTTTAATTAAGTTTTGTAAGATTAGTTATCCTAGGACTTCTATTACAACACTGGCTGAGTCACAACCGTTTAACATCGCCTCCTTATGATTAAAGATATTTCAACTGCTATATTAAAAGGGTGCGTTCGTTGAACACACCCTTTGTTACTACTTAAAACTCTTTAAATAAAACGCCAAATGCCATTCAACAACGAACTTTAAAGTTCTCACTTTTCCTTTAATTTTAAATGACATATCATCTAGCAAAATGAAAGATTACAATATTCAATGGATTAAACATCAGTTGTTATTAACAACAGTTAACCCTTTAAAACTAAAATTATTTTAACTCTTTCATTCATTGTAATGTAAAATGGTAATAATTGCAAATCATTTAATTTGATTATCGAAGTTTTTTTGAAAAATATCTTTAGAATAATTATCAAATCTATTATTTAGCTAAGAAAATGAAACAATGCTGTAAAAAATACTGATCTCAACTCATTTTTGAATAATTAAAAATCTATCGCTCAAGATAATGAAAAAGGAATCACACTCATGATAACTGAGAAAGGAGATTGATACTTCCATCCTCATAGCAGGTCTTATCTTTTACGTTTTACCAAGCGTAATTAGGTTCCTCACAAATCACCATTGCTGATAATAATTCCTCTGGTGTGATGACTTTAAGCCCACCATAATAACTATCTTGAGAAACAGGGGAAGGATCAATATAATATAGTAAAGCAATGTCCTTGCCGTCTGGTGTCTCCAGATAACCCGTTCCAATCACATTATGCTCTCCTTTTTTCCCAGGATATACTTTGGATAATTCGATAGTATAATACATCGGATAGCCATCTGCGATGTTTTGGATGAGACGTTCTTTAAATAGCTTCATATCTTGTGAGTTTAGTGATGATGGCGTAACGGTTGCTAAACGATAGCCAGCTTGGTTTCCTGAAGGGTATTCATAGCCAAACAAATGCTTGTTTAAGATGCGAATCGCATCTCGATTATGAGTGCCAAAAGGCTCATAAGTGCCCATTTCTTTTGCTAGCTGGAATTGATCTACTACCACCCCTCTAGAAGACAGCATCATACTAACAGTCGTTGGCGCGCAATAATTCCAGACTTGTTGCACTTGACCCTCAACAGATAATTGATGCTTTGCACCAACAGGAATGCCTGCAATCACTTGTGGGTTTTGTGTTGCCTCTTTTTGAGAATTCTCTGGTTTATTATTCTCTGAGGGTTTCTTCTGACTTTCTTTAATGGTGACAGAGTCTGACTGACTAGGATTTTCAGTCGTCTCTTTTGTCTTCTCAAGTTTAGTTTCAACAGTTGTAGAAGCATTTACTGACTGATTTTTTTGATTGTTGTCTTTACGACAACCAAATAAACTCAGCAAAGAAAAAACAGTCGCTATGAGCACTAAGATGTTATAACTTTTTTTCATGCTAAACTCCCTCTTTTTTAAAGCAATCATCCTATCCTTCTTACTATCATTTTATCATGAAAAGACTAAATAGCGCTAATCTAATGGTAAAATACCGTTGCTGAAAATAGGTTTTGAAATGATAACTATATAGCAACTAGTAGCATGACGATTTCATTTCTCTTATCATTTATGATATAATGAAGCAACATCAAAATCATAGTTGAAGCCTTAAAACATATGATTAGATAATCATTCTAACAAGAAATAGTAGAAAAAAAGAGAGATCATGACTAAAATACCCGATATCTTAGCTTATGAACGGCGTCATTTAACGAATGACAAGAGAAAAGACCAGACTTATCTCGATGTCCTTCATCCTGACTACAAAGAATTTGGTGCCTCAGGCAGAATTTTCCATAAAAAAGATTTTGAAAAGATTGACCTGTCAGACAGTGATTACCAAATCATTGACTACAATGTTTTAGCCTTGTCTGAAACATCATACCTTGCTACTCACCAGTTGATTGATACCCTGACTGGACAAAAAACCAATCGCAGTTCTATCTGGGTTATTTATCAGGATGATTGGAAATTGTTGTTCCATCAAGGAACCGTAGTGAACGAAGACTAAACAAAAACTAGAAAAGAGTATCCTATGACACCACTAGAATACAATGATTTGATACCAGAATTGATCGTTAGCGATATTGACAAATCGAAAGATTTTTATGTGCGTTTACTCGGGTTTAGCGTTACCTATGAAAGACCCGAAGATCACTTTATTTTTTTATCCTTGGGCAAGATTCAACTCATGCTAGAAGAAGGGGGAAAAGAGGACTTAGAGTTGCTCCATTATCCCTTTGGCAGAGGAGTCAATTTTACCTTTGGTGTTGATAATATCACTGATATTTATCAACGCTTGATTGAAAACAACTACCCGATAAAAAAAGAGTTGACAACACTCCAGTTTAGAGTTGATGATCAAATGGTGACACCTAGAGAATTTTCCGTTTTAGACCCAGATGGTTACTTCATTAGAATTAGCGACTAGAGAGAATCAAGAAAATCTATCAATCAGTTGAAAAATATAAAACAAACTCTATGATTTAGTATGTAACTTTTTTAAAAAAGATATAATAATAGATAATATTAGGAAAATTTTAACGTAAAAATTTGTTATTGCAAAAATTATGGTAGAACAAAAAAGTATTAGTAAAAAAAATAGATATCAATAATAAAAAGGATATAGAAGAATTTTTTGGTGATGAAGATTTTTCGGAGTATGAGGAGTATTTCAAATAAGTAACCAAGTAAAAAAGCCTTAAAATTAAGGCTTTTTTCTTATTTGGTAGATAGACTAGAAAAATTTCTATATCTTATGTATTAAAAACAGTTTTCAATAACTTTTTATCCTAAACTGCTCCTTAATGATAGTCATATTCTATAAACTCATCTTCGTTTTTTGACCATTTTCAACCATTATAGCTTCAGAATTTGTGATAGCTTCTATATTTAATTTGGAATTTTCTTCAATGACTTTTTTAGAGCTTTCTGTGAACGGTGGACACAAATAATGAGGAACAACATAAAAATCTATCAAATTTAATCCCGTATAATCTTTTTGAGAGAAATCTTCCGGAACTGCATCCATAGGCTTGATATATGACAGTTCATTTGCACAAATAATAGCACCAGCAGATTCTCCTACATACAGTTTCCCATTTGATAACTCTTTTTTTACTAACTCATCTACTCCTGTTTTTTTCAACTGGTCAATTAAGAAAAAGGTATTTCCACCAGTAAAATATATAATATCTGCTTTCTCAAAAGTTTTATGAATATCATCAAATGATGCGGTTGAAATTTCAAGTTCAAAAATATTTGCCTTCAATTCTTTCCATAGATTTCTTGCTGAATCTACATACCCTTTATATTCTTCATTTATAGAAGCTGTTGGTATAAATACAACATTCTTTCCTTCCACTTCATTTTTTAATAAAGTTCCTACTTGTTCAAAAGCCGAACATAAAAATAATTTCATCTATTTTTCTCACCTTCTATTATAGTCTAGTTTTATTTTATCACAAAATTGAGTAATGAAATAAAATCATGTAACAAATAAGCAAGTAAACAAATTATGTTTCATGGGGACAAATGATGGGACAAATCTCTTTTAACCAAGCAAAAAAGCCTTGAAATCAAGGCTTTTTCTTGTGTGGTAGATGCCCCCTACAGGGATCGAACCTGTGACCCACGGATTAAGAGTCCGCTGCTCTGCCAGCTGAGCTAAGAAGGCAAAAAAAGCTGTATTGGTACCGTTTATTCACGGCTTGTATTGAACCCGCACGCTATACGCAGGTGGGCAACGTGTTCCCAACTTAGTTGTTTCCGCGTGAAACGGCCTACATACTGTCGGGAGATCTTTGTTTCCCTATAATACAAAAAATTAGTCGGTCAACACAGTAATGTGAATTCGTATACCACAGCATTTCTTTATCCTTATCATATCATATTTTAGGAAATTTTCAAGTTTTAGAAGCATCTCAAAGTGCTTTAGACTAGCAATATCATTAAAGATAGCCTTGTTTGAGACACTAATTTCCGAACAAAATCAAAAGGGTCATTTCTTTTTAATCTATAAATTAAAAACAAAGAAAAGCTATTTGGAACTTTCTCATTTTAAAAAACGATTATTGTGAAGAAGATTGTTTTTTTAATTTTTCAATCGCTTCTAGTCTTCCTTTTAAAGCTCTTTCATACTTTCCAGTTTCATTGCCTTCAAAATAGCTAGCTTGTTTAAGCTTATCAGGTAAATATTGCTGATTCACCCATTTTTCTGGATAATGGTGAGGGTATTTGTAATTTTGCGCATTACCCAACTCTTTACTACCACTATAATGCCCATCACGTAAATGCCTTGGGATAGGAAGATTCCCGTTTGAACGTAAGTCAGATAGTGCTTTGTCAATCGCTAGGTAAGCTGAATTGGACTTAGGTGACAAAGCCAAATCAATCACGACGTTAGCAATCAAAATCCTAGCTTCTGGAAAACCAATTTTCTGAGCCGCAGAAATAGCGGTGACAGTATGCACTTGAGCATCTGGATTGGCCAAACCAATATCCTCATAAGCAATCACCATCAAACGACGTGAAAGACTTTGAAGATCACCACTTTCAATCAATCTTGCCGCATAATGAAGACTAGCATTAACATCACTCCCACGAATCGATTTTTGAAGAGCTGACAAGACATCATAGTGCCCATCCCCATTTTTATCCATGGTAATATAACTTCTTTGCAGACTATTTTCAATAATGTCAAGCGTGATGTGACGACTCCCGTCTTCATTTGGAGAGGTTGACATCACCGCCAAATCAAGCGAATTATAGGCAGAGCGTAAATCGCCATTTGTTGCTGTTGCAATAAAATCAAGGGCATCATCATCTAATGTGACGTCAAATTCATAGCCTCTTTCCTTATCATTAAGGGCACGTTTGATGGCCTCTTTAATCTCATCATTTGACAACGATTCTAGTTCAAAAATTTGAACACGACTTCTAATAGCCGGAGTGACTGAAAAGAAAGGATTTTCTGTCGTGGCTCCAATCATGATAATCTTACCATTTTCAAGGAGTGGCAAAAGAAAATCCTGTTTGGTCTTATCAAGGCGGTGAATTTCATCTAGTAGTAAGACAAGCCCACCAGAAAACTTAGCTTCTTCTGCTAATTCTTGCAGACGTTTTTTAGTGTCCACCGTCGCATTAAACGTACGAAAAGCATATTTTGTTGTTCCAGCAATGGCACTAGCAATGGATGTTTTTCCGATACCTGGCGGGCCATATAAAATCATGGAAGATAGCATATTAGCCGCAACCATCCGTTGAATAATTTTTCCTTCTCCCACCAAATGCTTTTGACCAATCACTTCTGAAATATCTCTTGGTCTCATCCGCAAAGCTAAATTGTTTGGCATAATCTTTTCCTTTCTCTTGCTATCACTTCTTTATACTGATTATACCACAAGACCAAAAAGATGAAGTGAAAACACGGCTCTTTAAGCACAGTCACATCTAGTCTAAAAATAATGACACTATGATATAATAACTATAATAATCATTTCTAACAATAATCAAGTTATTAAGAACAACCATCAAAATCAAAGGAGATCTCACATGACAAGTTCACGATTAGAAGCCTTTAGTGACGGTATTTTAGCGATTGTTATCACCGTTATGGTTATTGGATTAAAAGTGCCAGAAACAGACACACTACGCTCTTTACTAACGACTGTTCCTGGGTTACTGGCCTACGTTTTAAGTTTTGTCTATGTCGCTATCTACTGGAATAACCATCACAATTTAATGATTAGTATCACAAGAGTCAATGGTCGTATCCTTTGGATTAATAATTTCTGGCTATTTTTTGTTTCTCTCATCCCATGGTCTACCGATTGGGTGAGCCGTTTTTACACTAGCACACTGCCAGTAATGGTTTATGGTGTTGTTCTCTTTTTTACAGCCATATCCTACTTTATGCTCCAAAACCAAATCATCAAATATAGTGATCACTCAAAAATTATTAAACGTATCATCGGCAAAGACCTAAAAGGAAAAGCATCAACAGCTATTTACATCTTCTCCATTCTCATTACACCATTTTCTGTCTTTCTTGCAGAACTAGGCTATATTGTCGTTGCTGCCATCTGGTTTATCCCAGATAATCGCTTTGAAAAAGCCTTAGGAGATAAGTAAATTGATTAAAATACAAAAAAGCACCTTTAGGTGCTTTTTTTATTTTTAGGATTTAGATTCCTATAAATTGAATCATATGAGTAAAATATTTACCACTACTAGGAAGCAAATAGTGGAGGAGTGTATCATTATAGGAATCTAGAAATATTCTACTCCTTTTGATTTTAGTTGTCAAATAATTTTATATATCCAACAAAAACTGTGTTAAATAGCATAATCATTAATTTTTAAGGAGCACAAGTTGCTAAAAATATCACCTCATATTAGCGATAGACATGGCAAGCATTTTTAAAAAACTCTCTTTTCCTCTTATTTTTGCTAATTCTTTTTGACCGAGCAACATAAAGTCTACGACACTCTGAGGTGCTTTGTATTTATTAGTCATTAAATGGAGTGATACCTCATGAGCAAGCCTAGCAATGATGGCATCATCTTGATTTTTTTGATACTCAGCAAAAGCTTTTAAAAAAATGGTATAAAGAGGCTTATCTTTTTTAACGTCAACATCATTTAAGATAGCCGTAAAATATTTCTCATATGTCATGCTATTGTTAAACTCCTATTATTTCGAATAAAATCGTTCATCATTATTATACCACTAAATTCTTTTAAAAAAGATAAGCATCTACGCAATTATGGGTGAGTGAAGACCTATCTATATATTATATCTTAAATTTAACTTCTCTAATAACTTATTATTTTTTGTAAATATTTTTCTTAATTTAGCATAAAGTACTAGATTTTCTTTCTTTTTTAAAATCATTGACCTATTCGCTTCGATTTTACCACACATCAGTTTATCTATTCAACGATTTTGAAAATTTTGTTTTAAATTATCGCAAATTTCTTTAAAAATTTTATATAATACTATGTAATAGTTATAAATCTCTAAAAAATTACTTGAATTGAATTTTTAAAGAACATAACAAAATATTTTAAGTTTTTTCTCAAATTTCTATAGTTTTTAAAACAAAAAAATGATATAATTCACATAATGAAATTTAATATATTAACTGTATAAAAACATTTTTAAGATTTATTTTTTAAAATTATATAATTATATCGTGAATCATTTTATTTCATAAGCAATAATGTGCAATGTCTGAACCACACTAAAAGCTGATAAGGAGATTTATATTATGAAAAAATTATTTGCTTTAGGATTAGTGATTTTTTCAGTCGCAACACTAACTGCCTGTTCTTCAAGTGACACAAAAAACGAAAGCGCACCTGCTGAAGACAAAGTAGAACAAACAACAGAAGCGAAAAAAGATGATAAGAAAACTTATCAAATTGGTGATGCAATTACATTTGATAAAGAGGCTATCATAACTATTAAAGGCACTAATTTCACCGATGAAAGAAATCAATTTGATGAAAGCAATCCAGATAGAGTTTTAACAATTACTTACGATGTTGAAAACCTATCTGATGATGATTATGTTATCGGATCAGAAATTTCATTGTATGTTGATGGTAAAAAAATGGATACATATCCTGTTAACAACACAATAAATACCATTTCAGCAGGACGTTCATATGAAAATGCTACTGCTTCTTTTGGTGTTTTTGGAGAAGGAGAAATGGAATTAGAAGTTGAACCTTCGTGGAGTTTTACTGCAAAACCACAAATCGTTAAATTAGACGTTCAATAAAAGAAAACAAAAAAGCCACATTGTGTGGCTTTTTTTCGTTTTGCGTGACATAGAAACTCTCATGCCTTTCTTTCTTAAGAAGCGATGATAAACATCATGCTGGTATTGCCAACCTTGGTCACTGTGTAAGATGGTGCCAGAGTAACAGTCATCCGGAAATGCTTCTTCTAACATCCTTTTCACTTGATTTAAATTTGGCGATTTTGACAGGTTGTAAGCAATAATCTCACTGTTAAAACCATCAAGGACAGGAGACAAATAAAGCTTTTGATCACTAGCCGGGATCGCAAATTCAGTGACATCTGTATAACACTTCTTAAGAGGCTGTGACGCTTCAAATGAGCGATTAATCAGATTAGCGGCTTTCTTGCCAACCTCACCTTTGTAAGAAGAATACTGACGCTTGCGAC
>NZ_JAOTIN010000012.1 GCF_025660655.1 Streptococcus sp. CSL10205-OR2
TTTTTGACAGGTTACTTTCATAACCCTGCACGTTTGGTTTCTTGTCTTGTTCAGTTTTCAAAGGTCATGCTCTTTCGAGACAACTATTATATTCTAGCACCTCAGCTAAGCTTTGTCAATACATTTTTAAGAAAAAGAAAAAATAATTTTATATTATTTCTACAATTACTTAATCTATAAGATAAACAAAGTATTATTAATGATTTTAAAATAGTAAATCATTAAGGGTAACAATATCATTATACTATAAACATATGTTTTTTAACAATAAAATGATTTTTAATAAAAACGCCTGCTTACGACATTTTTTTATACCACAGATAAAAAAATGTCGTAAACAAGCGTAAGCGTTAGATAGCAATATGATGAGTGTTACCGCCGAAAGTAATCGGCGGTAGACCAGAGCTAGACTAAGAATAATAGTATTCCATCATCATAACACTCAACAAAATTGATAAAAATTATACTAATTCAATAATTGCCATTGGTGCAGCATCCCCACGGCGTGGTTCTGTTTTAAGAATACGAGTGTATCCTCCATTACGTTCTGCATAACGTGGTGCAATTTCAGTGAATAGTTTTTGCAATGCAGATGTAGATGTGTACTTTTCAGTAGCTTCATCAAAGTTTTCTGATGCAATTTCGTTGCGAACAAATGCTGCTGCCTGGCGACGAGCGTGTAAATCACCACGTTTACCAAGAGTAATCATTTTTTCAACGGTTTTACGAATTTCTTTTGCACGAGCTTCTGTTGTCACAATAGATTCATTTATAAGAAGATCTGTCGTCAAATCACGAAGCATTGCTTTACGTTGTGAGCTAGTGCGTCCTAGTTTACGGTAAGCCATTTTTTCCTCCTGTTTTATTTATCGTTTTTTAATCCTAGACCAAGTTCAGAAAGTTTTAATTTCACTTCTTCTAAACTCTTACGACCAAGATTTCTAACTTTCATCATTTCTGGTTCTGTCTTTTCTGTTAAATCGTAAACAGTATTAATGCCTGCACGTTTCAAACAGTTATATGATCGAACAGATAAATCAAGTTCTTCAATAGTACGATCGAATACTTTTTCATTGGAAGCTTTCTCAGTTTCTTTCATGACTTCAGTTGTTTTTGCAATTTCTGTCAAATCAGTGAAAAGATTTAAGTGCTCAATTAAAACACGAGCAGATAAGCCCAAAGCATCCTCGGGTATGATTGTACCATTAGTCATAATTTCAATCGTTAATTTATCAAAGCCATCATTACTACCGACACGGGCAGGTTCAACTTGATAGTTAACTTTTTTAACAGGCGTATAGATTGAATCTACTGCCAATGTTCCTACAGGTGCATTTTCTTTTTTATTCTCTTCAGCAGGAACGTAACCTCTTTTTGTTGCAACAGTCAATGTTGCTCTAAAGCTAGCTCCCTCAAGAATAGTAAATAAATAGTGATCTGGATTAACAATTTCAATATCACTATCTGTTAAAATATCTCCTGCGGTAACTTCCATAGGTCCTTGAACATCAAGTTCAATTGTCTTTTCGTCTTCAACGTGAGATTTTACAGCAAGTCCTTTAATATTAAGAATAATTTGCATCACATCTTCACGCACACCAGGAATAGTATCAAATTCATGGAGTACTCCATCAATTTTAATAGATGTTACTGCTGCACCTGGAAGTGAAGATAAAAGAACTCGACGAAGTGAATTACCGAGAGTTGTTCCATAGCCACGTTCTAGTGGTTCGATGACAAATCTTCCGTAATCTTTATTTTCATCAATTTTTGTTATTTTTGGTTTTTCAAACTCAATCATGTCGTTACTCCCTCTTAAACGAAAAGTTGTGTACTAGTTGTTTTTTACGATTATACACGACGACGTTTTGGAGGGCGAGCACCATTATGTGGTACAGGTGTCACGTCACGAATAGCTGTTACTTCTAGTCCTGCAGCTGCAAGAGCACGAATAGCAGATTCACGACCTGAACCAGGGCCTTTAACAGTTACTTCAACTGTTTTTACGCCATGTTCTTGTGCTGACTTTGCCGCTGCTTCTGCAGCCATTTGTGCAGCAAATGGTGTTGATTTACGAGAACCTTTAAAACCAAGTGCACCAGCTGATGACCATGCAAGAGCATTACCATGCACATCAGTAATCATAACAATAGTATTGTTAAACGTTGCATGAATATGAGCAATACCAGATTCGATATTCTTTTTCACACGACGCTTACGTGTTGGTTTAGCCAATTTCTTTACCTCCTATTTTATTTCTTATTTTTTCTTACCAGCAATCGCTACTGCTTTACCTTTACGAGTGCGGGCATTATTTTTTGTGTTTTGTCCACGGACAGGTAGTCCACGACGATGACGGATACCACGATATGATCCAATTTCCATCAAACGTTTGATGTTCAAGTTCACTTCACGACGAAGATCACCTTCAATTTTGATTTTATCCACTTCACGACGGATAGCATCTTCTTGATCTGATGTTAAATCTTTAACGCGAACATCTTCTGAAACACCTGCAGCTTCTAAAACTTTTTTAGAGGTTTGCAAACCAATGCCATAAATGTATGTTAATGAAATGACAACACGTTTATCATTTGGTATATCAACTCCAGCTATACGAGCCATTTTTTCTCCTTTCTATTTTTATCCTTGACGTTGTTTGTGTTTTGGATTTGTAGGACAAATTACCATAACACGGCCATTACGGCGAATTACTTTACAGTATTCGCAAATTGGTTTAACCGATGGTCTTACCTTCATTTTTAATCCCTCCAATTATTTCGATTATTTAAAGCGGTATGTGATACGTCCTCTTGTTAAATCATATGGACTCATCTCTACAGTAACTCTATCACCTACTAAAATACGAATATAATTCTTTCGGATCTTTCCTGATACAGTTGCTAGAATTTGATGCCCATTTTCCAATTCAACAGTGAACATTGCATTAGGCATTGTTTCAACAACTTTACCTTCAATTTCAATCACATCTTCTTTTGCCACGCAAAAGCACCCCCTAAATTTCGATTTGATTCCCTCTATAAAATAGAGGTAACAGTTATAAGTCAGACTAGCCTATTATATCACGTCTTATAGTCTTATGCAAGTAAGTTTAATCATTTGTTACAAAGACGAAATAACCTTTGAAATGTTTGCAAACACTGCATCGATTTCATCATTTCCTTCGATATCATGGACGATACCTTTTTTACGATAGTGAGCAATAATCGGTGTTCCTTGTTCGATGTTAATATCTAAGCGACGTTTAACCGTTTCTGGTTTATCATCTTCACGTTGATAATAATCATTTTCATCATATCCAGCTGCTGGTGGGTTAAATACTTTATGGAAAGTCTCCCCCGTTTCACGATGAATAATACGACCACTTAAGCGTTCTAAGAGAAGTGATGGGTCAACTTCAATATTAACAACACCATCTAGCGACATGTCCAACTCACTCAAAATAGCATCTAGGGCATCAGCTTGTTCAATTGTTCTTGGATAACCATCTAGCAGAAAACCTTTTTCAGAAACGTCGGCTTGTGCTAATCGCTCTTTGACAATACCATTAGTCACTTCATCGGGAACTAATTCTCCCTTATCCATATATGACTTAGCTAAAATTCCCATCTTAGTTTGGTTAGCGATGGCAGATCTAAACATGTCTCCTGTAGAAATGTGGATAATACCAAATTTTTCAACAATTTTAGCCGCCTGTGTTCCTTTTCCTGCACCCGGAAGTCCCATAATTAAAAGATTCATTTTTTTCTCCATCTATTTTGTCATTCACTAGTGACTCATAAAATAAAATAGAAGGTTGACAAAGTCAACCTATATTCTATTCAGTTATGTTAATGAAACCAACATATTTCTTCTTCAAAAGATAGCCCTCAAGCTGTTTCATACCTTCAATACCTGTCGAAATAAGGATTAACAAACTTGTTCCTCCTAAAGCAACGGTTGATGATAAACCAAAAAGCTGTTGAGCTGCAATTGGCGTTAAAGCAACAAACGCTAGGAAAAGCGATCCTACTGTAGCCAATTTTTTGAGTAAAGAAGTCATGTAGTCTTGAGTCTCACGTCCAGGTCTAACACTTGGTATATATGACGCCCCTTTTTGTAAATTCTCTGCTGTTTTTTCAGGGTTTACCTGAACAAAAGTATAAAAGAATGAGAATAAAACAATTAAGATGGCGTAAACAACCATTCCAGCTGGATTTTGGAAGTTTAACGCTTGACTTAGGGTGTTTAACCAAGGAATATCTTGATTTCCTGTTTGGAGGAATTGAACCAAGGTTCCTGGAATAGTTGTGATAGAACTCGCAAAAATGACAGGTATCACACCTGCTGGATTAACTTTTAGAGGCAGGTATGAACTTGTTGGAGCTCCTTGAGCTCTCTTAGTGTATTGTATTGGAATCTTATACTCAGCCTGTTGCACAAACGTTGTAAAGAAAACAATTGCAAGAACAGCTAAAGTAAAGATACTAATAAATATTATAGAATTTGTCAATTCACTTGGGCGAATATTGACAAAGTAATCTTCATAGATAGTTGAGATAGAGCCTGGTATAGCAGAAATAATCCCTGAAAAGATTATCATCGAAACGCCATTACCAAATCCTTTATCAGAGATTTGTTCTCCCAACCAAGTGACAATCAAGCTTCCTGTCGTTAATATGCATCCAATGAGAATATATGTTTGTGCATTAGGTGTTTCTACTAAAGCAACTGTTGATAGGGCACTAAACCCTGCTGTAATCCCAATAGATTGGAAGAAAGCAAGAAACAAGGAAATATATCGAGTAGCCTGATTTAATTTTCTTCTACCAACTTCTCCTTGTTTGCCCCATTCAACAAACTTAGGTAAGATATCCATTTGAAGCAACTGTACAACAATCGAAGCGGTAATGTAAGGACTTACTCCAAGAGCAAAAACAGAGAAGTTTCTCATGGCGTTACCACTCACAAGATTAAGCATATTTAAGAAAGGTAAATCGCTCAACTGCTCAAGGCTTTTTGCGTTAATTCCAGGTACTGTAATATGAGTACCAACACGGAAAACAAAGATAATAAAGATAGTAAAAAGAATTTTTTTCCTAACATTTTTTATCTTTAAAGCATCTTTCAGTAATTTAAAAAACATAATGAGCTACCTCTCATTAGATGACTTCAACAGAACCACCTTTAGCAACAATTGCAGCTTCAGCACTCTTAGAAAACTTAGATGCTTTAACTGTCAATTTTTTAGTTAATTCGCCATTACCAAGAATTTTGATTCCTGATTTTTCAGCTTTTACAAGCCCTGATTCAACAAGAACAACTGGTGTTACTTCTGTACCATCTTCAAAAATATTTAATTGATCAAGATTTACTAAAGCATACTCTTTTGCGTTAATGTTAGTAAATCCACGTTTTGGCATGCGACGGAACAATGGTGTTTGTCCACCTTCAAAACCTAAACGAACTTTACCACCGCTACGAGCTTTTTGCCCTTTTTGACCACGACCAGATGTCTTACCATTACCAGATGATGATCCACGACCAACACGATTGCGTACTTTACGAGAACCTTCAGCAGGTTTTAATTCATGAATTTTCATTTTTTCTCCTTTTTGTAAAATGCTAACGCCTTTGTAAAGATAAGGTTCTCTCTACAAAAACTCGCCTATACGTTAATTCAGTTCAAGACACCATGAAAAAATCAAAGTGTCTTGGTTATTATTTTTAGTTTACGTCTTCTACAGTGACTAAATGAGATACTGTGTTGACCATACCACGAATAGCTGGTGTATCATCTTTAACAACAGAACTATTTAGTTTACCAAGTCCAAGTGCAACAACTGTTTTACGTTGTGCTGGAAGGCGTCCGATTGGAGACTTAGTCAAAGTAATTTTAATTTGAGCCATGATATCTCCCTTCTTATCCTAACTCTGAAACAGGAACACCACGAAGTGCGGCAACCTCTTCAGCGCGTTTTAATTGTTTCAATCCTTCAACAGTTGCACGAACAATGTTGATTGGAGTGTTTGAACCTAATGATTTAGAAGTTACATCAGCAACACCCGCTAATTCGACAACGGCACGAACTGCACCACCTGCAGCTACACCAGAACCCTCGATAGCAGGTTTCAACAATACACGAGCACCGCTATAGTTTGAGCGAACCTCGTGAGGAATTGTTGTGCCAACCATTGGAACTTCAATCATGTTTTTCTTAGCAGCTTCCACTGCTTTACGAATAGCTTCAGGCACTTCTTGGGCTTTCCCTGTACCAAAACCTACGTGACCGTTACGATCACCAACAACTACTAGAGCAGCAAAGCGAAGACGACGTCCACCTTTTACAACTTTTGTAACACGGTTAATTGCAACAACGCGTTCTTCAAGTTCTACTGCATTATCTTTAAATGCCATTATTAAGTGTCCTCCCTATTAGAATTTCAATCCGTTTTCACGAGCTGCATCAGCTAAAGCTTTAACACGGCCGTGATAGAGATATCCACCGCGGTCAAACACCACTTCAGAAATACCTTTAGCTCCTGCGCGTTCAGCAATCAGTTTACCAACAACAACGGCTTGTTCAGTTTTAGTTCCTTTTGAAACGTCTTTATCAAGAGTTGAAGCGCTTGCGAGCGTGACACCCGCTACGTCATCAATCAATTGAGCGTAGATGCCTGTATTAGAACGAAATACGTTCAAACGTGGGCGATCCGCAGTTCCAGAAACTTTACCGCGTACGCGACGACGGCGTTTTTGGCGGATTTTATTTTTATCTGGTTTCGAAATCACAATTTTCACCTCTTATTTTTTAATATTGAAAACAGTTAATGTAATTAGGTGGTAGGTGCTTTGTAAACCATTGTTTACAAAGATACCACACCTTATTATTTACCTGTTTTACCTTCTTTAAGTCGAACAAATTCTCCAACGTAACGGATTCCTTTACCTTTATAAGGTTCTGGTGTACGAAGGCTACGGATATAAGCCGCAGTTTGTCCAACAACTTCTTTGTTAATCCCACTGACAAGAATTGATGTTGCTGAAGGAACTTCAAATGTGATACCTTCTGGAGCAACCACTTCATCTTGGTGAGATTTACCAACTGAAAGAACTAACTTATTCCCTTGAAGTTGAGCACGGTAACCAACACCACGCATTTCAAGAGCTTTTTTAAATCCTTCTGAAACACCAACGACCATATTATTTAGGTTGGCACGAGTTGTTCCATGGATGGTTTTCATTTCTTTTGAGTCGTTTGGACGATGAAGTGAAATTTCACTACCATCAATTTTAATTTCAATGTTTTTATTGAACTCACGAGTAAGTTCGCCTTTTGGGCCTTTGACAGTTACAACATTATCTTTATTGGTGATTTCAACACCAGCAGGTAATGTGATAACTTTATTACCAATACGTGACATATTTATTTTCTCCTGTTAGATTGTCAAGTCATAGTATGACTAGTTTTCACGGGGTGATAAGAATAATTCTTACCAAACGTATGCAAGCACTTCTCCACCAACATTTTTTTGGCGTGCTTCTTTATCAGTCAAAAGACCTTCAGAAGTTGAAATGATTGCAATTCCAAGTCCATTAAGAACTTTTGGAATATCTTCACGTTTTGTGTAAACACGAAGACCTGGTTTTGAAATACGTTTTAAGTTAGTGATAACACGCTCACCGTTTTGTCCATATTTAAGGAACAAACGAATAACACCTTGTTTGTCATCTTCAATATATTCAACGTTTTTTACAAAACCTTCACGTTTAAGGATTTCAGCAATTCCTTTTTTAATATTTGATGCAGGTGCTTCAAGAACGCTGTGTTTTGCTTGATTAGCATTACGAATGCGTGTTAAAAAGTCTGCAATAGGGTCAGTCATAACCATTTTATTTTTCTCCTCTTACTAGTAGTTTGAATACTCACTTGCTAGTTAATGTTCAATTAAGTTCAGATTACCAAGATGCTTTAGTAACACCTGGAATTTGTCCTTTGTATGCTAATTCACGGAAGCAAACACGGCAAAGTTTAAATTTGCGGTATACCGAATGTGGGCGGCCACATCTTTCGCAACGAGTGTAAGCTTGCGTTGAGAACTTAGCAGGGCGTTTGTTCTTAGCAATCATTGATTTTTTAGCCATTATATTTACCTCCTATGTTATTTTGCAAAAGGCATTCCTAAGCCTTTAAGCAATTCACGTGATTCTTCATCGGTATTTGCTGTTGTAACAATAACAATGTCAAGACCACGAACTTTATCAACATCATCAAAATTAATTTCTGGGAAAATCAATTGTTCTTTAACACCAAGTGTGTAGTTCCCACGTCCATCAAATGATTTCGTTGGAACGCCGTGGAAGTCACGGACACGAGGTAATGATACTGATACTAATTTATCTAGAAACTCATACATGCGTTCACCACGAAGAGTTACTTTAGCACCGATAGCAACACCCTCACGAAGACGGAAGCCGGCGATTGATTTTTTAGCTTTAGTGATGAGTGGTTTTTGTCCAGAAATAAGTGCTAATTCAGCTGCAGCTTTTTCTAAGTTTTTAGCGTTTGAAACTGCATCACCAACACCCATGTTAAGAACAATTTTCTCAACTTTTGGTACAGCCATAACTGATGAATAATTAAATTTTTCAGTTAATGCTGGGATAACTTCTTTAAGATATTTTTCTTTTAAGCGATTTGCCATTATACTTCTCCTTTCCTTCGTGATTAATCAAGCACTTCGCCTGATTTTTTGTTGTAACGGACTTTTTTGCCGTCAATAACTTTGTAGCCAACACGTCCAGCAACACCGTTTTTATCTAACACTTGTACGTTAGAAACATGAATTGGTGCTTCTTTTTCGATGATTGCCCCTTGTGGGTTGTCATTATTTGGACGTTGATGTTTTTTCATCATTGCTACGCCTTCTACAATAACTTTGTTAACTTTTGGTAACGCAGTCAAAACAACGGCTTCAACACCTTTGTCTTTACCAGCGATAACGCGAACTTTGTCGCCTTTTTTTACAAACATTGAGTTGTTCTCCTTAAAATTTCTTACGCCCTAATGGGCACCCTAGTAAACTAGGGGACTAGTTTGTTTTTTAATTAAAGTACTTCTGGTGCAAGTGATACGATCTTCATGTAGCCACCTTCACGTAATTCACGTGCAACAGGGCCGAAGATACGAGTTCCACGAGGTGTTTTATCATCGCGGATAATAACTGCAGCATTGTCATCAAATTTAATGTATGAACCATCTGGACGACGAGCTCCTGATTTAGTGCGCACAATAACTGCTTTGACAACATCACCTTTTTTAACAGCGCCACCAGGAGTAGCTTGTTTTACAGATGCAACGATAACGTCACCAATGCTTGCGAACTTACGTCCTGAACCACCAAGAACTTTAATGGTCAAGATTTCACGTGCGCCACTGTTATCAGCAACTTTCAAACGAGATTCTTGTTGAATCATTCTAATTTTCTCCTTTCAGGCTTATTAAATAATTATAGCTTCTTCAACCACTTCTACAAGACGAAAACGTTTTGTAGCTGATAGTCGACGAGTTTCCATGATACGAACTTTGTCGCCAGTCTTAGCGATGTTGTTTTCGTCATGTGCTTTGTACTTTTTAGAATAGTTGATACGTTTACCATAGACTGGGTGGTTACGTTTTGTTTCAACTACAACTGTGATTGTTTTATCCATCTTGTCAGACACGACACGTCCAACTAGGGTTTTACGTTGATTACGTTCCATAATTAGAATTTCTCCTTTCCCAATCTATTATTTCATTTCAGATTGCACAGTTTTAACACGTGCAATTTGCTTTTTCACTTCGTGTAAACGGGCAGTTTGATCAAGTTGACCTGCTGCAGCTTGAAAACGAAGGTCAAATAATTCTTTTTTGAGTTCGCTTTCTTTTTTAGCAAGTTCTTCTTGAGATAAGCCACGAAGTTCTTTTACAAAATCTTTAATTTCTTGAAGTTTCATGTCTTCTCCTTATTCTGCTTCACGTTTTACGAATTTGCATTTAACTGGTAGTTTGTGGCTTGCAAGACGAAGTGCTTCACGAGCGATTTCTTCAGAAACCCCACCAAGCTCAAACATCACTTTACCACGTTTTACTGGAGCTACCCAACCTTCAGGTGCACCTTTACCAGATCCCATACGCACACCGATAGCTTTAGCGGTGTATGATTTATGAGGGAAAATTTTAATCCAAACTTTACCGCCACGTTTCATGTAACGCGTCATAGCGATACGAGCAGCTTCTATTTGACGGTTTGTTACCCAGTGGCTAGTTGTTGCTTGAAGACCATATTCTCCAAATGCTACAGTTTTACCACCTTTTGCTTCACCACGCATTTTCCCACGGAATTCACGACGGTGTTTAACACGTTTAGGTACTAACATTTGTTATTTACCTCCTTTAGTGTTTTTACGAGTTGGAAGAACTTCTCCACGGTAAATCCAGACTTTAACACCTAACTTACCATAAGTTGTATCAGCTTCTTCCCAAGCATAATCAATATCTGCACGAAGCGTATGAAGTGGAACTGTACCTTCTGAATATCCTTCGCTACGAGCAATATCTGCACCATTTAAACGACCAGATACTTGTGTTTTAATTCCTTTAGCACCTGCACGCATAGTACGTTGAATAGCTTGTTTTTGTGCACGACGGAAAGCAACACGTTGCTCAAGTTGACGTGCAATCCCCTCACCCACAAGATGTGCATCTAAGTCAGGTGATTTAATTTCAATAATATTGATATGTACTTGTTTACCAGTCAATTTGTTAAGTTTTGCACGCAAAACATCAACATTTGATCCACCTTTACCAATAACCATACCTGGTTTAGCAGTGTGAAGTGAAACAATGACTTTGTTAACTGCGCGTTCAATTTCAATTGTAGAAACTGATGCATCAGCTAATTGTTTTTGGATGAATTTACGGATTGCAAGATCTTCATGAAGGTAATCCGCGTATTCTTTTTCAGCATACCATTTCGCATCCCAGTCACGGATGATTCCGACACGCATACCAATTGGATGTACTTTTTGACCCACGATTTTACCTCCTTATTTTTCTGCCACAACTACTGTGATATGAGTAGTGCGTTTGTTGATTGGTGACGCTGATCCTTTTGCACGTGGACGGAAACGTTTCATTGTTGGTCCTTCATTTGCAAATGTTTCAGAGACAACCAAGTTAGCTTTTTCCAAACCAAAGTTGTTTTCTGCATTGGCGATTGCTGAGTTTAAAACTTTTTCAATCACTGTAGCAGCTTTGTTTGGAGTGAATTTTAAAATTGCGATTGCATCAGCAACACTTTTCCCACGAATGAGATCAAGAACAAGTCGTGTTTTACGAGGTGAAACACGGACTGTACGAGCCATTGCTTTAGCTGAAGTAATTTCTGCCATTGTGTCCTCCTCCTATTATTTACGACGTGTTTTCTTGTCGTCTGCTGCGTGACCTTTGTAAGTACGAGTTGGTGCAAATTCACCAAGTTTGTGACCTACCATGTCTTCTTGAATGTATACCGGCACATGTTTGCGTCCATCATAGACAGCAATTGTATATCCGATGAAACTTGGGAAAATCGTTGAACGACGTGACCAAGTTTTAATAACTTTTTTCTTTTCGTCATTAGCTTGAGCTTCAACTTTTTTCATTAAATGCTCATCGACGAAAGGTCCTTTTTTAAGACTACGTCCCATTTTTATTTTTCTCCTTTAAATAGTGTACCACAACGGCTTGCGCTATTAGTTGGCGCTACCGAGCTGGCGGATTAAGCAATCTTATTATTTTTCGTTACGACGACGAATAATAAGTTTGTCTGATTTAGCTTTCTTATTACGAGTTTTAAGACCAAGTGCTGGTTTACCCCATGGTGTAGATGGTGATTTACGACCAACTGGCGCTTTACCTTCACCACCACCGTGTGGGTGATCGTTAGGGTTCATAACAGAACCACGAACTGTAGGACGGATGCCTTTCCATCTGCTACGACCTGCTTTACCAAGGTTAACAAGTCCTTGTTGCTCATTTCCTACAACACCGATTGTTGCACGGCAAGTTGATAGAATCATGCGAACTTCACCTGATTGTAAACGAACTAAAGTGTATTTCCCTTCAGTTCCCAATACTTGAGCAGAAGCTCCAGCAGCACGAACTAAGGCGCCACCTTTACCTGGTTTTAATTCTATGTTATGAACAACTGTACCAACTGGAATGTTAGCTAATGGAAGAGCGTTACCCACTTTAATATCAGCGTCAGGTCCAGATACAATACGTTGACCTACTTCAAGTCCTTTTGGAGCGATGATATAGGCTTTAACACCATCTACATAGTGCACAAGAGCAATATTTGCTGAACGGTTTGGATCGTATTCGATTGTTTTAACGATTGCTTCAACACCATCTTTATTACGTTTGAAGTCAACCAAACGGTAATGGCGCTTGTGTCCTCCACCGTGATGACGAACTGTAATACGACCTTTGTTGTTACGGCCAGCTTTTTTCTTCAATGATACAAGCAATGATTTCTCAGGAGTGTTTGTTGTAATTTCAGCAAAATCCAAAGAAGTCATGTTACGACGGCCATTTGTCGTTGGTTTATAAACTTTAATACCCACGTTAATTCCTCCTTAGATTATTCTGCTTCTGCCGCAAACAACTCAATAGCTTTTGAATCAGCTGTAAGTGTTACGATTGCTTTTTTAGTTTTGCTTGTGAAGCCTGTATAGCGACCTACACGTTTTGCTTTAGGCTTAACGTTAACAGTGCTAATACTCGCTACTTTAACACCTTCAAACACAGCTTCAACAGCTTGTTTGATAAGGAGTTTGTGAGCGCGAGTGTCGACTTCAAAGGTGTACTTGCCTTGTTCAAGAGCAAGCATAGATTTTTCAGTGATAACTGGTTTTTTGATTACATCGTACAAATTCATTATGCAAGAACCTCCTCAATTGCAGAGATTGCTTCTTTAGTTACAAGAAGTTTATCGCTATTCACGATATCAAGAACACTTGCAGTTGTTGCAGTTGCAACTTTTACGTTTGGAATGTTGCGAGCTGAAAGAGCTGCAAATTTGTTTTCCTCTTCAGTAATAACAAGCACTTTTGAATCGACATTTAACGCCGAAAGAACTTTTGCAAAATCAGCTGTTTTTGGTGCTGCAAATGAAAGAGCATCTACAGCTACAAATTTTTCTTCAGCTACTTTTGCTGAGTAAACTGATTTCAAAGCAAGACGACGAACTTTTTGTGGAAGTTTGTAGCCATAAGAACGAGGTGTTGGTCCAAAGACTACACCACCGCCACGCCATTGTGGTGAACGGATAGAACCTTGACGAGCACGTCCAGTTCCTTTTTGACGCCATGGTTTGCGACCGCCACCAGAGACAGCAGAGCGGTTTTTAACTGCATGTGTTCCTTGGCGTAGACTAGCACGTTGGCTAATAACAACATCAAAAACAACTGATTCATTTGGTTCGATACCAAACACAGCGTCATTTAAGACAACTTCGCTAACTTCTTTACCAGTTTGGTCAAATAGTTTTACTTTTGCCATTTTAACTGTTTTCCCCTTTCTTTAATTATTTAGCAGCTTTAACTGCTGATTTGATAGTGATAAGAGATTTCTTAGCACCTGGTACATTACCTTTAATAAGGATAGCATTCTTTTCTGGAATAACTTGGACAATTTCAAGGTTTTGAATTGTCACGCGTTTGCCACCCATACGTCCTGCCAAACGTTTGTTTTTGAACACACGGTTTGGAGCAACAGGTCCCATAGAACCAGGACGACGATGGTAACGAGAACCGTGAGCCATTGGCCCTCTAGATTGTCCGTGGCGTTTGATAACCCCTTGGAAACCTTTACCCTTGGTAGTACCAGTAACATCTACAACATCTCCGGCTGCGAATGTTTCTACAGTAATTTCTGAACCAACTTCTAAGCCTTCAATGTTTTTGAATTCACGAATGAAGCGCTTAGGAGCCGTATTAGCTTTTGCTACGTGACCTTTGGCAGGTTTGTTACTCAATACATCACGTTTGTCATCAAAACCAACTTGGATAGCTTCATAGCCATCAGTTTCAACAGTTTTCACTTGAAGAACAACGTTTGGTGTTGCTTCAATGACAGTAACAGGGATAAATTCACCAGATTCAGTGAAGATTTGAGTCATTCCCACTTTTTTCCCTAAGATTCCTTTTGTCATGAGAAAATATTTCCTTTTCTTTTTTTATAGTGAAAAGTTTTTTTACGAGCGCTTTTCATACTCTTTTGAAATCAAATTATAGTTTGATTTCGACGTTAACACCACTTGGAAGATCTAACTTCATAAGAGCATCAACTGTTTTTTGCGTTGGGTTCACAATGTCGATAAGACGTTTGTGAGTACGCATTTCAAATTGTTCACGCGAATCTTTATATTTGTGAGTCGCACGAATAACAGTATAGAGACTACGTTCAGTTGGTAATGGTACAGGACCAGCAACTGTTGCACCTGTGCGTGTCGCAGTTTCTACGATTTTTTCTGCCGCTGTGTCAAGTGTACGGTGTTCGTACGCTTTCAAACGGATACGGATTTTTTTATTTGCCATCTTTTCTCCTCTCGTCTATTTAAGATAATAGGCTAGCTCCACAAGAAAACCGACAAGTGATTGCGTGGCAATGCAACCAAGCGTGTCGCAACCTCTTGCATCAAAGCTAAGGCTGTTTTTTTACAGCACTAGAATATAATAACAAAATAACAAAGTGATTGCAAGGGATTTGGCAATAAAATTTGATTATTTTTTGATAAATAAGAGACTCCTCAAAAATAAAACTTATTTTAAAAAATAGTATTTTCCTATTTTGTATATTATAGTAGTAGAAAGATAAGGGCAATACTCTTTTGTTTTAAACAAAATTATAAGAAACAATTCTGCTGCTATTCTCCAGTTGATTCTATATGCTTAAATTCTGTTGAAGTGGAAATTAATCTAATCCGCTATCTGACTTACAACTGGTTAATAAAATGATATAATACTTGAAAAATGATGTTTTCATTTAAATAGAATTGATTGACATTAAGAAGAACAGACCAATAAGCAGCGAGGAAACAGTGTTACTAGACAAAACAAAGTTATCCCTAGTTAGAAACAAAAATTCTTTTATTTATGTAGATCTAACAGACGACCAATTTTATGAAGTGATGGAACCTCAAAATATTATTCCAGAAAACAAGTACCTTGTGGTTGCTTATATTGCTGGTGGTAGTCTTATCAAACAACTTGATCACTTCTATCTACCAATATCTCATTTTCAATTTAACTTGATACTATTGTTACTATTTTTATTTTTAATAACCTTATACTCTAGAAAACAACTGAAAGCTCTGGATAAAGAATTACCAGCCATTCCTTTAACCCTTTCGTTAGCACAAAAAAAGGAAATAATAGAAGAAGCCAAACAAAATGTAAGGATTAATCAGTATATCTTTTTGACTTTGATTGTTTTATGGACACTATCTGTTTTCTTATTTTTGTTTTTCTCAGTGACTTTGTTTCTAATCAGTAGTCTGGTGTTCTGGTATGTGCTAAATTTACTTCGCCCTACCCTTAAATTAAAAGAAAGAAAACACTATTTAGCTCTTAGGTAAAAACGATGAAAAAAACATTAATTTCTTTAGGTACCTTTAAACAAGACGATATTTTTTATGATGCTAACTTAAAAAAGATTTTTTCAAGTCCAAGTAATCCTAAAAAATTAAGAGGGTATTCAATCCATATCGCAGCAACCTTGCTATCTCTACCAATGATAAACTGGTTAAATAAACACTTTAT
This sequence comes from Streptococcus sp. CSL10205-OR2, assembly GCF_025660655.1. Taxonomy (GTDB): domain Bacteria; phylum Bacillota; class Bacilli; order Lactobacillales; family Streptococcaceae; genus Streptococcus. The sequence goes on from NZ_JAOTIN010000012.1 coordinate 15,848, forward strand.
TTCTCTTCAAATGGTTGGTAATATTTTAGTAGCCCTTGTGTTTTGTCTGATAACCCTGTACTTTACAGAACAATATGTCATAAAACTCTATGATAATATAGAAGTAAGAGAGCATTTTTTCTCCTCTTTGGATTATGAGGAATTTTTAACTCAGGAAAACAAGAATTCTAAAATTGTTGTTATCCTTTGGCAATGTCTTATCTTTCTTACAGTTTTTCTGCTCTTGCTTTTTATCATAACAGCTGTATTTACATTTTTATTTCTTGGAATATTGATGCTATTTGCCACTTCCCTATTAACCTATTCAAATGTTCTTGAACGTTATAGGATTATTAAACAACTAAATAAAGAGTTATCTAACAACTAACCTAATAAGCCACTTGATAATTCAAAAAACTAAAGATGATATTTTTAGTTAGACTGTCATAAAAGCAAGATGGTTTTTCAAATACAGATTCCGTTAATCAATTCTCAAAATAAGTAAAAGACTTCTTTTTACAAAAGAAGTCTTTTACTTATTGATGTTAAAAATTAAAATGATTAGAAAGTAATAATTTTTTGTTTAAAATATTTTCTATAAACAAGCCATAAAAACAAGCCTCTAAAAAGATTGTCTAAAACAGTTGCTAACCAAACACCAGATAGGCCCATTTTTAAAATAATACTTAAGAGATAGGCAAAACCAATGCGAATCACCCACATGCCAATGCTTGTTGCATAAAAAGGAATTCTTGAGTGCCCCAAACCCTGCCAAACAGCTGTCATGATAAGAGTTGCAGAGGTTGCTGGGCTACCCATCAAGGAATAAAAAACAACAATGAGACTGGCTGAAATCGCTACTTGATCACTAGTAAACAATAAGGATAACTGTCCCCCAAAGAGAAAGACTAAAACACTAAGACAAAGCATCACAAGGGTTGATAATAAATAAGATTCTTTTACAATTCTATCAATTGTTTTTGGATTGCCTTGACCTAAATAATCAGCTACTAAAATAATAGTCGCCGTTGCCACAGCAACACCTGGCATATAATTGAACTGGGTTAGGGTCTCTCCTATAGCATTGCCTGCTACTGCTTTTGTGCCCAGTTGGACAATAATAGCAATGATAACCACATCACCTAATCTCATCATTAAACGCTCAGCTGTAGCCGGTAAGGCAAGAGACAGTAGGGTCCGATTCTTATGCCATTTAAACTGAAAATCTTGTTTTAATGTTCCTAATTGATGCCACAATGCTAAACTGCCAATGAATCGTGCCAACACTGTTGCACCAGCAACACCAACAATGCCTAGGTGAAAAACGAAAATAGCAATAACAGAAAAGATGACATTTAAAAAATTAACAAATAAGGTAACATAAAGAGATACTTTAGGGCGATTGTCAGCTCTTAGAACACTTGAAAAAACAATCATCAGTCCCATAAAAAGACTGCCACCACCAACAATAGCTAGATAAATAGCACCCGCTTGACTAACAGCTAAAGTCGTCCCCAAAGATGAGAGAACCCAGCTCCCCCAAAAAATGGAGAAAAAAGCCAAGACAAGACTTAGAAGTCCCGTCAACATAATAGTATCTCGCATCAATAATTGCGTTTCAGAGTGATTTTTCTCACCTAAACTTCTCGCAACAAGGCTAGCGACACTAGAACCTAGAGCGATAAAGACCGCTTGGTAAATACTAATAATGTTATTAGCCACTGAAACGCCTGAAACTGCAATTAAGCCGATTTGAGCAATTAAATAACTATCCACAAAACCCATCGTCATTTGTAATATGTTTTCCATCATTGCTGGAACAGCGATAGATAGTATTTTTTTAGTATGCTGCATAGATAATGACAACCTCTAAAACTAGAGTCCTAGATACCTTTCTACTGTTTCTTTCATGTCTTTAGTTGCGATGGTTGTTTGATGACGAATTGGTGCTTTTTCAATGCCGTCTACAGCTTTAGGAATGACTATTTGAGAGAGTTTTTTGAGTTTCTTTACTGCCTCAAAATCATCTGTGATACTTGTTTTCTCAAGAGCTTTGACGACAACCGTTGGAAATTTATAGGGACTTGCTGTTGATACGACAACTGTTTTTGTCATATCTTTTGTTTTTTCTTGATAATCCTTATAAACGCTTGATGCAACGGCTGTATGAGGATCCTCAACATAATGATTTTCAAGATAAACACGCGCAATGTCCTGACTCGTTTGTTCTTGGTTAGCAAAGCCAGCGGCAAAAAGATTTAAAATAGAGGCCTCTTTAACTGGTAATTGATAACTACCTTCACTTGCTAATTGCGCCATTAGTTCACGCGTTTTTGTAGCATCGTTGCCTACTAAGTGAAAGACTAAACGCTCTAGATTAGATGACACAAGAATGTCCATTGAAGGACTTGTTGTCACTTTGAAGGGTCTATTTTTATCATAGGTTGCTGTGTTAAAGAAATCTGTTAACACATTGTTTTCGTTGGAGGCACAGATAAGTTTTCCAACCGGCACACCAATTTTAGAGGCGTAAAAAGCAGCGAGAATATTACCAAAATTACCAGTTGGTACTGAAAAGTTAATCAATTCACCATTTTTAATCTCACCTTGTTTGAGAAGTTGTGCGTAAGCATAAACATAATAAACAATTTGAGGAACCAAACGGCCAATATTCATGGAGTTGGCTGATGAAAATTGTATGCCTTTTTCTAGTAATAGAGCACGCAACTCTTCATCGTTAAACATGTCTTTTACACTGGTTTGGGCATCATCAAAGTTCCCATCAATAGCCAGAACATGCGTATTTTCACCTTCTTGGGTAACCATTTGTAACTCTTGGATACGACTCACGCCATTTTTAGGATAAAAGACAAAAATTTCTGTTCCAGGCACATCAGCAAAGCCTGCCATGGCTGCTTTTCCTGTATCTCCTGAGGTGGCTGTTAAAATAACGATTTTATTGTCCACGCCTTGTTTTTTAGCGGCAGTTGTCATCAAGTAAGGCAAAATCGATAAGGCCATGTCTTTAAAAGCTATGGTTGATCCGTGAAATAGCTCTAAATGGTATTGACCGTTCAACTTAACTATTGGTGCAATCAACTCTGTATCAAACTTATCATCATAAGCATTTGATACACAATAGGCGATTTCTTCCGGTGTAAAATCATCTAAAAAAGCTGACAAGATTTTTTTAGCAATGTCTTGGTAACTTAAGTCTTTTAATTGGTTGAAATCTAAGCTTATTTCTGGAAAAACAGTAGGGGTGTAGAGGCCACCATCTGTTGCTAATCCTTTTAAAATAGCTTGGCTAGCTGTTGCTGTGTTTTTAGCATCTCTCGTTGATTGGTAAATTAGAGTCATTACGCTCTCCCTTGTTTCATAAAGTCTTTTTCTTATCATATCATATTTTTAACTGATTTGCCTAAACAAGTTTTCTGAATAAAACCTATTCAATACAAATGAAAAAACACCAATTCTCAAAGAGAATTGGTGTCAAGGATTACCCTTCATAATCAAAGGCGATTTCAATAATTTCTTTTAATTCTGAAATGAGTGGTTCTTTTGGATTTGCGGTTGTACATTGGTCTTCGTAGGCTTTTTCAGCTAAACGATCAGCATCTGCTTTTAATTGTGCTTTGGTCACACCTTGTGACTTAAAGTTCATTTTAATGCCGATTGATTGACCAAGCTCGTAAACCTTGCGAGCAAGTGTTTCTGCTAATTCTGCATCTGTTTCACCTTCAAATCCCATGAAGCGAGAAATATCAGCATAGTCTTTTTCTGCGCGGAAGTAGTCATATTTAGGGAACATGGCATGTTTTTGCGGATCTTTAGCGTTATATCTAATGATATGTGGCAGTAAGATGGCATTGGTACGACCATGAGGAACGCCCCATTCACCACCAACTTTGTGAGCGATAGAGTGGCAAATACCTAAGAAAGCATTAGCAAAAGCCATTCCCGCCATAGTTGAAGCGTTATGCATTTTTTCACGTGATTCTTCATCAGGGGTGTTCACTGATTTTTCAAGGTAGTCAAAGACTAGTTTGATGGCTTGAAGAGATAAACCACGTGTGTAATCACTTGCCATTACTGAAACATAAGATTCAATCGCATGGGTTAAAACATCCATTCCTGTATCGGCTGTCACACTAGCAGGAACACTCATAACAAGAGCTGGGTCAATAATAGCCACATCTGGTGTCAAAGCATAATCAGCAAGAGGATATTTGGTATGGTCATCACTGTCAGTAATAACGGCAAACGGTGTTACCTCAGATCCTGTTCCTGATGTTGTTGGAATACAGATAAAGGTTGTTTTTTCTGCATAAGGAATTTTATAGGTACGTTTACGAATATCTAAGAATTTTTGTTTAGCACCAAAGAAGCTAACATCAGGGTTTTCAAAGAACATCCACATTGCTTTTGCAGCATCCATCGCAGAACCACCACCTAGAGCGATAATAGTGTCTGGTTGGAACTCGTTAAACATTTCAAGCCCTTTGTAGACGGTATTAGTTGATGGGTTTGGCTCTACTTCTGAGAAAACTTTCACAGATGGATTGTTTTTATTTAATTGTAATTGTTTTTTCACTAAATCAGCATAGCCAAATTTAACCATCCCTGGATCACAGACAATCATGACTTTCTCTGCTTGAATTTTACGAAGGTACATGATGGAATTTTTTTCAAAGTAGATTTTGGGTGGTAATTTAAACCATTGCATATTATTACGGCGCTTTGCTAGTGTCTTAACGTTAATCAAATCAATTGCCCCCACATTGTGTGATACTGAGTTGCGTCCGTGTGAGCCACAACCAAGGGTTAATGATGGAATCATTTCATTGTAGATATTTCCGATACCACCTTCTGCTGATGGTGAGTTAACAAGAATACGGCATGCCTTCATACGAAGACCAAAACGGATTTGAAGATCTTCATCTTCTGTGTGAATCACTGCAGTATGTCCTAAACCACCAAGGTTTAACATTTTATCACATTTTTCTAAAGCATCTTCCACGTCACTTGCTTTGATAAGGGCAAGTACTGGAGACAGTTTTTCAAGAGCTAATGGGTGTTCCATAGTCGCATCTGGAATTTCTGCCAAGATAATTTTAGTGCCTTTTGGTACTTTGATGCCTGCTAATTCAGCGATGAATTCTGCTGAATAACCAACAATTTTCGGATTAACAGCTGTTTTTGCTTCATTAAGAACAGCTTTTTCTAATTTTTTAATATCAGCTTTTTTAGAAACGATAAAACAGTTATGTGCTTCAAACTCTGCTTTGACCTCATCATAAACCGAAGCATCGACAATAGCAGCTTGTTCAGAGGCACAAATCATCCCATTATCAAAGGTTTTTGAAACAATCAAATCATTAACAGCACGTTTAATTTTAGCATCTGCTGCAATATAACTTGGTACATTACCAGGTCCTACACCAAGAGCAGGTTTACCACTTGAATAAGCCGCCTTAACCATACCTGGACCACCTGTTGCAAGAATGGTTGCAATTAAAGGATGGTTCATCAAAGCACCTGTTGCTTCAATACTTGGTTGTTCAATCCATTGCACACAGTCTTCTGGCGCACCTGCTTCAATAGCAGCATCGCGAACAATACGAGCAGCTTCTGAAGAACATTTTTGTGCTGATGGGTGAAAGGCGAAAATAATTGGATTTCTTGTTTTTAAAGCAATCAAGGCTTTGAAAATGGTTGTTGAGGTAGGATTAGTTGTCGGAGTAACCCCACAAATCACACCAACAGGCTCAGCAATAGAAATCAAACCTGCTTCTTTATCTTCTGCGATAACACCAACTGTTTTATCATACTTAATCGCATTCCAGATATACTCTGAAGCATACATATTTTTAATAGCTTTATCTTCGTAGATACCACGACCTGTTTCTTCAACAGCCATCTTTGCTAAGGGCATATGTTTTTCTAATGCCGCCATACTTGCATGGTGAACGATATCATCAACTTGTTCTTGTGTGAAATCTTCCATAGCGTGTAAAGCTTTCGTTGCTTTTTGAGCCAATTGATCAATCATTGTTTTTGCATCAACAGTTTTAGTTGCCATAAGTTATTTTCCTCCAACATTGTTAAATGTTTCACAATTTTTATGGTTTTATTATAGCTCATTTTAAAAAGTTTGTAAATAGTTTCACAATATTTTTTCAATTTTTTTTTGAAAGTTTTTTCCATTGACCAAAAAACAATTCCTTACGCTACTACCCTAACGTTTTTTTAATTGTTCTCATTTTCTCATTTGTTAAATTAAGTGAGACAGAAAAAAAGCCATTCATGTTAGACTCTGACAAACAATTACATTTGTCTGAAAGGAACTAACATAAATGACCTATAGTCATCTTACTATAAATGAGGAAATGAAAGGCGATCCAATTTAGATATTTTGGGTAAAAGGAGTCCTGCTAAATATAGAACTAAAATATAAATTCAAAACTAAATTTTTATTGATTATTTTTCATTTTCTTAATAAGCTCTTCACCTAACAACCTTTCAAATTGTAAATCAGTTTCAAAATCAAACCATTTTATTCTACTTCCAACACTGAAGGTCTTGTCAAATTGTTCTAACCAAGGAAAATTTTTATTTAAATTAGTATTATTGACAACATATTTTGATGGTAAAAAACCTCCTAGAAGGGCTAAAGCAACAGAAATTTCTTCACTGAATAACCAATCAATATATTCAAGTGCTTCATTAACCATTTTGGATGACTTCAAAATTCCAATCGCTCCACCTCCTATAACAGGTTGATTTCCTGGTATTGGAGCATAACCAAATGTAAATTCTGTATCAATGGAATCATCATTGAATAGTGGACTAGCATAATTAGAAAACAGAATTTCCATAACTGTTTCCCCTGTTTTTAGACTATTTACAAAGTCTTCCCACCAATCAGAACTACTTTTTTTTGTATAGTTAATACTATTTTTATAATCTAAAAAAACAGTTTCTATAATGCTTAAAGTCATATTATTTTTCAAAAGACTTTCTCTCAAGCGAGGAATAAAATCACAAGCAGCAACAATTGGTGATTTTAATCCTCTACTATGCCCAAAAAGAGTTGGTGACTCATTATTGATATTTTTAGTAAAAAACTCAGAAATTTTATCAAATTCAATATAACTTTGAGGTATTTCTAATGAATTTTTGTTTTTTTCAAAATATTGTCGCTGTATCAATGTATTCTCAAAAATATCTTTCCTATATACCAAAATCTGACTACTGATATCTAGTGGGAATGTATATTGACATCCATTAACATGTGTATATTCTTTAGAAACTGATTTGTCAATTTTAGCATTGATCGTCTTTGTTATACTCTCATTAGAAATATTTTTAAAAATTAATTCAGCGTAAGTTGGCAACCAAGCCATGTCAACTCTTATGATATCAATATCAACTAATAATTCGGGATTAGATAATAAATCCAATATTTCTTCATATTCTCTCTCGACGATAACTATATCTCTCCCAGTCAAAAATTTATATCTATCTGATAATATTGATAAAGCTTGGCTAATTGGAGATTTTAGAGTAAGAATTTTAATGGCGTTAGTGTTTTCTTTTAGAAAACTAAACTTCCCAGACATTGACTCATAAGGTAATAACTGATGTAAAGTCTTATTTTCTATCTTTAAAATACAATTTTGTGCTAACTTGCGGTAATCTACTTTTAAAGTATAAACATTATCTTGTTGAATAAAATCTGAAGAACCAACGAGATAAAATATCGGTAAATCTTTTTTCCCGAACCATTTTAACATATCTTTTAAACGATTAAGCAGAAATTTATCTGTCAAAAAAATAACATCAAAATGTGTTAATAATTTTAGACTAGGATAAAGTTTCAATACATAGTCATAATCATTAAGATAATAGTGTTTAGAGGAATAGTTTTGGATAATACTTTCACTAATATAACTTGAAAGACTATAATCACCCTCAAAACCAAATGATAAAAAAGTGACAGTATTTATAGAATTCTTATAAAGAAATTCTCTAAAATTCTCTAAAACCGTTGAAATTTGAAAACTCAATCCATTTTTCTCAGGATAAGTGTCAATTTCGTATACTTTAACTGAGTGAAGCCTACTTACCTTAAATTTTTTTATAGAGAAACCTAGACAAAAAATGGCATGCGGTAGTTGTCCTAAACAATCATTAAAAATGTGAGATATATTTGACTTACTCCTTATGTTCACTATCTCAATATCAAAACTTGAACTACCTACCATAATCTCATCCAAAAAATCAGTATATTGATTTTTCATTGTAGATAACACTAAAATATAACACTTATTAGATAACCCTCTCCTTAAAAATTGAGCTTGAGTATTGATACGGTAACCTAATTTTTTAGCTGCTTCTTCAACAAGTTTAATTTTATCTGCTCTAACATTCCCTCTTTTATTTAGAACATTCGAGGCTGTGCCATGTGAAACTCCTGCCTCTTTAGCAATATCATTTATCGTAACCAATATCATTCAACTCCTAAAAACTAGATTAAAACCCTCTATTTATCTTTTAATTTATTATTTTCAAAAGAATTTAACATTCTCTTAAATATAAAAAATCGGTGAACATTTTTCTAATCGACATCTAACTACTATATAATATATAGATTTGGTGGTTTTTATTATTTAGTATTTCAATAATACCATATAAACAAGATAAAGAGAAATATATTTCAGATGGTTTCTTAGCGTTTCATAAGCAATTTGAGCATCCTCTTTCAGAAACCATTATTCATCTTATTCTCCAATCCTTCAATTGTAAAATCACCTTTCTAATGTTTCACACAAGCCAATTGATAAATAGCCTCATTCAATAAAAATTAACCATTTTGAAAAATAGTTTAAAGTATCCTTCTATCTTTATTCTACTCCAACAAATTATTACTTAAAACAAAAATTTAATTCATTAAAAAAAGATAAAGAGATTGTAACTCTTTATCTGATTTCTTCCACATAAATCACACCTGCAATCTCTGACAGGTTTTCCATTAATTTTAGATGATCAAATTTTTCATTTAATTGCAACTCCATATAACAAGATATTTTTGTAGAGTTAATACTTGTTAGTTTTCTTTCTTCGTCTAAATTAGCAATGCCATTTTGCATATCTATTATTTTTATTCCAGATGTGCTCAAATAAATTAACAATCGATTGTAAGCTTCCATAGAACTGAACACTATATAATACTCAGCAATTTTTGTTTTTGAATTTAAATATTTTTTTACAGGAGTAAATATAGTCATAATAGCTATTAGAAGAATTGCTGCAACAATAGCCCCTTTATAAAAACCTATTCCTATAGCTAATCCAATACATGCTGACGACCATAATCCAGCGGCAGTAGTCAGTCCCTTTATTTTGTTTCTATTTGTTACTAAAATAGTTCCAGCTCCTAGGAAACCAAGTCCACTAATCACCTGCGCCCCCATTCTGCTAGGATCTCCTGTACCGTATTCATGAACTATAAATTGATTAGTCATCATTACAATACTAGCCCCAAGACAAACTAAAATATAAGTTCTTAACCCTGCCGCTTGATTTTTTACTCCACGTTCGTAGCCTACAATACCTCCTAATACAATTGACATAATACATCTTAGGAAAATTTCATCTATGTGCAATCCTCCTGAAGTTAACATTATCGTTTACCTTTCTGTGTTTGAAAACGGTTAGCAATATAAAGTGCAGCACTTGACATAACCATTAATACCACTGAGTATACTAACATCATTGCTTGTGCATTTATAGTCGCGGTCTCGTCAGTAGATTGTTTAATAACAATACCTAAAGGTTGAAATAGTGGATGATATAGGAAAACTGATAAGTCATAATCAGAAAGTAATGAGTTGAAATTCAATACAACTACTGACAAAACTACTGGCATTATTAAAGGAATAATTACCTTGGTCATTGTGCGTAAAGTTGATGCACCCATACTTCTAGCCGCTTCTTCCATATCATTATTAATACTAAAAAAAGCAGCACGAATCATTCGATAAGAGAATGGTAATTTTTGAATAATATAAGCAATTAACATAATGGCCAATGTGCCTACTAGTACAATATTAAATATCATTAATTTAGGTTCATTATACGTAAACATTAATCCTAGTGCAATTAATGTACTTGGAAGAATCCAAGGAATCAAAGCGCCATATTCAAAAAATTGATCTATTTTAAACTTATTCTTATGAACAATTCTTGAGATAACAATAGCAATGATAGTTACAATTATAGCTGCTAACAATGAATAGACCAAACTGACTAAATAGGGTTTGAAAGCTTGACTATTCGAAAATAGTTGAGCATAATTTTCAATGGTGAAACTGCTCAATTTTAAATTGCCTGTTTTGATTGTCAAAGCATCAGTAAATGAATAGACAATAATTAATAGAATAGGAAGCATATAAATGCCAAACAAAACATAAGCTACTATGTGAGCCAAAAGATTCCAAAATGGAGAATTAATTTTTTGTTTTTTAAGTCCAGCTTTTGTTTTTGAAACAGAAACATAATTGCCTCCACTTTCAATCCTATTTAACAATGTTAGTAGTAAAATGGTTGCCAACCCTAAAATCAACGCTAATAACGCCGCTAAATCTCTAGAAGATGTCGTTTTAGCAAATGTAATTATCAAGGGGTTAATTGTCTGAAAACTTTCTCCCCCAACAATCAGTGGTGCAGAAACCGCTGATAATCCTGTTAAAAAAGTCAAAATAGTTAATGCAAAAAGTGTTGGTTTAAACGTAGGAAAGACAACTCGGAAAAATACAGTGATTGGATTAGCTCCCATATTTCTTGAAGCCTCAATAGTATGATAATCAACACTTCTCACAGCACTGGTCAAAAACATAATATGATTAGAGGTACAAGCAAATGTCATAATAAACAAAACAGCACCGTATCCTTGAAACCAATTGGATGATAAATTAGGAAATATATTTGTTAAAAGTTGAGTAACGACACCATTACTACCGTACACAAATTTATATCCTGTTGCCAAAACGATTCCGCCATAAACTAATGATGTCATATAGCCAAGTTTTAATATTTTTGACCCTTTTATTTCCCAGTACTCTGTAAAAAGAACCACTAATGTCCCTACAATATTAACTGTTAAGACCATCGAAACAGCTAGAATAAAACTATTAGATATACTACTTAAAGCTCTTTCTGATTTTAAAATTTTAGTAACAGCATCTAATGTAAATGTACCATCTTTTAAAAAGACATCGGTAACTAAACCTATATTAGGATAGATTACAAAAGCAACAATTAGCCAGAAAACACCAATTCTAATAATCCAATCTCGCCATTTAAATTCTTTTTTCATAGCTAATCTCCTTTGAATTGCATGATATCCTTTGGATTGAAATATAAATTCACTTTATCACCAACAACATGACGAGAACGTCCATCATTTTTTTCAATGATATGTATGACTTCATCATTTAAAAGTTTAACAGTGTATTTGATTAGAATACCATTAAATTCTAAATCAGTGATTGTACCAACTAATTCTAAATCGGTTTGTTCATTATTGGTTAGTTTAATTCTCTCTAAACGGATATAACCTTCTGTGTCTTCGAAAATCTTCTCTTGACCTTGTAATTCTTGTAAAGTTTTAGCATCGATTTTATTTATAGAGCCAATAAATTCACACACAAACTCTGTTTTAGATTGGTTATAAATTTCATATGGTGTTCCAACTTGCTCTATAAAACCATTATTAAACACTGCAATGCGATCTGATAGAGTGAGTGCTTCTTCTTGATCATGTGTGACATACAATGTTGTAATACCAAGTTCTTTTTGCAAACGCTTAAGCTCTTTTCTCAAAGAAACTCGTAATTTAGCATCCAAATTTGATAAAGGCTCATCTAAACACAAAATTTTTGGTTCTAAAACTAGTGCACGTGCCAGGGCGACACGTTGTTGCTGTCCACCGGAAAGTTCAGAAATATTTCTATGTAATTGTTCTTCGGAAATATTAATCTTCTTTGAAATTTCACTAACCTTTGCTTTAATGATTTCAGGAGAGACTTTTTTAACTTTTAATCCAAATGCTATATTTTCAAATACTGACATTGTTGGGAAAAGTGCATAGCTTTGAAATACAATTCCAATCCCCCTTCCCTCAGGCTCTACCTTTGTGATATCTTTATCTTCAACATAAATATTACCGGCCGACGGTTCAATAAATCCGACCAATGTTCTTAATGTAGTAGATTTCCCACATCCGCTAGGCCCAAGAAATGTGAAAAATTCTCCTTCATTAATGTTTAAATTTAAGTTATCGATGGCAATAAAATCGCCGTACTTGATTTGAATATTGTTAAAATTAATCATATTATCTCCTAGAAAATTTGAAATGTTATTGAATAAATTCTAGTTGAGCTTTCTCAATCCAACTATCTACATTATTTCCAATAAATTCCCAGTCAAGCTTTTGAGGTTTAACACTATCAACAAATTCTTTTATATCTGGTTTAACTTCTGCTAGAGCATCTTGATTTGCTGGTATAGAACCAAATTCATCGCTCCATGCTTTTTGAACTTCTGCTGAACCAAACCAGTCAACAAATTCTTTTAATAGAGCTTGTTTTTCACTTGTATTCAAAATCCCAATTTGTTCTGTAACATATGGAACTCCCACTTCTGGGCTCATAACTTGAAATTTATAATCTCTTTCTGATTCATTTTGAAGAACCCCGGATCCCCAAATCATACTGTAATTTAAATCATTTTCATCATCAATTATTGCAGAAATAAAATCCTCACCATCAGCATAAATATGTGCATTTTGTAGATAATCTTTTGCTACCTTCCATCCTTCTTCGGAGATGCCTAATTCACCATCTTTATCTGGGTAGCGACTCACAATACTAGCAAAAATAATTTTTGAAGTTCCTGAACCTAAATTCAAAATACCATATTTATCTTTATATGAACTCTTTGTTAGATCAACCCAATCTGATGGCATTTCAACTGTTTTATTTCCAATTAAAACTAATGGCTGAACAACTAGTGAATGATAGTAACCATCTTTATCACCTAAAGAACTATCAACCTCGTCAGCCCATTTAGGTGAATATTTGACAAGTAGCTCTTCCTTCTTAATACGTTCAAATTCTAATGTGTTTGGACCAAAAACAAGGTCAGCAACCGCATTATTTTTTTCGGCGATAAGTCTATCGGCAATTTCGCTACCTGCAATATCAACAATCTGTAGTTTATAACCAGCTTCTTCTGCCTTTTCTTGTAAATACTCTGATCGACCATTTGAGGCAGAATTGGTATATATTACAATTGTTTGTGATCTATCTATTTCTCCTGAATTACCATCAGTTTTAGCATCATTGCTTGAATTTGAACAAGCTGCGAGTAGTAACATTGAAGCCACTAAGGAAAGTTTTTTGATTTGTTTGAACATATATATGTCCTCCTTAATTATTTTTTAAATTATTTGCAGTTAAAAAGTTATATAGTAGATAAGGCCAATCTGTTTGAATAATGTCAAATCCTAATTTGACTAGTCTCCCCCAAGATTGTCCATCATTTTCTATAGCAGAATCATCATCTAAACCAGCTGATAAAACAATAGTATCACTTAAAGTAAGAGCATTTCCCCAAATTAGAAGTCCTTTGTTTTTCAATGACTGAATTGTTTTTGGAGAGACTAAATCAGTGTCCAAAGTTTCAAAAATCAATTCGATAGCAACAATATTTAAACCCTCAAAATTTAAAACTAAATCTAATTCTTCCATTGTTTTTACTATAGGCATATACATAACATCTAAACCAGAATCTCTTAATTTTTCTAAGAGATGTCGTTCTACTGGGGATTTTAGTAAAATTTGTTCTAATGATTTATAGCCTTTAAGTCTATCGAGAAACGTATCCCAATAGAACCAACTTCTATCAATATTTATAAAAGCTTGTCCTTCAAATTTATCTAAAATCTGCTCAATGGTTTCTATTTTCTGATTAATTGGTTCAAATACAGAATTAAAACATGTCTTAGAAACAATTTCTTTAGCATTTAATGTTCTAATATCAAAATTATCATTAAAGACTAAAGGTTCCTGACCATCGTGAAATGCAAAAAAATCACCATCTTGAGAACGAACAACATCAACTTCGAACATATCAGCCTTGTGTCGAATGGCATTATAATAAGCTTTTGAAGTATTTTGAAGAATATTTCCTCCATTAGTCCCTCTATGAGCAGCAATTATTATCCCATTTTTCTCTCGATACTCTTGTAATCGATTCATAGTTTCCTCCAAAAATTTATTACAGTAATATTGTAACCGCTTTTTTGGAACGTGTCAAGTTTTTTGTGAATTTAATTTGTTAGAGAGAAACAAGAGCTATTTTATTAAAAGGATAGATACAGGTTAGTTCCCTTAACCTATATAGTCTATAGTTAAAAATAGCGATATTCCAGACAAAATTAACTCTGTCTCCGTAATATATGCTTGAATAAATTGATAATAACATTCATAAGAACGATAGATTTCTAACAATGGTAAAGAATTTTTTTCTGTCTCGCTTAATTTGACAATTTGAGTTTTCTTTAACAAGCAAAAACACTTCCCTATCTTAAAAGACTAAGGAAGTGCTCGCTATTCATAATTCATTTATTTATTTTGCTTGTTTTCTAGCAACTGTTTCAATGGCTTCTTTTATTGTTTGGGCATAAAGGTCAGAACCAGATGAGTCAGAGATAGAAAAATGAACGCCATCTGTTCCAGCCCAGATATTTGGATTATCTACTGAAGCTTGGTACCAATCCGCTACTTCAATATAATCGTATTGTTTGGCTAATTCTAGTTCATAATTTCGCACATTCTCTATGCTACCATCTTTGACATTGTATGGTGTCACTAAAACTAAGCGATGACCCTCTGGTAAATTATCCACAAACTGCATGATTTCAGCTTGATAGTTATAGGGTGAATTCACACCAACTGCCAAAACAACTGTTTTTGACAGGGTCTTATTATCAATATGATTTTTATAAATCTCAAAAGCTAGCGGAAAATTACGGCTAATGGCAGCGTCTAACTGTGCTTCTGGTAGTTGCTGGCTAATCGTATCACTAGCGCGTAAGGTTACTGAATCTCCAATAATCATGATGTCACTAATTGCAGACGCATCACCTGCTGCTAACATGTGCGTTCTATCCATATTAGTGTCTGCTTGTTTTAATGAATTAACCAAAAGATCTGTCTCAAAAGCACCGACACGAGGCGATCTTACAATCACAAACAAACTGATAACAACAAGTGTTCCAAGACTTGCCAAAAGCCATTTTGAGTAGTCTTTCACATGAATTGGTATATCATAAATGACCGGCGTTTTACCTACAATAATAGGTTCAATCACATAGAATGATAGAGAAGCAAAAGCAATAGACAATACCGTTGTTAAGGTTACAGCTGACCAGTTTCCCATTAACTGTGAAAAAATAATATAAAGTGGCCAATGAAAAAGGTAAATGCTGTAGCTAATATCTGATAAAAAGGTAATCGCCTTTGGTTCTTTGATGTCAGGTGTTTTTTCATGTAAGACACGACTGGCATAAATCATCACTGCTGTAAAGAGTCCCGTTAAAATGAAACCAAATAAATAGGTGAAAATGTGATTAAAGTCAAGAAGACGTGACAATAATAGAATCAGTGAAAGACTCAAACCAAAAACAATTAACACCGGTTTTAACTGCCATGAACGCACGTTGATTTTGAACTGTTTGGTTGTTTCTCGAATACCCGTCATCGTGGCAAACATGGCCCCTAAAAAGAAACCATAACTATGAGATAGACTTGAGAAATACACCGTTGAAAACTGATCAACAAAGAATGATCTAACAAACATGCTCAAAAAACTTGCAACAAACAAAACAGTTGATAATAAAAAGATAAGACGTCTGAAATCTGTACTTTTTTTAATTCTTTTAGACAATAACCAGGTCAGAAAGCCCCAGACAATGTAAAAATGTACCTCAATCGCTAAACTCCACGTGTGTAAAAACAAATGTGGAATAAACTGACTTTCATAATTCCCACCAATCAAAAGTTCATAGATATTGGTGGTGAAACCAAGAGTTGCTGCAACTTGTCGACCTATATCTGCCACAAAATCTTGTTTGACCAGCAAGGTAAGAGGTAGAACAATTAAAATCAGCAAAACCAGTGGTGGAAAAATCCGATAAAAACGGCGCCTAAAAAAGCGCAACAAATCAATCGAATGTTTTTGACTAAACTCATCGATTAACAGTGCTGTGATTAAATAGCCTGAAAAGGTGAAAAAGATGTCAACCCCAATAAAGCCACCAGGAAAAGCATTCCTAAAAAAGTGATAGAGTAGCACCAAGAGTAGACCGGTGATACGAATGACAGAAAACCATTTTATTCTCATTTTTGATATATTCCTTGTTTAAAAGTCCCTTCGTAGACTTTTTTATCCTTTGCAATTAATTTGCCTTGTCCATCTGCTTGACCATCCTTAAAATCGCCTTCATAGGACCAACCGAGATTTGAAGTAAACACTCCTTTACCATTAAAAACACCATTGACAAAGTTGCCTTCATACACATCACCATTGTCATAGGTTAGTTTTCCTTGGCCATTCATTCGATAGTTGACAACATAACCAGTATAATGGATTTTCCCTTCGTCATAAGTAAGAGCTGTCTTGGTTTTTAAGGGAATCAAAAAGACACTCATCCCTAAAATAAGAATGATAAAAACAGTGATTAATTCTATTTTCTCTCTTGAAAAGGTCAATTTCTTTAATGTATCCATTTTTTCTGACTTTCTTTGTATTTTTAAAGGCTATTAAAATAATCTAACCATTCTAAACAACCTTGTGAGATAAGACGGTAGGTTTCTTCAAAATCCCCTGTATGCCAAGGATCAGGAATTCCCTTTTTAGCAAACATAAAAATCTTTTTCTTTAGTTTGCCTTTGGCTAATTTTTTCAAATCAGCCACATTATTCTCATCCATTCCGATAATATAATCAAATTCTTGTAAATCTTCTACTCGAATGGGTTGTGAGCCTTTCATATGATTGAAATCAATCTCATGTTGGTCCAACATTCTTTGTGTTCCAGCATGAATGGGCTTTCCTTTTTCCCAACGAGATGTTGCTCGACTTTCTATATAGAAACGATCATCATCTTTAACTAAATCCTTCATAACAAATTCAGCCATGGGGCTACGACAAATATTGCCTAAACAAACAAAACAAATTTTCATGATTTTCATCTCCTTAACAATATTATAACAGAAAAAACAAAAACACCTAGGTAAAACAAGTGGTTCCTTTTTGAAATTTCTCTCATTTTTAAATCTTTCAATGATTAAAAGAACTCCCATTATTTGCAGGCAGAGAGTTCTTTTTTAGTTATTATTTTTCTAGATAAGGATAGCCTAGGTGCTCATAAGCTTTTTGAGTTGCCACGCGCCCTGATCTGGTTCGCATCAAGAATCCTTTTTGAATGAGATAAGGCTCATACATATCCTCAACCGTTTCACGTTCTTCAGCTATATTAACCGACAAGGTTCCTAGTCCAACAGGACCTCCTTGATACATCTCAATCATGGTTTTAAGGATTTTTTGGTCGACATAATCAAGCCCCTCGCGGTCGACATCAAGCATGACCAAAGCCTCATCTGTCATTTGCTGAGTGATGGTTCCGTCTCCTTTGATTTGGGCATAATCGCGCACACGCTTTAAAAGACGATTGGCAATACGTGGTGTGCCGCGACTACGTTTGGCAAGCTCAACAGCGGCCTCATGGACAATTGTCATATCAAAAATCGTAGCCGTTCGTTCAACAATTTCTGTCAAATCCTCAGTTTCATAGTATTCCATGTGACCTGTAATGCCAAAACGTGCTCTCAAAGGGTTACTGAGCATGCCAGCACGTGTTGTTGCACCAATCAAAGTAAAGGGTGGCAAATCAAGATGAACGCTGCGACTAGCCTCACCATTACCAATCATGATATCGATGTAAAAGTCTTCCATGGCACTATAAAGTACCTCTTCAATCGCCATCGGCATCCGGTGAATTTCATCGATAAATAGGACGTCGCCTGGCTCTAGCTCATTTAAAATAGCGACCAAATCACCTGATTTTTCGATGGCTGGTCCACTCGTTTGCTTTAAATGAACGCCGAGTTCGTTGGCAATAACAAAAGCCATGGTCGTTTTCCCAAGCCCTGGAGGCCCAAACAATAACACATGATCAAGTGCCTCATCACGTCCTTTAGCGGCATCAATAAAAATACTCAGCTGATTTTTAACCTTATCTTGTCCAATATATTCTTTTAAAAATTGTGGTCTAAGGGTGCGCTCAACCATTTCTTCGTCACCCATTAATTCATTATCTAAGATTCTATTCATAGCCATATTATAGCAAAAAAGCCTTATCTTGTCTGCCAATAGCTTATCAATTGAATAAGATTGACGACTATATTCCCCACCAATCATACTCAGAAAAAACAAAGCTGTTATCATTTTTCATGTGCTATCCTCCTTACTTTTTTAAGTAACTTTAGTATAGCTGAAGATAAAAAAATAATACACGACATGAATGTCAGGTATTATCTTTAGCCCATTCTTTTTTAATTTTTTCTTTGAGGTGCTTATCATCAATCAAATCAGAAAATGAGAGCGCTTCTTGATAAGCTTTTTCTGCGTTTGAATGATGGTTATGGTAGTCTAAATAATATTTCCACTGCAACATTTTTAAAATAGGCATTTTTTGAAAATCTTGAATGGTCATCATAATCTCATAACTTGTCTCTAAAATAGCTTCGATATGGTTTTGGTGTCCTAATTTTAAAGCAACCCCAAAATTGTTAAGCAAGACATTATTTAAAACATATAAATTGTCAACAGGTAAGTGATCCACTTGCGAAAAAATATTAGTCATTAACAAATGGTAGGATTCTTCATGATAAAGGCGTTTTGAAAAGCGATCTGTCGAGATGCAGATAAAATAGAGCTCAATTAAAATCAAATCATTAATCGTATAGTGTTTCTTTAACAATAATTGCTCAAAATAATCATTTAAAATCGTAATGCCAAAATTAATGTTCTCGCTCATATGAACATCTAGTTTTGACTGTAAACAATCAATCACTAGTTGTTCTTCTTCTGGCAATTGCTCATAATAGTCTATATAAATCTCATCTAAATAGGCTTCGCGATTTAAGAGACGTTCAGTTTCAGAATAGGTTTGGGTGCGTAATAATAGATACTTTAATGTCTGATAACGTTCTGGTAAAACAAAAAAGTTAGTCTCGGCCAAATCATCAATAGATACATGTAACTGTGACGCAATATACTGAATGGTATAAAGAGTTGGAGTCGACTCTCCAGACTCTATCCTTGACAACTGCCGAACAGATAATTTATCAGCTTCTGCACAAAGGTCTTCTTGCGTCATACCCATCTTTAAACGCTGTCTTTTAACATTTTCACCAAACCTATGCATAGCACCTCCAAAAAATTTATTTTTAGTATATCACAACTCTAACCATATCCCTATTGACTTGTTTAGACAAAAAGAGCAACTGTTGTGTTACTCTCTTTAAAGGATTATTCTAAACCAATGCGTTTAAAAATATCATCCACACGTTTAGTGTAATAAACGGGATTAAATAACTCATCAATCTCATCTTGTGTTAAACGGGAGGTAACTTCGCTATCAGCTTCTAAAAGCGGTTTAAAGGCCACTTGATTATCCCAAGCATAAGCGGTTTTTGGTTGCACCAAGTCATAAGCTTCTTCTCTTGTCATCCCTTTTTCAATCAAGGTCAACATGACACGTTGGCTATAAATCAAGCCAAAGGTAGACTGCATGTTGCGAAGCATGTTTTCAGGAAAAACAGTCAAGTTTTTAACGATATTACCAAAACGGTTCAACATATAGTTGATTAAAATGGTGGTGTCTGGTGTGATAATGCGCTCTGCTGACGAGTGAGAAATATCACGTTCATGCCAGAGTGGTACATTTTCATAAGCTGTTAGCATGTGGCCACGAATCACGCGCGCTAGTCCTGTCATGTTTTCAGATCCGATAGGATTGCGTTTGTGGGGCATGGCTGAGCTACCTTTTTGTCCTTTTGCAAAGAACTCTTCCACTTCACGTTGCTCAGATTTTTGCAACCCACGAATTTCTGTTGCCATACGTTCAATTGATGTTGCAATCCCCGCTAAGGTCGCAAAATACTCTGCATGCAAGTCACGTGGTAAGACCTGTGTTGAAATTTCTTGTGGACGAATGCCTAATTTGCCACAGACATATTCTTCTACAAATGGTGGAATATTGGCGAAGTTGCCGACCGCTCCTGAGATTTTACCGGCTTCAACACCTTTTGCCGCACGTTCAAAACGCTCTTGATGACGTTTCATCTCGCTATACCAAGTAGCTAATTTCAAGCCAAAAGTTGTTGGCTCCGCATGAACACCATGTGTACGTCCCATCATGATGGTCATCTTATGCTCACGCGCCTTATCAGCGACAATATTGGTAAAGTTTTCTAAATCGCGACGAATAATGTCGTTAGCTTGTTTGTAAAGATAACCGTATGCCGTATCAACCACATCCGTTGAGGTTAAACCGTAGTGAACCCACTTGCGTTCTTCACCAAGCGTCTCAGAAACAGCACGCGTGAAAGCCACAACATCATGACGCGTTTCTTCTTCAATCTCAAGAATGCGGTTGATATCAAAGTCGGCTTTTTCACGAATTTTTGTCACATCTTCTTTAGGAATTTCACCCAATTCAGCCCAAGCTTCATCGGCCAAGATTTCAACTTCTAGCCAAGCACGATATTTATTTTCTTCACTCCAAATGGCCGCCATTTCAGGACGGGAATAACGTTCAATCATTGTTTTCTCCTATTTCTTTTTAGCAATTAAATTCTGTGACATACTGGTGAGACTTAACCGATTGTCACCACTACTTTTCTCGTTTTGATTTTTCTTAATAATCAATCCCTTTACCAAACTCTTTGGCATCTTTTTCTAAGAGAGTGACATGCCCCATTTTACGATTGTGTTTCGCTTCTTGTTTGCCATACAGATGCAGATGGGCGTTAGGATGTTCTAAGACATAATTTTTAGCTTTTTCTAGGTGTTGTCCAAGGATATTTAGCATGACTGCCGGTTGATGTAACTGAATTTGTGGCAGTGGTTGTCCTAACACTCCTAGAATATGCGTGTCAAACTGGGAAAAATTACAAGCTTCAATCGAATAGTGCCCAGAATTATGTGGACGCGGTGCTATTTCATTGACCAAAATAGTGTCACCCGCCACAAACATCTCAACACAAAGAGTCCCTGACAACTCCAATTGTTTAGCAATCTTTATTGCCATATCCTGTGCCTTGTCTGCCAAGGCTTCTGGGATGTGAGCAGGCACAATTGTTTTTGACAAAATATTGTTACGATGATTATTTTCTTGAACAGGAAAGACGGTCACTTCTTTACCATTCCCCGAAACAATCACAGAAATTTCCTTGTCAAAGCTGACAAACTCTTCCAAGACACAGGCTGAGGAATCCGCTAGTTTTCTTGCTTCCGGCAGGTCTTCTTGTGAGCTGATAACGATTTGTCCATGACCATCATAGCCGCCTGTTGCTGTTTTTAGGACATATTTCTTAGCAAAATCAATAACATCTAAATCACTACTACTCTTAATGACATGATAAGGGGCCACAGCAACACCAGCTTCTTGAGTGAGAAAATCTTTTTCAAAAATCCGATTTTGTGAGATGCGAAGCAGGTCTGTTCCTTGAGGGAGTTGATTTGGTTTCACAACCGCATCAAGACCGTCGGCATCCACATTTTCAAATTCATAGGTTAAGACGTCACAACGCTCAGCCAATTCTTGTAGAGCATTCACATCATCATAAGGGGCCACAATCACTTCACTGACGCGTGAGGCTGGACAATCAGCAACTGGATCAAGTGTGATCACCTTGTGTCCCATATAAATGGCTGAAATAGCCATCATTTGTCCCAGTTGACCACCACCGATAATCCCAATCATTTTAGATAAGTTCATCTGTAGAAGCCTCCGCTAGTTCACCTTGTTGTTTTGCATAGTCACTTAATTTTTCAGCGAGTTCTTCATTGGTTATTGCTAAAATTCTTAATGCTGTCAAAGCAGCATTTGTCGCTCCTGCTTCGCCAATCGCCATTGTTGCGACAGGTACACCACCTGGCATTTGCACAATGGAGTAAAGCGAGTCAATGCCACTTAAGGCGCGTGATTTAACCGGCACACCAATGACTGGTAAGATTGTTTTGGCTGCTACCATTCCCGGTAGATGAGCCGCACCACCTGCACCAGCAATAATCACCTTAATGCCACGCTCACGGGCTTTTTCTGCAAAATCAAACATCAAATCTGGTGTTCGATGAGCAGAAACAACTTTTTTCTCATAAGAGACTCCAAACCTATCAAGCATTTCTGCTGTTTTCACCATGGTTGACCAGTCGGATTTACTGCCCATAATAATTGCAATCTCTGTTGTCATAGTGCTTTACTCCCAATATCTTTTCTGTAGAAGAACCCTTCTGTGTTTTCTTTTTCTAGTGCATGATAAATCACATCTTGTGCTTCTTTGACGGTGTTTTGCGTGGTGACAAGCATGTAGACACGTCCACCGCTTGATACCAAGTGATTGTCTTTATGTGTAACCCCAGCAAAATAGGTGATGATATCATGGCTTTTGGTTATCGGTACTTTGACACCCTTGTCATACCCAAGAGGATAACCATTGCTTGCAACAACCACACCAAGTGTCACACCTTCTTGAAGCCATGTCAGTGTAGCTGGTTTATCATTTAAAATATCATCAATAGCTTGTGCGAAATCAGAAGTCAATCGTGGTAAGATAACTTGTGTTTCAGGGTCACCAAAGCGGGCGTTAAATTCAATTACCTTAGGACCATCTGCTGTTAAAATCAAGCCAGCATATAAAACACCAAGATAAGAACGACCTTCTTTGACCATTGCTTGAAGCGTTGGCTTAATAATCTTAGCAACAGCTTGGTCGATCACTTCTTGAGGCAAATGAGGAACTGGCGAATAAGCACCCATTCCACCAGTATTTGGTCCTTTGTCACCGTCATAGGCACGCTTATGGTCTTGCGCACTTGGTAAGAGATAGAAAGTTTCACCGTTTGCAAAAGCAAACAAGGAGAACTCTTCACCCTCTAAAAATTCTTCAACAACGATGCGAGCACCTGAGTGACCAAATTTATTATCAAGCAACATTTCTCTAGCAGCAGAAATCGCATCATCTACAGTTTCAGCTACAACAACACCTTTTCCAAGTGCTAAGCCATCTGCCTTAACAACAATTGGGGCACCTTTTGATTGAATATAAGCTTTTGCTTCTTCAAAATCTGTGAAGGTCTGGTAGGCTGCCGTTGGAATCTGGTATTTAGCCATAATGGTTTTGGCAAAGTCTTTTGACCACTCAAGCTCAGAGGCTTTTTGTGATGGTCCAAAAGCCTTTAAACCTGCTTTTTCAAAATCATCCACGATGCCAGCAGCTAAGGCATCATCTGGTCCAATAAAGGTCCAAGCAATATCTTTTTCCTTAGCAAAGGCAATGAGCGCTTCATGTTCGGAAATCGCTATGTCGACCAATTCCAAACCATCATGTGTCATACCATCATTTCCCGGTGCCACATAGACTGTCTCAACTTTTTCTGAGTGTAACAATTGTTTGGCGATAGCATGTTCTCTACCACCCGAACCAATAACCAGTAATTTCACATCTTCACCTCAATAAACGGATTTTATAAGACCATTATATCAAAAATGTTCGGTTTTTTATATGAGATAATGTGTTTTTAAGCAAAAAAATAAAAAGAAGACAAACTTAACTGCTCAATTTATCTTCTTTTTAAGTCAACAATATCTGAAACAGGATAAAACGACTAAAAACTTAGTCTTTTAAAAACAGTAAAGTGGTTTTATCTGCAGTTTTATTAAACTTGCCATACTAAATTATTGGGTCTGTTTGGTATTAATTGATTTGTAGCTGGTAGTAAGCATTTCCTATTCTTCTAAGTGTAATTTGTGATTTTCAATAGTGTAGATACAATCTGCCAACTGTCTCAATCGATCATCATGCGTTGCTATAATAATTGTCTTGCCAGATAACTTTTGTTCAAGTAACAACTCAAAAACAATAGCTATATTCTCTTTATCTAAATTAGCTGTTGGTTCATCAGCTAAAAGTAAGGCTTTGTCACCAATTAAGGCTCTTGCAATAGCTACCCGCTGTTTTTGACCACCTGAAATATGCTTAACTTTTTTATCTAAGATGTCTTCAATACCTAAACGTTTAGCTAATTTGTTTACTTGGCTTGCTACTTCTGAATCACTTTTTTCTGTTTGATAGAGTGTTGGAAGAATAAGATTTTCACGAACAGTATAATCATTTATTAAGGCAAAATCTTGAGGAATATAACCAATGGTATTTCCACGAAACTTGCTCATAACCTCATCGGTAACAGCTGATAGATTTTGCTCTTGCCAAAGATAATGTCCATCTTGAAAAGATTTTAAGCCAGCAATAATATCTAATAAAGTTGTCTTTCCTATACCAGATGCGCCATAAAGTAAAGTGATTTGATTTGCTTTTGCTTCAAAAGTTATTGTTTGAAAAATAGTTTTGTCTTTATAAGATTTTTTTATACCATCTAATCTAAGCATCCAGCTCTCCTTTCACTCGTCGAGAAATCATAATGGTCACCCATAAAAACTGTAAAGCAGCAAGGGTTAGCAGATAAACATAGTCCCAGAGAATTAAGCCAAAGTAAAAAATAGTGTGGGCACTAATGATAAAAGTCAATAACGCTAATAAGATTGGACTATATAAGAAGAAAGTAACCGCTCGACTCAAGCGACGATAGGATAAACCAACAAGTCTAAGCACTTTAATCTCTTCTTCACAAATACGCCAAGTAGAGACCACAAGCCATCTCAATAGTAAAAAAATGATAAGGGTGAGAAAACTTCCGACATATAAACTAAATAACATATTATCCCTATAATATTGATGGGTTTTGTCATACTGCTCTTGAAAAGGCACAATTTCAACGTCATCTCCTAATTCACGGATAGTGGCCTGTATTGGTTCTGTGTCTGAAAGGGTAATATCTCTAAGAATCAAGTCATTTAAAGATATAATCAAAAGACCAGGAGAAAATTGTTTTTTCAGTTCATCTTCAGTTAGCAAGACCAACTCCCCACCATCTAGATACTCCATTTTATTAGTATAAACTTTATCTTGCTTGATTAATTCAGAAAATTGTTCAATCAACTTGTTTCGCGTTGGTTCCATATCAGAATCCGTTAGATTTGAAAGAGGAGTGTAAACAAAATCGAAACTTTCTTTTTGAGCTTCAATTTTCATTACTTGAACCTTGGAAAAATTTCTAATGAATTGACTGGTTTCATTCCATATCAAAAGATTCATAAAAAAATAAATCACAAAAACAACTAGAAACACATACCAGCGTTTTTTCAACACTAACCAATAAACTGCCGTCATAAGTTTCTCCTTAATAACCAATAGGTCGATAAACCACTCAATAAATACATACTGTATAAACTACAAACGATAGCCATGATTCTATTTACAGTCAAAAACTCTAAGGGATAACTGAGTAAAGCAATGTAGCAAGGCATTAAGAGAGCAATGAAATGGCATTTTAAGTAGGCATAAAAAATATCTGTCTGCGCCATTCCCAACAAGCGATGCACACGTAAAATTGGTAAACGTGCTTTGATTGCGATTAAGCATAAGCCGAATTGAGCAAAAATCAAAACAGACACAGTTACTAGGTTTAATCGATTTGTCAAAACAAGAATCACCAAAAATAAAACTGTTGCTAAATCAAGTTTGAACAAGATACCATACAAGTACCACCGTTTTTTAGTCATCTCTCTCCCTTCTAATATGCTATAAAAAATTGAGCTTTAGTTTATAAATAAACCAGCACACTGTTATTGATAGGGTCTTAGGTTTCCTCCAAGAATTCTTGCACGTTTCAGCCTTACAGTTTAGTTGCCAAACCCTATACTTTTAACCCTATTTAATCAATTGATCTAATAAATAACCGCATAACTATTGCTTTCAACTGTTAAATATTGCAATAAAGCCGTTAATATCCTTATTTTTTTCATTGATTGTGGCACCCTTTTTTGAGAGCGCTTTTATTTGATTATACACATTTTTTATTAAATTATCAAACTATTTTGAAAATTCTAAATAAGACAATTTTAGAGTAGTACTTGTTAACTGCTAACTATTAGCATCAACTAATTTTTCCCTATAGAATAATTGCTATGCGTTAAACCACCAGAAAATAATACTCTTATTAACAACAAAAAAACTCTATGATATCTTTTGTCAATTGACTTACTAGAAATATCATAGAGCTTCTCAATTTATCTTCTTTTAATTTAACATTAATGTCTAAAATGTCTTACATCAGTAAACAACATGGTCATGCCATGCTTGTCAGCTGCAGCAATCACTTCATCATCACGGATAGAGCCGCCTGGTTGGATGATAGCTTTAATGCCTGCTTTTGCAATTTCTTCGACATTGTCAGCAAATGGGAAGAAGGCATCACTCGCTAAAACAGCACCTTCAAGACGGTCTTTTGCTTGATCGATAGCGATTTTAACTGCTCCTACACGGTTGGTTTGACCTGGGCCAACACCTAGTGTCATCTTATCGTTTGAAATTAAGATACCATTAGATTTAACGTACTTAATCGCTTTCCAAGCAAATTCTAGAGCGACTTTTTCTTGCTCACTTGGTTGACGTTTAGTCACAACTTTCCATGACGTTGGATCTTCTTTAATCACATCTTGATTTTGTGACAACATGCCACCAACAATACCGGTGTATTCTTTTTCGATTTCACTGTCAGCTTGTGCATCAAATGGTAATTCTAAAACGCGTAGATTTTTCTTAGCAGATAAGATAGCCAGTGCTTCTGGGCTGTAACTTGGTGCAATGATGATTTCAAGGAAAATCTTGCTCATTTTCGCAGCTGTTTTTTCATCTACTTCTCTATTTAGAACAACAATGCCGCCAAAAATAGAAACAGAGTCTGCTTCATAAGCATAATCCCAAGCCTCTTCAATCGTTTCAGCTTGACCAATACCACATGGGTTCATGTGTTTCAAACCTACCACTGTTGGCTTATCTGTGAAGTCACGAATAATACGAATAGCAGCATCAGCATCTCTAATATTGTTAAATGAGAGGGCTTTTCCATTTAATTGCTTACTTGAAGCAATAGAATAGGCTGTTGGAAGAGCATTTTGATAAAAATCCGCTTCTTGTTGTGGGTTTTCACCATAACGCATGGTTTGGTTCAAGTCATAAGTTAAGGTTAACTTTTCAGGTGTTTTTTCACCGACTTCTTTAGTGAAGTAGTCAGCAATTAGAGCATCGTAGGCTGCTGTGTGTCTAAAGACTTTAGCTGCCAAACGTTTACGAACATCAAGACTAGTCTCACCAGCTTTAGAGAATTCTTCTAAAACAAGTTCATAATCATGAGGATCAACAACAACGGTCACACTCGCATGATTTTTAGCTGCTGAACGAAGCATGCTAGGACCACCAATATCAATGTTTTCCACAGCATCTGCGTAGATTACATCTGGTTTTAAAATCGTTTCTTTAAAAGGATATAGGTTGACAACCACCAAATCAATCAGCGAGATAGCATTGTCTTTAGCCGCTTGTAAGTGGCTGTCCAAATCACGTCTTGCAAGAAGACCACCATGAATTTTGGGATGAAGAGTTTTAACACGACCATCCATCATTTCAGGAAAACCAGTCACCTCATCGATCGCAATGGTTGATACACCTTCTTGGTCTAACATCTTTTTGGTACCACCTGTTGAGATGATTTCCCAGCCCAAATCTTTTAAGCTCTTAGCAAAAGCAACGATACCTGTTTTATCTGAAACACTGATGAGTGCACGTTTTGTCATTTTAGTTCTCCTTTTTTAATAAACTGTCCACGACCTGTGGATAAAGTCGATGTTCACAAGCGTGAATACGTTCTTCAAAACTGTCCATCGTATCAGTCTCAAGACGTTCCACGCGCTCTTGTGTGATAATTTCTCCTGTGTCAATGCCTGAATCTACCCAATGAATGGTAACTCCCGAAGCTGTAACACCAGCATCCCATGCGTCCTTGATGCTATGAGCTCCTGGAAATTCCGGCAAGTAAGACGGATGGATATTGATGATTTTCCCTTCATATTTTGAAAGGAGGGTTTTCCCGATGATTTTCATGTAGCCAGCCAACACCACTAAATTAATCTGATGAGTATCTAGTAAGTCAACAATGGCTTGTTCATAGGCTTCCTTAGATGCAAATTCTTTTAACTCAAAAGCAAAAGCTTTGACGTTCAATTGGTTTGCCCTGTCTAAGACAAAGGCATCCCGATGATCCGAAAAAACAAAGGTCACAGGAAATTTTTCAGCAATGGCTTGAAAATTGGAACCATTACCTGACGCAAAAACGGCTATATTTTTCATTTGATAACCACACTTTGATCTTCTTTTTTAACAATATGGCCAATCTCATAAACAGGTTCATCGATGAGTGACTTAATCTCAGCAACATGTTCTGGCTTAACGGCAAGCACTAAACCAATTCCCATGTTGAAAATTTCAAACATTTCTGCGTGTTTAATTTGTCCATATTTTTCAATCGCTTTAAAGATTGGTAAAACAGGAATCTTATCTTCTTCAATCACTGCGGCTAATTCATCTGAAAACATTCTTGGCACATTTTCAACAAAGCCACCACCAGTAATATGAGCAATGCCATTAACCAATCCCTTTTTAACTAAAGGAAGAACGCTCTTAACATAAATACGAGTTGGCTCTAATAAGACATCTTTTAAAGCTTTTCCTTCTAACTCTTCTAGTTGTTCATCACCACTATAATCTTTGAAGACACGGCGAACCAAAGAATAGCCATTGGAATGAATCCCACTTGAAGCAAGTCCCAACAAGACATCACCCTTAGAAACCTTGCTACCGTCAATCAATTCTGATTTCTCAGCAATACCAACAGCAAAGCCAGCCAAATCATAATCATCATCACCATACATCCCTGGCATTTCAGCCGTCTCACCACCAATTAAGGCAGCACCTGCTAAGACACAGCCATCAGCAACACCTGCAATGACTTGTTCTAATTTTTCTGGCTTGTTTTTACCTGTGGCAATATAATCTAAAAAGTAAAGTGGTTCTGCACCTGCCGCAATAATATCGTTAACACACATGGCAACACAATCTTGACCAATGGTGTCATGTTTATCATATTTTATCGCAAGCATGAGTTTTGTACCAACACCATCTGTGCCACTGACAAGCACGGGTTCTTTGACATTTAATTGGGATAAATCAAATAGACCACCAAAACCACCCAAGGCTCCCATTGCTCCTAGACGTTTTGTCTTAGCGACATGTTTTTTGATGCGTTCAACCACTTCATAACCAGCTTCCACATCAACACCTGATTTTGCATAAGCATTTTCTGACATGTTTACCCCCTTTTTAATTTGTTCTAAAGTCAACTTTTTGATGGAGATTTCTAAGGTATTCTTCCTCATAATCGTAAAGTTCTGTCGGATAGTTTCCATCAAAATAAGCCACACACAAGCCACCGTTAGGGGCATCTGATTCTAAGCCGATTGATTCAATCAAGCCATCAATGGATAAAAATGATAAGCTGTCAGCACCAATAATCTCACACACCTCCTCGACAGAATGATTGGCAGAGATGAGTTCACGCTTGGTTTGAATGTCAATACCGTAGAAACAAGGATGTTTTAATTCTGGACTGGCAATGGCCACATGAACTTCTGAGGCACCAGCCTCTCTTAATAAGCTAACAATTCGTCTACTGGTCGTTCCACGAACAATCGAATCATCAACCATAACCACGCGTTTGCCTTTAACCACACTAGAAACAGCAGATAATTTCATCCTTACCCCTTGTTCTCTCAATTCTTGCGTTGGTTGGATAAAGGTTCTTTGAATGTATTGATTTTTAATCAAGCCCATTTCATAAGGAAGACCTGATTCTTCAGCATAGCCAGAAGCTGCTGATAGTGAGGAATTAGGAACACCAACAACGATATCGGCATCGATTTTAGCTTCTTGAGCAAGGCGTTTTCCTAGATTTTTTCGAGCCGTGTGCACATTTATCCCATGGATAACACTGTCTGGACGCGCAAAATAAATGTACTCCATAGAGCAAATAGCCATTTGCGTATCAGTTGTAAACTGATCAAAAGATAAACCAGAATCATCAATAATCACGATTTCACCAGGTTTCACATCTCTCACCCATTTGGCACCAATGACTTCAAAAGCACAAGTTTCACTGGAAATCACCCAAGAACCATTAGCAAATTGACCAATAGAAAGGGGTCTAAAACCATTTGGATCTAAAGCAGCATAAATCTTATCTTCTGTCATCATAAGATAAGCAAAGCCACCTTTAACTTGATTAAGCGCATCCTTAAATTGCTCGATAAAAGTTTCTTTTGGACTACGACGAATGAGGTGCATGAGAATTTCTGTGTCTGAAGAACTAGCAAAAATAGCACCCTTTTTCTCCAATTCAGCACGCAGAGACTTGGCATTGGTCAGATTACCATTATGCGCTAAAGCGATTTGGCCATCTGAAAAATCAAATAAGAACGGTTGAATGTTATTAATTGAAGCTGTTCCAGCTGTTGCATATCGTACATGTCCGATAGCTGCTTTTCCCGTTAATTTAGCAAGATTGCTTGGTCTTTTAAAGACTTCTGAAATCAGACCTGTATTGCGATGACGAAGAAGTTTACGCTCATCATTTGACACAATACCAGCCCCTTCTTGTCCTCTGTGTTGAAGACTATGAAGACCATAATAAGTGACTTCTGCCGCTTGATCATGTCCCCATATCCCAAAAATACCACACTCTTCATTGAGTGATTTTACTTCATAAGTCATTTTTTCCCCTTAGTTGTTTTTAAAATAATTGACGGCGCTAGCAAAAAGTTGTTGGTCTTTACAACCTGGAATATTTTTAAAGTTTCCTTCTTCATAACGTTCTGAGTGGCCCATTTTCCCAATAATTTGTCCATTACGGCTTGTAATCCCTTCAATCGCATGACTAGAGCCATTCGGATTAAAGCGAGAATCCATACTTGGATTACCATCAAAATCAACGTACTGGCTAAAGATTTGTCCATATTTTTGAAGCTCTATAAATTCAGCATCAGAAACGACAAATTTTCCTTCTCCGTGAGATACTGGGATCACATGAATATCACCCACGGCCACACCAGCCAACCAAGGTGAGTTGGTGTTTGCGATTCTTGTTTCAACCATCTTAGCAACGTGTTGGTTGGCATCGTTATAAAACAGAGTTGGGCTGTCTGTATGACTCTCTTCAAAATTACCATAAGGGAGTAATCCTGATTTAACAAGAGCTTGGAAACCATTACAAATTCCAATGATTAAGCCACCACGAGCTATGAAGGCATCTATTGCTGTTTTAATCGTTTGATTCAATAAAATATTAACAATAAATTTAGCAGAACCATCTGGCTCATCTGCCGCTGAAAAACCGCCGGCAAAGAAAATAATGTTGGCTTTTCCAATCATGTCAGCCATCTCAGCAATTGATTGTGCAATCAACTCCTGAGTCAACGTTCTAAACGGTACTAGAGCCACTTTCGCTCCAACCTGTTCAAAGGCTTTAGCAGAATCGTACTCTGAGTTTGTACCAGGAAAAACAGGAATATAAACGAGCGGCTTATCCGTTTTTTCTGAGACATTTTTTGTTGGTTGAGTGGAAACGACAGGCACATCTGATAGACCTTCTTTTTGTTCAAAAAGCGTTGGGTAAACGTCCTCAAGAGTTCCTTCAAACGCACCGAGAAGCTTTTGACCAGCAATGGTGACATCATTAACAACAAGAGAAAAAGCGTTTGTTGTTGTCCCCAGTTTAACCACACCAGAGATGTCTTCTTTACTTGTGAATACAAAACCACCCAATTGCCCTTGAAGAAGAGTTGAAATGATTTTATCATCAATTGATAACTGAGCACCGAAGCGATTACCAAAACTCATTAAAGCTAGTGTTTCTCCAAGACCTCCATATTTAATGGCTGCACTAGCTGTTATCTGATGTTGTTCTTGAAGATGGCTAAATTGTTCAAAATTAGCAAGAATTTGTTTAAAATCAATCGTTTCTGAAATAGCTTGTCCTTCAATATAATAGATATTCTCATCAGCAGCTTTAAATTCTGGCGATAAGACCTTGTCGACTTTTGAAGTGGTAACACCAAAAGCCACAAGTGTTGGAGGTACTGTTAGCTCTTCAAAAGTGCCACTCATTGAATCCTTCCCACCAATAGATGGTAGGCCTAATTGGATTTGCGCTTCAATAGCACCTAAAAGAGCTGACACAGGTTTTCCAAAACGTTCTGCTTGTTTATCCAAACGCTCAAAGTATTCTTGATAAGAAAAACGCGCTTTTTGCCATTTTGAACCTGTTGCCACTAAACGACTGGTTGCCTCAATAATTGCATAAGCAGCACCATGATAAGGTGACCATTCCGCAATATAAGGGTTATAACCTTGTGCCATCACAGAAACAGTGGTGGTTTTTCCTTTTTGAACAGGTAATTTTTGGACTGAACTTTCTGTTGGTGTCACCTGATAACGACCACCTAGAGGATGGTTAATTGTTGAGCGACCAACCGAACTATCAAAGAGAGTTTGAAGGCCTTTTTGACTCGTATGATTAAGATTAGAAAGCACAGTGATGAGCTCTTGTTCAATGGTTTGTAAATGAGTTGTTTTTTGGTAAGGAAGAGTTTTCTTACTATCTGTCACATCGACATCAACAACCACGCGGACACCATTGGTGTCTAAAAAGGCACGTTCAATATCAACAATTTTTTCACCATTCCAAGTCATCACAAGATGAGCTTCTTTTGTCACCTCAGCGACAACGACTGCTAGAATATCTTCTTTTTCAGAAGCAGCAATAAAGGCATCTGCATCTTCTTTAGACACAACAACAGCCATACGTTCTTGGCTTTCTGAGATGGCAATTTCAGTTCCATTTAATCCCTGATATTTTAAAGGTACTTTATTGAGGTCAATCAAAACACCATCAGCTAATTCACCAATAGCAACACAGACCCCGCCTGCGCCAAAGTCATTTGATTTTTTTATCAGCTGACTAACGTCTGGATTTCTAAAAAGACGTTGGATTTTTCTTTCCTCGATGGCGTTACCTTTTTGAACCTCAGCACCCGCTGTTTCAACCGTTTCAACCGTTTGTACCTTAGAAGAACCAGTGGCACCACCAATACCATCTCGACCAGTTTTACCACCCAACAAAATAATCACATCACCAGGTTCTGGTTTTTCACGTCGAACATTTTTCTTAGGTGTTGCTCCAACAACCGCTCCAAGTTCCATACGTTTAGCGACAAATCCTGGATGGAAGTATTCTCTCACATAAGTGGTTGCTAAGCCGATTTGGTTCCCATAAGAAGAGTAGCCATGTGCTGCTTTTTTTGAAATCACTTGCTGTGGTAATTTTCCTTGACGCGTGTCAGCAACATTTTGTGTGATATCACCAGCTCCTGAAATTCTCATCGCTTGGTAAACAAAACTACGCCCTGACAAAGGATCACGAATGGCACCACCAATACAAGTTGCTGCACCACCAAATGGTTCAATTTCAGTAGGGTGATTATGGGTTTCATTTTTAAACATTAATAGCCATGTTTCATCTTTGCCATCAACATCAACAGAAATTTCAACCGAACAAGCATTAATTTCATCAGAGACTTCCATATCATCCAAACGACCATTGGCACGCTCATAACGACCAAAAATAGTCGCCATATCCATTAATGTCTGAGGTTTAGCTTCACGACCCAGTTCTTTTCTCATAGCCAAGTACCTATCATAAGTCGCTTGAAGTTGCTCTTCAAATTGAGAATGGGTGAAATTAATCGTTTTTAATTCTGTTTCAAAAGTAGTGTGACGACAATGATCAGACCAGTAAGTGTCTAAAACTTTTAATTCCGTTTCTGTAGGAACTCTCTCTATCGTTTTAAAATAATCTTGAATAAAGAGTAAATCAGCCACTTCCATGGCTAAATGTTGTTCTTTTTTAAAGTCTATAAACTGATCTTTTGAGTAGTCATTGAAGAAATCAAGTTTAGGGATATGAGCATTTGCTTTTTCAAACGTTTCAACCATCACAGGCTTTGTAATGTCTTTAAAGCGTGAATCAACAGGGTTCAACAGATAAGTCTTAATTTTTTCTAACTCATCTAAAGCAATATCAGCATTCAACAAGTAAAGTTGTGCTGTTTTGACAGTAACGTTATTGGTTGCCCCTAAAAGAAACAGGGCTTCTTGAGCACTAGCTGCTCGTTGATCAAACTGACCAGGTAGAGCTTCAATGGCAAAAAATTGATAGTGATTGAGAAAATCAGAAATACCTTTTTCTGTCATCAAATCATCCGTTACTTGTTCTGAGAAAATATGTTTATCTGCCTTTTCAGATAAGTCAGAAGACAAATGAAAAACATCATAAACTTGCAAAAGACGCAAATCTTTTAAGGTCTTAACCTGCAAATGATGTCTCAATTCTGCAAGCAAAGATTTTTCTTTCACTCTAAAATTAGCTTTTTTTTCAACAAAAATACGTTTATTCATGTTTGCCCCTTACTTATTTTTAGACAGTTGTTCCAAAACAACGGTGTAAACATCTATAATTGAACCAATATTACGACGGAAAACATCTTTATCCATATGGTTTCCTTCTTTATCCCATAAACGACTGGTATCAGGTGAGATTTCATCAGAAAGAATGATATCGCCATTACCATCACGACCAAATTCCAATTTATAATCAATGAGAGTCAGACCGACCTCTGCAAAAATATCTGTTAGAACGCGATTGATTTTCCTTGTTTCTTCTTTTAAAAACGCTATTTCTTCAGCGGTTGCAATCTTCAAAAACAAGACATGTTCGTCATTGATAAAAGGATCATCTAGCTCATCATTTTTATAATAAAATTCAATAATGGGAGTCTCAAATTTGATGCCTTCTTCAAGTCCGAAACGCTTAGCAAATGACCCTGCTGAGTAGTTGCGAAGGACAACTTCAAGTGGAATAATACTCACCTTTTTATTAAGCTGATCCGTTTCTGATAATTGCTTAATGAAATGTGTCTTGATGCCTTTTTGATTTAAACGCTCAAAAATAAGCGAAGAAATCTGATTGTTAAGTCTTCCCTTGCCTTCTACAATTTCTTTTCGTAGGCCATTTAGAGCAGTCGCCTGGTCCTTATAGCTAGCAATAATCTCATCTGGATGACTTGTTTCATAGATGTCTTTCGCTTTTCCTGAATAAATTAATTGTTTTTTCATGATATTGTTCGCCTTTTAAGTTTTTATAGCTTAATATTAGCATAAATAAAGAGATTTAACAATAAAAAATGAACAATAAAAAAGATATTCGAAAAATTCGAATACCTATTTTGTTTTTTCATATAAATAGTCAACCATTTGTCCCATGGTTCTGACATCCTCAACTTCTTCATCAAGGATTTCAAGGTCAAATTCATCTTCTACATTGATGACAAATTCAGTTAAAGTGATAGAATCAGCTCCTAAATCATCTTTAAAATTAGTGTCCATAGTCACTTCAATATCTTCTTCTCCAAGTTGTTCAATAATCATTTTTTGCATTTTTGCTAAAATATCTTCTTTAGTCATTTGATTCACTCTCCTTTGAAAATTCATTGGTTAACTGGTCCATAAGACCACTTTCTAACATAAGACTAACTTGTTTGATCGCATTATAAATCGCTTTAGCATCACTTGAGCCATGGCATTTAATAACTGGGGCTTTAAGTCCAAACAAAACAGCACCACCTGCTGATGAATAGTCAAGGCTTTCTTTAAGTTGATAAAGGCTTCCTTTTAAGAGTAGGGCTCCCAATTTTGTTGAAAAACCACCATCTTGGATTGTTTTTTTCAACTGTCCCATAATTGAGATGGCTGTTCCTTCAATTGATTTCAACACAGCGTTTCCTGTGAAACCATCAGCAACAACCACATCACAGACACCTGCTAGAAGATCACGTGCTTCGACATTACCAATAAAGTTAAGTGAAGCATCATTAGAAAGACGCTCAAACGTTTCTTTTCTTAAGGTGTCTCCCTTGGTATCTTCTGTCCCATTATTTAATAACCCAACACGAGGTGAATTAATGCCTCGAACATTCTTAGCATAAAAGGAACCAAGGACAGCAAACTGATGTAAATGTTTTGGAGTATTTTCAGCATTAGCACCCAAATCCAGCATGTCAAAACCTTTACCATCCATGGTTGGAATGGTTGACATTAGTCCTGGACGATCAATGTTTTTAATGCGACCAACTACAAATAATCCTGATGCTAATAAGGCACCTGTATTGCCAGCTGATAAAACCGCGTCAGCTCGACCTTCTTTGACGGCTTGTGTCGCTAGAACCATTGAAGCTTGTTTTTTCTTTCTAATTGCTTTTACAGGCTCATCTTCAGAATCAATTTTTTCAATGGTATGACTAATCGTAACTCTCTTAGTATGTGTTAAATAAGGAGTGATTTTTTCTCTATCTCCATAGAGTTGAATTTCAATATCTGAAAAATCATCTAATGCTTGATTAACACCTTCAATAATCGCTTTGGGAGCATTATCTCCGCCCATAGCATCAATGGCTATTTTTTTCATTTTGAAACTCCTTTTTACAAATATTGACTTGTCTATTATAGCATGATTCGCTTTTTTTATCATCTTATGAAAACGGTATTCCTTTTTAATCCTGTTTCATAATATTACCCCATTTTTCTAAATCATCAATAAAGGTTTTACTTTTTAATTTTAGACCAACATAATCATCATAAAGAGCATCTATAAAAAGTCTTAGCTCTTTCTTTAATGATTCGTTAACGGAAATAGTTTTTAACTCATCAAATTGAACGGTCTGAAACTGATTAATGAGGTAGGGAATATTAGGATTCAAATGACTGCGATGACTGTCTTTATCATAATGTTCCGGACAAATAAGACCAGAAAAACGATGAGAAAAATCAAAAGGCAAGTTTTTGCGATGGCAAAAAAGACACTCATTAAAGTTTAGTGACACACCAAAGTGATCTAGCAATTGTATTTCAAAAATATTGGTCAAAATGTCATAATCTAACCCCTTGTTGATGAGTTTTAAGGTCTTGCTTAAAAAAGCAAACAAAGCAGGATCTGGTGTGGCATCTGAAATAGCACTATCAGCTAAAGCAACAATATAACTCGCATAAGCTAGTTTGAATATGTCAGTATTAATCTGTTTAAACACTTCAACTTCTTTGTAATCTTCAATGTAGCTGAGACCAGTCTCATTGATTTTCAAAATAAAGTTAGCCATTGTTAATGGTTGAATGACAGGAGTTACTTTTGATTTTCTAGCACGTTTGACAAAGAACATTCTTTTACCATCAGATTCCGTAAAAATTTTCACCAATTTATCATCTTCTCGGAAATCCTTATTATAAAGAACAAGTCCTTTCGTTTCCTTAGTCTCCATATTCCTTCATAAATTCCTTCAATCGTCTCAAGGCTTCTTTAAGAGTCTCCATACTGGCAGCATAAGAAATTCTGATATAGCCTTCACCGTATTTACCAAAAGCAACACCTGGAATTAAAGCAACAGCTTGCTTTTTAGCAAACTCTTTTAAAAAGCCAAAGGAATCAGAAGCTGCTTCTCCTGGGATTTTTGCAAAAATATAAAAGGCACCATTTGGTTTAATCACTTCAAAACCAAGCTCATCAAGTTTTTCAATAATATAATCACGACGCTCAATATAAGCTTTTTTCATTGGTTCTGCATCATTTTTTCCAACGGTTAAGGCTTCAATCGCTGCATACTGAGCATTTGTTGTCGCAGCAGTCACCAAGTATTGATGACTTTTAATGAGTTGACTAGCTAATTCTTTTTTCGCAAAGATAAAACCAATACGCCAACCCGTCATGGCATGTGATTTCGATAACCCGTTGATTAGAATCGTTTGTTCTGGAAGGTACTCAGCAATAGAAACATGAGGTTCTTTGGTATAGGTTAATTCAGAATAAACCTCATCACTAATCACAAAGACATCATACTTTTTAAGAACCGCTGCTAAGTCCTTAATTTGCTGACGAGAATAGGTCACACCTGTAGGGTTAGTAGGGTAATTTAAAAGTACAGCTTTTAGTTTTTCGCCTTGGTCTAAAATGGCTTTTTCAAGCATCTCAGGCGTCAAAACAAATTGATTGGCAGTTGTGTCAATTTCAACGATATCTGCACCAACCAATTTGACAAGAGGCTCATAACCAGGATAAGCTGGAGCTGGTAGTAAAACAGTGTCCCCTGGCTCTAAAATTGCTGTTAGACTTGCTGAGAGGGCTTCCGTTGCACCAACAGTGACTAACACTTCATTTTCAGGATGATAATTTAAATGATATTTTTCTTTCACAAAATCACTAGCAGCTTGTCTTAATTCTAACAAACCAGACATGCCAGTATAGTAACTTTTATCATTATCAATAGCTCTTTTAGCAGCCTCTTTAACATGATCAGGCGTTGTAAAATCTGGCTCACCAAGGGTTAATCTTAAAATACCTGGAATTGATGAAATCGTTTGATCAAACTGACGAATTAATGATATTTCAATTCTGTCTAAATTTTTATTAAATCTTTTGCTTAAATCCATAATGCCCTCCAGCTTGTATTGTATTCTTATTATACACTAAATTATCAGTAAAAAACACCTCTAAAGTGAGGTGTTAATCGCTTAAAATCACTAATAATGGGTTCTTTTTACTTTCCAACTTCAAACAACGGAGACAAAGGACGTTTTTCATGAATACGTAAAATAGCCTCAGCAATCAATTGTGCAATTGAAATTTGTTCAATCTTATCAATGAGTCGTTCCTCGGGTAGATAAATGGTATCAAGAACAATCATTTTCTTAATGGCTGATTTTTGAATGTTATCAAGAGCCGCCCCAGAAAGAATTGGGTGAGTGCCACTTGCATAGACAGCTGTTGCACCAGCTTCAGCAAGAGCATCTGCCGCGTGACAAATCGTACCTGCTGTGTCAATCATATCATCTATTAAAATACATGTCTTATTTTTAACATCACCAATGATGTTCATCACTTCACTGGTATTCATCTTATCAACACTTCTACGTTTATCAATAATAGCAATTGGCGTTTTTAAAAACTGTGCTAATTTACGTGCTCTAGTCACACCACCATGGTCAGGACTAACAACAACATAATCATCTCCCACCATCCCACGACGTTGGAAATAATCAGCAATGAGTGGAGCACCCATCAAATGATCTACAGGAATATCAAAGAAACCTTGAATTTGTGCAGCATGTAAGTCTACAGTGAGAAGACGATCTACACCAGCCACCTCTAGCATATTAGCAACCAATTTAGACGTGATGGGTTCACGCGAACGTGCTTTTCTATCTTGTCTAGCATAACCGTAGTATGGCATGACAACATTTACCGTTTCCGCACTAGCACGCTTTAAAGCATCTACCATAATCAATAGTTCCATCAAATGATGATTAACTGGTGAACTCGTTGATTGGATAACAAACACATGATGACCTCTAATGGATTCTTCAATATTAACTTGAATTTCACCGTCTGAAAATTGTCTAACGGTTGATTTTCCTAAAGGAATTCCCATTGTTTTAGCAATATCTTTTGCTAGTTGTTGATTAGACGATAACGCAAATAACTTTAAATTAGAATAAGACATGATTTCCTCCCAAAATTTTCTCCTCTATCATTTTAACCCTTTTCACCTATTTTTTCAATCCTTAATAAAATGTATTCAATAATAAAAAAAGGCTCTATAATATCTGTAGTGGGTAACTCCGCCACAGAAGTTATAGGGCTTTTTCAATGCAGACAAAAAGTCCCACATGACTTATAATGAAAAGCGACAAAACCACTCATTAGAAAGAATCATATGG
>NZ_JAOTIN010000013.1 GCF_025660655.1 Streptococcus sp. CSL10205-OR2
TGGGTTTAGAAACTTTAACAACTTTAAAACAAAAATTCTCATCGCTTTGAACATTAAAAGGGAGAGAATCAATGTGATTCTCTCCCGATCTTGATGAATAGTCACCCACTACAGTTGACAAAGAGCCTTTAAATTAAAAAAGCAACCCCTAAGAGTTGCTCTTTTTGCTTCTTATCTTTTATGGTTTCAAGCGGTGTAGCATACGAGGGAATGGAATGGCTTCACGGATATGTTCATTGCCTGTGACAAAGGTTACCATACGTTCTAGTCCTAAACCAAAGCCAGAATGTGGCACGCTACCGTACTTACGAAGATCTAGATACCAACCGTATTCTTCTTCTGATAAACCGAATTCAGCAATTTTAGTTTTTAAATAATCATAGTCAGTCGCACGTTCACTACCACCGATAATCTCACCGTAGCCTTCTGGTGCAATCAAGTCGGCACAAATCACCACGTCATCTCTCGTTGGGTGTGGTTTCATATAGAAGGCTTTAATCGCTTTTGGATAGTTCATGATAAAGGTTGGCACACCGTAGTAGTTTGACACAAAGGTTTCATGTGGTGAGCCAAAATCATCACCCCACTCGATTGGTTCGTAATCATTTTCGGCTGCTTTTTCTTGCAATAAAGCAATCGCATCATCATAGGTCACGCGCTTGAAAGGCTCCTTGAGGTATTTCTCTAAAAGACTTCTGTCGCGTTCTAAGACTTCAAGAGCGTAGCCTTGATTATCCAACACCGCTTTGATTAGGAACTTGATATAGGCTTCTTGAATATCAAGAGATTCTTCGTGTTGCACAAAGGCCATTTCTGGTTCAATCATCCAAAATTCTGTCAAATGACGTCGTGTTTTTGATTTCTCAGCACGGAAAGTCGGACCAAAAGTAAAGACCTTACCAAGAGCCATTGCTCCTGCTTCAGCGTAGAGTTGACCAGTTTGACTTAGAAAGGCTGGTTGGCCAAAATAATCTGTTTCAAATAGTTCTGTGGTTCCTTCAGGCGCCGAACCTGTTAAAATTGGTGAATCAATCTTGATGAAACCTTCTTTGTTAAAGAATTCATACGTCGCACGAATCAGCTCATTACGAATCAACATGATGGCATGTTGCTTACGCGATCTCAACCAAAGATGGCGATGGTCCATCAAGAAGTCTGTTCCATGTTCTTTTGGTGTGATTGGGTATTCATCACTTTCACCAACGACTTCAAGGTCAACAACATCTAGTTCATAACCAAATTTTGAACGCTCATCTTCTTTAACAATTCCTTTAACAAGGACAGATGTTTCTTGGCTCAATTTTTTAATCGTATTAAATTTTTCTAAGCCTGCTTCCTCACCAAATTTTTCAATAAAGTTTGGTTTAAAGGCAACCGCTTGGAAAAAAGCAGTCCCATCACGAAGTTGTAGAAAGGCTAATTTCCCTTTTCCTGATTTATTAGCAACCCAGGCACCGATGGTGACTTCTTGACCAACATAGTTCTTAACATCAATAATTGATACGTATTCTTTTGACATAATCTCTCTTTTCTATCTTTTAGTTATTTTTCATAAATGCTGTTAAGCGACGAACGCCTTCTTTGAGGGTTTCTAAGTCTGTGGCATAGCTTAAACGGACGTTTTCTGGCGCACCAAAGCCCTCTCCTGTTACTAGAGCAACACCCACTTCTTCTAAAATGGCCATTGTAAAGTCTGTGACATTTTGATACCCTTTCATCACCATTGCCTTAGAGACATTTGGAAACAGATAAAAAGCGCCTTGCGGTTTAACCACTTCAAAGCCAGGAACAGTCGCTAACAAGGGGTAAATGGTATTGAGACGTTCTTCAAAGGCTTGTCTCATATCTTCAATCACATCTTGAGGGCCACTAAGCGCTTCAATGGCAGCATACTGGGCAACGGTTGTCGGGTTTGAGGTTGTCTGTCCTAAAATTTTACCCATTGCAGCAATAATTTCTGGCTGACCAACCGCAAAGCCAATGCGCCAACCCGTCATCGCATACGTTTTTGAAACGCCATTGATAACAATCGTTTGTTGCTTAATCTCATCACTCAGAGTTGAGATAGGTGTGAACGTTGCGCCATTATAAACCAGTCTACCATAAATGTCATCTGCTAAGATGAGAATGTCATTGTCAACTGCCCACTGACCTATAGCTAAGAGTTCCTCTTTATCATAAATCATTCCTGTTGGATTAGAAGGTGAGTTCAATAAAAGAACTTTTGTCTTCTCAGTTTTGGCCGCTTCAAGCTCAGCTACCGTCACTTTAAAGTGATTGCTTTGTTTGGTAGGAATAATGACAGGAGAGCCTTGTGCCATCTTGACCTGATCGGCATAGCTAACCCAGTAAGGAGCTGGTATCACAACCTCGTCAAAGGGATTAAGCACTGCCATGAAAAAACTATATAGTATAAACTTGGCACCTGTCCCTACAACAATCTGATTAGTTGCAACAGAGTAGCCATAATAATGCTTCATATAATCTTGAATGGCTTCTTTTAGAGTCGGTAAACCTGAAGCTGGTGTGTAAAAACTTGCCGAACCATTTCTAATCGCTTCAATCGCTTTGTCTTGAATCGATGGAGGTGTTTTAAAATCAGGTTCTCCCAAAGTCAGATTGATAATGTCTTTGCCACTTACCTGTAAGGCTTTAGCACGGGCTCCTGCTTCTAAAGTTACACTCTCAGACATGTTTAAGACACGATCTGATAATCTTGTCATATCTCCTCCCACATTTTTTCCATTAATTAACACTACCTATTATAGCAAAAAATCAGATAGTTCTGATAGGATTTCCTCAAAATTTTCTTCCCTAACAGGAGATTGTTTGGCTAAGGCCTTGGTAATTTGTTTGCCGTAGCGTTTGGTTACCACTCTATTATCTAAAATAATAATCGCTGATTCTTGTGTTTGTCTGCGATTAGTTCGACCGATAGCTTGCTTTAATTTTAAAAT
The DNA here is from genome assembly GCF_025660655.1 of Streptococcus sp. CSL10205-OR2. Lineage (GTDB taxonomy): Bacteria > Bacillota > Bacilli > Lactobacillales > Streptococcaceae > Streptococcus. Next base: position 2,958 of record NZ_JAOTIN010000013.1, read on the forward strand.
AGCTACTGGCAGAGTATAATCATAAAAAGGATTTTTCTTACTGTCTCTAAGGTAGCTTGCCATCTTTTTGGTGAAAAAATCCTCAGGATTATCAAACGGTAAGCGAGTGATGACGGCTATCATTTTATCTTGTTGGGTAAAGTCAACCCCTTCCCATAAACTGCCTGTTCCTAATAATAGCTTACTTTCTGCGTTGTCAAAACGTCGTTTAACATTACTAGCTAGACCATTTTTATACTGGGTCAGATGTTTGATATGATGCTCATCCAATCGATCTGAGACTGACAACATGACTTGTTTTGACGTAAATAAAACCAGCATGGGAATATTTTTTCTAGTCAATGAAACTATTTTTTTAACCAATAAAGCCTCATAGGATGCTAGATCTGTTTTCTCATAGGGCTCTGCTTCTTTATCCAGCCAAATCTTCTGATTAAGACTGACATCAACAGGCAAATAATCAAAAGTAACCTCATCAAAACCTAGTAAATCAGCGAGATTGACTTTTTTACTAATCGACAGTGTGGCTGATATAGCATAGGTTTTCGTTTTTGGTGATAAATATTCTTGAAAACGTCTAAAGTCAGTCTGACCGCCTCTAAGATAGGTTTCACGGTACGTCTCTAGCTGCTCACTCTCTAACCAAAAAACAGTTAAAGAACCAAGCAGTAATTCTTTCAATTCATCCAGATCATTATCTGGATACTCACTGATATCTTGTTTTAGTTGTATGAGGTGTTCTTCTTCTAAAAGATTTCTTTTTTTCTTATAGAAATCCCCAACCAAATGACTTAATTCAAATTGAAGACTCTCTAGTAATCTTTGTAAAATAAGTGGAGGGTCTTGTTGCAATTTTTTGTGAATGATTTGTAAGATTTTTGTGACATTCACCTTTTTTTGTGAAGTTCTTTCTAAAGCCAAAAAGAACTTTTGCGCTTCATCAATCACAAGAATCTTGTTTTCCAAAAAGGACTTATCATGTTCTGAGCGAGCAAGCAAATAAGCATGATTAGTGATAATAATTGGTTTTTTTCGATAATTACTTTCAATCCTATGCCAAAAATCAACCTCAAAAAAGGGAGATGACGCATCAATAAAACCATCATGTTTTATTTCGTCAAAATAAGCTTCGAAACGTTGTTTTTGCTTAACTTCATCCAAATCACCTGTCTTAGTTTCAAGTAACCAGACAAGTAATTGCATTTTATAGCGGTTAATCAGACGATTATGGTCCTGTCGCTGCAAGGTTTGGTAAAAAGCATCTAGTTTAAGATAATTTTGCGGGCTTTTGATGCTTTGACAATCAATGTTAAAAGTTTCTTTAATTTGTTGAGCTTCACTAGCAACAATCTGATCTTGTAACACTTTAGTTGGCACACTGATAAGGAGTTGCTTGCCATCTAGTCTTGGTAGAAGCGACAAAAGGTAGCCGTAAGTTTTACCAATCCCTGCTTGTGCTTCAATAAAACTAGTTGTTGGCTCCTCAAATCGTTTTTCAATTAATTGCGCAAACTGTGATTGGATTGGCCGTTCTTCTAATCCCAAATAATGACAATTAGTGTCAAAATCGAGAGATAAGTGTTTTGGTTTAGCCATTGGCTGATCTTTTTTTAGGAGAATATCCGCCACTCTAATATAATCCTTATCATCATATAATGATTTTTCAGCAATGATTTCTTGAATAACCAACTGAGATTCAAACAAGAGACTGTCACCAAATGTCACTATTTTTTCAAGTGTTCGTTTAGGCAGTTGACGCATTTTATTTCTTAGTTTTAAGAATAATTCAGCGGTTGCTATGGCATCTGAAATGGCTGTATGAGCATTTGCCAAATTAAGAGACAAACTTTTAGCCAGAATCGGCAAACTATATTTTTCTAGGGTAGGGTAGAAAACTTGCGTTAATTCAACCGTATCTACACGTGGTGTCATTAGTTCATAGCCTTCAAAAAATAATTGTTCCGCTAAAAGATTAGCATCAAACTTAACATTGTGCGCCACAAAAATGCAGTCTTCCAATAACTCAAAGATTTCTTTTGCCACTTGTGAAAACTCAGGTGCCTTACTTAATCGCTCATCTGTCAAACCAGTTAAAGCTATAATATGGTCATCCAATCTTTCATGAGGATTAATATCTGTTTCATAGGTTTTAATAATGTGATCATCTTGAATGATGACTATGCCAACTTGAATAATGGAAGCTGTTGTTCCTGCTGAGGTTGCTTCCAAATCAACAATGGCATATCTTGGCTTTTTCATCTCTTCTTTCATAATATCCCTATTATATCATAGACTTAGTACTTTTCTATAGACGCTACAAAGTCTTTTCAAAATAAAAAAACTCTAACAAACGATTTTGTTAGAGTTGGTTTTTTAACGATTAAAACTTTCAGTCAATTGTGGTACCACTTGTTTTTTACGAGAAACAGCACCCTCAAGAAAGGCATGATTGTCAACCAATTTGAAGTTAAAGGCTGTCTCAATTTTGTCTCTATTATTACCAAGTGATAAAATTTCTGAATTAGAATTGATAATATCAGTAATCATCAAGACAAAGTCAGAATAACCGTTGGCAGCAATTGCTTCTTTAATGGCTGTTTCGATTTCTTGTTGACGTTCTAGGACATCAGCAATTTCTACTGTGTTGACTTGAGCGACACGGACCTTATTGCCATTAAGTTCAAACGTTTTAGCATCGATATCAATCAATTCATCAGCTGTTTTACTTGCAAGATTAGTACCAGCTTTTAGCATTTGAAGGCCATAGTCTTCTAAGTTAACTTCTGCAATCTCAGCTAGCTCTTTAGCAACACCATGATCGATTTGGTGTGTTGTTGGTGATTTTAATAGCAAGGTATCTGAAATCAAACCAGAAAGTAGCATTCCTGCAATATCTTTAGGAACAGCAATGTTATTTTCTTTAAACATACGATAGGTAATCGTACTTGCTGAACCAACTGGCTCAAGACGCATAAAGAGTGGATTAGCTGTTTCAAAATTAGCCACACGGTGGTGATCAACGACATAAACCACTTCAACATCTCGAATATCAGAGATAGATTGTTGAAATTCATTGTGGTCTGTTAACATGACTTGAGTTGAACCTGCTTCTTTAGCAGAATGAACAACTTCAAGAGGTTTAACACCAAAATAATCTAATGCAAAAGCTGTTTCTTCATTTGGTTCACCAAGAGCAACTGCCTTTGTGTCATAACCAAATGCCTCTTTCGCCAGATAAGCAAAACCATAAGCCGAACCAACGGCGTCAGTATCAGGATTTTGATGACCAAAAACTAAAATCTTAGACATGTTTTTTTACCTCTTCTAATATCTTTTTCTAAATTCACCTTATTTTATCAGAAAAATAAGGATATCGCAAAATGAGACACTCTCATTATTCAAAAACAAAAGAAGTTATTTTCAACTTCTTTTTTCTTTCTAACCATGAACACGTTTCATGTAGTCTTGATAGCTTTCTGTTTCCATCAACTCTTGTGCATTTTTAACACGGTCTTTTGTCGGTGGCTTAACACCAGCTAATGGATAAGGAATCCCTAGTTCACGCCACTTAAATTCACCCATGGTATGATAGGGAAGAATCTCAAACTTGTCAACATTTTTTAAAGTTTTTACAAATTTACCAAGTTCGATCAAATCTTCATCAATATCGGTTAGACCTGGTACCAAGACATGACGTATCCAAACGGGAATATTTTTATCAGACAAATAGCGGGCACAAGCAAGAATATTTTTATTGCTTTGGCTAGTCACAAAACGGTGAGTTTTATCATTGATTTCTTTAATATCTAGTAAGACTAAGTCTGTCACAGCAAGTAGTTTATCAAATATTTTATGGTATTCTGGTTTATCACGAAATGGAAGAGCACATGTATCTAGGGTACAATGAATACCTAATTTTTTAGCTTCTGTAAATAGTGCCGTTACAAACTCAATTTGTAGAAGGGCTTCACCACCACTAACAGTGATGCCTCCTTTTTTGCCCCAGAAACCACGGTAACGAAGGGCTTCTTGTAAGACGTCTTCCACTGTACGTTCTTTAGATTGATTAGTTTCCATCTCCCAAGTATCCGGGTTATGACAGTATTGACAGCGCATTTTACAACCCTGCATGAAAACGATAAATCGAATCCCCGGGCCATCTACAGAACCAAAACTTTCTGTTGAGTGCACCATGCCTGTTACTTTATTATAATCAATAGTTGACATGTCAAATCCCTTCTAAACTTATTTCTTTTACCATTATACCACTTTTAACCCTAAAAAGACTAGTTTTTAACTAGTCTTTTTCAGCAACGTCTGGAACTTCTGTTATCATAATTTTCAATTTCGTTACACGACCATCTCTCACCTTATCATTAACTAACACAAGATGCTTATCTTTTGAGTCAACATCAAAGAAACGTTTTTCATCAGGACTAGGAATGGTTCCAACACCTGTTAAGTAAAATCCAGCAATGGTATCAACATCATCACTTTCAAGAGTTGTATCAAAGTAGTCATTAAATTCATTAATGGTCATTGTTCCAACAACAATGTAAGTATTTTCAGCTATTTCACGAACAAATTCAGACGCCTTATCAGATTCATCATCAATTTCACCAACGATTTCTTCTAATAAATCTTCTAAAGTCACAATACCTGCCACTCCACCATACTCATCAAGCAAGATTGCCATCTGATTTTGCGTATTTCTTAGAGCACTTAATAAATCATCGACAAAAATAGTCTCTGGAACAAATAAAGGTTCCTGCAAAATACGACGAATATTAATATTTTCAAAACCTTCATTAAAACCAGCGTTCAATAATTTTTTTGTATGAATTAAACCGATAACCTTATCACGATCATCATCATAAACTGGTATTCTAGAAAATGATTCTTTTAAAATAGCTTTGATGATTTCTTGTGAGTCATCATTAATATCGACCATGAAGGCATCTGTTCTAGGTACCATCAATTCACGCGCCATCATTTCATCAAGTGAAAAAACACCTTGAAGCATCTCAATCTCATCAGCATCTAAAGTAGCTTCACTTTTCGTTAACATATATTCAATTTCATCGCGCGTCATTTGTTGGTCAGCATCATCAAAAGTCATCGGAGTGATACGACTCAATAAATTAGTGGTTGCTGATAATAACCAGACAAAAGGACTAACCACTTTTCCTAAGAAAATAATAAATGGCACTGCTGCAACAGCTAGATTTTCTTTCAAATTCATTGCAATACGCTTAGGATAAAGCTCCCCTAAAACGATAGAAATATAGGTTAGAAAAGCAAGTGAAATAATACCACCAATTGTTTCGGCAGACGGTGAATCACCAAACCAATTAGCAATTACCTTTCCTAAAGAATCCGCCAATTTAGCCCCTGATAAAAGAGTTAAGAGGGTAATACCGACTTGAATGGTCGACAGAAAATGATTAGGATTTTCTAGAACTTTCAGTAAACGCATATATTTGTGGTCGCCTTCAGCTGCTTTTTGTTCTACTCGCGAACGATTTAAAGAAACCAAAGCCATTTCACTGGCTGAGAAAAAAGCATTAAAAAGAGTCAAAACAATTAGTAATAATAACTGTAACATTATTGATTGACTGCTCGGGTCTTCCATTTTATGATATCTCCTATTTTTTAATATAGCCCATCTATTATAACATATTTCTTGAATAATGTAGTAAAATCACCTTTTTTATTATTATGAAAAGAATCATCAAATCTATTCTTCTAAAAATAGTTACGATGACATCCTTCTTTTTTCGATCATAATTAAAAAAGGAGGATGATTGACTTGATTCACTGGCTGATAACGCATAACCGTATACTGTTCTTGAGACAAGTTTTTCAAAAAATGTTCCAAAGCATCCTTCTCCAATTGCCCACCATCATGACCATAATAAACCATAATGGACACACGTCCTCCCACCTTTAGTAAATGCAATGTTTTCTTCAAGGCTAAAATGGTTGAGTCTGGTTTGGTGATGATGGTTTTATCAGCTTTTGGAAGATAGCCTAAATTAAAAATGGCTAGATTTATCTCACTAAGATAATTATCAATATTTTCATGACTATCTAAAATTAAGTGCACATTTTGGGCACCAGACGCTGTTAGCTTTTCTTTTGTCGTTTTAAGTGCTATTTCTTGAATGTCAAAGGCATAGACTTTTTTAGCATATTTTGCAAGAAATAATGTATCATAGCCATTTCCCATGGTTGCATCAAGGGCAATACTTTGATTGGTAAGAATTTCTGCTAGGAAGTCATGCGATAGTTGAATAGGACTTTTCATGTAAACCTCTTGATATTTTGTCATTAGTTATGGTCAATCAATCGTTTTGTCAATGATTGATTATCCTCATTTTAACATAAAAAAACTATTCTCTTACAAGGAAAAGAATAGAATTCTCAAATAGATACTTATTTTTGTAAGCTTTTAAAGCGCCACTTAAAGCGCCACTCATCGTAGTATGGGAAAATAAGATTTAGACAACCAAAAGCTAACAACAAGCCAGCCAGGACATCGCTTGGATAGTGAACGCCTAAGTATATTCGTGATAAAGAGATAATCACAATTAAAGCAACCAGTAATGAAAGTACCAGCTTTTTCATAAAACCAGCTGTTAGCCGTTGTTGAAAGATGATAAAAAGAGTGCCAAAAATTAAAAGAGACCCAGTCGCATGACCACTTGGAAAAGAAAAACCATGTTCAACGATTAAGTGAGGGATATCAGGACGCTCACGAACGTATAAATTTTTTAAAACAATGATTAAAATTCCTGCCAAGCTACCACTTAAAAGCATGAACAAGCCTTCTGCTTTCCATTTTTTCCAAAAATAAAAAAATAAAAATAAGACTGTTACAATAATAACTTGTGACAAAACATTACCAATAACAGTAATACGGCTTAAAATAAGAGTGACCAATTCTGGTAAGCTCCCTCTTACCGTATTTTGAATAGTCGCATCAAAGGATGCAAGAGTTTGAGGGAAAAATTTCACAAGATAACCCAACATCACAAAAAAGAGCAAGCTAAAAGAAGCTGTTAGTAGGTGTTGTTGTTTTTGTTTCATACTTTATAAGTCTCCAAAAGCGATTTCATTGATAGGTAAACGATACCAAAAGCCATAGAAAATAAAATTCCTTGAACAATATTAAACGGAATAACCATTGCTACAATATATTTGCTAATCCCAATAAATTGCCCGATATCAAAATTGGCGAAGGTAGCATACAAGGGAATGGCATAAAAAATATTTAAAATAATCATTGCAACAGTTAATAGTAGCGTTGCTAAAACACTAGAAAAAAGATAGGTTTGACGTGTTTTTTTGTGATTCCAATAAAGAGCAAAAACTAGGACAAATACACCTGTAGCAATCACATTCATGGGTAATCCAATTAAATCATTAACACCAGTATTGTTTAAGAAAAATTTTAAAGCCGTTCTTAACAATAAAATAATGTAAGCTGATTTTAAATCAAAAATGACAAGTCCAATTAAAACAGGAATAATACTAAAATCTATTTTTAAAAATTCTGCTCCTGGAATAATAGGAAAATTAAGAAGCATCAATATAAAAGAAAGAGCTCCTAAGATAGACATATAGGCCAATTGTTTTGTTTTTACCATAAAAAAATTCCTCCAATTTTTTCAAATTGAAAGAAGTCACAAAGAGTCAAGCAAGCAAAAAACCCTTCGTCTTCTTCCATCCAGACTTTACTGTCGGTTGTGGAATTTCACCACATCAGCTTTCGCTCACGGACTTCTAGTATCCTAGTTACCGCCGGTCGGGAGTTACACCCTGCCCTGAAGACATTCCTATCATACCAAAAAAGATTTTTTTTAGCAAGATGCTTGTTTAGATGACTAAAAACTTAATTCATCATAATCTTTAGATTTTTAAGAAAAAAACTTGTTAATGATAAAAACCAGATTTTTCAACCTGATTTCTTGATTATTTATTAAAATGAAGGAAAAAACTTTAATATCAGTTTTAGGATAATAAAGTTGTATTCAAAGATAGAAGATCTATCCTCTCTTTTTTATACTAACAATGCCTATCACTAACCATACATTATTTTAATTTATCTTTTTGATACTGATGACTTAATTCTAAGCCAGAAAAATGCTGTTGACGCAAGGCTTCATAAACGATTAAACAAACCGTATTAGACAAATTGAGACTTCTTACATGCTCATCATTCATCGGAATACGCAAGGCTTTTTGGGCATGACTGCGCATAAAAGATTCTGGAAGTCCCTTATCTTCTCTTCCAAAAAGAAAATAATGAGTGTCACCGTCGTCATATGACACTTCAGAATATGTTTTTTCAGCAAATTTAGTGATTAAATGAAGTTTTCCATCACATTTTGTCATAAAATCTTCTAAACTATCGTAGAAAAAAACAGTTAATTTATCCCAATAATCAAGGCCAGCGCGTTTCATTTTCTTATCGTCAATTGGAAAACCCATCGGTTGAATGATGTGAAGGGGTGCGTTAGTGGCAGCACAAGTTCTTGCAATATTTCCAGTATTAGCAGGAATTTGGGGTTCAAATAACACGATGTGATTTTTAGCTAAAATGGGTGTTTTTTTTGATTTTAAAGGTTCTATCATCGCTATCTCTCTCTTTTTAATTGATAACAAAAAAACCACGAAACCCGGAGTCTAGGCTCGGCAGATATCGTGGTTGATGGTGATTCACAAACTTAAATCACAACAGATCTGATTTAAATCAGTGAATGGTACTATTAGTATAGCATTTTAAGCGTAATTGTCAATAAGTCTAACTCAAAAAACCTTATTTAAAACGTTTTCTTTTATTTTTGTGACTAATTTCTTTCTCTTATCAAACAATTGCTTTAAATTTCTTCTAAAAAAGATGATATTTTTGTAAAAAAAAGGTATGATAGTTACTATATATTGGAGGTTATCATGAGAATAATTGTCGTTGGTGGCGGTAAAGTTGGCGCGGCACTTTGTCGTTCCCTAGTTGATGAAAACCACAACGTTATTTTAATTGAACAAAAAGAGTCCGTCTTATCCCAAGTTGTTAAACGTAATGACATTATTGGTATTATTGGAAATGGCGCTAATTTTAAAATTTTAGAGCAAGCAGATGTGGCTAATTGTGATATCTTTATATCTATTACCGATAAAGATGAAGTTAATATGATTGCTGCTAGTTTGGCTAAAAAAATGGGCGCTAAAAAAACAATTGTTAGGGTCAGAAATCCAGAATACTCAAATACTTATTTTAAGGAAAAAAATTTCTTGGGTTTCTCACTTATGGTGAATCCAGAGCTTCTTACAGCTCGCTATATAGCCAATGCGGTTGAATTTCCTAATGCACTTTCTGTGGAACATTTTGTTAGTGGCAGAATTATGCTAATGGCTTTTAAAATTAAAAACAATAGCGTTCTCTCTGACATGACATTGTCGCAATTTCGTAAGAAATTCCAAAACATTGTGATCTGTGCGATTGAGCGTGACGATGAAATTATCATTCCCGATGGTGAGGTCACTATATTAAAACAAGATAAGATATATGTCACTGGTAATCGTCAAGAGATGATTGCTTTTCACGATTTTCTCAAAAAAAGAATCGTTAAAAGCCTTATGATTATTGGTGCGGGAAAGATTGCTTATTACCTGCTCACCCTTTTAAAACAAACTAAAATTAAGATTAAATTAATTGAAATCAATCCCAAAAGAGCAGCATTATTTAGTGAAGATTTCCCAAATATTCATATTGTTGAAGGAGACGGCACCACTAAAAATCTTCTCTTAGAAGAACGTGCTGATCATTATGATGCGGTTGCAACATTAACGGGTGTTGATGAGGAAAATATTGTTGCCTCAATGTTTTTAGACTCTCTTGGTGTCCAAAAAAATATCACCAAAGTCAATCGAACAAGTCTTTTAGAAATTATAAAAGGTGAAGAATTTTCAAGTATTGTAACACCTAAAGCTATTGCCGTTGACGCTATTATGCACTTTATTCGCGGTCGTGTTAATGCACAGCACTCTAACTTAGATGCTATGCACCATGTTGCTAATGGGCGTATCGAGACCCTACAATTTGAAATTAGGGAAAATAACCGCATGGCTGGTCAAACCCTTTCTTCCATTAAATTGAAAAAGAATGTTTTGATTGCTGCTATTATCCGTCAAGGTAAAAATATTTACCCAACGGGTGAGGATATTTTCCAAGTTGGCGATAAAATTGTGGTCATCACTCTGCTTAACAATGCGAATAATATCTATGATTTGTTGAGGTAAGTCATGAATAAAAGTATGGTACGTTTTTTATTAGCAAGACTCCTTGTCATTGAAGCTGCCTTATTACTGGTTCCCTTAGGAGTTGCCTTTATCTATAAGGAATCAATGACTGTCATCTCTAGTTTTTTAATCACCATGGCACTGTTATTAATCATTGGTGGTGTGGGGTGTCTTTCTAAGCCGAAAAATTTTAGAATTTATACTAAAGAAGGGTTTCTCATTGTGGCATTATGTTGGATGCTTTGGGCCATCTTTGGAGCACTTCCTTTTGTTCTTTCTGGTCAAATCCCTAATTACATTGATGCTTTTTTTGAAACCAGTTCAGGTTTTACAACAACAGGGGCAACTGTTTTAAATGATACTGCTGTGCTATCACCTTCTCTACTATTTTGGCGAAGTTTTACCCATCTTATTGGTGGAATGGGGGTGCTGGTTTTCGCCCTTGCCATAATGGAAAATAGTAAGAATAGCCACCTAGAAGTGATGAGAGCGGAAGTTCCTGGCCCTGTTTTTGGTAAGGTTGTTTCCAAATTAAAAAACACGGCGCAAATTCTCTATATTATCTATTTGGTCATGTTTACTATTTTAACACTAGTACTATGGTGGGCTGGTCTGCCTTTATTTGATAGCATAATAACCGCCATGGGAACAGCTGGAACAGGTGGTTTTGCCGTCTATAATGATAGTATCGCCCATTATAATAGTTCTCTCATTACAAACATTGTCGCTGTTGGGATGTTACTATTTGGTATTAATTTCAATCTTTATTATTTGCTACTTATTGGCAAGTTAAAAAGTTTTTTTAAGGATGATGAATTAAAAACCTATCTCCTAATCATTGCGATTGCTGTTGGTCTTCTTTTCTTAAATGTTGGTGGTTTATATGCCTCAACACAAGAAGCCTTTGAGAGAATTTTCTTTCAAGTATCAACAACCCTAACATCAACTGGTTTTGGATTAAACGATGTCACCTTTTGGCCGTTATTTTCCCAGATTATTCTCTTACTCCTCATGTTTATCGGAGGTTCAGCAGGTTCTACTGCTGGTGGATTTAAAGTGATGCGAGTGCTTATTCTCTTAAAAATTGCATATAATCAAATGCTTTTAAATCTCTATCCTAATCGTATCGTTTCCTTACATATCAATGGTGACGTTTTGGATAAGAAAACGCAACATAGTATTTTAAGATACTTTGTTATTTACGTCATGATTTTTATCAGTCTCGTTTTTTTGATTAGTATTGATAATAATCAACTCATGATTGTTGTTAGTGCAGTTGCAAGTATCTTGAACAATATCGGGCCAATGCTTGGAACTTCTGAGAATTTCTCTATTTTTAGTCCTTTCTCAAAAATACTATTATCTTTAGCCATGATTGCTGGACGTTTAGAATTATACCCCATGTTATTACTCTTTTCATCAAAAACATGGTCAAAACAATAAAAATATCTTCCTTTTTCAGGAAGATATTTTTTATTAATTCTTATTGCTTAAGATTAAAACATAGGTTAATTATTTTTCTTTATTTCGCTTTAAGCTGAAATAATCTGGCACACTGTCTTTTCCTCCCTCAACAAAGGGATGACAACGTAAAATTCTTGCAATTCCCATCAATACACCTTTTATCCCATGTTTATCAATGGCTGTAATCATGTATTGAGAACAGGTTGGTTGATACCGACAAGAAGGTGGAAAAAGAGGTGAAATCCATTTTTGATAGCCTCTAACCAGTAAAATTAATAATTTTTTCATTTGATATGATTAATTGCAGCATTATGAAGCTGACTAATTTCCTTTTTATTTAAACGACGTGACTCTCCCGGACGAAGACCAGTTAAATCTAAGGTGCCAAAACGTGTTCTTGAGAGTTTATCTACTGGTAGTCCAACTGATTCAAACATTTTTTTAACTTGATGATGACGACCTTCATGGATGACTAATTCAACCACAGAACGATTTTTATCACGATCAACTTTGATAATGTTGTATCTGGCTGGCTTGGTTTTTTTACCATCAATCACAACCCCTCTTGTTAAAGGACGTAAATTTTCTTTGTTGGCTAATCCCTTAACGCGAGCAACATAGACTTTATCAATTTCGTTTCTAGGATGGATCATTTTATCAGTAAAATCCCCATCATTGGTTAAAATGATAAGACCTGTTGTATCCCAATCTAGACGTCCAACAGGGTAAATACGTTCTTTCACTTCTGGTAATAAATCAAGAACTGTTTTTCGTCCTTTATCATCTGAAACGCTTGAGATGACACCTCTTGGTTTATTTAAGAGATAATAGACTTTTTCTTCATTATAAATGGGACTACCATTGATTTCCACTTGGTCATGCACTTTAATCGTAGTCGCAAGATTGGTCACAACTTTACCATTGACTGTGACTTGTCCTGATGTTATCAATTCCTCTGCTTTTCGTCTACTAGCAATACCAGCATGTGCAATATATTTATTAATTCTCATTGTTATTTCCTAACTCTTCTTCTAGTGATAAAGGCTCTTTAAAAAGAGTTACTTCTTCTTCTTTCAAGTCAATGGTTGAGGCATCGGGTAATTCTGTAATGTGATTTATTCCCATGAAATCAAGGAAATAATCTGTGGTGATATAAAGATTTGGACGACCAATCACTTCTTTTTTGCCATCTTCACGGATTAAATCATAGGCTTGTAATTTAGTAATCACACTACTAGAATTAACGCCTCTGATATCATCAATTTCAATTCGAGTGATAGGTTGTTTATAGGCAATAATCGATAACACTTCAAGACTAGCCCTTGATAAGCTTTGATTGATGGGAGTTTTAGCAAATTCTCGTAGCAAGTCAGCAAAACTTTCCTTTGTCACTATTTTATAGCTATTTGAGGATTCTATCAAACATAAGCTACTATTATCATCTTCTTGATACTTTTGAGATAACTTTTCTAATTGTTGCTTTAAGGCCGAAGGCGTTATTTCTAGAAAATGTGATAATTGTCTTAAACTAAGTCCTTCTTCACCAGCAACAAATAGTAACGCTTCAATTTTAGATAAATAGGTCATGCATTTCCCCTAACTAACAAAATATCACCAAAATTTTCTTTTTGTGTGACAACAATACTTTGCACCTTAATTAATTCCAAGGTTGCTAGAAAAATCGTAATCATCTCATTAATATTATGACTTTCTTCAAACAATTCTTTTAAGGTAATCTTTTGAAAAGTTGTCATTTTCTCTTCTATAAAAATCATCATATCTTCAATACGAAAATCATCTCTTTCAATAGTCGTATGTGTATTTTTAATCTGTTTTTGCTTTTCAGCCATAATAGTGGAAAAAGCTAAATAGATATCAAGCACCGACTTATCATGATTTAAAGTCATATCTTCATAAATCAGTTCTTGCTTGGGTTTTGAAAAATACAAAGCCCTTTTTTGATGCTGTTCAGCCATTTTTTGACTAAGCTCTTTAAACTGACGATACTCCTCAATCTGTTGTAATAATAACTGTTCCGGATCTTCATCTATCGGAGTTTCTTCAACAACCTTAGGCAGTAAGCGACGACTTTTTATCACCATCAACTGACTCGCCATCACCATATAGTCACCAGCAATCTCTAATTTCATCGCCTGCAGTGTTTTGATATAGGTAAGGTATTGCTCTATAACGTCAACAATAGGAACATCATATATGTCCATCTGGTATTTTGAAACCAAATGAAGCAAGAGATCCAACGGACCCTCGAAATCTTTTAATTTTATATCCATTAGTGTTTATAATACTTTTCTAGAGTTGTTGTTGTTTTTAATCCCAACTGCTTTGCCAGCGTATAGCGATCAACATCTCTGTTTATTTCCTTTAAAATATACTGTTTTCTAAGTGTTTGCGCACTCATTGATGAACAATCAATCGAAGATAAAAAGGTAGTTAATTGATTGAATAACCACTGCCTTGAATAGGGTTTACCCTTATTATCAAAGAGATACTCATTTGAAAGCCTATCTTCTAGATAGACCATTAAATCATCTGGTAGAGCAAGTATCCTTCGATGTTGTTCTTTTTTAATAGTTATCACTTTAAAGTCAAGTGAAATATCTTCTGATTTAATCAGTAACAATTCATTTGGTAACAGTCCCAAAGAAATTATCATTAATGCTATCAATTGACCATCAAGAAACGGTGTTTCTTCATAAAAAGCAGATAAATCTTCCAAGCCTGCAACAAAAGAATCTACGCCACCAAATTGTTTCATTTTTTTTAGTTTTAAAAAGCTATCAATCTTTTCTTCTTCATACAAGAAATACAAGAACTGATTGACCACTGACTGCTTTCTTTTTTGAACAGACAAGGTTAAGGTAGATAAATAGTCTTGATATAAATGGAGTTTATCTCTTGATAGTTTCTCCTCTACAATGGTCAAAAATTGTAGCAAATCATATTGGTAGGATAATCTTGAATTCTCTGATAATTTTTTACTAGCTAAAAAATGATTAATTAGTGTTTTCATTTCTTTTTAATCTCATAAGTGGCTGTAAAATTATGTAATAAACTATTGATGGCTTTTAAAATAGATTTTCTAGTAATAATCCCCATAAAGGTTTGATCATCAGTAACAACTGGTAAGAAAGAAGAATCAACAAGCTCGTGCATAATATCTGTTAGATTGGCAGATATTGAAATCGTCTTAATCCGTTTATTAACCATGTTAGAAATATCAAGACGAGCTAACTCATCAACATCTAATTGGTGTTCTGATTGGTATTTTATAATATCAGAAACACTAATCGTACCGACATATTTTCTATCTTTGGTTATAACTGGTACACGAGAAAAACCATTACTAGCTAACACCAACATCACATGATCCGTATTATGAGTATCAATAAAGATGGCAAGATCTTTTGCAGGCGTTAGGTAGGTATCAGCATAGTGGATTAAATAATCTTCAAATTCTTTAGCAATCATCTCATAAATTCCTTTGATAATGATGGGTAAATCTCATAGTCACGCGTGAAATAATCAACTTTAATGGTTTGTTTAGTAATAGTTACCTTGGCATATAACTGCTCATTAACTTCGCCACGAGGTTGTAAGACACTCCCTGGATTAATAAATAAAATATGGTCATTTTCCCAAGCTGCAGGACGATGTAAGTGACCATACAAGCAAATATTAGCATTTGCTTCTTGAGCAAACCAGTTTAGTCTATCCAAACCAAAATTAATACCATATAAGTGACCGTGTGTTTGTGCAATAGTGATATCTGAAAGTTTGGTGATTAGATTTTCTGGATAGCCACTATCATAATCACAATTGCCTCTAACCACCTTAATACCATTCCAGACAGGGTCTGAAGAAGGTAGTTCAGAATCACCATTATGGAAAATAGCATCTACTTTTCCCAAATATTTCGTTTTAATATTTTCAATAATGTCTCTATCACCATGAGAATCACTCATAACAATTAGTGTGAGTTCTGCCATTTAGAGAAAACCTCCATTAGTTTCTTAACTGCTTGACCTCTGTGGGAAATCTTGTTTTTTTCTGTTGCAGAAAGTTCTGCTGCTGTTTTACCGGTGTCACCAACTAAAAATAAAGGATCGTAACCAAAACCATTTTCACCTTTTGGCACATGGGCAATATAGCCATCCCAATCTGCTTCTACAATTAAGGTTTCTTTATCTGGTGCTGCAACAGCAAGCGTTGTATGAAATTGTGCGGTTCTATCCTTAAGCTCAAGAACCATGGCTAATTCATGTAACAATTTAGCATTGTTACGACTATCAGTAGCATCAGCGCCTGAAAACCTCGCTGACCAAACACCAGGAAGACCACCTAAAACATCTACCTTTAATCCCGAATCATCTGCTAAGACCATTTTCCCAGTGATTTTTGAAATCGTTTCTGCTTTTAATCTAGCATTCTCTTCGAAGGTTGTCCCAGTTTCTTCTACCTCAGGTAATTCTGGATGATCATCCAAATTTTCAACCTTTAGGCCAAGCTGGCCAAAAAGTTTTTCAAATTCTTTAGTTTTCCCTTTGTTTCTAGTAGCAATTAAAATACTATCACCGAGGTTTTTAGGAGAAAAATCACCATTTCCAAAAAAGGCTTCTAGGCGCATTCCTTCTTTTGGAACATATACTGATAATAATTTATCCTTTTCCAAAAGCAAGATAGCTCCTTTGTGATTAACAACAGATAAAGCTGTGTTATAGCGATCATTCATCATTTCAGCAACAAACGTAAATAAACTAATAGGAGAAGAGAAATGAATAAGATGAAGTTGTAAACCAATCGCTTCATCCAATCGAAAAAGCTGTGTCAGCATTTGACGAATGTCACTTAAATTGTCTTTTGTCTCAAAACTAGTGATTTTGGTGTTTTCTCCCCATTGGCCAATATACCAATCATTTTGAGTTTGGTGATTATAAATTTTTTCTTTCATATTTCTACATGCTCCACACTAACTGGTAATTGTAACCATTTTTCAGCGATAGCTTTAAAACTATCTCGATTTGCCGTTGTATAAAACTGGTGATTTCTTGTTTGTTTGACTCTTTGATGATTAATATCAAAATAATTCAACAATACAGAAATATCACGAACACATTCGGCACCACTGTCAATTAATCTTACTTTTTTTCCCATCACATTTTGAATAATGGGACGAAGTAAAGGATAGTGAGTGCACCCTAAAACAAGGGTATCTACTTGTCCTACCATAGGTGAAAGGGTTTCATACACTACTTTTTTTGCTAAACTAGAGCTCATCTCATTAGCTTCAACCAAAGGGACAAAACGAGGACAAGCTAAACTATGCACATTCATTTGTGGCGCTAAATCTGTAATTTTTTCTCTATAGATATCTGATGCTATTGTCATTTCGGTACCAATAACACCAATGTTCCCTGAGGCCGTATTTTTAATAGCTGCACTAGAACCAGGTAAAATCACACCCAAAACAGGAATGTCTAACTTTGATTTCACTTCTTCCCAAGCAACTGCCGTTGCAGTATTACAGGCAAAAACAATCATTTTAACATTTTTTGTGAGTAAAAATTGAACCATTTCCCAAGTAAAGGTTCTGATTTGTTCAGCAGATCTTGGTCCATAAGGAGCTCTTTTGGAATCACCAATATAGACAACTTCTTCATGAGGGAGCTGTCTTAAAAGTTCTCTAACAACTGTTAGACCGCCAACACCAGAATCTAAAAAACCAATTGGTCTATTATCCATATCCATCTTCTTTCTAAAATAAGACTAGGCAAGCCCAGTCTTATCTAAAAGATTATTATTTCTTTTTAGCCTTTGCTTTGGCTGCTTTTTGTTGCTTATTCATTTGACGGACAACTTGTTGCACTTTTGCTTCACTTGGTTTTTGCCCCATTTGACTCATCATTGTTCGAATAAGATCCTCATTTAATGGTGGGTTCTCTTCTAAATATTTTTCCATTTGTTTACGGGCGATGAAAGTACCCCCAACAAGCCCTGCCAACAAGGCAACCATAACTATTATTATCCAAATCGTTGTAGACATATATTCTCTTTTCTCCTCATTTTTTTACCTTCTCATTATAGCAAAATAGACTAGTTTTTACAAATCTTCTTCTTGTTTGATACAATTCTTTAAAGACAAAAAATCAGTGCCGTCCAATATAATGTTAAACTTTCTTTTTGTGGATTAAAAATGAGTAAAATAAAAACACTTGATGACATAAATCAAATCATATCATCAAATGTTCGAGTAATTGCTTAAAAGTTGTTATCTTAACGTCTTCTACCAAAAATTCTTAATAAACTAATAAATAAATTGATAAAATCAAGGTAAAGACTTAGAGCAAGTGACACTGCCCAGCCGTCTAAAACTTGTCCATTACTTTCTTCATAGACACGTTTAATACGTTGATTGTCATAAGCGATAAGACCAGAAAAGATAACAACAGATACCATACTAATCATTAAGCTAAGCGGACCACTTTGTAGAAAGAAATTAACGATACTTACAATAATCAAACCTATCAAGGCTGCAATTAAAGCTTTACCCATACCAGATAAATCTTTTTTAGTCACGCGACCAATAATAGCCATGACAAAGAACAAAATGGATGATGAAACAAAGGCAGCTACAACGGCTTTTGGGTCATATTGGGCAACAATAAAGCTTAATGTGAAGCCATTTAAAGCTGAGTAAATTAAAAATAATGGTAGTGCTAATGGGCTATTTTGACGTGCGACACTAGCTGCCCAAAAGACTAATCCAAGCTCAACAGCCATGGCACCAAAATAAATCATTGGCTGATTAATCAAAATATCGACAAAAGTATCAGTAAATATATATAGCATTCCAGCAGATACAATGGCAGAAAGTAAAATACCCATACCAACCAAGCCATAAACTCTAGCAAAAAAACGATTTAATCCTGTCTGTGTTTCTGTATAAATGTTGTTATTCATAATAATCTCCTTTTTTTAGTTGTGATGACTACCTAGTGTTTTGCGTTTAAAGAATGGTCGTCTTTTTAATAATTGTCTTACTGGTGTCAAAGCTTCTTTAACAGCCCAATATTTATCAACCATGGTCACTATATAGCCTTCTTTATATCTAGGCGGTGCAATCGTAGCCCCCCACATGTGTTTTAAGATAATATCTTCTTCTTTTTTATTTAGTGTTGTGATTTTCCGAGCATTTCTAACAGCTATCCTGGGATGAATCCAGGCATGGCTTTTATTAAATTTTGTCACGCGCCAATCATAATAAAAAAAGTCATGAAGTAAGGCACCTCTAGCAGTACTCTTAGCATCCCATCCCATTTTCTTAGCAATTTGATAACTAGTATAGCTAACATTTATCGAATGTTCAAATCGTGTCGAAAAGTGATGCTGGGTAATACTTTCCAATTTTTTAAATCTCGGGTGTGCAATCAAATGACCGATATGGGTCATAAATTCATTATCTTTTTGATAGTCTTTATTATTCAATTTCTCACCTCTTTCAAGTATTATAACATAATCTTTTAAATGAGTTGAAAAATAATGATTCCGGCAGCAACTGAAACATTTAAACTCTCTGCTTGACCAGGCATTGTGATATGAACCACAAAATCTGCTTCTTTAGCAACCAAATCTGAAATTCCTTGTCCTTCATTACCCATAACTAAAGCAAAAGCATCGTATTTAGCTAAATTCTTGTAATTGATAGACTCTTTTCTTAGTGAAGTGGCAATAAGAGGAATCATTTGTTCTTTTAATTGTTTGATAATCTCAGTCATCTCTAACCGATAAATAGGCAAATGAAAATGGCTACCTTGCATTGAACGTAAGGTTTTATCGTTATAGATATCAGCTGTTTTTAGCGAAACAAAGACACCATCAAAATTAGCTGCATCTGCTGTTCTAATCATTGTGCCAACATTTCCAGGGTCTTGAACATCCTCTAAAATAAGATAGCGACCTTGTTTTTTTAATGGAGGATTAACAGACATTTTTATTTCCGCAATGACCCCTTGAGGCGCTTTTGACAACGTTAATTCTTTTAAAACAGCTTCAGAAACAACTATAATTGGTGCAACTTGTGGAACTCTTTCTTTTTGTGAGTCAATCACAAAAATATTTAAAATAGTAGCCTTATATTTGATGGCTTCTTCTAACAAATGCCAACCTTCTATCAGATAGCTATTTTGTCGGTGCTTTTTTTGTAATAATTTCTTTGTTTTTTTAATGAGATTATTTGTTTTTGAGGTTATAATAGTCATATAGCTATTATACCAAAAAGGAGGGATTTTGATGAAAAAAGTACGTCTATTAGTTTCAGGAAGAGTTCAAGGTGTTGGCTTTCGTTATTCCATAGCTCGCCTAGCTTCACAAATAGGAGACATTAATGGTAGGGTTTGGAATAATAAGGATGGTACGGTTGAAATACTAGCCCAATCAACTAATCACAGAAAACTAGATGACTTTATTATCGCTGTTAGAAAAACACCTTTTCGATTTGCAAAAGTCACTTATGTAGATGTCACCTCAGACAATTCTGAGGAATTTCAAGATTTTCAAATCCTTAGATCATAATAATTTCAAAATCATCCCTAAGAACTATTGAATAATTCTTAAAAAAACAGTAAAATGGGAAGGTATAACTAAATTAAAGGACAATAACCGTGAACAAAAATATTAAACGTTTCTTATTCTCAGGATTGGCATTATCAATCCTTCTCTTTCTATCTGGCTGTGTGCAACAAAAAAATGGCGTGCCTACTGGTGAAGGATGGGTATATCGCTTTCTCGTTGAACCGATGGGTGAAGTCATCAAGTATTTTGCCAACGATATGGGCTTAGGTTTTGGTTTAGCAATTATTATTGCAACCATTATCGTTCGACTAGTCATTATCCTACCTTTGGGACTTTATCAAAGTTGGAATGCTACTTATCAATCTGAGAAACGTGCCTACATTCAACCTATTTTAGGTCCAATCCAAGAGCGCATGCAAAATGCTACTAGCCAAGAAGAAAAAATGGCTGCGCAAGCTGAATTTATGGCTGCCCAAAAAGAAAATGGTGTAAGTATGCTTGGAGGCATTGGGTGTCTACCTATCATTATCCAAATGCCATTCTTCTCTGCTCTCTTTTATGCAGCAAGATTTACTGAGGGTGTTTCAGAATCTCATTTCCTCTGGTTTAAATTATCAGAATCAAATATGATTCTAACTGCTATCATCGCTGGTCTTTATTTCTTCCAATCTTGGTTGTCAATGCGTGCAGTACCTGAAGAACAACAAAAACAAATGAAAACAATGATGTACTCAACACCTATCATGATGATTTTCTTCACCATCTCTCAACCATCAGGTGTTGCTCTTTATTGGCTTGTTGGAGGAATCTTTAGTATTATTCAACAGTTGATTGTAATGACTGTTTTAAAACCTAAATTACGTGAAAAAGTTGCAGAAGAGTTTAGAAATAACCCTCCTAAAGCACCAAAGACAACTCTTCAAACACGTAAAGATATCACTCCTAAAAAAGAAGAAGCTATCACTTCTCCAATTTCAAAACCTAAAAAAACAAATCGAAATCTAGGAAAACAAAAACGTCAATAACTAAAAACTCTTAACTGCGTCATGAACTGCACCCCAAAAGTTAGACAAAAAATCTAACGAATGGGGTGTTTTTCTTATGAAATTAAGTGATGGCAATAAACTAGAAATCTATACACTAAGAAAGAAAGGCATGAGAGTTTCTATGTCACGCAAAGGGAATAGTCCAGATAATGGGATGATGGAATCTTTCTTTGGAATTCTTAAGTCAGAGATGTTTTATGGTTATGAGAAAGAGTTTCACTCACTGGAAGAGTTATCAGAAGCTATTTCAAACTATATTGACTATTACAATCACAAACGAATCAAAACAAAATTAAAAGGACTGAGTCCTGTACAATACAAAAACGCAATCCTTTATTAAAATATAATCTCCAACTTTTGGGGGTCAATACATCAGCAGTTAAGAGTTTTTTTATTTTGTTATTCTTTTGATTTTTCAACACTAATAATTTCAACATTATATTTCCCAGCAGGTGAAACGATAGTTGCAATGTCACCAACTTTTTTCCCAATTAGGGCTTGGGCAATGGGACTTTCATTTGAAATTTTACCTGCAAACAAATCGGCACCAGCAGAACCTACAATGACATATTTATCTTCTTCATTAGTCCCAACTTCTCTAATGACAACAGTTCTTCCGATGGCTACTTCATTTTTTGCTATAGCATCACTATCAATAATTTCTGAAAAGCGTAATTTTGTTTCAAGTGTTGAGATTTGACCTTCAACAAAAGCCTGTTCATCTTTTGCTGCATCATATTCACTATTTTCTGAAAGATCACCATAAGATCTTGCAATTTTAATACGTTCAACAATTTCTGGACGACGGACTAATTTTAACTCTTCTAATTCTTTTTCAAGCTGAGCTTTTTCCGTCAGTGTCATTGGGTAAGTTTTTTCTGTCATATTTTTCCTTTTTTCATTTCATATTTTTTATTTTTAAAGATAAACATGATGTGAATTCACACCATGCTTTTATATTCTATTGTAATTGACTATTAACATATTTTTCAACATTAGCAGAATGTTCTTCAAATGTTGTTGCATAATAAACTTGACCAGTCGTTACATCTGCAACAAAATATAAATAATCAGTTTGAGCTGGCATTATTGTTGCCTTAATAGCAGATAAACTTGGACTATCAACTGGTCCAGGTGTTAAACCTGTTTCCCGGTAAATATTATAAGGTGAGTCAATCTCTGTATTGATATTGGCATCTTCAGAAAGAGTGGTTTTTTCTCCTAATTTATCCATTGCATAAAGAATAGCAATATTACTTTGAAGTGGCATGCCAATATTCCAACGATTATAGAAGACACCTGCAATATTCTTACGGTCATCATCCGTTGAACCTTCTTTTTCAACAAGAGATGCTAAACTTAATAATTGATTCACAGTTAAGCCTTGTGCAGCAATAGTATCATAATAAGGACTTAAATTACTATCCATTGTTGCAATCATCTCTTCAACAACGTTTTCTACAGTCGTATCTTCACTATAATTGTAAGTTGCAGGGAAAAGATAACCTTCTAAACGATACTTGACAGCATTAGCTTCTGGTAAACTATCTAGTAATCTAGGATATTTTTCTTTCATTCTAGCGATGAAAGCTTCATCTGTAACAACTTTTATAAAATCATCAGAACTAAATGGTGATTTTTGTTTTTTATTTTCAGAGTCTGAATTAACTGTAATAGCTTCAGAAATCTGCTTAATAGTGTAACCTTCAAGCACTAAAATTCTGCCTAAAACAGGATTAACAGGCTCAGCTGTCCCTCCAACTTGTAGGGCTTTAGCAATATCATCTAAAGACATGTTTTTTTGGAGATTATAGTAGCCACTTTGGAAATTTCCATAATTTCGGAATTTCGTATAGTAATTGAAAATCGTACCGTTTTTAATAACCCCAGATTGCTCTAAGATTTGTCCAATCAATTTATTCCCAGAACCTTCAGGAATTTCTACTTGAATAAATTCTGTAGAATTTCGATCTAATGGTTCAATAGCACTCGTTACATAGCGATAACCAAAAAAAGCGGTTGCTAACAATAAAACCAAAATCAAGGTTCCTAACATCAAGGAAATGCGATTGGCAATTTTATTTGTTTTTTTCCTATTTCTTCGACTCAATGCTTCATCCTCTTTTGTAGTTTGATCACTGATTGATAAGTTCTGAGAATCAAAGTCTTTAGAAGTTTCAGCTTCCAAAGAAGCTGTTTTGTCATCTAGTAATTGATTTTTTATATCCTCAGTAGACAAAACGATAGTATCTGAATAATCTTTGTCATCCAGCACAACCGTTTCATCACTCAAATCAGTTAGATTATCAGATGTATCACTTTCAGAAGTTGTCTGTTTACTACGTTCTAGAACAACTCTAGCCATATCAGGTTGATTATCAATCCGACTAGTATCATCATGACTTTCATCATCTTGCTCTATTTTGTAGTCTTGAGATTGAGATGAGTTAAAATCCTGCTTCAAAGAGAAATTGTCAACGTCTAAGTTATCCGATGCACTTTGAAAATCTAGTCCATCATTGGCTTGTTTTTCTTTAGCTTCTTCTAACTCTCTTAATATTTTCTCTTTAAAAGTTTCAGGATTTGGCATCTTTTGGCTCTCATCATCATTATAGATATCTGTCAAAGTAAAGCCTCCTCACATTTATCAAACGCCATTATAACTTAAAAAGCAAAGAAAAGCAATCATCTTATGAAAATGTTATAAATTCTTAATAAAATTAAGTTTTTTGAGGGTTCTTCCAAAACATTTTATACCATTTTTCGCCACCTAATTGTGATTGCGAGAGACCTTCAATGTTAAAATCATTCATTTCGTAGTAAGAAATCAATTCTTCCTTACAAGTGAGTAAAATACCATCTCGCTGATGTTTAACTACTATTTCTTTAAATGAAGCTAATAGTAGGGTTCCGATTCCTTGTTTTTGATAGTTCTTTGCAATAGAAAGGCTAGTGATGGCTTGAATACCTCCTGTTGATGGATTAGAAGCAACACTTTTAAATAAATCATCTGACAAATCCATCTTATCAATCACTGGACCTTCGATATAACCAGCAAAATTTCCATCTATTTCAGCGATTAAAAAACTATCTGCTATTAATTGAATTCTCTCTCTTATGGCTTCTTTAGAAGTGGCAATGGCTTCACCAAAATTATCAACTTCAATTTGAAAAATAGCATCTAAGTCTGCTATTTCAACTTTTCTAATAATCATTTTAAATCCTTTCAAAAAAGTTTTTACTTTCGTAAAAACTTCGCTTTGTTACTGATTTGTATGAGTTAAAGAAGATAATAACTGTTCAAATGAATATTCATACAGTTGAATATCACCTGCTCCCATGAACACAAAAACAGCATTGTCATGGTCTAAGAGTGGTGAAACATTTTCTACTGTAATCACTTTTGCACCTTTTTCAATTTTATCAGCTAAATCTTCAACTTTCACTTTACCATTATCAGTTTCTCTTGCTGAACCATATATTTGAGCTAGATAAACACTATCTGCTTCATTTAGTGACTCAGCAAACTCATCTAATAAGGCAATGGTTCTTGTAAAAGTATGCGGTTGAAAAATAGCTACAATCTCTTTAGTAGGGTATTTTTGTCTAGCAGCATCAATTGTGGCACGAATTTCCGTTGGATGATGGGCGAAATCATCAATAACCACAACTTGGTTAATAATTTTTTCTGTAAATCGTCTTTTAACACCTGTAAAGGTTTGAAGGTGTTGATTGACTTGATCTATCTCAAATCCAGCAATATATAAATTTGCAATGACTGCTGTAGCATTTAAAATATTGTGTAAGCCAAATGCTGGCAGATAAAAACGTCCTAATTCTTTTTCGTGATATCGCACTTTAAAATGAGAACCATTTGTTTCACGTGTTAAATCATAGGCGATAAAATCATCATTTTCTTCAAATCCATAATAGTAAATGGGAGCATTTGATGTGATTTTCCTAAGGTATTTATCTTCACCATAAAGAAAGAGTCCTTTTTTGATTTGCTTAGCATAATCATTAAATGCATTAAAGACATCATCAATACTCGTAAAATAATCTGGATGATCAAAATCAATATTGGTGACAATAGAATACTCAGGATGATAAGGCATGAAGTGACGTTCATATTCATCAGACTCAAATACAAAATACTGACTGTCTTGTATCCCTCTACCAGTGCCATCACCAATTAAATAACTGGTGTCGGTAATATTTTTAAGCACATGAGATAACAATCCTGTTGTTGACGTTTTTCCATGTGCTCCTGCCACACCTAAACTGGTGAACTGACTCATAAATTCTCCAAGAAATTCATGATAGCGTTTAAAAGAATAGCCTTCTTTAATAGCTTTTGCTATTTCAACATTATTGTGTTCATGAAACGCATTGCCGGCAATAATATCGACATCACCTGTAATATTTTTTTCATCAAAAGGGAAGATTTTAATCTCTGCTTGTTCCAAATCGCGTTGGGTAAAATAATATTTTTCAACATCACTTCCTTGAACTTTTTTCCCCATTTGGTGAAGCATTAGCGCTAATGCACTCATCCCTGATCCTTTAATACCAATAAAATGATATGTCTTAGACATGTTCTCTCCTCTAGTTAATATCTTCAAATCGCGTCAGATTAAGCTCCTGAGCAATTTTCTTTTCTTTGTGTTGTGTCATTTCTTTTTTATTATAAATTTGACTTTTCTTTAAAAAATCATAGCTGTTTTTTTGCTTTTTATTAACAGTCATCTCTTTAGGCTCAGAATGACTTGTAGCTATATCAGCTAGTATATAATCTTCTTGTTGCAATTTTGTTGCAATTCTATGAAGATCACTGGTATGTTTTGGGAAAGAAGGTAACACTTTTTTTGGAAAAATTGATCGTGTTGAATGACTCAATTCTTTAGATAGATAAGCTTGACGTTTCTTTTTAATATCTTGTCTTGCTTCTTCTCTTGCGATGGCAGCATAAGATTTTCCTGCATTATGAACCTCTACACGTTCCGGTGCAGTTTTATCAATATCAGGAATTTCAGAAACAAAGCGATAATCACTTGTCATATCATCAAAATTTTTATCGACATAATGACCATTGATATTTGTAATTAAATCTTCATTATCATATAGCTTCATTAGTTTTGGTGCTTCTATAATCGCTTCGTTATCTGCAACCAAAGGGAAAACTCTATTCTTCTTATCCATATGCACAATCCTTTCCGTAACATTCCCATTATAAACTAAAATGGTTCTTTTTTCAAAACTTAATCGTCTCTCTTAGCATTTGTTTTAATCGACAACGCCTAATATTTCTTTAATATCTTCAATGCTCATACTAGAACGTGTTTCATTGCCATCCAACACTGTAGTCACCAAATGTTTTTTACTATCTTGTAATTCTAAAATTTTCTCTTCTATCGTTCCTTTAGTAATAAGACGATAAACATCTACCTTTTCTTTTTGACCAATCCTATGAGCACGGCTAATGGCTTGCATTTCTACAGCGGGATTCCACCATAAATCAATCAAAATAACTGTATCAGCACCTGTTAAGTTCAAACCAACGCCTCCTGCTTTCAAGGAAATCAGAAAACTATCTTTACTTCCTTTATTAAAAGCCCTTGTCATCTCTTGCCTTTCAAAGGCTGGTGTTGAGCCAGTTATTTTATAACTAGTCAAGCCAAGATCCACCAGTTCTTTTTCAACAATATCAAGCATTCCTCTAAATTGAGAAAAAATTAGGGTTCTATGGCCATTTTCTTTAATTTGAAGTAGTAATTCTCGAAGACTATCAATCTTTCCACTAGCACCATTATAATCCATAAATAGCTGAGGTGTATCACATATTTGACGTAATCTAGTAATCCCAGATAGAATTTCAATTTTTCGACGATTGATGTCTTGATCATTTGCACCTTTTAGATGATTTTGCATGCTTTCTAACTGAGCTAGATAAATCGTTTTTTGACTATCAGCCAATTCATTTGAGTAAGTCATCTCAATTAAATCAGGCAACTCTGGTAAAACATCTTCCTTTTTACGACGCATGATAAATGGCTTAATATACCTTGAAACCTCATCAGGTGTTAGTTTTAAAAATTGTTTTTTATTTGGTAATAATCCGGGAAGGACAATCTGGAAAATCGACCAAATTTCTAATAGTTTATTCTCAATTGGTGTACCAGATAAAGCGAAACAATTATTAACATTAAAATGTCTTAATTTTTGAGCAATTTTAGTCTGCGTATTTTTAATCATTTGTGCCTCATCTAAAATAAGATAGTCATAATGATTTTTTTGATATTCTTCAAAATCCTGTCTAAAAGAGTGGTAGCTAGTGATTAAAATTTGGTGATTTTCTTGAATGATTTGATTTCTATATTGTTTCAATCCATAGGCAACACCAACATCCATTTCTGGAGTAAATTTTTCAAACTCATCCTTCCAATTATATATTAAACCTGAAGGCGACAATATCAGAACTTTTGAATGATTTTTGAGTCTATTTTTTAAGAAAGCAATTGTTTGAATTGTTTTTCCAAGTCCCATATCATCAGCTAATATACCACCAAATCCATAAGAATCTAACATACTCATCCATTTGATACCTGTTTCTTGATAAGAGCGTAGACTGGCTTTAATCTCTGGCATTGTCATTTCAAATTGCTCAGGAAATCTCAGATGCCTAGTGAGAGCCTCAAATTCCTTAGAAAAATTAACTCTCTGGTTATTTTCAAAGAGATCAGATAGATGAAAAGCTGCCATTTTACTTAACTGAAAATGTCCGTTAACACTTTCTTTTGCACGTAATTGTTTTAAAACTTGACTAACTTTTTGTGTTTCTTCATCAAATAAAATCAGTTTCCCAGATTGACTAATAATGTAATCATCTTTGTTTATCAAAGCCTCTAAAGCTTGCTTAATATCTCTTTTGGAAATTGTTGAAAAATCAAAAGCAATATCTAGTAAGTTTCCTGCTGTATTAATCGTTAAAACTGGATTTTCAACTTGCTTCAATTGTGATAAATTTTCTGACAAATGAACTGTTCCAATTTCTTTGAAATGCTTTAAAGTCTCTTCAAAAAAGTGATAGAGTTCATTTTTTGCCAAAGGAGGTCTTTTAGAAGAAAAACCAACTGAAAAATTTTCTGATCTTAATAATTTAATCACTTTTTCTTCCTTTTTAAAGTGACTTGTAAAAGGAAGGTTGTTTAACTCTTCTTGACTACTGATTTTAAGATGACCATAATCAAAAGTCATGCCTAACAAAATCTCTTCTTGTGCAGAAAGATCAAAATAAAAATCAATCTTAAAATCTTTAATAGCAAAACTTTTTGGCGCATCTACCAATCCTATTTCTTGAAAGTCTAGAAGGCTAGCCGCTAATTTTGCCTGTTCAGAAATGTCAAAGTGAACATGTTTACTTAAATCATTTTCGATTGGCAAATTCTTTATGGCTAAAAAAAGTTTTCTTTGTTTCATATCAAGATGATAAAAAACACCTTGGTAAAAAATATAGTGATTATCAAAAAATGCCTGGCTATTTTTTTCGGTAATCATTAATTCGATGGATTGACGATGAACAATCACTTTAAATTGAAATAATTGGTCTTGTGAAGATAAGTCTCTAAAAACAAGGGTCTGATATTTTTGGTGTCCCATCTCAAAAATAAACGAATCTAGCTCAGTCAATAAAGATACGCCTTCTTCAAAAAAACCACTAGGGAAATTCAAATGTCTCCCTTGATTGGGTAAAAGATAAGATAAGTCTATCCGATCTTTATATGGGATAAGACGCCATAAAAAACGGATTAACTCTTGACTTTTGTCATCAAACTGGGATAAAGATAAAGGTTCATAATAGTTTTTGCCAATTTGAAAAAAACTTTCTTTTCTAATTGTTGTTAGAAAGGCTTTAATGTCTCGGATAACGTAACTTTTCTCACCAGGAAGACGATTAATTTTGAGTGTCCACCAAAAATCTGATGAATACGGGCTCTTCATCCCTTCTGCAAAAAGACGATATTTCAACTCATTATCTTCGTCAAGTGTTAAATTATCTAAAAATAAGCTACCAAATGAAGTCGAAATCTGTTGTTTTGGTTCTTCTATATAAATGAGTTCTGATAGAGCTTTCCCTTTTGGATCAGTTTTCAAAAAATACTCAATAGCAGCAAGATGCTGACAATAGTTTTTTTGAGCAAACAATTGACAAGAACAATGTATCATGGTTTCTTCATAAGAAAAAACAATAGTAGCCTCAGCTATCTTTGCGGTTATTGTTTTTTCTGTGCTTTCTAAAATAGTAATGGCATCTTTTTCATATAATGAAACACCTTCACTTCTTATCCGACTTGGTATCAATCGTCCCATAATTACCCACCTTTTTAACCTTATCCCTTTATTTTACCATATCTCTATCTTTTTTTCGCCAATAAAAAGAAAAATAAAAATCCCACTGGAATGGGATTTTAGTATTTTCTAAAACGTTGATAACGGTTTTCGATGAGTTCTAGACTATCTTTTTGACGTAAATCATCTAGACTTTCTGACAAAGCTTTCTTAATCATGGCAATAATTTCGCTTGAAAAATAACCATGTTCAGGAATAATTTTATCAATAACACTCATTTTTAATAGCTCTCCTGCACTGATTTTCATCAATTCAGCAGCTTCAATCGAGCGTGTGCCATCCTTCCAAAGAATAGAGGCAAAACCTTCTGGACTAAGAACTGCGTAGAAAGTATTTTCTAGCATCCAAACTTGGTCAGCTACTGCAAGAGCAAGTGCCCCTCCTGAACCACCTTCACCAATGATAATAGCAATGATAGGAACTTTTAAATCACTCATTTCATAAAGATTGCGAGCAATTGCCTCTCCTTGTCCTCGTTCTTCAGCACCAACACCCGGATAAGCACCAGCAGTATTAATAAAGGTGATGATCGGTCGTTTAAATTTTTCAGCTTGTTTCATCAATCTTAAAGCCTTACGATAGCCTTCTGGATGAGGCTGACCAAAATTACGATTTAAATTATCTTGTAGATTTTTTCCTTTTTGGATACCGATTACAGTAACAGGAGAATCATTTAATCTTGCAATACCACCGATAATGGATTTGTCATCAGCGAAATGACGATCCCCGTGTAACTCAATAAAATCTTCAAAAATGACATTGATATAATCTAGAGTTGTCATCCTTGCTTGATCTCTTGCTTCTTTTAAAATTCTTTTAATATCGCTCATGCTATTCCTCCATGAAACATGATCAATTTTGCAATCACCTCACGAAGTTCTGTCCGTTTAACAATAGAGTCAATAAAACCATGTTCTAATAAAAATTCAGCTTTTTGAAAATCATCTGGAAGAGTTTCTCTTACCGTTGACTCAATCACTCGTCTACCTGCAAATCCAACTAAGGCTTGGGGTTCAGCAATGATAATATCTCCTTGCATGGCAAAACTAGCTGTTACACCACCGGTTGTCGGGTCAGTTAAAACAGTGAGATAAAATAAACCAGCATTTGAGTGACGTTTTACCGCTCCAGAAACCTTGGCCATTTGCATAAGACTCATGATACCTTCTTGCATTCTTGCACCGCCTGAGGCTGTAAAAACAACCACTGGTAGCTTTTCTTTTGTAGCGTATTCAAAAAGTCTTGTGATTTTTTCTCCTACAATTGTTCCCATGCTAGCCATAATAAAATGTGAGTCCATGATAGCAAGAGCCACCTTTTGTGATTTGATCCTTGCTGTACCTGTTAAAACAGCTTCATCTAAACCAGTCGCAGTTCTTACTTGATCTAATTTTTCTTTATAGCGTGGAAACTTAAGTGGGTCCTTGGTTTCAAGGCCCGTAAACATCTCCTCAAAACTAGCCTCATCAGTCATTAAATGAAGACGTTCTTTAGCAGAAATACGAAAATTATAAGAACAGCGAGGACAAATCTTTGCAAGCCCTAAATCCTTTTGATAAATCATATGTTTACAGGAAGGACATTTGGCAAAAAGATCGTCTGGTACTTCTGGCATCTCACGTTTACTTGTTTTTCTTGATGAACGATTAGGATTTATTCTAATATATTTATCTTTTCTCTCAAATAATGCCACAAAAATTTCTATTCCTTATCTTTTTTATAGTTTGGTAAAAATGTCTCCATCAAAAATGAGGTGTCATAATCACCAGCAATCACATTGGGGTCAGAAATTAAATCAAATTGAAAATCACTATTGGTTTTAATACCGTCAATTTCAAATTCATATAAGGCTCTTTGCATTTTCATAAGAGCATCAAAGCGATTTTCACCATGCACAATAATTTTAGCAATCATGCTATCGTAATAGGGTGGAATAGTATAACCACTATAAACAGCACTATCAACACGAAGACCAACACCACCAGATGGTAAATGAATATCATTTATCTTTCCTGGACTTGGTGCAAAATTAAATTCCGGATTTTCTGCATTGATACGACATTCAATCGCATGACCTTTAATCACAATATCTTCTTGTTGGTGAGATAAAGCTTGTCCTGCTGCTACTTTTATTTGTTCTTTCACAATATCAACACCTGTCACAAATTCTGTCACAGGATGTTCCACCTGGATTCTTGTATTCATTTCCATGAAATAAAAGTTTCCTGATTGCGAATCTAGTAAAAATTCAATCGTTCCAGCGCCCTCATAACCAACAGATTTAGCAGCTCGAACAGCTGCATCCCCCATTTTTTGTCTAAGAGCTTCTCCGATAGCAATAGAAGGACTTTCTTCTAAAACTTTCTGATTATGACGTTGTAAAGAACATTCTCTTTCACCTAAGTGAATCGTATTACCAAAACGATCTGCTAAAATTTGCACTTCAATATGATGAGCAGGATAAACAACTTTTTCCATGTACATGGCACCATTACCAAAAGCAGCTATGGCTTCTTGGGAAGCAGATTCAAAAGCAGGTACTAACTCTTCTTTTGTACTTACTTTCCGAATCCCTTTGCCGCCACCACCAGCTGATGCTTTTAACATGACTGGATAACCAATACGATCTGCTTCTTTTAAAGCATCCTCTGCTGAAATAATTTCACCCTTAGAACCTGGAATGACAGGAACGCCTGCTTTTATCATTTCTTTTCTAGCATTGATTTTATCACCCATTTTATTCATGACTAAAGCAGAAGGACCAATAAATTTAATATTCATCTCTTCACACATGGTGACAAATTTAGGATTTTCACTTAAAAAACCAAAGCCAGGATGAATAGCTTGTGCACCAGTAACAATTGCTGCAGATAAAACTGAATTCATATTCAGATAAGATTCGGTAGACTTTGCAGGCCCTATACAAATAGATTCATCTGCTAGTAGGGTATGGAGTGCTGTTTTATCAGCTTCTGAATAGACTGCAACAGTAGTTATGCCAAGCTCTCTAGCGGCACGAATAATCCGTACAGCAATCTCACCTCTATTAGCAATTAATATTTTATGAAACATCTCGTTGCCTTCTCCTACATCTTTTATTATCTATTTTCCCATTGCAAACGTTAAAATACCACTTGCTGCCAATTGACCATCAACTTCTGCTTTGGCTTCAACAACAGCAATTGACCCTCTTCTTTTGACAAAATTAACAGTCATAACAAGTTGATCACCTGGAACAACTTGTTTCTTAAATTTTACCTTATCCATACCAGCATAAAAGACTAACTTGCCTTTGTTTTCTTCTTTTGATAATTCCAAAACACCTGCCGTTTGAGCAAGAGCTTCCATAATTAAAACACCTGGCATCACTGGATAGTCAGGGAAGTGACCATTGAAAAAAGGCTCGTTAATCGTCACATTTTTTATTGCGACAATGCTATCTTTTGAATGAGAAATCACACGATCAACAAGAAGCATTGGATAACGGTGAGGTAGCGCTTCTTTTATTTTTAAAATATCAATCATTTGATGCTCACCAGTCCTTTACCAAATTCTACAACTTCTTCATTTGATACTAAAATATCAGTAATAATACCATCTCTAGGTGCTAAAATTTCATTCATCACTTTCATTGCTTCAATAATAAGAAGAGTTTGTCCTTTTTTGACAGAATCACCAATTGCAACAAATGGCTCCTGCGTAGGACTTGGAGAAAGGTAGGCTACACCAACCAAAGGGCTTTCAATGACATCTCCCATATCCTTTAGTTCTACTTCTTTTTCTTGTTTGATTTCTTCAACTTTAGAAAGTTCTGAAGTGACATCTCCATGATCAACAACAGGTGTTGTTACCATATTTTCTGATTCATGAGACGGTTTTTCTTCCACTTTTCTGTCATTTTTACTAAAAACCAATTCTTTGTCATTAGTTTTATAAGAAAATTCTCGTAAACTGGATTGATCAAATTGAGTCATTAACTCTTTGATTTCTGAAATGTTCACTGTTTAATCCTCCCAACGTTTAAAAGCAAGAACAGCATTATGTCCACCAAACCCAAAGGTGTTTGATAAAGCATAATGAACATCAGCATCCTTTCCTTCTCCGTAAATAACATTTGCTTCAATATCTTCTGATAATTCTTTTGTGCCAGCTGTTTTATGGATAAAGCCATGACGAAT
Organism: Streptococcus sp. CSL10205-OR2; assembly: GCF_025660655.1. Lineage (GTDB taxonomy): Bacteria > Bacillota > Bacilli > Lactobacillales > Streptococcaceae > Streptococcus. Next base: position 36,943 of record NZ_JAOTIN010000013.1, read on the forward strand.
GGTTTGAATAGTAGCAATCGCTTCAACACCACCCGCAGCTCCTAAGAGATGACCTGTAAATGATTTTGTACTTGATACAGGCACATCTTTTCCAAGAACAGAAACAATCGCTTGGCTTTCACCTTTTTCATTTGCTGGTGTTGATGTTCCATGCGCATTAACATAACCAACCTGTTCAGGTGTGATTCCTGCTTCTTTGATGGCAAGAGTCATTGCCTTAGCTGCACCAGAACCGTCTGGTGTTGGACTCGTCATATGGTAAGCATCACAAGTATTACCATAACCAACCATTTCGGCTAAAATAGTTGCTCCTCTTTTTTGAGCATGTTCGAGACTTTCTAAAATCAAGATCCCAGAACCCTCACCCATGACAAAACCATTTCTGTCTTTATCAAACGGAATACTAGAACGGGTTGGATCTTCTGTCGTTGAAAGTGCTGTTAAACTTGCAAATCCTGCAATACCAATTTTAGTGATTGAGCACTCAGAACCGCCTGCAACAACAATATCTTGATGTCCATATTTAATTTCTCTAAAGGCTTCACCAATAGCATCATTAGCAGACGCACATGCCGTTGTAATGGATTTACAAACTCCTCTTGCACCGATTCTCAAAGCGATATTTCCTGCACCCATATTAGAGAGTGTTTTTGGAATAAACATCGGTTGAACACGTTTTGGACCACGTTCGTGGAGTCTAATAATCTGATCTTCCATCTCTTGAAGACCACCAATACCACTTGACACAATGACACCTAATCTATCTTTGTCAACATCATCTAAAGAAAGATTAGCATTATTAATAGCCTCTAAAGTCGCATAAATAGCATACATGGAATACATATCCATACGGTTTTTATCTTTTTTTACAAAGTATTTATCAAATGGAAAGTTTTTGATTTCACCTGCATTATAAACTGTAAAATCTTGTGTGTCAAATCTTGTAATTGGACCAATTCCAATTTTTCCTTCAACCAAGCTATCCCAAAATTCTTCTGGCGTATTACCAATTGGAGATGTCACTCCCATACCTGTGATTACAACGCGATTTTCTTTCATTTTAAAGCCCCTATCTTTTAATACATGGTCATTCCGCCATCAATAGCAATGACTTGTCCGGTTAAATAATCTTGTTGCGCTAAAAAGCTAACAACTTCAGCAACTTCTTTTGTTTTACCAATTCTCTTCATTGGAATTTGGGTGAGAATTGTCTCTTTCATTTTTTCAGGAATAGCATCTGTCATATCTGATTCAATAAAGCCAGGGGCTACCGCATTAACTGTTATACCACGAGTAGCTACTTCACGGGCTACTGATTTCGTTAAACCAATCACACCTGCTTTTGAAGCAGCATAATTGGCTTGTCCAATATTTCCAGTCAAGCCAACAACACTAGATATGTTGATGATAGCACCTTCTCTTAATTTTGTCATCGGTTTTAAGACTGATTGTGTCATGTTGAAACTACCTGTTAGATTAATAGAAAGGACTTTCTCAAAATCATCCTGAGTCATTTTTAGCATGAGCTTATCATTAGTAATACCAGCATTGTTAACCAAGACATTAACCGGTCCTAATTGTTCAGTCGCTTCAGCTACCATACGTTGACAGTCTTCATATCTTGACACATCTCCTGAGATGGCAATAGCTTTTCCTGGGTATTTTTCAAATTGTTGTAAAATTTCTTGAGAGATTTCTTTACGACCATTTAAAATGACATTAGCACCTAGACTAGCAAATTGATGAGCTATCGCCAATCCTATACCTCTACTTGAACCTGTAATAAAAATTGTTTTATTTGTTAATTCCATCGTTTATCCTTTCTTATTTTAATTAATAAGTGTTTCTAAACCAGTTAAATCATCAACAGTGTAGATATTAGCTGTTTTATCAATTTTCTTAACAAACCCACTCAAAACTTTTCCTGGACCAATTTCAACAAACTCTGTGACACCTAATGACTTCAGCGTATCAATAGATTCATAAAATCTAACAGGCTCTTTGACTTGACGAGCTAATAAAGATTTAATCTCTTCTTGAGGCATCACTTTTGCCGTTGTGTTACTAATCAAAGGCATTTTAAACTCAGAAAATGAAATATTTTCTAAGGTCTCAGCTAACTGTTGACTAGCTTTTTCCAATAAGGACGTGTGAAATGGACCTGAAACATTTAGTGGAATAAGACGTTTTGTCCCTGCTTCTTTTAAAAGCTCTACTGCTTCATTAACGGCGTCAACTTCGCCACCTATAACAATCTGATTAGGAGTATTATAATTAGCAGGAGTAACAATACCTTTTTTGCTGGCTTTTTGACAAATGGCTTCAATCACTGCGGGATCTGTATTCATAACAGCAACCATTTTCCCTGTTCCTTTAGGCGCTGCATTTGCCATAAAATCACCTCTTTTAGCAACCAACTGAACAGCATCTTCAAAAGACAAACTCCCGCTTGCCACCAAAGCAGAATATTCTCCAAGAGATAGACCAAGAACAATGTCTGGCAGTATATTTCTTTCTTGTAATACCCTATAAATAGCAAGAGAAGTGACTAAAATAGCTGGCTGAGTGTATTGCGTTTGGTTTAGCTTGTCATTGTCTTCATCAATTAGCTCTCTAAGATCATAACCTAATACCCTACTAGCTGTTTCAAAAGTATCACGAACAATTGAAAAATGATCGTAAAAATCTCTTCCCATTCCTAGTTTTTGAGCACCCTGTCCTGCGAATAAAAATGCGGTTTTTCCCATATTATTCCTCTACTAAATTTTCAATACGCTTTGCTTCTCTTTTAATGGTTTTTAAAGCACCAAAATATATATCTTCCAAGATTTCCTGACACGTTTCTTCTTTACGAATTAAGCCTGAAATTTGACCAGCCATAACAGAACCATTGTCAACATCACCATCGATCACAGCAAATTTTAAAGCGCCAGCTCCCATTTTGTCAAAAATAGTTAAATCTGGATTTTCTTCTTTAAAGGCATCTTTTTCAGCCTGTTCAAATTTTCTGGTTAACTTATTTTTAATCCCACGAACGGCATGCCCAAAATGTTGAGCTGAAATAACAGTATCAATATCTCTCGCTTTCAAGATTTTATCTTTGTAATTTTGATGAGCATTAGATTCTTTTGCTACCACAAAACGTGTCCCTACTTGAACAGCTTCTGCACCAAGCATAAAGGCTGCAGCCATACCGCGACCATCAGCAATCCCACCTGCTGCAATAACTGGAATATCAACAGCATCTGTCACTTGTCTCACTAAACTCATTGTGGTTAGTTTACCAATGTGACCACCAGATTCCATACCCTCAGTGATAATAGCATCAACACCTAATTTTTCCATACGTTTAGCAAGAGCCACACTAGGAACAACAGGAATAACAACAATTCCCGCCTTATGAAGACGTTCCATATATTTTCCAGGGTTTCCTGCCCCTGTAGTAACCACTTTAACGCCCTCTTCAATGACAAGATCAACAATATCATCGACAAAAGGTGAAAGAAGCATGATATTAACACCAAAAGGATTAGTCGTCATTGATTTAATTTTGTCAATGTTTGCTTTAACAACTTCTTTAGGAGCATTTCCTCCACCAATGATACCTAGACCACCAGCTTTAGAAACTGCTCCAGCCAAATCACCATCTGCAACCCAAGCCATTCCACCTTGGAAAATAGGATATTTTATACCTAATAATTCTGTAATTCTCGTTTTCATCAATTTTAACTTTCTATTCTTAATAATATAATAGTTTGATTATCAAAATATTATTATAAGAAGAAAGAATATTCTTGTTAGAATATTCTCAAATAAACTTATTTTGTTTTTTCTTCAACATAAGCCACTAAATCACCAACAGTATTTAGTCCTTCTTCAGTTTCAATTTGAATATCAAAGGCATCTTCAATTTCTGAGATAACTTGGAAAATATCCAATGAATCTGCATCAAGCTCATCAAAAGTAGTTTCTAATTTTACTTCTTCAGCTTCTTTCCCAAGTTCCTCAACGATAATTTCTTGTATTTTTTCAAACACTGCCATTTTATTTCTCCTTTTATTTTTAAAAATTTTTATTAATCACATGTCATAACATATAATTTAACTAATTAGATTTTAACAATAAGACTTCCCCATGTCAAACCTCCACCAAAACCTGCTAATAAAATCGTTTTGGTACCATCTAGTGAAATGAGGCCCTTATCAACTGTTTCTGATAGTAAAATGGGAATACTAGCAGCACTAGTGTTACCATATTCCATCATGTTTTCAAGAAATTTCTCTCTTGTAATCCCAATTTTTTTCGCCATCTTATCTAAAATACGACGATTAGCTTGATGAAATAAGAGATAATCTATGTCATCAATAGCAATTGGTGCCTTCTCAATTAATTGAACCACATCTTTTGAAACATCTTTAACTGCAAAATCAAAAATCATTCGACCCTCCATTTTAAGGTAACTTTGATTTTCAGTTGACACTGAAAACGGCGAATTTAAGCCAACATTACCAGAAGTAAGTGAATGGCTTCTATTGCCATCAGAATGGAGTGATTCTACAAGGAAATGTTCCTGATTAGTTTGTTCAATCAAAACACCGCCTGCCCCATCCCCAAATAAAACAGCTGTTGTTCTATCTGACCAATCAAGGATTTTAGAGATGGTTTCTGCACCAATAACAATGCCTTTTTTGTAAACACCCGATTTTATCAATTTGTCTGCAGTTGCTATGCCAAAGACGAAACCACTACATGCAGCAGTTAAATCAAAAACAAAAGCATTTTTAGCACCAATATGTGCTTGAACCTTTGCAGCTGTTGATGGCATGGTACTATCTGGTGTGATAGTTGCAACAACAATAAAATCAATTTCTAAAGGGTCTAATTGTGATTTTTCAATTAATTGTTCAGCCACACGATTGGCTAAATCACTCGTCAATTCATCTTGACTAATATGACGATTTTTGATGCCAGTTCTTGATGAAATCCATTCATCACTAGTGTCTAGGATAAGAGACAAATCATCATTTGAAATGGTTTGTTTGGGAACATAATGAGCGACTTGACTAATCTTTGAATAAAACATTAAATCAACTCCTCAAGAAATTTGTGTAAACTTCCTAAGCCTCTAGTCAAAACGTCAACATCTTGTGCATCCATACCAGCAACAATATGAGTCACCATTGACTTATGAAACTTCTGATGAAGTCTATCTAAAAGCCTTCCTTTTTTAGTTAAAGTCAAATAAACAACTCTTCTATCTAACTGTGATCGTGTCCTTTCAATATAGCCTTTAGCTTCCAATTTGTTAAGACTTGTCGTAACTGTTCCCAGAGTTAACAACAATTCTCTAGCAATATCACTAGGCGTCACACGATTGCTTTTTCCTATAATTTCAATAGTGTGCATTTCTTTTAAGGACACATCACTAAACTGACTAGACTTTAAACTAGTCTCTTCAATAATCAACACCTTATTGAAAATATCAACAAGATACTTATTGATTTTATGATAATCCAATCGACACCTCCTACAAATAAACTTTGATAATCGAATTATATCAGATATCAAACTAACTTGCAAGATAAATTATTAAGCACTCTATTCACCTGTAAATTTTGGTCTTCTTCTTTCACCATATGCTCGAACACCTTCTTTAAAATCTTCTCTAAATGCAAGAGATTTTTGAAGAGATAATTCTAAATCTGCATAGGAGTCCCAATCTGAAAAGTAGCTTTCCCAAAGTAAAGACTTCATTGCACCATAAGAGTTAAATGAGCCACGTTTTAATCGTTTCAGTAATTGATTCAATACCTTATCCAACTCTTCTTCTGTACACATTTTGTAAACAAAGCCATAATTTTCAGCTTTTTCAGCAGATACAGCTTCACCCGTCATAACAAGATGAGTCGCACGATTAAGCCCAAGAGATCTCACCAACAAATAAAGACCACCAGCATCCGGAGCTAAACCTACATTAACAAATGCTTGAATAAACTTTGTTTTAGTCGTTGCAATGCAAAAATCAACGGCTAAAGCAATATTAAAAGCAGCTCCAGCAACAGGGCCATTAGCACATAAAATAACAGGCTTTGGTAATTTTTTGATAGCAAATGAAATATCCTGCACTAATTCAGCAATTCTAACCAGAGAACTAATATCATCTTCTGAAACAGCGCGTTGCATTTCATCAAGATCACCACCAACAGAAAATACTTTACCATTTCCTTTTATAATCAAAATTTTAAGTGACTTATCTTGTTTCACTGTCTCAATAGCATCTAATATTTCTTCACACATTAAAACATTAAAACCATTGGAAACTTCTGGCCTATTGAATGTTAATTGAGCAATATCATCCTTTCTTTCAAAAATGATTGTTTGATAGGACATAAAACAACCTCTACTTTCATAATGGTTTGACCATTAAAATATTTTATTATCAAATGATTTGACAATAAAATAATAATACCACAAATTCTCGATAAAAATCAAGGAATTTTATTAAAAAAGATAATAAAGAGACCAATGACATTTTAGCTCAATTCTGTTATAATTTAGTATAAACTTAAAGGAATGGTTACTAAATGAAAGTTGTAAAATTTGGAGGTAGCTCACTATCTGATGCTTCTCAACTAAAAAAAGTATTAGATATTGTTAAATCCGATCTCAAAAGACAGATTGTTATTGTTTCTGCTCCCGGAAAAAGAGATAAAAACGATACAAAAGTCACTGATGCCTTAATTAAATATTTTAAAAATTATGTTAATCATAAAGACATCACAGAAAATCAAAAATGGATTATAAAGCGCTACAAGGATATTATTGATGAGTTAAATTTGCCAATAACACTTCTTGAAGACATTAAACAATCTATTAAAAAATTGGCAACACTACCAATTGAGCATAATGATTATCTCTATGACAGTTTTCTATCAGAAGGAGAAAACTCTAATGCCAAAATTATCGCTGAATTTTTTAAACAAAGTGGTCTAGATGCAAGCTACGTCCATCCTAAAGAAGCTGGTTTAATTGTTTCAAGTGAGCCTAGTAATGCAAGAATTTTACCCTCAAGTTATGACAAAATTGAGAATTTAGCATCAAGAGATGATATCTTAGTTATCCCAGGATTTTTTGGAGTGACAAAAGACAATCAGATATGTACCTTCTCAAGAGGTGGCTCTGATATTACAGGTGCTATTATTGCTGCTGGTATTAAAGCTGAAAGCTATGAAAATTTCACAGATGTTGATGGTATTTTTGCAGCTCATCCCGGAATTATAAAAAATCCTGAGCCAATATTAGAGTTGACTTACCGTGAAATGCGAGAGTTAGCCTATGCAGGTTTTAGTGTCTTACACGATGAAGCTCTAATTCCAGCATACAGAGGTAAGATACCGCTTGTCATCAAAAATACGAATAATCCTAGTCACCCTGGAACAAGAATTGTTTTAGAAAGACAACACAATCAAAATACTGTTGTCGGTATTTCAGGAGATAAAGGTTTTGTAAGTATCAACATTTCCAAATATTTGATGAATAGAGAAGTTGGTTTTGGTAAAAAATTATTACAAATTTTAGAAGATTTAAATATTTCTTGGGAACACATGCCAACTGGAATTGATGACCTCTCCATCGTTTTAAGAGAAAGAGAATTAACACCCATCAAGGAACAAGAAATTGTCACAAGACTAACTAGGGAATTAGAAGTTGATACTGTGACAGTTGAACACCATCTTTCTATTATTATGATTGTTGGAGAAAATATGAAAAATCATATTGGTGTCACTGCAAAAGCAACACAAGCACTATCTAATCACAACATCAACTTATCAATGATTTCTCAAGGTTCCAGTGAGGTATCAGTTTTATTTGTCATCAAAACACAACAAGAAAAAGAAGCTATAAAAGCTCTTTATCAAACTTTCTTCACACAACAATAAAAAACCGTATAAAATCATATACGGTTTTTTTGTAATCAGAAAAAATCTTTTCCAATTTTCTTTAATTTTCTGATAAAAGCAGCTCTTCCTTTAAATCTCTCACCAACCAATAAAGAATCAAACATAATCAACTCTTCTCTACTTAATAATTGAGATAATTGTGATACAGAATCCTTAAAGACAATAAAATCATCTACCAATGCTTCAGATGATGATAAAGAATGCTCTATATCACCAATTTCTTCATAATTAGGCTTATTAAATTGCCTCTTTTGACTTTCCTGTCGTCGGATTTCATCATTGATGTAATTAGAAAATTTAGTTTTAAAAAAACGAAATAATTTTAATTTATCTAATGAAAGTTCAGGGTGTTTTTTTAATAATTCGTAAAGACTAATCATACCTTCTTGTTCCCAATCATCATTGTCCCAAATATGTAAATGATACTTTCTTCGTAATTTCAAAACAATAGGACGAACTAGCTTATATACCTCTTCAAATCTCATAACATAACCCCATTTCTTTATTGTTATCTCATTATAACTAGAAATAAAAGAAAAGAACATGACATATATGTCATGTAAAAAATTTAAAGAGCAATAAAAAAACTAGCCTACGCTAGTTGAGATACTCCGGCAGTAGGACTCGAACCTACGACATCATGATTAACAGTCATGCGCTACTACCAACTGAGCTATGCCGGATACTAGCTAAGCAACTACCCTATCTCACAGGGGGAAACCCCCAACTACTTCAGGCGTTCTAGGACTTAACTGCTGTGTTCGGCATGGGTACAGGTGTCTCTCCTAGGCTATCGTCACTTAACTATGAATGATCAATCATTCAAAATTGAATATCTATCGCAA
>NZ_JAOTIN010000014.1 GCF_025660655.1 Streptococcus sp. CSL10205-OR2
AGCCTTTGGGTTTAGAAACTTTAACAACTTTAAAACAAAAATTCTCATCGCTTTGAACATTAAAAGGGAGAGAATCAATGTGATTCTCTCCCGATCTTGATGACTAGTCACCCACTACAGTTGACAAAGAGCCTTTTTTGTCCAACTTTTGGGGTGCAGTTCATGATCATCATAGAGATTTTCTTTATCTCACACCTAGTGCAATTCTTGCATAACGACTCATTTTGTCAACAGACCAAGCAGGATACCAAACGAGTTTAACATCCACATTGGTGACTTCTGGAACACCTTTCATCACATCGTGAATTTGATCTGTTAGTAAATCTGCTAGGGGACAACCCATAGTTGTCAAGGTCATATCAATTTCAGTTGCACCGTCATCATCAAATCTAATCTCATAAACAAGGCCAAGATTAACAATATCAATGCCTAGTTCAGGATCAATCACTTGTTCAAGTGCCTTTAAAATTTTTCCTTTGATGATTTCGACTTCTTCAAGAGAATAGTTTTTTTCTGACATAAATACTTCTCCTAATCTTCAATAAAATCACGCAATTGTTTGCTACGACTTGGATGACGCAGTTTTCTTAAAGCTTTTGCTTCAATTTGACGAATACGTTCACGCGTCACATTAAATACTTTACCAACATCTTCCAAGGTTCTCATTTTACCATCATCCAACCCAAAACGTAGGCGAAGCACATTTTCTTCACGGTCAGTTAATGTATCTAAAACCTCGTTTAGCTGTTCACGTAAGACAACACGAGTGGTGTAGTCGATAGGATTTTCAATCACTTCATCTTCAATGAAATCTCCAAGATGGCTATCATCTTCTTCACCGATTGGTGTTTCTAATGACACAGGTTCCTGTGCTATTTTCAAGATTTCACGAACCTTATCCGGTGTCATCTCCATACGTTCACCTATTTGTTCAGGTGTAGGATCTTGCCCCAATTCTTGTAAAAGATTACGTTGCTCACGAACCAACTTATTAATTGTTTCAACCATATGAACAGGAATCCGGATGGTACGAGCTTGGTCAGCAATAGCACGAGTAATGGCTTGTCTAATCCACCATGTGGCATAAGTTGAAAATTTGAAACCTTTAGAATAATCAAATTTATCAACTGCTTTCATCAAGCCCATATTACCTTCTTGAATCAAATCAAGAAACTGCATGCCTCGACCTACATAGCGCTTTGCGATTGACACCACTAAACGTAGATTAGCTTCAGCTAGACGTTGCTTGGCTAAAGCATCTCCTTGATCAACTAAAACAGCTAATTCTTTTTCTTCTTCTGTGGTTAAAAGAGGCACAACACCAATTTCTTTTAGGTACATGCGTACAGGATCATTGACCTTTGCAGAATTACTACCAAGAAGTTCTTCATCGGTTAATTCTTCTGGTTTAATTTCTTCAACAGCATAGGTATTTGATGGATTACCTTCTTTATCAGTAATGGAAATTCCACCGTCTGTCAGACGTTCTAATAAATTTTCAATTTGATCGGCATCTAGTGTAAAAGGAATAACCAGTTTTTCTGTAATTTCATCATCAACTGCTGTTCCCGCTTTTTTATGATTACGAATAAAATCTGCGACTTGCACATTATACGTTGACATTTCTTTTTTACTTACCATAATTCTCCTTTATTCCATATGACGCTTTTGCTCAATCAAAGCTTCAAGTGCTGATATAGCACTGTCAATATCACCTTGATTGCTTGATTCACGGATAAATTGACTTTGTTTTTTTAAGTCTTGTTCTCTTAAAAAGAAATTACGCCGTTCTTCAATTTCTTCAATTTCATTTTCGGCTATCTCATCAGGTAGATTTTCTTCTAAAACTTGATAATAGGCCTGTCTTTGACTATCAGTTAGTTGATCCAAATCTAAAGTAGTAATTTCTCCTTTTTCTTTTAAAATACCATATAAAAACTGAAGTTCTGTTGTTTCAAATTTAAAATCATCTCTATTTCTAAAAGCATTTAATAAATGTTCATGATGAATTAAACGATGAAATAATTGATTTTCTGCTTTTAGAAGCCCAGTCGTATGCCCTACTTTTTGTATCTCATGATTAAGAGACGAAAGACTCATTCTAGCATTTGATTTTGACGACCGTTGAGTAAGACGGTAATTATTAACCACCTGTTCAATTTGTAGATAATCAAAATCTGGAAGTCTCTCTGCCAACTTATAGATATAGGTGTTTTGAGCAGTGATGGATTTTTCTTTGGCGATTAATTGTGCCATTTGATCAACATACGAAATTTCAGCTTGAAGATTGTCACTATTTTTGGGCATGTAAAATTGCATTAAAAATTCAATACTGCTGATTCGTGATTGCTCTAAAAGAGACACCAATTCTTGTTCAGAATACTTTTTAACGAATTCATCAGGATCCATCTGCTGTGGCATTTTAACAATCTCAACTGTCAAATCACTCAATATATCAAGCGCCTTAGTAATAGCCTCTTGTCCAGCAGAATCACCGTCATAAGTTAAGATAACCCTTTTAGCAAATTTTTTCAAATGTCTAACATGATCAGTCGTAAGTGCTGTTCCCATTGATGCGACAGCATTTTTTATCCCTGAACGATAAGCTGCTATGACATCCATAAATCCTTCCATAATATACACTTCATCTGTTTTTTTGATAACTGCTTTTGCCTTATCCAAATGATATAATTCGTAGGATTTATTAAAAAATGGTGTCGATCTTGTGTTTTTATATTTTGCTTGATGTTGACTAATTTCCTCTTTTGTCCAAATACGACCAGAAAAACCAATAGTATTACCCGAATCATCTGTTAGAGGAAACATAATACGATTTCTAAAAGCATCATATAATTGATTGCTATCACTAATATTAAATAATCCCGATGCCGTCAGATCTTTTTCTTCATACTTAGAAGAGATGCTTTGAAAAAGATAATTAGTCTCGTCTGGTGCTAATCCAATATTAAAATAAGTGATTAACTCATCCGTTAAACCTCGTTCATAGAGGTATTCTTTTGCCTTTTGACCGACAGTTGTTGTCATTAATACAGCATGATAAAATTTGGCAGCATCTTTATTTAGCTCAAAAATGATTTGATGAGGATGCTTTTTTTTCACTTGTTCACCAAGAGATTGACTACTAATTGAAAAACCAGATCTTTCTCCTAAAATTTTGACACTCTCTAAAAATGTAATTTGATGATATTCTTCAAGAAATTTAAATACATCACCTGACTTACCACAACCAAAACAGTGGTAAAACTGTTTATCTTCAATAACATTAAATGACGGGGTCTTTTCTTGATGAAAAGGACAAAGACCGAGGTAATTACGACCAGATTTTGTGAGATCGACAACCTCGCCAATAATATCAACGATATTAATGCTATTTTTGATGTCTGAAATCATTGTTTTATCAATTGCCAAATCATCACCTCTACACAAAAATCCCATTTTATTTTTATATTTCATTATAGCATAGTCACTTATAATTGTAAATTTTAAAAACCGCTTTACTTGCTTTTACAAAAGAATTACGTTATAATTCTCAAGAATCAAATGTGAAAGGAGCACAAAACATATGATTAAAGATCTTAAAAACTTTCTGTTTAAAGGAAATGTCCTTGATCTAGCAGTCGCTGTGATTATAGGAGGTGCCTTTGGTGCTGTCATTACTTCTTTAGTTGAAGATGTGATTACACCAATCATTGGTATGATTGTTGGTCAACCTGATTTCTCTAGTATCAAAATTGGCTCTATTGCTATTGGTAACTTTATCAATGCCGTTGTGAGTTTCTTGATTGTTGGTACAGTTCTCTTCTTTATTGTTAAAGCTGCTGAACGTGCAATGGCTATAGGTAAAACTGATGAAGTTGTTGAAGAAGAGCCTGCTGGACCTACTCAAGAAGAACTACTTATTGAAATTCGTGATTTATTAGCAAAAAAATAATAGTCACCATATAAATTTTTGAATCTGAAATGAAAGACAAACACTAACTTAGTGCTTGTCTTTTTTATTTTTAAACATTTGATTTTAATCTTAGATTTAACTATTCGTTTTAGAACTGAATTTTACGAACGTACTTCCATAACAACAGGTAAAACTGCTGGACGACGTTTTGTTTGTTCAAAGAGGAACTTACTAACAGCATCACGAATGGAAGACTTCAATTCACTCCACTCAAAACTATCTTTGGCTAAATATTTTTCTACTGTTTCGTTAACCAAATCAGCACTATCAATCAAAATATCTCTGCTCTTTTTAACATAAACAAAGCCACGTGTGTTAACTTTAGCTTTAGACACAATTTTTTTCTCACGTTTATTCACAGTAATAACAACAATGAAAATACCATCTTCTGATAAAACCTTGCGGTCTCTTAAAACAATATTACCAACATCACCGATTGCATTACCATCTAATAAAACATCATTGGCAGGAACTGTTCCCTCTTTTAAGAAGCGATCCTTTTGTAGAACCATGACATCTCCACGTTTCATGATATAAATATTTTCAGGGAACATACCAATCTCTTGTGCTAAGCCTGCATGAGCTGCTAATTCACGGTATTCTCCTTGAATTGGGAAAAGGTATTTAGGTTTCATGAGATTAATCATCAACTGCAAGTCTCTCCCATTAGCATGACCTGAGACACGTAAATTTTTAGTAATGGATTGAACCACTCCACCAGCCTTGTAAATCATATTTTCAACACGCGCAACAATAGCTTCACTAGCAATGCTTGGTGTAGTAATAATATAGATAAGATCACCATCTTTAATCTGTACATAACGGTGACGACCAGACGACATTTTTCTAAGACCATTGATAGGTTCACCCATACGTCCAGTTTCAAGAATAATTAACTCACTGTCATCAAATCTATCCATCTCTTTAGGCTTGATTAACAATTTTTTATCAGATAGAGATAATTTTTTCAAATCTAGAGCTGTTCTAACGATATTTTCAGCATCAAAACCAGTTAACACAACACGACGGCCATGTTTTTCAGCAGCGTCAAAAACTTGCTGAATCCTTGCCAAGTTACTTGCAACAGCCGCAACAATAATACGACCTTCCCAATCAGCAATGACGTTATTGATTTCATCGCCAACTTCTGCTTCACTAGCAATTTGGAAATTACTTTCTGCATTGGCAGAATCTGAAAGAAGAGCCAAAACACCTTCACTACCAATTTCTGCTAATCGAGCAAAATCAGTTTGATAAAGATGACTAGCTGCTTGGTCAAATTTAAAGTCTCCAGTATAGACAATATTACCTTCTGATGTACCAATCACAATTCCTAAACTCTCTGGAATAGAGTGTGTTGTTTTAAAAAAGGAAATGGTGTTTTTACCAAATTCAATTTCTGTATCACTATCAACAATATGAAAATTATTAAATTTCTTAGTGGCATCATTTGCTTTAACCACCAATTTTGCTAGAGCAATTGTCAATTCTGAACCAAAGACAGGTGCTTTCACTTCTTCTAAAAGATAAGGAAGCGCTCCAATAGCATCAGCGTGTCCATGGGTTAAAAAGATGCCTTTAACTCTTTTTTTGTTTTCAAAAACATAGTCTAGATTAGGGATAACCACATCCACACCTAATTGTTCGTTTTCAGGATATTTTAATCCTGCATCTAAAATATAAATGGCTTTACCAACTTCTACGATATAGAAGTTTTTACCATTTTCTCTTACACCGCCCAGGGCAATGATTTTTATATTTGTCACTCTTTTCTCCTTAATTATTTTTTTAATACTAACGGTCCTTGCTTTTAAACAAGTCGAATTACAGCGATTGCAACAGTGTTGCATACTTTCTTAGTATACAACTTTTCCCTTATTTTTTCAATGAAAGGACACTAGAACGACTTTATCAAAAGCATTGATACGATTTATGAATGAACTGTGGTATAATAACAACATAAAACTGAAAGTTGGAATGTTATGTCTTTTGATGGCTTTTTTTTACACCATATGGTTAAAGAATTAAAAGAAGAAATTTTATTTGGTCGTGTGCAAAAGATTAATCAACCTTTTGAAAATGAGTTGGTTTTATCTATTCGTCAAAATCGTCAAAATTATCGATTACTCCTATCTGCTCATCCCGTATTTGGAAGACTTCATATCACTCAAGTCACTTTTTCTAATCCACAAACACCAAACACTTTTACAATGATTATGAGAAAATACCTTCAAGGTGCTGTCATTGAAGATATCAAACAACTGGAAAATGATCGTATTGTTGAAATGACCTTTTCCAATAAAAATGAGATTGGTGATCATATCAAAGTAACTTTGATGATTGAGATAATGGGAAAACACTCAAATATCATCTTGATTGATAAAAATGAAGGCAAAATTATTGAATCAGTCAAACACGTTGGTTTTTCACAAAATAGCTATCGCACTATTTTACCAGGCAGTTCTTATGTTTTGCCACCAAAAACTAATAGCATCAATCCTTTTGAGATTTCTGATGAAAAATTATTTGAGTCTTTGCAGACTAATGAACTTAACCCAAAAAACCTACAACTGCTATTTCAAGGATTGGGACGCGATACTGCAATAGAACTTAGTCAAAGACTAACCAATGAAAAATTTCAAGCCTTTCGTCACTTTTTTAATCAGCTTACAACACCTAGTCTTACAGAAAAATCCTTCTCAGCCATTTTATTTTCAGACTCAAAAGAAACTTTTTCGAGTTTATCGGAAATGTTAGACGTCTATTATAAAGATAAGGTACAAAAAGATAGGATCAATCAACAAGCCAATGATTTAATCCACCGTGTTAATACGGAAATACAAAAAAATAAGAAAAAATTAAAAAAACAAGAGCAAGAATTAAAAGATACTGAAAATGCAGAAGAATTCCGTCAAAAAGGAGAATTATTGACAACCTTTTTAAGGAGTGTTCCAAATAATCAAAACCAGGTTACTCTTGATAATTATTACACAGGAGAAAAGATAACTATTTCATTAGATAAAGCTTTAACTCCTAATCAAAATGCTCAACGCTATTTTAAGAAATACCAAAAATTAAAAGAAGCTGTGAAACATCTCAGTCATTTGCTCAAAGAAACCAGAGAAACAATTGCTTATTTAGAAACCGTTGAAACGGCTCTTAATCAGGCAACTCTTTCTGAAATTGCTGATATCAGAGAAGAATTGATTGAAACAGGATTTATCAAACAAAAAAGACGTGATAAACATCATAAAAAACAAAAACCTGAACAGTACTTAGCGAGTGATGGAAAAACACTTATCTTGGTTGGTAAAAATAACCTCCAAAATGACGACCTTTCTTTTAAAATTGCTCAGAAAAATGATCTCTGGTTCCATGCCAAAGATATTCCAGGTAGTCATGTGGTTATTCGTAATAACCCAGATCCTAGTGATAAGGTCAAAACTGATGCTGCTGAACTTGCCGCCTATTTTTCTAAAGCACGACTCTCTAATCTTGTTCAAGTAGACATGATTGAAGCAAAAAAATTAAATAAACCGACCGGATCAAAACCAGGTTTTGTCACCTATACTGGGCAAAAAACCTTAAGGGTAACCCCTGATGAAGAAAAAATTAATAGAATGAGACAGTCATAAAAAACACTTGCACAGGCAAGTGTTTTTTTAATCCCATTCTTCTAATAGATGAACAATTTCCAAGTTATCTGGCACCAGTTTGAGATAATTCTCTCCAATTCGTCTCATCTTTTCATTGTCACCATATTCTCTTAAAACGTAAAAATAATCTTTGAGAAATTCTGGATTAGTTTTTAAATCATTGACTAATTCTTCATAAGACGCAATTGTCTTTTCTTCATCTTCAAGTGCATGATAAGCTTTAGCGATATTCCATCTGGTTAAAACATTATCAATAGACTCTTTACTCAAAGCAATGACGTCTTCATAGCGTTTTTCTTCCAGGTAAAGAGTTGTCAAGCGTAAAAAGACTTCCTCTTTGTCTTCTACAATTTGTTGAGCAGATAATAAATAAGCTTCTGCTGCTTTAATATCATGATTCTCATAAGATAATTGTGAAGCTAACAATAATAATTGACTATCAAATTCATTTTTAGATAATCCTTGTTGAGCAACCTTAAGAGCTTCTTGAATTTGATCTTCTTCGTGGAGTGATAAGGCATAAACATACTCATAACCAGCAAACTCACTGGAAAGATTATCTAATTGTTTAAAATAGATATTAGCTTTTTGATACTCTTGCTGTTGATACAATATTGTGGCTAATTCAAAAATAGTATCTTCGCTATAATCAAATTCCAGAGATTTTTCTAGAAATTCAATAGCTACTTCATATTTTCCTAGACTAGCATAGGATTTACCAATTCGTTGATAGGTGGAGATACCTGTTAATGCTAAAATTTCCTGATGGTTTAATTTGGCATATTCATTAATAGCTTCTTGGTAATGCTCCAGAGACAACTCAATTTCAGCCAAGCCAAAAACAATAAGTGGTTCTTGACTTAACTGACTAGCTTCAACTAATTTTTCACGCGCAACATCTGTCAAACCTTCTAAATCATATAAATCAGCCATAACTAATAGGGCAGAAAGATAATGCTCGCTTGTTTTTGAAATCTCATCAAGGTATAAAAAAGCTGTTTCAATATCACCTTCTTCTGCCACAATTTGCGCCAGATTAATATTTACTTCTGGGTAATAAGCTTTTAGCTTTAAATAGATTGCTTTTGCTTGTGGGTAAAAACCAATGCTTTCTAAGTATTCTGCCAAAGAAAGCAACATGTCATCACTATCATGTAAGAGGGCCTGATTAAAATAATAGTCTGCACCTTCTAAATTTTTATTTTCAATTGCCTCTAGCATTTTTTCACTATTAGTCATCAATCTTCTCTCTTTTATCTTCTTCATATAGCCCACTAACAGACTTATACCATTCAAACAATTCTTTCACCACGACTTTTAATGAGGCATAAACAGGTATACCAAGTAAGACACCCCAAAGACCAAACATTGATCCCGTTGTTAATAAAATAAATAATATAGTGATAGGATGGATGTTTAATTTGCTCCCTAAAACAAGTGGCGTCACAAAACGTCCTTCAATAGTTTGTTCGATGGTAAAAACAATGATAACCTTAACTAGCATCACTGGACCATCAACAATGGCTAAAATAACAACTGGAACCATGGCTAAAAAACTACCCAAGTAAGGTATCATATTTAAAAATCCAGCCATAATCCCTAGGGTAAACGCATAAGGTAGTTGGATAATGTTAAACATGATAGAAAACATTAAACCAACAACAATAGCAACTGTTACTTGTCCTTGAACATAACCTGATAACTGTTTGTTAACGTCAGTTAAAATACGTGCCATTGGTCTTCTAATTTTAGTTGGTAAATAAGAAACAATCGAACCTTTTATTTGGTTGCTATCTCTTAATAGGTAAAATAAGATGAAGGGTGAGATTAACACAGCTAACATTATTTTAGTCAAAGCAGAAGCAAATTTACTTGCCCAATCAACAGCCTGACTAGAAAAACTTTGAACAAAATCAATAGCTGTTTGACTAAAATTATCAATCATTTCAGATAATTGAGGACGCATGGCTTCAAGGCGATCATCTTTTAATAACTCTGTGAGCTGACTCTCTAATTTTGTGATATAGTCTGGTAAGTCATTGATAAAAGAGGTTATTTGTGTTTGTATTGTAGGAATAATACTTGCTATTCCTAAAATTAAAAGTCCAAACACCATCACAAAAACGATAGTAATGGAAGCTATTTTATTGAGTCCTTTTTTCTCAAAAAAAGAAACAATAGGGTCTAAAAGATAGTAAAGTAAGCCTGAAATCACTATCGGCAACATAATAATCGATATAATAGTGATAATTGGTGTAAAAATAAAACTAATCTTTGTCAATACAAAAATATTTAGAAAAACCAATAGCATTGATAATAAAACGACATTAGCCTTATTATCTACAAACCATTTAAAAAACCAGGTGAAACTAAATTTTTTGTCTCTAAAATTATTCATGGTATCCTCTTTAATATGTTATTATAAAAATTATCTTATTAATTATTCCTTAAATTGACAATGTGTTGTAAGGTCGTTTGGGGCTGTAATAAAGCTTCTTTTAAAAATCCAGGATTGAGATTGTAGCTAGCCAAGTCATTTAACGCTAACCATCTAACAGGCAAATTCCCATCTTCAAAAATATAATTAGGCGAAGATTCTAATAAGGTAACAGCGTAATGAAATTCAATATTATGAAAATTTTTCTTTGATAAAGAAAACTCATTTTCAACAACAAATCGTAAGTCAGAGACTTGACAAGCAACACCTAATTCTTCCATCACTTCACGTTTCACTGCTTCTTTTGTAGATTCACCAATTTCAATAGCACCACCTGGTAGGTAATAAGCCTCTTTTTCTTCATTATAATAAGTCAACAACTGATTGTTTTCAATAATAATGGCTGAGCCTCTGACACTAAAAACTGTTTGATTTCGTTCGTGTCTAAAATCATTATTAATCATAAAATAGGACCTCTTTATCCACCAATTTTTCATTAACATAGGAAAATTTAGCTGAAAAGAAAGGATAATCCTCCAAGATCCACTTTAACATTTCATAATCACCTTCCCAGGTTGGTTTCTTTAAAACTTCATTATAAGGCACCCATTCTAGTGTTCCTTCAGGGGAATCTTTTATCAGTTCTCCTTCAAATCCTGTCACCTTAAAAACATAGGTATACCAGTCATTTTCAGGCGTAAAACTAGGGAAAGTAACGATGCCTTTAAAGTCCATTTTTGTTGCAGTCAAACCTGTTTCTTCAAAAATTTCACGTTTAGCACATTCTTCAGGACTTTCACCAAGTTCTATTTTACCACCAACACTAATCCACTTGCCCTCATGAATATCATTTTCTTTTTTATTTCTATGAAGTAATAGTAATGCCTTACCATTATCAATATAGCAAATCGTCGCTAATTTTACCATTATTTCTCCCAAACCTTTTTATTCATTATACCAAAGTTTCAAAAATTATGGTGACTCTAACCTTTTCCTTTTAAAAGAAACTTGAACTAAAAAAATTTAAAAAAACATTAGAACAAGTCTAATGTTTTTTGATTATTTCTTAGTTTGATCAAACCAAATAGCAATTTCTCTTTTAGCTGCTTCAGTTGAATCTGAACCATGCACAATATTAAAAATACCACCTTCTTCTCCTGGAGCCTGAGCAAAATCTCCTCTAATAGTACCAGGTAGAGCATCTTTAGGATTTGTAACACCCATCATGGTTCGCCATGATGAGACAACACGGTTGCCTGAAATCACACCAATAACAATCGGACCACTTGTCATATAGTCTTTTAGTTCTGGGAAAAACGGTTTTTTAATAAGCGCTTCGTAGTGTTGTTCTAATAATTCTTGTGTTGCCATACGCATGTCTAATTTTTCAATAATAAACCCACGACGCTCAATTCTTTTAATGACTTCTCCCACTAATCCTCTTTTCACACCATCTGGTTTAATGATAAATAAGGTTTTTTCCATCATCTTTCCTCACAATTCTTTTCTTATATTATAACATGAAAACCCTTTCAAAAACAATTTTAAAAGCTTTAAAGCTTCTAATAACTACTAAATAGCTAATTTCTTGAAAACAATGATATAATAAAGACAGAAAAATAATTAAATGCTTTTCTATTAGTCGTAGTAATTCATTTTTTAATCTTCAAAAAGAAAGGAGTGTTTTTAATGAAAAAAATACTATTATCAATTTTATTATTGACCACTTTTATCACCTTAACAGCTTGTCAATCAGCTAATAAGGAAATAACAAATAATAATGACCAGAAAACAGTAAATCAAACCTCTGAATCTACTTTCTCAATTGGCAATACCAATCAAAGTGATTATACTGACATTATCAGCCAGTTACGTCAAACATTTAATCCTAATTTATCTGATGAAATTGATATTTCTGTTGAAGACAATGCTGCTTATAGAGAATTCCCTGAAATAAAAAATGTTATTGAGGTCTCCTTAGATGACGAATTAGCAGTACCAATCAATGAAGCAATAGCAGCAATAGAAAATGGTACTGCAACAGTTGATCAAAAAGAAAAAATTATGACTATCAGAAGACAGCTCTCTGATATTGCTAAAAAATTACCAAATGATTTGATTCATGTTGCTTTTGTGTATGAAACTGAAGATGATTTTGATAGAGTTGTTGCCATTTCAAACAAAAACGAAGATTTACTAGCAACAACAATTCCATAATATAAAAAATTGCCCTTTTTCTGTCCCTTTTTACATAAATAAAGCCCTCTAGTTAAACTAGGGGGCTTAAAACCTTATTAAATCAAGGTTTATTTTTTCAAGTTATAGAATGATTTCAAACCACGGTATTCAGCCACTTCACCAAGTTGATCTTCGATACGAAGTAATTGGTTATATTTAGCAATACGGTCTGTACGTGATAATGAACCAGTTTTAATTTGACCAGCATTTGTTGCCACAGCAATGTCAGCAATTGTTGAGTCTTCAGTTTCACCAGAACGGTGTGAAACAACTGCAGTATATCCTGCTTCTTTAGCCATTTCAATAGCTTCAAAAGTTTCAGTCAATGTACCAATTTGGTTAACTTTGATAAGGATTGAGTTAGCAGCATTTTCAGCAATACCACGCGCTAGGTAGTCAGTGTTTGTAACAAAGAAGTCATCTCCGACCAATTGTACACGTCCACCAAGACGAGAAGTAAGAGCTTTCCAACCATCCCAGTCATTTTCATCCATACCATCTTCGATAGTAATGATTGGGTATTTATTAACTAATTCTTCAAGGTAATCAACTTGTTCAGCTGCAGTACGAACAGCTGCACCTTCACCTTCAAATTTAGTGTAGTCGTATACTTTACGTTCTTTATCGTAGAATTCAGATGATGCTACGTCAAAACCAATCATAATACCATTTTCACCAGCTTCATATCCAGCTGCTTCAATCGCTTTAAGGATTGTTTCAACACCATCTTCAGTTCCTTCAAACTTAGGTGCAAATCCACCTTCGTCACCAACAGCAGTTACAAGACCACGTTCTTTAAGAATTTTCTTAAGAGCATGGAAAACTTCTGCACCCCAACGAAGACCTTCTTTGAAAGTAGGTGCTCCAACAGGAACAATCATAAATTCTTGGAAAGCAATTGGTGCATCAGAATGTGAACCACCATTAATGATGTTCATCATTGGTGTTGGAAGAACTTTAGCGTTAAATCCACCAAGATAGTTGTAAAGAGGAATTTCTAGGTAATCAGCTGCTGCACGCGCCACGGCAATAGAAACACCTAAAATAGCGTTAGCTCCCAATTTACCTTTATTTGGAGTACCGTCAAGAGCAATCATCGCACGGTCAATAGCTTGTTGATCACGAACATCATAACCGATAAGAGCTTCAGCGATAACGTTGTTTACGTTGTCAACAGCTTTTTGAGTTCCAAGACCAAGGTAACGAGACTTGTCACCATCACGAAGTTCAACTGCTTCGTGCTCACCAGTTGAAGCACCTGAAGGAACCATTCCACGTCCAAAAGCACCTGATTCAGTATAAACTTCTACTTCAAGTGTTGGGTTCCCGCGTGAGTCTAAGACTTCGCGAGCGTAAACATCTGTAATAATTGACATATAATACTCTCCTTATGAGTTTAATTTTTTACATGTTAATAATACCACAATCTCACAGCATAAGCAAGATTTTACCTTTCAAAAACAAAACAAGTTCTTGTTAAATAAGGATTTAAAGATACTGATAATTCTCATTATTACAAAATATATGAAAGGCATCTCTTCTACTTTTCTAAAAAATTAGTGTATAATAGTGATAGGAATAAAAAGAGGTGACTTATGACAGATTTGCACGAAAAGGTTTTAAAGGGTGCTCTTGGCGAAAAACGTTTAAATCCTGATGAACAGCGCTACTATCTTGGGACATTTTCTGAACGAGTTGTTCTTACGATTCTCATTGAAAATACTGATACAGAACAAGTGAAATCATTCTTTTCAGAAGCACTTGAACACCTTAGTGAGGAATATAATGACAATTTATTTGTTAAAATCTCTCCACAAATAGCTCTCAATCTTCAAATGCACTATTTAAAAATAGCTCAAGAAAAAAGCATTACTGCTACTATTATTGATGAAAAAACATCAAAGTCTCCATTTGGGATTGTTATTCATACGCAATCTCCTGAATACGTTGAAAAAACGGATATTTATGATGTCTTTCCTCAACTTCTTTCTGAAACAAAAGAAGAAAAAACTCCTCAAAAAAAATCATTCTTTAAGCGACTCTTTAAAAAATAAAAACCTCTCCTGACATCAACTGTCAAGGGAGGATTTCTTTCACTATAATAAATTAACAACAACGTTGTAGGTTGATAATAAAATAAGAAAAATAATTAGTAAGGAATAGAGTTGCTCAATTCTTTTAATAGATAAGGACTGATTAAGTCTTGTCCCAATTAGTCCACCAATTATTGCTGTGATGATTAAAAAAGGAATTATTTTTAAATCGTAGGCGATAAAACTACCACCAAGAACAGAAATTCCTAATTTTGATAATTGTGAGAAAAAGATTGTCGCCAAGGAGTAAAAAGAGGCTTCTTTAATGGTAAATGAAAAGAAAAACATGAGAACAGAAACGTTTAACGGTCCACCACCAATTCCCAAAAAGACAGAAATCATCCCAAGAAAAAGACCAATTGACATACTAGCTAAAGTATTTTTGACCTGAAGATTCTTGATTCTTCCTTTAGAGAGAGTATAGTATAATATTATTAGGAGAGTCAGTAATAAGATACTTCCTTGCACTGCTTTCACTTGTTGGTTATTCCAAATATTAAAAATAAATTGGAAAGCATATTCACCTAAAAAACCGCCAATTACTGATCCAAAAGATAGTGAATAAACAATATTTTTATTAAATTCTGTCTTTCTTCGAAGTTGTTTATAAAGAGAAATCACACACATCGAAAAAACAGCAACTGATGAGAAAAAACCAATTTCATCTACACTGTGAAAACCAACTAAGTCAAATAATGGCTTAATAATAATACCACCACCAAGTCCAGTTGTCGCACCGACGGATGTGGCAAATAAAACAATAAGGATATAAATTAAGATAATCAAGAGTGACTCCTTTTTAGTTATTAGTACCTTCTAGTTTAAAAAAAAATTGATAAAATAGCAACAAGAAGAGGATAATTTTATCCAAAAAGAAATGACTTATTTAAAATATGGAAAAATATCAGTAATATATTATCATATAATTATTAAAGTATGTTAGATGAGTTAATAAAATTCCTTAAATAAAATGAAAACAAAAAACTAAGAGGCTAGGTGTCTAATCCTATCCTCTTTAGTATTTATAGATAATTATCAATCAGTGAAATCACTTGATAAAGGTCTGGCTCAGTAATCTGATAATCAGCTTGTTCTCTCACAATAGGTTTGGCACAAAAAGCAATTCCAAGACCCGCTCTTTTTAACATTAAGAGATCATTAGCACCATCACCTACTGCGACCGTTTTTGACATGTCTAGCTGATTTTTACTTGCCCATTCTTCTAATTTTTCTTTTTTAACCTCTTTAGTGACAATATCACCAGTCACACGACCGGTTAAAATACCATCTTTTACTTCTAAACGATTAGCCTTAACATAGTCAATCCTTAATTTTTCAGCTAGTTTATCAACAATTTCGTGAAAACCACCTGAAACGAGTCCCACCTTGTAACCACGTCTATGGAGTTCTGAAACTAATTTTTCAGCCCCAATCGTAAAGTGTAGATTAGCTAACACCTCTTCAAAAATACTATCTGACAATCCTTTTAAAAGAGAAACACGTTTTTCCAAGGACTGTCTAAAATCCAACTCTCCTCTCATTGCTTGATCTGTAATACTTGCTATTTCTTCACCTTTACCAATAGCTTCTCCTAGTTGATCAATCACTTCTTCTTGAATGAGGGTTGAATCAACATCCATCACCAATAAGCCATTTATCTCTGCCATCTTTTCTCCATTTTCTTGTTTTATTTGTTAAAAAAGCACCTTGCCTTAGAAATTCCTATTTAACAAGGAAATTAAGGTTAAGTGCTTCTAGCGATGACTATTTTAAAAGCCAACTTTCTCTCTTGTTTTTTCATAAGAGGTTACAAAACGTTCAGTAACACCAGGCTCAACTGTTTCAAGTGCATAAGAAATCTCTTCAAACGAAGCTTGATAATCAAAATGAACTTCAAACAATTCTAAAGCTCTCTCAAAACTTTCTTGTACAGATGCTTCAAAACTACGATAACGATTTGAATATTGTAGTAGTTGCTCTGTCAAGGTAGCATTTTCGATAACTTGATAAGTTGTCTCTTCAAGTGTTGTTAGAGCTCCTGTTGCAGCATCAGTCAGTTTTAAGACGACATTAATATCCACTCTTCCACGACTAAGCTCATCTCTTAAAGCTTCTAGCTGAGAACTAGTTGTAAAGAAAGTACTTAAGAAATATTGTGGAATGCCAGGTAAATTTTTCTTCTCCATATAGCGTTTAATAATATGAAGTTTGTTGATGTAATTATCAAGCGTTTGACGTGATGTCTCTTCAAGTGTTTCAATATCTTTAAATGTCTCTAAAATAGCAAATTGTTCTTGCTCAATTTCTGACAAATGATCATGTGTTTTAGCAAGAGAATCTTTTAAAATTGAGAAAGGTTCTTTTCTTTCTTCAATAGCTTCAATGACAGTAGTTGTTTCAGATTCTAATGTTAATAATTGCTCTTTAAACGTTTCTAATTTTTCGATATTTTTTTCATCTAAAAGATAACGATGAGATAAACGTTGGTATTCATCAATTAATTTTTGATTGTTTTCTTTATTATGATTAATGAATTTTGGAATAACAACTTTTTCTTTATTAACCTTTTTGAAAGCGGCAATTTCTTTTTCAAACAAAGCATATAAAGAATCAATATTTTCTTGGATATCTTGATTACTACTTTCTGCTTTATCTAAATCTAACGATGATAAATCTTCAATTGTTTTAGCAATCGCTTCTCTGATTTCTTGGAAACGCACTTCAATATCATCTTCAGTAAATTGATAATCTTCTTCCAAAAGACGACCATATCCTGTTTCTAAATCATCAAGCTGATCTGGAAAATCATCTTCTAGTTTTGTCACAATGGCAGGAATTTTTTCAGTAATTTGACCAAGAGCAATGGTATGTTCTTCAGCACGTTCCAAAATATTAGCCGCTTCAATTGGATCACCAGAGGAATTCAAAGTCACAAATTGTGAAAACTCACCTTGAATATTTTTTAACTGTTTACCAATTTCAGTCATAGTGGGACCGTAATTATCGGCATTTTCAGCAATGTCATTTTGAAGGGTTTCATACATATCAAGAGCATGTGTTACTCGTGAACTATTTTTCCCTTCTTGTTCCTTAAGAACTTCAAGTGCTTCTCTAATACCTTTAATATCTTCTTCAACTAAATTTAATTGGCTTTCAATGCTGTTAATTTCATTTTTGGCTTTAAAGAAATTAAAGGTAGCATTTAGATTTTCAGCCTCAAAAATGTGGTTTTCAATATCACTAAAAGAATTGAGTGATAAATCAACCCATTTTTGATTCCATTCACGAAAAGCGGTCTGACTTTGGCCAATCAAATGAAGATTCTTAACTTCTTCAATTTCATCATTGACAGGCAAATCAAAAAGCTCTTGCTTTCTTTCTTCTAGTTTTATAATCAAGGCATCATTACGTCTTCTTATAATTGCACCTATAAGATAAGCAATGATAACTAATAAAACAATTCCTACTATTAATAAGACGATTCCACTGGTCATCTTAATCTCCTTAACTTGTCATTTTTTACTAATATGGTCTATAACATTACGATTATACCATACTTCTATGTGGTTTTCAAAAGCTTATATATCTAAAGTACTATAAACAGCATTTTCTTCAATAAATTCTCGTCTTGGCTCAACTTTATCACCCATGAGCATTTCAAAAACACGATCAGCTTCAGCAGCATCTTCAATGGAAACCTGTGCCATTAAACGTCTCTCTGGATCCATAGTCGTTTCCCAAAGTTGGTGATCATCCATTTCTCCTAATCCTTTATAACGTTGAACAGATGGCTTAGAGCGACCTTCACTGTACTTTTGCATAGCTACTTTTAGTTCTTCTTCTTGATTTGGACCAGGTTGAATATATTGTTTAATCTCACTACCAACCTTGATACCATAAATTGGTGGTTGAGCGATGTAAACAAATCCAGCTTCTAATACAGGACGCATAAAGCGGTAAATCAAGGTTAGTAATAAAGTTCTAATGTGTGCACCATCAACATCAGCATCAGTCATAATCACTAATTTATGATAACGTGCCTTTTCAACATCAAAATCATTACCAAATCCTGTTCCCATGGCTGTAAAGATGGTTCTGATTTCTTCATTGGATAAAATCTTATCCATGGTTGCTTTTTCTACATTGAGAATTTTACCTCTGATAGGTAGGATGGCTTGAAACTCGCGATTTCGACCAGATTTAGCTGAACCACCAGCAGAGTCACCCTCAACAATGAACAACTCATTTTGAGCTGCATCATTTGAAGAACAGTCAGCTAATTTCCCTGGCAAATTTGAAATTTCAAGACCGGATTTTTTACGTGTGACTTCTCTAGCGCGTTTGGCTGCTATACGGGCTTTACTTGCTAAAATCCCTTTTTCAACAATTTTTTTGGCTGTTTGAGGATTTTCTAACAAGAAGCGGTTGAAAGCTTCACTAAATAAACGATTCGTGATTTTAACAACTTCACTATTACCTAATTTAGTTTTAGTTTGTCCTTCAAACTGAGGATTAGGATGTTTGATAGAAATAACAGCTGTCAATCCTTCACGAACATCATCACCTGTAAGATTATCATCATTATCTTTTAAGATTTTATTTTTCTTAGCATAATCATTGATAACACGTGTTAAAGCTGTTCTAAACCCTTGCTCGTGTGTTCCACCTTCATGAGTATGAATATTATTGGCAAAACTCATGACGTTTTCATGATAACCAGTAGTGTATTGCATGGCTACTTCAACAGCAATGCCTTCCATTTCACCATCTGTGTAGATTGGGTTATCAAAAATAACTTGTTTATCAGTATTGATAAACTCTACATAGCTAGCAATCCCTCCTTCATAATGAAATTCTAACTCTTGAGGGTTATGTTCTCGTTTATCTGCGATTGATATTCTTAATCCACGGTTTAAAAAAGCTAATTCTTGGATACGTTTTGCTAGTTTATTAAAATCAAACTCCAAGGTTTCTGTAAAAATTTCACCATCAGGTGTGAAGTGAACAGTTGTGCCTGACAAATCTGTCTCTCCTATGATTTTTAAATCATCAACAACCTGACCTCTTTGGTATTCTTGATAGTAAATGTTACCATTTTTATATACTTTAACATCTAGCTGGCTAGATAAGGCATTAACAACTGAGGAACCTACACCATGAAGACCACCTGAAACCTTATAGCCGCCACCACCAAATTTACCCCCAGCATGAAGGACTGTAAAGACCGTTTCAACTGCTGGACGACCTGTTTTTTCTTGAATCCCTACAGGAATTCCTCGACCATCATCAGATACAGTGATAGAGTTATCTGGTTCAATATATACCTTGATATGATTAGCAAATCCAGCCAAGGCCTCATCAATGGAATTATCGACAATTTCCCAAACTAAGTGATGTAGTCCTTCTTTTGATGTCGAACCTATGTACATTCCTGGACGCATACGAACAGCTTCCAAGCCTTCTAAAACTTGAATTTGACTGGCATCGTACTCATTTGCTAAATCCTTTTTCTTTTTCTTATCTTTTACCATTCTCCCTAACCTTATCGTTATTTTTTAAATCTGATTGTCTGTTCATTTAACAGAAAGCTTTTAGCATTTTTGACAATCGGACTTCCTATAAATGCATTGTTATTATTAACCTTCATTCAATGAAATGAAGTGCACAATAATCTCATTATATACGCTATATATTATAACATATTTTTATGTTTTTTACACTATTTTGAATAGAGAAAAAAGCCCTATTTCTAGAACTTTTCTTCATCGGTCAATTCTTGTTTTTCAATGAAAGTCTCTTTGTTTTTTTGATTTTGGTAAGACATTGATAAAATTAGACCAACCCCCAATAAATTGGAAATTAAAGAGCTTCCTCCTTGGGATATAAAAGGTAGCGGAATACCTGTTAGAGGAAGAACACCAATGGCAGCCCCAATATTTTCAAAAATATGGAACAAAATCATCATAATAAATCCTGTTGAAATGTATGTGTAAAAGAGGTTATTGGTCTCAAAAGTCACTCGAATCATACGATAGATTAAAAATAAATAGAGTCCTAAGAGAATGCTTGAGCCGATAAAACCAAAATTTTCAGCAATTACTGTAAAAATCATATCACTTTCTCTAACAGGAACCGCTAAATCAACCACATTAAGACCTTTACCAGTAAAGCCACCACTTCCTATAGAAATCATTCCTTGGGTTTGTTGGTAAGCGATAGAATCGGCAAAATCAAAAGGATTTAACCAAGCTGAAATACGGTTAATCTGATAGGTATCCATTCCTAACTGATAAAAGAAAGATTTGCCTGTTGGAGAAAGAAATACAGCCAAAAATCCAACTGTTCCAGTAATAATCAAGGTTGTCACAAAAACAATTAACTGCCAAGAAATACCTGATAATAAAATAAGCCCCGACAAGATAGCCATAAACACTAAGGCGGTCCCTAAATCTTTTTGTAAAGCCAGTAAAAATAAAACAGGAAGCGTTAATAAACCATAAACTAAAAGCAACTTCAAATCATCCTTAAAATAGCGGTTAACAACATCTTGCTGTAATTTAACAGTTGCCTGTGACAACATCAAAATATAGGAAATTTTCATGAATTCTGAAGGTTGAAATAAGGTTGTATTTCCTATTGTAATCCAGTTTTTGGCTCCTGTTAGAGCCACTAATTGAGGACTATAAAAAAACAGAGGCAACATCATCAAGATAATACCAAACACATAGAGAAAAGGGGTCATTTTCCACAAAAATTCAGTGCTAAATAACATAACGATAAAACTCAGAACAAATCCAAGTAAAATCCATAAAACTTGTTGTATCAAAACAGTTGAGAGGTTTTGAGGATAGTCATGGTTGATGGCTATATAAACAGCTAATAAACCAATAATTAATAAAATAAAAACTGGCAAAATTAACAAATAATCAATTCTATTATCAATGATTTTTTTAAATTTTTCCATGACGACCCCTCAAATTTTTTGTCATTTTATTATATCATGATTTTTAAATATTGCTTGTTTTTTTCCTGTTAAAAATAAGGACTTTTATTTACTCGCAAATAAAAAACAACCCTCTTATAATAATCTTAAGGGTTGATATGTGATGTCCCCTGTAGGAATCGAACCTACAACGACTTCTTAGGAGGAAGTTGTTATATCCATTTAACTAAGGGAACTGATAAAAAAATCTGCTCAAATGAGCAGATTTTTGAAATCATCTTAACGACGAATTTCTTTAATACGAGCTGCTTTACCTTGCAAAGCACGTAAGTAGTAAAGTTTCGCACGACGAACTTTACCGTAACGAACAACTTCAATTTTATCAACACGAGGTGTGTGAAGTGGGAAAGTACGTTCTACACCGATACCGCTTGATAATTTACGAACAGTATACATTTCTGAGATACCTTGACCTTTACGAGAGATAACAACACCCTCAAAGATCTGGATACGTTCACGAGTTCCTTCAACAACTTTCGCATGAACACGAACAGTGTCACCAGGGCGAAACGCAGGGATATCAGTACGAAGTTGACCTTCAGTCAAACTTTGAATTAATGGATTCATTTTATTTTCTCCTTATCTTACTAATCTTAAGAGCCATTGTCTTAGCGGATTAGCCGTTTATTGTGTGTCCATTACACACGCAGTCTATTTTATCAAATTATCTTAATAATGTAAAGATAAATTTTAGTTTAGAACTTAATATTTTTGTTCCCCATAGATACTATTTCTTTTACCAAAACTCATAGTAAAGACCATAACAATAAAGAAATAAGGGAGATTTTCCATACCAAAAACTTCCGCTCCAATTAAAATAGGTGCTAAGAAGGTACTTGTAGCACTACCAAACACACTAGCATAGCCAAGAGCCGCAACCAAAGAAATGGGAAGTCCAAAAATTGGAGCCAAAACGACACCCAAACTTGAACCGATAGCAAATAGTGGCGTTACTTCACCGCCTTGAAAACCAACGGCTAATGTTAGTAAAGTAAGCACTAATTTTAATAGCCAATCATAGCTTAAAATGCTACCGCCAGAAAAACTCGCTGAAATCAGATTTGTTCCAAGTCCTGAATAACGTCCCATATCTAACAAAAGAAAAGTAAGTGCTAAGATAGATCCGATAAGAAATATACGAAGATAAGCATTTGGTAACTTATCAGCTAACCATTTTTTTAATTGCTTTAATCCTAAAGCAAAAAAATTACCCGTCAAACCAAATAATAAACCTAATAGAGCTAATTTCATAAATAAAATTGGGGTAATCGTTAAAGAAATATCAACTGGCACTTCAAAATGCTCTAATCCTAGAAAATGTGAGGTTTGACTTGCAGTGTAAGAAGCCACTAAAACAGGGACTAAAGCAAACAATCTGATACGACCAATAAATAATACTTCAATAGCAAATAAGGTTGCCGCAAGAGGCGTTTGAAAAAGACCAGCAAATCCAGCTGCCATACCCGTCATTAAAAATAGACGACGATTATCTTCTTCAAATGTTTTAGTGAAAAAATTTGAAATAGTGGCACCAATTTGAACAGCAACACCTTCACGACCAGCACTACCACCAAATAAATGAGTCACCCAAGTCGTCAAGATAATTAAGGGAATTAATCTCTTAGGAATTGTCTTATCTTGACCATGACCAACCCGAAAAACTAAACCCATACCACCATTTGCTTTGCCACCATAATACTGGTATAAAAATATAATAAGAAGACCAGAAAAGCCTAGAAACGGAATTAAAAACATAGGATAGTCTGATCGTATGTCTCCAATTAAAAGGAGAATACGACCAAAAACCATATCAAAGGCACCTGTTATTAAACCAATCACGACACCCATAATAATGAACAAGAGTTGTTTTTTGGCAAATATTAGAATGTTCTTGCTGTTAGTAGTCATCTCTTAGTCTCTCTTCTTGAAATTTTTTTGAGTGAAACATGATATCTTTAAAAGTAGCTACGATTGCTTCTTGATATAAATCATTTTTAATCTCTTGAGTAACTTTTTTTAAAACGTCTTCTTCTCTTTGTTGATCTAAAACTGGCATATTGTGAGACTTTTTATAGGCAACAACTTGACTAACTAGTGTCATTCTCTCTTCTAAAAGACTGATAAGTGTTTTATCAATAAGGTCAATAGCTTGACGACTTTTTTCTAATGTCATATTAACTCCAATTCTAAGGTTTCTTTCATTATAAAGGATTACAAGAAACTTGACAAGCCAAGTAAGAACACCATTAGTCTACTAATAAATCATACTAAAGAGGCTAGAACAAAAGTATCTAGCCTCTAGTCTTTATTTCATTTTATAACATAAGCATTAAGAAAGTGTTATTAAGCTGATAAATGCCTTTCTAAAACTTTACTAAATATCAAAAGACAATAGATTTTTTAAAATAATTGATTTTAGGTAATTTTTTAGTCAGTAAGTTTATTAGAAATTTCTTCTGCAAAAGCTTCTAAACGCTCAATATCTTCTTCTTCAGCAGCCAAATCAACTTTGACACTGTCAGCTCCTTTAGTTGCTCCAGTCATTGCAAAAGCCTCCTCAAAGTCATCAACTGACTGGCAAAAATTATCATAAAAAGTATCCCCTGAGCCAACAACACCATAAATTTTTTCAGAAAGATCTAATTCTTTTAAATCATCATAAAAATCAAGTATTTCATCAGGCAACTCACCTTCACCATAAGTATAGGTAGCAACAATGACAATATCGCCATCTTCAAAATCACTAGCATCAACAGTTGTACACTCATTAACATCAACGGTATGTCCTAGCTCTTCTAATTTTTTAGCAACGATATCGGCAATCTCTTCTGTGTTACCTGTCATACTAGCATAAACAATTTGTGCAAAAGCCATAGTTTCCTCCTCATTATAATGGTCTTATTATATCATAAATAATCAATTGAAAACAATTAGATTATAAGAGATAGGGATGATAGCTCTCTTCTAAACGTTTTAAGAGAGCATCTTTTTCTTCAGTAGTTGTAAAACTAGCTAAAATCGCATTTTGATTGAAGTGATAAAAGTCAGAAATACTTGTATTAAAATACTGATGGTACAAGGCATACTCTTTTGTTAAATTGGTATTAGAGACCGTTCGATTATCGGTATTTATCGTTAGTTTAAGACCTGCTTCATAAAACAATTGATATGGAAATTCTGCAATATTTTTTGCAGCCTTTGTTTGTAAATTACTAGTCAGACACATTTCTGCGGTAGCATCAGATTTTACAAAATCTGCTACTAAGTCTTTTTTTCTATACAAAGCCGTCACATGACCAAAGCGTTTGATACCAAGATTTAACCCATCACTAACATTATTTGGGCAATGACATTCACCTGCATGAAAGGTTAAAGGAAGTCCCAAATCTTGCGTAGTTTTAATGATATCTTTTAACTCTGATGTTGGAAAGTCTGCCTCATTACCAGCAAAATCAAAACCGACCAAGCCTCTTGAAGAGAGTCTAACAACCTCTTTAAAAATGCCTTGTGTGACTTCTTTTTGACTTTGTTTCAAGCCACAAACCAATAAACGTGCTATAATGTCAAACTCTTTCATCGCATTGTTTAAACCATCAAGAACAGCTTCAACAGTATCAAGAGCGGAAAGATTTTCATCCATAGACAATTCTGGTGCAAATCGCACTTCAATGTAGATAACATTTTCTTTTGCAGCTTGTTTAACGACATCGTACGCCGCAAGCGAAAGTGCCTCTTTTGTTTGTAATAATGGTCTAATAAAATCAAATGTCTTTAAATAATCCATAAGATTATCAGAGTCTTCTGCTACTGTTACTAATTGTTTTAAGGCTTTATCTTCAGATGGTATGACAATATTTGCCATCATAGCCAATTGTCTTATCACCTCTAAAGACAAGGAGCCATCTAAGTGACAATGGAGTTCTGTTTTCTTTAAATCGTGCCATTTATTATCAGTCATATCGTGCTTCTTTCACTTGTGATGTTGCTTTATATCATAACATATTTCTCTTGATTTTCCAGTTTTTCTGTGATATATTTTGAATACTATTTGAGAGGAGTCATTTATGTGGTGTTTTAAACGTTTTGACCAATTAACCTCCGAAGAATTATTCATCATTTTAAAAGAACGAGTACGAGTCTTTGTGGTTGAACAACATTGTGCCTATCAAGAAATTGATGAGGATGATTTAACTGCCATTCACGTCTTTTCTCTTAAAGATAAAGAATTAATGGCTTATTGTCGACTTATTCCTCAAGAAAATCAGGTGAAATTGGGACGTGTATTAGTGCCTCTTTTGTTTCGTCAAAAAGGATTGGGCAAGAAATTAGTTCTAAAAGCGATAGATTTTTGGCAACAACACTACAAAGTGCCACTTTTTGCGCAAGCACAAGCTTACTTGAAGGAATTTTATCAAGAATTTGGCTTTGAAACCATTTCTGAGGTATACCTTGAAGATGACATCCCTCACATTGACATGATATTAACAAAAAACAGTAAAGGATAGTTTATGACAACCTATAAAACCATTTTAGAAAAAATTAAAGAACACCAGACGATTATTATTCATCGTCATATGAAACCTGATCCCGATGCTATTGGTAGTCAGGTGGGATTAAAACTTTTAATTCAGCATAATTTCCCCGAAAAAAAAATTCTGGCTACTGGTTTTAATGAGCCAACACTAGAATGGTTAGCCAAAATGGATACTGTATTAGATAGTGATTTTAAAGAGGCTTTGGTTATTGTCACAGATACAGCAAATACGCCTCGTATTGATGACAAACGTTATAACAATGGCAATTATTTAATTAAAATGGACCACCATCCAAATGATGATCCTTATGGAGATCTTTATTTTGTTGATACCAATGCATCAAGTGCTAGTGAAATTGTTGCTGATTTTGCTTATCAAATGCAATTAGAATTAACTTCAGATGTCGCACGTCTTCTTTATGCTGGTATTGTGGGAGATACTGGGCGTTTTCTTTATCCAGCAACTAGTGGTAAAACGTTAGAAATTGCTAGCCAACTACGTCAGTTTGATTTTGATTTTTCTGAAATTTCTAGACAAATGGATTCCTTCCCTTATAAAATTGCTAAACTACAAGGCTTTGTCTATGATCATTTAGAAATTGATGAAAATGGTGTCGCGCGTGTTTTTCTCACCAAAGACATCATGGATAAATTCCAAGTAAGTGATGCTGAAACAGCAGCCATTGTCTCTGCACCTGGTAAAATTGACTCAATTGTGACTTGGGCAATCTTTGTTGAACAACCAGACGGTCATTACCGCGTTCGTTTAAGAAGCAAGACCGTTGTTATTAATGGCATTGCTAAAAATCATGATGGTGGTGGTCATCCTCTTGCTAGTGGTGCCAACTCATACTCTGATGAAGAAAATGATGCAATTTACCAAGAATTAAGAGAAGCTGTCAAGCAAGATAAAAACACTAAATAAACCAGTAAAAAATAAAGAAAAAGGTTGTCAAATCATTAAAATTTTGATAAACTAATAGAGTTATTAAACTATGACTCAAAAAGGGTTATGGCAGAAAGGAAAATGACATAATGAAAAAAGATATCCATCCAGATTACCGTCCAGTAGTATTTCTTGATACGTCAACTGGTTACCAATTCCTTAGTGGTTCAACAAAACCAACTAAAGAAACTGTTGAATTTGAAGGTGAAACTTACCCACTTATTCGTGTGGAAATTTCATCAGACTCACACCCATTCTATACAGGACGTCAAAAATTTACACAAGCAGACGGACGTGTGGACCGTTTCAACAAAAAATATGGTCTTAAAGACGCAAACGCTGCACAATAAGCAAGATAATGATAAAAAAGGCATATCCAATGGATATGCCTTTTTTATACTATTAATGAGAAACGGTTCTAAAATCTAGTTTAATCAGTCGGTTGACTTCTAAAATAATGGTTAATGGGGTAACCATTAAGATCTTTAGAAAATCCTAATGATTGGTAAAAAGCACGAGAAAGTTTATTTTTGT
Source organism: Streptococcus sp. CSL10205-OR2 (assembly GCF_025660655.1). Classification (GTDB taxonomy): domain Bacteria; phylum Bacillota; class Bacilli; order Lactobacillales; family Streptococcaceae; genus Streptococcus. The sequence goes on from NZ_JAOTIN010000014.1 coordinate 27,415, forward strand.
CGCTTAAATACTCTGACCATTGATTTTCACGATAAATCTGATATACCTCATTAATTCGTTCTGAGCTAAACGTTTTATAGTCAATCATTTCCCCTCCATAGTACAGTTAGTTCTTTCATTTTAATATTAAGAAAACCCTTAATAACATAATCCTAGCTCTTTTACTATTTCAATAGACTTTGCACCCTTTTTTGCCCCTTCTCCATAAAAAAAGCCAGTCACTCAAGTGAAAACACTTGATATGACTGGTTTTTTAATGTTCTATTATTTAACAGCGTCTTTAAGAGCTTTACCAGCTTTGAAAGCAGGTACTTTTGAAGCTGCGATTTGGATTTCTTTACCAGTTTGTGGGTTGCGACCTTTACGAGCTGCACGTTCACGAACTTCAAAGTTACCAAAACCAATTAATTGAACTTTTTCACCTTTTGAAAGGTATTCTGAAACTGCTCCGAAAACAGCATCTACTGCTACTGCAGAGTCCTTTTTAGTCAATTTAGTAGCTTCTGCCACTTTTGCAATCAAATCTTGCTTGTTAGCCATTTAACAATTCCTCCAATAAATTTATGAGCTTTATGCTCTAACAAGTATTATCATACCTAAAAATTACTATTTGGTCAAGTATTTAATGTTATTTTATTGTTTTTTTATAAATATCAAAACTAATAGTATCATTAATTAAATCCAAGTTTGTCGCTTTTAAATAAATCTTATTATCAATGGTCATCGATTGAATATTGACATTAATAGTTGCTTCATCTGGTAGAATCTCAACGAACTCTGGGATATCATAGGTATTATTAATATACTTTAAAACATCTTTTTCTGGTAAAGGAAGCGTTCCAGCAGATATAGATGTTATTTTTAGTTGAATAGCACCACTAGATAATTTATAGGGTTCAAAATAAACATAGAGCGGCACATCATAACCCAAAATTTTATAGGTTCCTTCAAATAAAATGGATTTGGAACTAATATAAATGTTGTAGGTTAAATCTGATGTTTGATAATCTTTTAAATAGGTTGCTAAAGTTTGATTTAATTGATCTTTTGTCGTTGAAATTTGGCCTATTTTAAAATCATCGCTTGTTTGATTAGAGACTACTCTTTTTTCTGGCTCTCTTTCTTGTAATACTCTTGAAGCGATAACACCTAAAAAACTTAGATTTAAAGCAAGTAAGATTAACAAGCCATACTTCCAATAATTTTTTACATTACCATTTGTCTCTTGTTTCATTAATTTTCTCCATCATTGCATTAGCTATTATTTGATAGCCTATATTATTGGGATGAAAATGATCCTCCTCAAATAGGGCATTATTAATCACAGATGTTGATGAATCATTTGTTTCAACAATTCCTTCTTTTCCATTATATCCTTTATAAAGTTGGTCGTTAATTGGAACAAAGTAAATATTTTCGTATTCTGAAGCGACAGTCGCCGTTGCTTCATTCCATTTGTCAATAATTTCCTGCATCTCAACAATTTCAGGGAAATTAAGATAAAAAGGATTATAAATACCAAGAATATAAATGGGCAAATCGTCATTTTCTTTTCTTGCTAGGTCAATGATTTGACGTAAGCGTTTTTGATAGTCTTTTTGAGGCTGATCAAAAGAAGAAATTTCAAGCTGACTTAAATTCTTTTTGATCACAGCCATCACATCATTTCCACCAACTGTAAGTGTCATAAAATCTGCTTCTTTAATAGTTGGTAATATAGTTTCGTCTTTGGTCATTCTTTTTAATATTTGTTGACTAGTGTTTCCAGCAACACCAAAATTACTAGAAGTGACCTGATACTTATTATCTGATTCCAAGTGATCAGATAGCAAAGAAACAAAGCCTCCTTGATTGGTAGTATCACCTGTTCCTTGTGTTAAAGAATCCCCTAAAGCCACATAATGAAGTTGTGCTGTCTCATTTTCTAAAAAATCATTTTTAGTGAGTTGAGCATTTGATTGAGGAACAAGAAAGTAAAACACAATTGAAAATAAGACTAGTAAACTGATAAAAAAGAGACTATCTTTTAAGATTGATTTTTTACTCATAACGAATCATAATGGCAAAAGCGCCTTCTCCTGTATGGGTTTGAATGATTGATCCAGTTTCTAAAACAACAATATCAGTTTCAACTAGTTTTTGTAATTGCTCTTTTAATTGATTAGCAAATTCATTGGTACCAGCATAAGAGATTGTAATTTCAGCAACAGCTTTATTTTCCAATTTCTGGCTTAACTCTGTTAACCATTTAAAGAAGGTCTTAGTCCCTCTTCCTTTAATCACTGGGTGTAGTTCATGGTTTTGCAATGCCATAACAATTTTAATATTAAACAAGGAGCTAATTATGCCTGCAACTCTGCTCACACGACCACCTTTGATAAGGTTTTCAAGTGTTGACAAACCAATAAACAATTCTGTTTTATTTTTGACTTCTTCTATTCTAGCCAAAATATCTTCACGACTTTTGCCTTCTTGAATGAATTTGGCTGCTTCAACCACTTGGTATTTCATTGCCTGATCAGTAAAAGACGAATCCAAAACAATAATATCTCCACCAGCAAGAGCTGCCCCCTGACGAGCTGCTTCAACGGTTCCAGATAAGGAATGTGTGATGTGGATTGAAATGATAGTATCGTAGCCTTCTTTAAAAATATTCTCATAAGTCTCTGCAAATAAGCCTACTGGGGGTTGACTAGTCTTAGGAAGATGAGTACTGTTTTTCATCATGCTCAAAAATTGACCTTCTTTAAGATCATTATCAGAATAAAGTGTTCCATCAACCATTACAGACAAAGGAACTACAGTAATGTTGTATTTTTCAAGAAGTTCAGACTCTATTGTGATAGAAGAATCTGTCACTATTTTAATATTTGCCATTTTAACCTCTTCTTTGTGCTTTTTTTGTTGTTTATGTTATCATTATAACAAATAAATATTAAATTGGGGGATTTTATGACATCTAAACGTTATAACATTATTAATGAAGTCTTAAATACCATCACTCACTCCATTGGTGTTATTCTAGCAATTATTGGCTTAAAATTGTTACTAGATAAAGCATCAACTCACCAATCTCAATTAGAAATGATTTCCTATAGTATTTATGGCGCATCACTTATCGCTTTATTTCTTTCTTCAACACTTTACCATGTCTTATCTTTTAGTAAATACAAAAGACTTTTTAAAGTGTTTGACCACTCTGCCATTTTTTTGTTAATTGCTGGTACTTATACACCATACTGTTTAATAACTCTAAAAGGATGGATTGGCTGGACTCTACTTAGTCTCGTTTGGATCTGTGCTATTAGTGGCGTTACGATGAAGATTATTTTCTTAAAACCTCAAAAAAATATTTCAAAACTGTCTACTTTATTATATATTATTATGGGATGGCTGATTGTTTTTGCAGCAAAACCTCTCTGGGATAGCCTGCCTTTTAATGGTATCTTACTTCTCTTTTTTGGAGGTGTTACTTATACAGTAGGAGCCCTTGTTTATGCTATAAAATTTCCCTTTAATCATGTGGTTTGGCATTGTTTTATCCTAGTAGCTGCTTACTTAATGTGGGTTTCTATTTATTATTATGTTTAATGTCATTTCCATTAAAACAACCTCTAAGAAATCTTAGAGGTTGTTTTTTTCTAGTAATTCTTTAGCCTGAGCTCGTGCTGTAGCGGTCACGTCACTACCAGCTAACATTTTGGCAATTTCTTCAATTCGTTCTTCAGTGTCTAATAATCTCACTGTTGACACGGTTGATGTGGCATCACTCATCTTTTCAATGAAAAATTGATGATCTGCCTTAGCAATCACTTGTGGTAAATGAGAAATGGCAAGAACTTGACCATGTTGTGAAATGAGATGAATTTTTTCAGCAATAGCTTGTGCTACCCTGCCTGAAACACCTGTATCTACTTCATCAAAAACAATACTTGTTCTTTCAAGTGTTTTAGAAAAAACAGCTTTGATGGCTAACATCAAACGAGACAATTCTCCACCAGATGCAATTTTAATAAGAGGTTTAAAAGTTTCTCCAGGATTTGTTGAAATATAAAATACAACACTTTCATTGCCTAAACGATTAAATTTGCTTTCAGAAAAAACAACCTTAAAATCAGCTTTTTCCATATAGAGATCTTTTAATTCTTGTTTGATATTTTTTTCCAATTCTTTCGCAAGTTCATGACGTTTTTGACGCAACGTTTTAGCCGTTAAAACGAGTGATTGTTCCAAGGCTTTTAATTTTGCTTCACTATCATCCATTGTCTCATCATTAGCTGTTAAGAGTTGATATTCCAAAGTGATATTAGAAAGATAATCCAGTACATCATTAACACTACCACCATATTTTCGTGTGATGGTATTAATAATATCTAGGCGACTATCAATCCTTAGTAAATGATTGGCGTCATAGTCCAAATCATCAATAATATCAGACAAACGCTTTGAAACGTCCTCTAAAACATAATAGGATTCCTGAATGTCTTTTGAGATTTCTTGATAACGACTATCATAATTTTCAATGCTTTCCATTTCATTCATGGCAGATCTAATATTAGCCAAACTCGAAAATTCGTCATTATCCAATTGTTGATAGGTTTCAGAAAGAGCATCAGCAATCTTTTTATGATTCATTAAGCGATTTCGTTCTTCTTGTAAGAGCTTATCTTCGTCTTTTTTTAAGTCAACACTTTCTATTTCAGAAATCTGATAAGCTAACATTTCAATTCTAGCTTTATGATCACTTTCATTCTTTTTTTGAAGAAGAACACGTTTTCTCAATTCTTTATAATCATCAAAGAGTTTTTGATAGTTTTCTTTGATATCTTGAAATTCTTTTGAGCCAAACTGATCTAACATGATAATGTGCTGTGATTGTTTCATCAATTCTTCTTGATCATGTTGCCCATGAATATCTACCAATTGTTGTCCAATGGTTTTTAAAATCGCTAGATTAACCATTTGACCATTGATACGGCTAATGCTTCTGCCATTACTATGGATTTCTCTACGAATAATAAGCTCATCACTGCTGTCAATACCATTATCAGCCAATAACTGCTTAAGCCCAGTTTTATGACTAATATCAAATAAGCCTTCTATTTCAGCCTTTGGCGAACCATGACGAACAGCATCAGAGTTAGCTCTAGCACCAAGCATCATATTCATAGCATCAATGATAATTGATTTTCCTGCTCCAGTTTCACCGGTTAAAACAGTCATGCCATTGTCAAAATGTAGAGAAATATCTTCTATAATGGCAAAATGACGAATAGAAATGTCTAATAGCATCTTAATCTCCTCGTTACTTTAATCATCTTGTCCATTCTAGTAATTCTTGTCTTAACTGATCAGCAGCTAAAGGACTTTTAGCCATCAAAAGTAAACTATCGTCATCAACAATAATACTAAAAATTTTTTCACCATATTCATCGAGCAGTATTTTTTTAATTAATCGTGTATTCCCTGGAATGATATCAAGATGAAGCATTTGTTCTAAACCACTTGTCTTTTCAGAAATACTTAAAATTGTTTTTTCAACTAAAAAGTCATCAGAATCAACAGTGGAATTTGGCTGTGACAAGCTATACACATAATGACCATCTTTTGTAGGAGTTTTAACAACACCTAGCTCATTAATATCTCTTGAAATCGTAGCTTGAGTTAAATGAAGCCCTTCTTTTTCTAAGAGGACTAATAACTCGTGTTGTGTTTCAATATGATGGTTTAAAATGATGCGTTGCAACAACTCTAATCGCTCACATTTTTTCATTATGGCTAAACTCCTTGTGTGCTTCTTCAATAACTGTATTGATATTATCCTCCACCAAATTAAGAGGTGAATTCGTTTTTTCTAAAAAAAGAAGAAATTCTATATTGCCATGACCACCTTGGATAGGTGAAAAATCTAATTGTTTCACACTGAAACTATTTTCTAAGGCAAACTGACAAACTGAAATAATCACTTTTTCGTGAATCGTTTTATCTTTGACAATACCATTTTTTCCTATTTGCTCTCGACCAGCTTCAAATTGTGGCTTCACTAAAGCAACAACCTTAGCATTTTCTGGAAGGATTTGAGATAAGGCAGGTAAAATTAAACGTAGTGAAATAAAGCTGACATCAATAGAAGCAAATACTGGTTGATTTTCTATAAAATCTTTGGGATCTGCATAGCGGAAATTATACTGTTCCATACTTTTAACACGCGCATCTTGTCTTAATTTCCAAACCAATTGATTTGTGCCAACATCAACAGCATAAACCATACGAGCCCCATTTTGAAGCATGACATCTGTAAAGCCGCCAGTAGAAGCACCAATATCAAGCGTTATCTTATCAGCTACCGAAAGATTAAAAGCCTGTAAAGCCTTTTCTAATTTTAACCCACCACGACTGACATATTTTAATTTTTCACCTTTTAATTTTAATTCGGTGTTATCATCAATTTTTTCACCTGGTTTATCAAATCGCTCACCATTTAAAACAGAAACCACTAAACCAGCCATCACACCACGTTTAGCTTGTTCTCTTGTATCAAAAAGACCTTGACGATAAGCTAGTACATCTACTCTTTCTTTAGGCATGAAGTCGTAACCTCTCTATAATGGTTTTAATAGCTTGACGATCAAATTGATAGGCCTTCTCAAAACTTTCAAAAATAGCTAAGGCATCATCCAAGGATTGATTTAAAATGCTGGTCGACTTTTCTAAGCCAAATAAACTAGGATAAGTGGTTTTCTCAGCAAAAATATCTTTTTTAGGCGTTTTTCCCAATTCAGAAAAATCAGCAGTCACATCTAAAATATCATCTCTGACTTGAAAAGCTAAACCAACCAATTGACCTGCTTTTTGTAGTAAAGTCATCCCTTTTTCATCTAAATCAGAAACAATTCCTGCAGCAATAAATGGAAAAGTTAACAATTTTCCTGTTTTATTGGTATGAATGGCAACTAAGTCTGCTTCTTTTAAGGCTTGATGTTCTCCTTTTATATCAAGCATTTGTCCTCCAACCATACCTCTACTACCTGAAGCATCTGATAAAAGACTAATCAGCTGTACCACTTTATCAGGAGCTAATTTTGAAGAAGCTAATAAGCCAAAAGCATCTAAAAACAAAGCATCCCCTGCTAAAATAGCAGTGGCTTCATCAAATTTTTTATGATTGGTTAATTGGCCACGACGATAATCATCATTATCCATAGCTGGTAAATCATCATGGATTAAACTCCCTGTATGAATCATCTCTAAACTAGCTGCAATACGATAGTGATCATCTTTTAGCGTAATGCCGAAACCTTCTAAAAGCATCAAAAATAAAAGTGGACGAAGGCGTTTACCGCCTGCATCAACAGAATAAAGAATAGCTTTAGTTAAATCAGATGAAACGATTAGTTCCTTATAGTAAGTTCTAATAGCTTCATTAGTAAGTTCAATCACCCTATGTCTCCTTTAATCCATTTCTTTTTCGGTATCATCAGTTTGCATGACTTTAACTAATGTTTTTTCGGCTTCATTGAGTGTTTTTTGCAATTCTTTTGATAAAATCATCCCTTTTTGAAATTCTGAAATGGCTTCTTCTAATGGCACATCACCATTTTCTAATTTTGAGACAATAACTTCTAACTCTTGTAAATTTTCTTCAAATGTTTTATTGTTTTTTGACATTTTTAACCTCCACTTCAATTTGACCATCACGCATACTGATGTCCAAACTATCTCCTTTAACTATTTTTTCAACAGAACCTATCACTTGGTTTTCCTTATGAACAATAGCATATCCTCTTGCAACAATTCTTGACGTATCAAGAGACAACAATGCTTCTTGAGATTTTTCAAATCTTGTTAATTTTTGCTGATAATGAGTTGTTATCTGGTGTGATAACAAACGATTGGTCTGAACAATATAATCCTCATAAGTTTTAATTCTTTTTAATAAATCAATTGCTACTAAGCGATTAACCAACAAATGCGTATGATGCTCTTTTTGACGGTAAGATTCCTTAAAAAGATTAGCCATTTGATTGGTCAATTTATCGAGTTTTTGCAGATAACTATCATAAAGTCTTTCAGGTTGTCTGAAAATAACTGAACCTGTTAATTGATTGAGACGATCTTTTTTTATTTTCAACTGTTGCATCATGATGTTATATAGACGTGTCTGTCTTTCATTTAAGTATTGATAAACATCTGCCTTTGTAACTGGTGTTGCAAGTTCAGCTGCTGCTGTTGGGGTAGCTGCACGCCTATCAGCTGCGAAGTCAGCTAAGGTTGTATCTGTTTCATGACCGACACTTGAAATAATCGGCAATCGGGACTCAAAAATTGCTTCTACAACAATTTCTTCGTTAAAACTCCACAAATCCTCAATTGATCCTCCACCACGGCCAATAATCAAAATATCTAAATCATCTCTTAAATTAGCTCTTTTGATATTGGCTACAATTTCCTCAGCACTGCCAGGTCCTTGGACTTTAGTTGGAAACAACAAAATTTCAACGCCTGGGAAACGTCTTTGAACAGTTGTGATGATATCTCTAATAACGGCACCACTTTGGCTGGTCACAACACCAATTTTCTTAACAAACTGAGGGAATTGTTGTTTGTGTTTTTGGTCAAAATAACCTGCTGTGGTTAATTTTTTCTTAAGTTGTTCAAATTGGACGGCAAGTGCACCAACACCATCAGGTTCTGCTTTTTCAATCAAAATGGAATAAGAACCATTAGGTTCATATAATTGAATTCGACCAATAACATTTAATTTCATTCCTTCTTCAATCTCAAATTTAAGAGATTTAAAGACGCCAGCCCACATTGTTGCTTGAATAACGGCTTTATCATCTTTTAATGAAAAATATTGATGCGATGGACGCTTTCTGAAATTTGAAACTTCACCTGTCAAATAGACTCTTTCCAAATAAGGATCGCGGTCAAATTTTAATTTTAAATATTTTGTCAAATGAGATACTGATAAATACTCTGACATGCTCTCTCCTTAATTGTTTTTATTATTCTCATTATATCAAAAAAGTGTCTATTAGACACTTTTTATCTGATTCGTAATACCATATAAAGGCACTTATCCGTTAATTAACTTTTCTAAGTGCTGATTCGTAAGTTTGTTCAAGAAGCATGGTAATAGTCATTGGGCCAACGCCTCCTGGAACAGGTGTGATATAACTAGCAATATCAGCCACTTCATCAAATTTGACGTCACCAATCAACTTGCCGTTTTCATCACGATTCATACCAACGTCAATAACAACAGCTCCTGGTTTAACAAATTCTTTAGTCACTAGATGACCTCTACCGATAGCAACCACCAATATATCAGCTGTTTTTGCTAATTCTGGTAAGTTTTTCGTGCGAGAATGCGCTATTGTTACCGTCGCATTTTCATCCATCAAAAGCTGTGCCATTGGTTTACCAACAATATTACTACGACCAATAACTAGAGCATTCTTACCAGATAAAGAAATGTTGTATTCCTTAAACATTTCCATAACACCTGCTGGTGTACATGGTTTCATGATACCGTGACCGCTCCATAATAATCCCATATTAACAGGATGAAAGCCATCAACATCTTTTTCAGGAGAAATAGCCATCAAAATAGCTTCTTCATCAATATGACGAGGCAATGGTAATTGCACTAGAATACCATGAAATGTTTGATCATCATTATAAGTTTTAACCAGCGCTAATAACTCTTCTTGACTAATCGTTTCAGGGACACGAACCACTTCACTTTTAAAACCAGCAACAAGAGCTGAACGCTCTTTATTTCTAACATAAACTTGACTTGCTGGATCTTCTCCAACAAGAATAACAACTAGACCTGGTACAATACCATGTGCTTGTTTTAATGCTTCAACTTTTTGTGCTAGATTTTTTTGCATTTTTTGTGCAAGTCCCTTACCATCTATTATTATTGCCATTATCTACTCCTATTTTCTGTTTGGTTTGATACTCATCCTATTTTAAAAGACAAAAGCACTCTTGCACCCTTGCCTTTTTGTCCATTATTAATAAAGTAAATCAAAAATCTCAATTGCAATTAAATCAATACTATCAAACGTATATGTTTCACGGGCAGCAACATCACGAAGGGTAAAAGTAACCCCTTGTTCAGGATCATTGTTATATGCTACTTCTGCTACAACAACACCATCACGCTCAAAATTACGTTTAAAATTACCACCATCATTTGCCATTAATTCCAGACGATTAATAATTCTCACTAAATGTGATTCCATAGTTCTCTCCTATTCACTTTTAATCTCTACTATTTTATCATAAATAAAGGCAAACAAACAATAAAAATATTATTTTGTTGCTTTGCTACCAAAATTGAACTGCCAAAACAGTTATCCCACCAATAATAATATTCAAATCTTTTTACTTGATTTCTTTACTTATGGTGATATAATAAACTTATAAAAAGTTTGACCAAAACTGACCAAATCTTTTTATACTATTTTAAATGTCAAAATGAAAGAGGTAAGAACTATGCTTTGTCAAAATTGTCACTTAAATGAAGCCACTATCCACCTTTTTACCAATGTTAACGGAAAGAAAAAACAAATTGATTTATGTCAAAATTGTTACCAAATTATGAAGACAGATCCAAATAATCAAATGTTACGTAATTTATCTCAAACATCTTCAATCAATCCACTTTTTGATGATTTCTTTGGTGATTTGAATAATTTTCGTGCCTTTAATAACGACCTGCCTAACACACCTAAAACACAGGCTGGTGGAAATGGGATTAACAATAATGGTAACAATCGTTACCGAAATACCCCACCAACACCACCTAAACCACAAGGCGTTTTAGAGGAATTTGGAATTAATCTAACAGAAATTGCTCGAAATGGTAATATCGATCCTGTGATAGGTCGTGATGAGGAAATCACACGAGTGATTGAAATTCTTAACCGAAGAACAAAAAATAATCCTGTTCTTATTGGTGAGGCAGGCGTTGGTAAAACAGCTGTCGTTGAAGGCTTAGCTCAAAAAATTGTTGATGGCGATGTGCCACAAAAATTACAAGGTAAACAAGTCATTCGCTTAGACGTTGTTAGTCTTGTTCAAGGTACAGGTATTCGTGGCCAGTTTGAAGAACGTATGCAAAAATTAATGGAAGAAATTCGTAATCGTAATGAGATTATTCTCTTTATCGATGAAATCCATGAAATTGTTGGAGCTGGATCTGCTGGAGAAGGCAATATGGATGCTGGTAATATCTTAAAACCAGCACTAGCTCGTGGGGAACTACAACTGGTTGGTGCGACTACACTAAAAGAGTACCGTGTGATTGAAAAAGACGCTGCTCTTGAGCGTCGTATGCAACCTGTTAAAGTTGATGAACCAAGTGTTGAAGAAACCATCACTATTTTAAAAGGTATTCAAAGTAAGTACGAAGATTACCATCATGTCAAATACACTGATGAAGCCATTCGTGCTGCTGCCGTTTTATCAAATCGCTACATTCAAGATCGTTTCTTACCTGATAAAGCCATTGATTTACTTGATGAAACAGGTTCAAAAATGAATCTAACTCTAAATTTTGTCAATCCACAAGAAATCGATAAGCGTTTAACTGAGGCAGAAAATCTTAAAAATCAAGCCACTCGTGACGAAGATTATGAGCGTGCTGCTTATTTCAGAGATCAGATTGCAAAATATAAAGAAATGCAACAAAATCGAGTGGATGAACAAAACACCCCTATCATCACTGAAAAAAATATTGAAAGCATTATTGAGCAAAAAACCAATATTCCTGTTGGGGATTTAAAAGAAAAAGAACAAACTCAATTAGTAAACTTAGCTGAAGACTTAAAAGCGCATGTTATCGGACAAGATGAAGCTGTTGATAAGATTGCCAAAGCCATTCGTCGTAATCGTGTTGGCCTAGGCTCACCAAATCGTCCTATCGGAAGCTTTCTCTTTGTTGGACCAACTGGGGTTGGTAAAACAGAGTTATCAAAACAACTTGCCATTGAACTTTTTGGTTCAGCTGACAGCATGATTCGCTTTGATATGAGTGAATATATGGAAAAACATGCGGTTTCTAAATTAGTTGGAGCCCCTCCAGGTTATGTCGGCTATGATGAAGCTGGTCAATTAACTGAAAAAGTTCGTCGCAATCCATACTCTGTCATTCTTTTAGATGAAATTGAAAAAGCACACCCTGATGTCCTACACATGTTCCTTCAAGTCCTTGATGATGGTCGATTGACTGATGGACAAGGTCGAACAGTTAGCTTTAAAGATGCCATTATCATTATGACATCAAACGCCGGTAGCGGAAAAACTGAAGCAAGTGTTGGTTTTGGTGCAACTAGAGAAGGACGTAAGAATTCTATTCTCGGTCAACTTTCAAATTTCTTTAGTCCTGAATTTATGAATCGATTTGATGGTATTATTGAATTCCAACCACTAAGCAAGGAAAATCTGTTATTAATTGTTGATTTAATGTTAAACGATGTTAGTGAACGCCTTCTGAATAACGACATCAAGCTAAGTGTCACTGATAAGGTTAAAGAAAAACTAGTTGATCTTGGCTATGATCCAAAAATGGGAGCACGTCCACTTCGTCGAACTATTCAGGAATACATTGAAGATGCGATTACCGATTTTTACCTTGACAATCCTTCTGAAAAAGATCTTAAAGCTATTATGACAAGTAATGGTAATATTGTTATTAAGTCAGCCAAAAAAACTGAAAATGATAACGATAGTGATGAAGCTTAAGATAAAAAAGACTAGATATATGTTTATATCTAGTCTTTTTATTTATTCTAAAAAGTTTGATTATTTTATTGCAGTTTTCTAAGTCGATAATTTTTGCAAAATTATCTTTTGCCCAGTTGTAAAATGAAGTGCAACAAAAAAGACATATTCATCTGTTATACTAAAGTCGCAAAACACAGTATAAAGGAAAGATGAACATGTCCATTAACTATTCTACCACAAAACACCCTTATTGCC
>NZ_JAOTIN010000015.1 GCF_025660655.1 Streptococcus sp. CSL10205-OR2
GGGTTTAGAAACTTTAACAACTTTAAAACAAAAATTCTCATCGCTTTGAACATTAAAAGGGAGAGAATCAATGTGATTCTCTCCCGATCTTGATGAATAGTCACCCACTACAGTTGACAAAGAGCCTAGATTTTTTGTCTAACTTTTGGGGTGCAGTTCATATTCCTTATAAGGTTTTTCTTTTTTTATCTTTAACCACCAAGATAAGCTTTTCTCACTTCATCAGAAGTTAGTAAGTCTTGTCCAGTACCTGAAAGAACAATTTTACCAGTTTCTAAAACATAACCTCTATCAGCAATCGATAAAGCTTTGTGTGCATTTTGTTCAATCAATAAAATCGTTGTTCCTTGTTTTTGAATATCTAAAATAATATCAAAAATCTCTTGAATAAAAATTGGCGCAAGACCCATAGAAGGTTCATCAAGAAGTAACAATTTCGGTTGACTCATCAATGCTCTTCCCATAGCCAACATTTGCTGCTCACCACCTGATAAAGTGGCAGCATCTTGATTTTTTCTTTCTTCTAATCGAGGAAAACGTGAAAATACCTTTTTCAAATTCTTTTGATTTTCTTCTCGATTAGTTTGTAAAAAAGCTCCCATTTCAAGATTTTCTAAAACCGTTAAACCAGAAAAAACATGCCTTCCTTCTGGCACTTGAGATAAGCCAGAAGCTACAATTTTTCTTGCAGGGACTCTATGAATAGGATTGCCTAAAAAAGAAATGTCGCCTTTACTTGGTCTTACTAACCCTGAGATTGTTCGAAGAATAGAGGTCTTACCAGCACCATTTGCACCTATGAGACTAACAATTTCTCCTTCATTAACATCAAAAGAAACATCTCTTACAGCTTCAATCACACCGTAGCTAACAGATAAATTTTTAACAGTTAACATCATTATCCCTCCTCTCCTAAATAAGCTTCAATAACGCGCTTGTTGGTCTTGATTTCTTCAGGCAAACCGTGCGCAATCAGACGTCCATATTCTAAAACATAAATTCTCTCAGTGACTTCCATAACAAGACTCATATCATGTTCAATAAGAATAATGGTGATATTAAATTGGTCTTTCACCTGTCTAATTAAGTTTGTTAAATCTGCCGTTTCTTGTGGGTTCATCCCAGCTGCCGGTTCATCTAAGAATAAGATTTTAGGATCTGTTGCAAGAGCCCTAACAATTTCAAGGCGTCTTTGTTGACCATAAGGAAGGTTTTTTGCCAAGTAATCACTATACTTATCTAGATCAAAAATAGCTAATAGTGATAAGGCTTTTTCTTTTAGTTCTTCTTCTTTATGATAAAACTTGGGAAGTCTTAGCAAAGAGGTTAAAAAATCTGAACTTTTGTTGTTTGCCATGCCAACTAAAACATTATCTAAGACGGTCATATCTTTAAAAAGACGAATATTTTGAAAAGTCCTTGATAAACCTAAGGAAGCAATTTTATATGGCGTTTTCCCATTCAATTCCGTACCATCTAAAATGATACTACCCTCAGTTGGCTCGTAAACACCTGTTAAAAGATTAAACAAAGTTGTTTTACCAGCCCCGTTTGGTCCGATAAGACCAACAAGTTCTCCTTTGTTAAGTTCAATACTCACATTTCCAACTGCCGTTAAACCACCAAAGTTTTTGGTGACATTTTTTACTTCTAGAAGTGCCATTAGTTTTTGCCCTCCTTAAGATCCTTTTTAAACCATTTGGATAAGATTAATTCCTTTGTTCCCAAAAGCCCGCCTGGTCTAAAGACCATCACAAGTATCAATGCTAATGAGTAGATAATCATACGTAGTTCAGAAACATTTTGGAGAAACATGTTTAAAATACCAAGTACAAGTGCTGCAACGATTGTTCCCGTAATAGAACCGAGACCACCTAAAACAGCAATAATCAGGTATTCAATAGATTTCATGACCGTAAAGTCTTTGGGAACAACTGTTCCAATATATCCTACATAGAGTGACCCTGCGATACTGGCAGTCATGGCTGCAATCACAAAAGTTAACACTTTGATATTTGTCGTGTTAACCCCCATTGACTCAGAAGCAATCTCATCTTCTCTGATGGCAATGACTTGGCGACCTAGAGGACTTCTTAAATAGTTTAAGACTAAAATAGTAATCAAAACGACAAAGATAAAAACAACAGGCCATGTAGTGTATTGAAGAATACCTGATAATCCTGCAGCACCATTAGTCAATTCACCACCATTAACGATGATGATTCTGATGATTTCTGATGCTCCTAATGTTGCAATGGCTAAATAATCACCTTTTAAACGAAGGGTTGGAATACCAATAATAAGAGCAACTACTGCTGCGATTAAAACTCCAACAAGCATAGAAATATAAAAACCAGCATAAGTAGGCATTGATTTGGTTAAAATAGCTGTAGCATAAGCACCAATTGCCATGAATCCTGCTTGCCCAAGAGAAAATTGCCCAGAAAAACCTAATACTAAGTTAGTTCCAAGCGCCATAATCATGCTAATACCAATACCCATCAAAATTTGAAGGTAGTAAATGCCTAGTAACCCTGTACTTGATAAAATGGCAATGAGTGCAAAAAAGACGATAACTAAGAGAGCCCAAAGAAGATTAACTTTTAAATTCTTTTTCATCCTTACACCTTCTCTTTCACATTTTTACCAAAAATTCCGGCTGGCTTAACCAATAAAATAATAATTAAAACAGCATAAACAACTGCATCACGGTAGCTTGATAAGCCAAATGATACTGAAAACGTTTCTAAAAGCCCAATGACAAAACCACCAATAGCAGCACCAGGAATAATACCAATCCCACCTAAAACGGCAGCAACAAAGGCTTTAATACCAGGTGTCATCCCCATAAGTGGATCTATGGAATTATAATAAAGACCAATTAAAACACCCGCTGCACCCGCCAAGGCTGAACCTAAAGCGAAAGTAAAACTAATGGTACTATTAACATTAATTCCCATCAATTCTGCTGCATCACTATCCACAGAAACAGCGCGCATAGCTTTTCCCATTTTTGTCTTTTTAACAATAAATTGTAAAAGAATCATTAGTAATAAAGAAACCCCCAAAATAGTTAATTGCACATTAGTAATACTAATTGGACCAACGTTATATTTAACGGTTTCTAGGGCTTGTGGAAAAGCTCTTGTATTAGCTCCAAAGAGATAGACCATACCATATTCTAAGAAAAAAGAAACACCAATGGCAGTGATTAAAGCTGCAATACGTGTTGATTGACGAAGTGGTCGATAAGCTAAGAATTCTATCAATACCCCTAAAGCAGCTGTGATTAACATTGTTAAAATAAGAGCGATAAAAAAATTCATTTTGAATTGATTGATGAGATAGTAGCCTATAAAAGCTCCCATCATATACAAATCACCATGGGCAAAATTGATTAGTTTAATAATACCATAGACCATGGTATAGCCTAATGCTAATAGAGCATAAACACTACCTAAAATAAGCCCATTAACAAGTTGTTGAAGCATGTATTCACCAAACTTTCTATAAAATAATAATATCTGGAAAGACTATTGCCTTTCCAGATATTGACTGTGAAGATAAGGCAAGATTACTCAGCTGAAACAACTGTAGCAGAATCTTCTTTACCATCCTTAAGACCAATCATAACAACTGATTTTACAGGGTTGTGATTTTCATCAATGGTTATAGAACCAGTAACGCCTTCAAAATCAGATAATTTTGCAAGATTTTCGGCAATATCTTTAGATGACTTAGCACCTTCTGTTGCTTTAGCAACCATATAAACAGCGTCATAAGCTAAAGCTGCGAACATTGATGGTTCTTCGCCATATTTTGCTTTATATTTTTCGATAAAGCCAGCCGCACTATCTGAAATTTCTGAAGAGAATCCTGATAAGTAATAAACATCTGTTGTTGCTGCATCACCAGCTAATTCAACAAATTTTTCATCTCCAAAACCGTCTGGCCCAACAATGGGTTGTGTAATGCCTAAATCACGTGCTTGTTTGGTTAAAAGCCCTGTTTCATTATAATAACCTGGCATCACAATGGCATCAAAGTCTAAATCTTTAATTTCAGTTAAGGCTGCTTGGAAGTCAGTGTCTTTTGATTGGAATGTTAATTCTTTAACAACTTCACCTTTATAAGTTGCCTTAAATTCCTTAGCAATTCCTTTGGCGTAATCACTGGAATTATCATAATAAAGAACAACTTTATCAGCATTTAAGTTATCTGCTGTAAATTTGGAGATAACATTTCCTTGATAGCTATCAATAAACGTTGCACGAAAAACATACTCTTGTACACTACCATCTTCATTAACTGTTAGACTATCTTGAGTACCAGAAGGTGTCACAAGAGGAACACCAGCAGAAGTGGCATTGGGTGATGCAGCTGCCGTTGCACCAGACGTCGCTGGTCCAATAATGGCATTAACTTTGCCTTCTGTTGCTAAGTTAGTAGTTACTGAGGCAGATTCACTATTTTCAGATTTATTGTCTTTAGAAATTAATTCTACTTGCTTACCATCAATACCACCTGCGGCATTAATTTCTTCAACCGCTAATTCAGCTGCATTTTTTTGAGGCACACCATAAGCAGCCACACCGCCAGTTAACTCGAAATTAAGACCGATTTTGACAGTATCACCAATTTCATTACCCTCAGAGTTTGAGGAAGTTGTTGGCGCACTACCACAGGCAACAAGAGCCGTTGTTGTTAAGAACGTCACTGCTGCTAATAACCATTTTTTCTTCATATACTTTCTCCTTAATGCCATCCTATATAGATATGCTATTAAGAATACAGAATTATCTGACAATTGTCAAGTGATATTGCTCTTTTTTACAAAATTTTCTGAATATTTTTATTTTTCCCATAAATTACCAACGAAATTGAAGTCAATATCTTCAAAATAAGAAGGATAAGCTTCTTTAACAAACTTCAACTCTTTTAATTTATGCAAAACGGAATCAACTTCTTCTTGATTAACATACAAGACAAGATATCTCATTCGACGAGAATGATAAACGAAATCACCATACTTCATAATTTTTTTAGCATCTCGATTGTAGTAAAGATGCACAATAATCCCTACACGGTTAGTTTTATCAAACACTTGTTATTCTCCTTTCCCTATCATTATTTTAGTTTTATTATCTGTGATTGATTTTAGCTTCATTGTATTAAAGGTTTTAACACCTCATCATTGACTTTTTTATCTATTTTAAATTATAGCATAAAGTCTTTTTTTTAGAAATCTTAGCTTGGTTTTAAAAATAATAGCTAAATCATTAATACAAAAAAAAGCAGTTTGAACAAGTTCAAACCACTTTTTAATAGGTATCTTTTTTTATTTCAATTCATTTGCTGCCATAATTTCATCAATGAAACCATAAGCTAATGTTTCTTCTGCGCTCATCCAATAATCACGTTCAGCATCTTTATGAATTTGTTTAACAGTCTTACCAGAATTATCTGCTAAGATTTTTTCTAAAGTACGACGTGTCTTCAATAAATGTTCAGCAGCAATAGCCATATCCGTTTGTTGTGTGCCACCACCAGTACCACCCATTGGTTGGTGAATCATGTATTCAGCATGTGGTAGCATGAAACGTTTGCCTTTAGCACCACTTGAAGCAATGACCGTTCCCATTGAAGCAGCCATCCCCATAACGATTGTTTGGACATCTGCTTTAATAAAGTTCATTGTATCCACAATGGCTAATCCTGCTGAGACAGAACCGCCAGGTGTATTAACATAAAGATAAATATCTTTGGTACTGTCTTGGGCATCTAGGAAAAGCAATTGAGCAATGACAGAATTGGCCATATTGTCTTCAACTGGGCCTGTTAACATAATAATGCGATCTTTAAGGAGACGAGAATAAATATCATATGAGCGTTCGCCTCTACTTGTTTGTTCAATAACTACAGGAATCATTTGTCAATTTCTCCTTTATTTCTAATAATGACTTCATTATACTCCTTTGGTCAAAATTGGTCAAATATTTAACACTCACTTATTTTGTACCAAATAAACGATCGCCTGCATCTCCTAAACCGGGCACAATGTAGCCATCTTCATTTAATTTTTCATCTAAAGCTGCGGCATAAATATCAACATCAGGATGTGCTTCTTGAAGGGCTTTTACACCTTCTGGAGCAGCTACTAGACAAACAAACTTGATATTAGTAGCTCCACGCTTTTTCAGTGAATCAACACCAAGAACTGCTGAACCACCTGTTGCAAGCATTGGATCGACTAAAAGAATTTGACGTTTTGCGATATCATCAGGTAGTTTTACTAGGTATTCAACAGGTGTTAAGGTTTCTTCATTACGGTACATACCGATGTGACCAACTTTAGCAGCAGGAACCAAACTTAATAAGCCATCAACCATACCAATACCAGCTCTCAAGATAGGAACAATCGCTAGTTTTTTACCTGTCAGTTGTTTTTGAACTGTCTTAGTGATAGGTGTTTCAATTTCAACATCCTCAAGAGGCAAATCACGACTAACTTCATATCCCATTAGCATTGCAATTTCATTAACAAGTTCACGGAAATCTTTTGTCGATGTTGTAGTTCGTCTCAAGATAGATAACTTGTGTTCAATGAGTGGATGTGACATAACCTGAAATTTTCCCATGTTAATAACCGCCTTCTTTTTTTATTCTCTCTATTATATCAAAAAATCCTCTAAAAGAGGATGATAAAAAGTGATATTTTTTTGTTCTTATAGGATAAACCAATATCAAATAAAGTATGACTTTGTTCGAAAAATTATTCTTTCTGCCAGCCCAATTTTTTTCTTAATGCTACTGCTTTTTCTCCAAGTAATAAGTCAAGTGCCCCACTCCATAAGGAAAGTCCACCGTACACAATAATCCCAACACCACCAACTAAAATCAAGTAAATAACACTTAATAGGCGATTTTGTGGGAGTGCTATTAAACCTAAAATACCATTAACAACGATAACGGCAACAACCATAACTATGGTCATAATAATCATCAAGGTACTGCTTTTAACAAGTAAGCTACGATTAAAATTTGTAATCTCATGAATGCGTTTATAGATAAATACAATGGGAATAATGAGGGCAATCATCGTAGATAATAAAGGACCGTAAGAGTGAAAAACAAAAATAAAGGGAATCTGTAAAATTAGTTTTGCGATAACACCATATAGAAAATAAAGGACAGCCTTACGATTTTCAAACAAGGCTTGTAGCATTGGTGATGATACAGTGTATAATCCCAAAAAGACCGTTTGGAGCAAGGAAACAATAAATAAATGTAGTGCTAAAACGTCTGGTACTCCATAAAAAACCGTATATAGTGGAACGGCTAAAACAACCGAGCCAAAAATAGCTGGTAATAAGAATAAAAAGAGCATCTGTGTATTGTTAATAACCAATTTTGCTGCTGCTTTTTTGTCATTTTTAACAATGTTTTCGGTCAACAAAGGAATACCTGTTCCGGCTATAGCTGTGGCTACAGCAATTAAAATCATGGTTAGCTTACCAGGATTTGATGAAAAATAGGCAAACATAATCCGTAGTTCACGATTAGAATAATCTGTAAACCACCCCATGCTATTAATAAAAGTCATTTGGTCAATCAAGCGAAAAACTTGAATCGCACTACCAGTAATCACAAAAGGAATAGCCTCTTTAATCGTTTCCATTAAAATAGATTTGGTATCAAGGTCTATTGATTTTGGTGCTTTTAAAAAGACCTGATGGAGCATGTTTTCTTTCCATAAGAAATAAACCAAAACAGATAAGGAAGCAAACATACCAATAAAGGCTGCAAAGGTTGATTGGGTAACGGCTGCCACATAATCACCTGAACCCATTTTCATGATGTAAAAGGCTGTTAAAAGCATCCAGATAACTCGAATGACTTGTTCTGCTATTTGACTGATGGCATACGGTTTTAGATTATTAAAACCTTGGAAAAATCCTCTTAAAACACTCATGGCTGGAAAGACCAAAACAGCTAATGTTAAGCTTTGCATGACAGGAATCAAATCTTTACCACCACCGCTTAAGCCTGCTAAAACAGGAGAGCCAAAGAACATGATAACAGCAAAAAAGGAACCCAACAAAAGCATGAACATAAAGACTTTACGAATCAAGTAAAAGCTCATCTCAGGTTTATCAAGTGTGTTGTATTTTGCCACTTGTTTAGCGACTGCAACAGGAATACCTACTGTTGATACCAATAAAAAGAGCGCATAAATTTCATAACCCATACCAAAAAGAGCATTGGCTTCTGCTGCGTGAGGTGCCATCCATGCATACCATGGAATAATGTAAATCGCACCTAATAAGCGACTCAAAAAATTACCAAAAGTTAGCCAAGCCGTTCCTTGAACCATTTTTTCTTGTTGTGTCATTTTTGATTTCTGTTTGCTCATGTTTTTAATCTTTCTCATTCGTGATAATTTTATTATAAACTTTTGCGTAAGACTTGTAAATCGAGAACTTTAAGTCTAAAATATAAAGTATGATTACAATGAAAAAAACCTTAACGATTTTAAAAAATGATAATAATTTCAGAGAAATTGTGTTGAATAATCACTTTTATTATGATTGGAAAGAAGAGACATTTGATGCGCTTAGCTATGATAGTAGAAATGTCTCAAAATCTACTCTTTTCTTTGCAAAAGGACGTGAATTTAATAAAAGTTATTTAGAACAAGCCATTTCTGATGGTTTACAATACTACGTTTCTGAAAAAGATTATGAACTGACTATTCCAGTTATTTTGGTGAATGATATCAAACAAGCCATGAGTTTAATTGCTCAAGCTTTCTATGATTACCCACAAAATAAATTGAAACTATTGGCTTTTACGGGAACTAAAGGAAAAACAACAGCTGCTTATTATGCCTATCACATCCTAAAACAAAGTCATAAGCCCGCTTTATTATCAACGATGAACACCACTTTGGATGGCAAAACATTTTTCAAATCTGCCTTAACCACACCAGAAAGTATAGATCTTTTGGCAATGATGGCAAAAGCTGTTGAAAATGGTCGCACCCATCTCATCATGGAAGTTTCAAGTCAGGCTTATTTGATGAAACGTGTGTATGGGTTAACCTTCGATGTTGGGGTCTTTTTAAATATTAGTCCAGACCATATTGGTCCTATTGAACATCCTACTTTTGAAGATTATTTTTACCACAAACGTCTGTTATTAGAAAATAGTCGCTTTGTTGTTGTTAATCATCAAATGGATCATTTTGATGTGATCAAAGAACAAGTTGCTGATAGACCTCATGATTTCTATGGAAAAGACTCTGAAAATGCTATTTTGAATAGCCAGTCGTTTTCATTTGAAATAACCGGTAAATTAGCTGGACACTACGATAGTCAATTAATTGGTCATTTTAATCAAGAAAATGCCCTGGCAAGCGGTTTAGCTGCACTAAAACTAGGGGCTAGCCTAGAAGACATCCAAAAAGGTATTGCTGAAACAGTCGTCCCTGGAAGAATGGAAGTTTTAACACAAAAAAATGGGGCTAGAGTTTTTGTTGATTATGCGCATAATGGTGTGAGTCTTAAACAACTTCTCTCTGTTGTTACTCAGCATCAAACAGGTCAAATTGTTCTTATTATCGGTGCCACTGGCAACAAAGGTGAGAGTCGTAGAAAAGATTTTGGAGAGGTTATTAATCAATTCCCTCATATCCATGTGATTTTAACGGCTGATGATCCTAATTATGAAGATCCTTTTGTTATTGCTCAAGAAATTGCTAGTCATATCAAGCGTTCAGTGGATATCATTACCGATCGAGAAACAGCCATTAAAACAGCTATGACTCTGACAAGTCATGCTAGTGATGCTGTTGTTATTGCCGGTAAAGGGGCTGATGCTTATCAAATTATTGATGGGCAAAAAGTAGCCTATGAGGGTGACAGGGCTTTAGCTAAAAAATATCTATAGAAGATAAGAAAGCTATTATTTCCCATATTAACCTAGCGATTTATTTTTGACAGTCTCAGTTATTTTTTCTATGAGAGGACTATTATGACAATGAAAATTTTAAAATCTGTTAATCGTATGGCTGGTGAAAACACCTACTACCTTACCAATAACCAAGCAACCATTGTCATTGATCCAGGTAGTAACACAAAAGATATCTTAAATAAAATTACTTCCTTAGGAAAACCTGTGGTGGCTATTCTTCTCACGCACACTCATTATGATCATATCGTCAGTGTTGATGATGTGAGAGAAGCATTTAATCATCCCCCTGTTTATGTATCAAAACAAGAAGCTGACTGGCTTGGATCACCTAAAGACAATCTTTCGGCTCTTGGAAGATTTGAAGGCATGGGTGATGTTATTATCAAGCCTGCAGATTATTTTTATGACGATCATAAAGACTATAATATCGAAGGGTTTCAGTTTAAAGTTGTTGAAACACCTGGTCATTCGATTGGCAGTGTGTCCTTGATTTTCCCTGAAAGTGAAGCTGTTTTTACAGGTGATGCTCTTTTCAAAGGAACAATTGGCAGAACTGATTTACCAACTGGGAATTATGACCAGCTAATTACTAGTATTAAAACACAACTATTAACCTTACCCAAACATTATCGTGTTTTTCCTGGGCACGGGCAAAATACTGTGATTAGTCATGAAAAAATGTTTAATCCCTACCTAACATAAAAACCTATAGGAGTACAGTTCTGTTGTACTCTTATAGGTTTTTTATCTGTATCTCTTGATTAAGCTTTTAAGTATCGTCTCATTGATAGAACTGATCCTACTGAACCGATAAGAATTCCGATGAGGAATAAAGCTCCCATAGCATATAGTAGAAAAACATCAGGCTCATACATTGATAAATTTTGCTTGATTAAAGCCACATTGAATTTTTGATAAACAAAATGATAACCATAAAATAAGATTAATGATGGTAAAATAGCCCCAATAAGGCCCACCCAAGCGCCTTCAAGAAAGAA
The DNA here is from genome assembly GCF_025660655.1 of Streptococcus sp. CSL10205-OR2. Classification (GTDB taxonomy): domain Bacteria; phylum Bacillota; class Bacilli; order Lactobacillales; family Streptococcaceae; genus Streptococcus. Next base: position 10,971 of record NZ_JAOTIN010000015.1, read on the forward strand.
TGGCCATCTAATATAAGAATTCTTTGCTCCTACTAATCGCATAATCATAATCTCTCTTCGACGAGAAATAATGGTGATACGAATGGTATTAGAGATAAGGAAAACAGCAACAAATAATAGTAAACCAGCACCTACAAGTCCCCAAGTTCTGATAACGCCAGCTATCCTAAAGATTCTCTCAGTATTTGCTCCACCATATTCGACAGAATCAATACCATTAATACCTTCAACTTCTTTGGCAACACTTTTAACAGCTTGTGGTGATGTTGTTGTAATGATGTAGACGGTGCTAAGTGGATTAGCATCTCCTTCAAAAATTTCCCATGAATCGCCAAGTGTTTCTTGAAGATTTTTTAACTGCTCTTCTTTGTCAGAAAAATCAATTTTTTCAACTTCAGGTATAGCAGCAATCTGATCGTATATTTTATGATAATTCTCATTAGCCACTAAAGTGCCATCTTGATTTGGAATTTGTTCTACGTAGTCAGTTGAATCAACTAGTAAAAAGGCATTGACTTGAATATTTTTTTCAATACCAGTTGCTAAACGTTCTGTATTTGCAATCACAGCTGAAAAAATTCCCACAAGAATTAAAGTGATTGACACCGAGCTAATCGCCACAAATGTCATCCAGCCATTTCTTTTGAGATTTTTCATTGATTCCCATAAATGTCTAAAAAATCTTCTAATCATCGTAACCGTACTCTCCTTTTTCTTCATCACGAGCAACACGACCATCTTCAATCGCAATCACTCGATGACGCAATGTGTCAACGATATTTTTATTGTGCGTTGCCATTAAAATCGTTGTCCCTTGAAGGTTAATCCGCTCTAGTAATTGCATGATTTCCCATGAATTATCAGGGTCCAAGTTTCCTGTTGGTTCATCAGCAATCAATAATTTAGGATTATTAACGATGGCACGAGCAATTGCAACACGTTGTTGCTCACCACCTGATAATTGATCAGGAAATGATCTCATTTTATGTTTTAAACCAACTAGTTCTAGTACTTCAGGAACACGTTTTTTGATATTACGTGGTCTTTCACCAATAACTTCCATGGCATAAGCAACATTTTCAAAAACTGTTTTCTTAGGAAGTAGTTTATAGTCTTGGAAGACAACACCAATACTACGACGCAAGTATGGGACTTCTCTTTTTTTCAATTTATTCAAATCAAAACCAGCTACTTTTAAAGAACCTTTAGTTAGTTTTTCCTCACGGTAAAGTAGTTTGATAAAACTTGATTTCCCAGCCCCTGAAGGACCAACGATATAAACAAATTCACCCTTATCAACAGTAATAGATACATTTCTAAGTGCTGTTGTTGAGCGATGATATTTCTTGCTCACATCTCTCATTTCAATTAATGCCATTATTTTTTCCTCTCTTATTATTCTATTCGCCATTTGAGATAAGCATCGATAAAGCCATCAATGTCACCATCCATCACTTTATCTACCTGAGCGACTTCAAAGTTTGTCCGATGATCTTTAACCATTGTATACGGAGTAAAAACATAAGATCTTATCTGGCTTCCCCAGGTAATTTCTTTTTTATCTCCTTTTAGAGCAGAGACTTCTTGTTCTTTTTTCTCTTGTTCTAATTGATAGAGTTTACTTTGAAGCATTTTCATAGCACGATCTCTGTTGCCATATTGTGTTCTATCAACAGTTGATGACACAACAATTCCTGTTGGAATATGGGTCAAACGAACACCTGTTGACACTTTATTGACATTTTGTCCACCAGCGCCACCTGAGCGAAAGGTATCCATTTTAATGTCGTCATCTTTAATCTCTACTTCAATGGTATCATCTAACTCAGGCATCACTTCAATTGATGCAAAGGATGTGTGACGCCGTTTTGCTGAATCAAACGGCGATATTCTCACTAGTCGATGAACACCCATTTCTGATTTTAAAAGACCATAAGCATTGGTACCCTCAAAAGAAAGTGTCACACTTTTAATGCCTGCCTCATCACCAGCTTGATAATCTAGGACTTCTACCTTAAAGCCTCTGGCATTACCAAAACGCGTGTACATTCTAAGGAGCATGTCACCCCAGTCTTGTGCTTCTGTACCACCAGATCCTGGATGAATTTCTAAAATGGCATTGTTACTGTCATAGGGTTCTGACAATAAGAGTGTCATTTCATAACTAATCATCATTTTATCCAGCTTATTTAAGGTTTCTTCTAATTCACTTTGAACAGAAGCATCTTCTGAAACCATTTCTTCTAAAATCTCAACTTCTTCACTGAGTTCAACCATTGTCTGAAAGGTTTGGTATTTTGATTTTAAATCATTAAGTTCCTGAGATACTTTTTGAGCCTTAATATTATCATCCCAAAAATGAGGATGAGTCATTTCGTTTTCTAAGAGAGCAATGTCTTCTTCCAATCGCTCTAGGTCAAAGAGACCTCCTGAAGCTAGTCAACTTCTCTTTATTTTCTACTATTTTCTGACGGATTTCTGAAATATCCATGGTCTATACCTCTTTAATATAATTCTACCTATTCTATCATAGATGAGCTTGTATTGCCATTCTTATAGTAATTATTTAAGAAAATTTTCATTACCAACTCACAAAAGCTAAGACAAAATAAAAATACTAGTCTGATAGTAGACTGTAGCACTTTTTTTATTTCTGACTATCTTATGACTCTACATCGTTGTAGAATAGTTTTCTCATATAGTTAACCGTTGATTAGAGAAAACACTTTTTAAGCTATAAAATAATAGGGCACAATTTCTATAGTACTATTTTAAAGGAAAATTATAAAGTCTGCAAGACGAAATCATTACTAATTATTACTTTTGTTGCAAGTCGTTAACATTTGGAATCACTTTTCCAACTGTTTTAGTGAAAACTAAAAGTGACTAGGAAATTCTAGTCACTTAAGTTATAGTCTATTTAACTGTTAAATGGCGTTTTTATCCATACCAAGTTTTCTTTGTCCCCATTTAACCAATTCGACAATGATAATCATTGAAAAACTTCCAATAAAGGTCACTAGCCATTGTCCTGGTGTTAATAGGCTGACATGGAAGAATTGATTGAAACCTGGAACAACAAGGGTTGACAACAATAGTAAAAAGGCAATAATAATCGACCAGTTAAAGAGTTTATTTTTAAATGGTCCAACTTTAAAGATGGATTGATAAACTGATTTCACATTATAAGCATGGAATAGCTGAATAAAACCAAGGGTTGCATAAGCCATCGTTAAGGCATCTGCGTGTATTTCTTGGTAGGTGCTATGTTCAGGGAAGCTAAGAGCAAAACCGTAAACACCAAGAACAAGAACAGTTTGCAAAATACCTTGATAGATGATTGCTTCCATGACACCACCCGCAAAGAAACTTGATTTTCTACCTCTAGGCTTGTGACTCATAACACCTGGTTCAGCCGGTTCAACACCTAAAGCAATCGCTGGTAGCGTATCAGTTACCAAGTTAATCCATAAGAGATGAACAGGTTGTAGCACATCCCAACCAAACAAGGTAGATAAGAAGATGGTTAACACTTCAGCAGTATTTGCTGATAGCAAGTACTGAATAGTTTTTTGAATGTTTGAAAAGACTTTACGCCCTTCTTCAACTGCCACAATGATGGTAGCAAAATTATCATCAGCAAGAACCATATCAGAAGCACTTTTTGATACTTCTGTTCCAGTGATACCCATACCAATACCAATATCAGCCGTTTTAAGTGCAGGAGCATCATTAACACCATCACCAGTCATGGCAACAACTTTACCTTGTGTTTGCCAAGCTTTTACGATACGAACCTTATGTTCAGGTGATACCCTAGCATAGACAGAGTACTGACTAACTACTTTTTGGAAATCCTCATCTGATAGGTCATTAAGCTCTGCCCCAGTCATGACATGGTCAACTGAATCATCTGTGATAATGCCAAGACGCTTAGCAATAGCTTCAGCGGTATCTTGATGGTCTCCTGTAATCATGATTGGTCGGATACCTGCTTCACGAGCGACTCTTACAGCCTCTGCTGCTTCAGGTCTTTCTGGGTCAATCATCCCCACCAAACCTGAGAAAATAAGATTATTTTCAAGAGTTTGTGACTGTAATTGAGGCACCTCGTCTTCGTATTTATAGGCCATCATTAAAACACGTAGAGCTCTTTTAGCTAAATCATGATTGACAGTTAAAATCGTTTCTTTATCCGCATCTGTAATTGGGCGAATATTACCATTTTCTTCAATATGGCTCAATCGTTTCAATAATTGGTCAGGAGCACCTTTAACAGCAACAAAATAGCGATTGTCTTCTACCTGATGAATGGTAGACATCAATTTTCGTGTTGAATCAAATGGCATCTCAGCCACACGAGGCTCGTCTACTAATTTCTCACGAACATCAAAATTTTGATCTAAACCAAATTGGATTAAAGCAGTTTCTGTTGGATCTCCGATTAAGGCTCCATCTTGAGCAATTTTACTGTCATTAGCAAAGGTCATAATACGTAAAGTAGTATTATCTTCTGCTAATTTTTCACTGGAAGATAACAATTGTCCATTCGTGTAGATTTTTTCAACCGTCATCTGGTTCATAGTAAGCGTTCCTGTTTTATCAGAAGCAATAATTTCAGTTGAACCAAGTGTTTCTACTGCTGGTAATTTTCTAACAAAGGATTTTCTTTTAGCCAGTACTTGCGTTCCTAGTGATAAAACGACAGTGACAATAGCTGGCAGACCTTCTGGTATCGCTGCAACAGCTAAGGCTACAGATGTTAATAAGCCTTTAAGTGGATCTTGACCTTTTAAAAAGACACCAACAACAAAGGTAACAACAGCAATGACCAAAATAACATAGGTCAATACTTTTGATAAATTATTTAAGTTTTGTTTGAGTGGTGTATCTGTTTCATCAGCATCTTGGAGCATTCCTGCAATATGACCAACTTCAGTATACATTCCTGTGTTTGTCACCACACCAATCCCACGGCCATAGGTAACACTTGAGTTTTGATAGCCCATATTAGCACGATCGCCAATAGGTGCATCTTCTTTTAAGACAACATCTAATGTTTTTTCAACTGGAACAGACTCTCCCGTCAATCCTGATTCTTCAATCTTAAGAGAATTGGCCTCTAATAGTCGCATATCTGCAGGAACAATGTCACCAGCCTCTAACAAGACCACATCACCCGGCACTAAATCTTTTGAGTCTACTTCAATCACATGGCCATCGCGACGAACACGCGCAACAGGGCTTGACATTGATTTTAAAGCATCAATTGCTTCTTCTGCTTTACCTTCTTGATAAACACCAAAAGCAGCGTTTAAAACAACAACCGCCATAATGATAATAGCATCTGCCCAGTCGTGACCACCTGATGTAATCACTGATAAAATAGCAGCTGCTACTAAGATAATAATCATTAAATCTTTAAATTGGTCGATGAATTTGGCGATAACTGATCTTTTTTCACCTTCTTCTAATTCGTTGCGACCAAACTCGGCTAAGCGTTTATGAGCTTCTTGATTGGTTAAACCTTCTTTTGAAGAGTTTAAAGCAGCTAAAACAGCCTCCTCATTTTGGATATAGTATAACTCTCGTTTTTGTTTTTTAGACAAAATAGTCTCCTCCTCTAGTCTTTTTCCATAGAAAAAGACCTGTTTTTTTCAAAACAAGTCTCGCTGTTTAAGATATGGCCGGAAATTTCTTTCGGATTGACGACCATATCACGGTTAAACCGTCTGCTACTCCCTTGATATCTTCTTATTATACAGGAATTTATCGTCAATAACAAGTGACATGGTCTCTAATCAAACCAATTAAGCAATAATTGATAGGAAGCCAAAATATTATCTGTTTCAGGTTCAATTAATAAATCATAATGTAAAAAAATCTTCTTATGATGAACATCCATTTCTAAATGGTTAGTCTTGGTCACTAAGTTTTGTAATCCCATGGGTGTTGCAATTTTAGCATTGTCATAATTTTTTAAACGAAACCGCATCACAGAAGTTGGTGATGAAAAGCGACTCATTACTAATTCATTTTCTTTATATTTAATAACGACTTTTTCTTTTTCATTATTAGAGTAACTAAAGTAGTGGGTATCGCCTTTTTTAACCCACTCAGCCTCATATTCTTCTGTGATAACATCAATTTGATTATCAATGGTTATAGTATTTTCTAATTTTATTTTCATTTCATCAGTTTCCTTAGTTGTTGGATTTAATTGTATCAATTTTAACTAAGCTTAGCAATGATAAAATCTTTATCTCTTTTACCGGTTAATTCTGGGAGAAGATTATTTTTTTTGCTATAATAAGCCTATGATAGAAAAAATATTTAGAGATCCTGTTCATAATGACATTATCGTTAAGGAACAGATTATTTATGATTTAATCAACACAAAAGAATTTCAACGATTACGTCGTATCAAACAGCTGGGAACAACTAGTTATACCTTTCATGGTGGTGAACATAGTCGTTTTTCTCACTGCCTTGGTGTCTATGATATTGCCAGACGAATGACAGAGCGTTTTAATGCTAATTATGAAACCATTTGGCACACAGAAGATACCCTTTTAACCATTGTATCAGCCTTACTTCATGATATTGGTCATGGTGCTTATTCCCATACCTTTGAAGGCTTATTTGGAACAGATCATGAAGAATTTACCCAAAAAATTGTGACCAGTCCTTCGACTGAAATTAATGCGGTGCTTCGCCAAGTATCAACAGATTTTCCCGAAAAAGTGGCTAGTGTCATCAATCATACTTATCAAAATAAGCAAGTCGTACAACTCATTTCTAGCCAAATTGATGCCGATCGCATGGATTATCTTCTAAGAGATTCTTATTTCACTGGTGCCAGCTATGGTGAATTTGATTTAACAAGGATTTTAAGCAGTATTGAGCCCACTGAAAATGGTATTATTTTTGATGCAGGCGGTCTACATGCTGTTGAAGACTATATCATTAGTCGTTACCAAATGTATATGCAAGTTTACTTTCATCCTGCTAGCCGTGCCATGGAAGTCTTACTTCAAAATCTTCTTAAAAGAGCAAAAGTTCTATACAAAGAACAAAAAGCATTTTTTGAAACCACATCACCTTATCTAATTCCTTTCTTGGAGCAACGTTTTACTCTTGATGATTATCTCAGTTTAGACGATGGTGTGATGAACACCTATTTCCAAAGCTGGATTAACTGTTCAGACTTTATTCTCTCAGATTTAGCCAATCGTTTTGTCAATCGTAAAGTGTTCAAATCTATTACATTTGATAGTAAAGGACATACCAATATTGATAGATTAAAAGAAATGGTCAAAGAAGCTGGCTATGATCCTGACTACTATACTGCTATTCATCGTAATTTTGATTTACCTTATGACATCTACCGTCCAGATGTTAAAAATCCAAGAACACAAATTGAGATTAAGCAACAAAATGGTGAAATTGTTGAACTATCAAAACTATCAACCTTAGTCGCAGCACTTTCAGGTACTATCCACGGTGATCAACGTTTTTATTTCCCTAAAGAAATGCTTGGTAAACCATTACCAATTTCATAAAACATATCAATTATGAATGAACAAACTAAAAAAGAGGCTGGGTGTATCCTAGCCTCTCAACTTTTGAAATTTGTTTTAAAAAAATAAGTGAGTCTAGTAACTAATAACATCTCTTTTTAAACTTTTTCTTTATCACCAGTAAAGATAACGAACTCGCTAGTTTTTATTTCTCTTTTTCTTCTATATAAGTCGTCCATGACAAAAAAGCAGAATTTTAGTAATATAGTAGTTAAGTATTTAACAATAAAACAAATTGGAGTGAACCATGACCATTAAACTAATCGCTATTGACATTGATGGCACATTAATCAACAATCAAAAAGAAATTACCAACGACGTCTATGACGCGATTCAAGATGCCAAACAAGCTGGTGTTAAAATTGTTATTACAACAGGAAGACCTATCGCTGGTGTGACACACCTATTAGAAAAACTTCGTCTTAAAGAAGAAGGTGACTACGTCATTACTTTTAATGGTGGATTAGTGCAAGAAACACTGACTGAAAATGAACTGATTAAAGAAGGTCTTAGCTATAATGACTACCTAGATTTAGAATGGTTGAGTCGAAAATTAGGTGTTCACATGCATGCTATCACTAAAGATGGTATTTACACTGCTAATAAAAACATCGGAAAATATACTGTCCACGAAGCTACGCTGCTTAGCATGCCAATTTTTTATCGCACACCAGAAGAGATGGCTAATAAAGATATCATCAAAATCATGTTTATTGACGAACCAGATATTTTAGATCAAGCTATTGCAAATATTCCCGAGAGATTCCAAAAAAAATACGGTTTGGTTAAATCTCAACCCTTTTATCTAGAAGTAGTTAATAAAAAAGTAAGCAAAGGCAATGCTATTATCCATCTTGCTGAAACATTAGGGATTGATATGTCTGAAACAATGGCTATCGGTGATGAGGAAAATGATCGTGCAATGCTTGAGGTGGTTGCAAGTCCTGTTGTCATGGCAAATGGTAATCCAAATCTTAAAAAAATTGCCAAATACATTACAAAATCAAACGAAGAAAGTGGCGTTGCTTATGCCATACGCCAATGGGTATTAAAATAATGTTAACCTATAAAATAGGATTATCTCCAAAAGAACATGATGATTTTGTCAAAAACAGTTCCCAAACTAATCTCTTACAAAGTAGTCAATGGGCCAAAGTAAAAGACAATTGGGATAACGATATTATTGGTTTCTACAATGATAAAAAATTAGTGGCTAGTGCTGCTATTTTAATCAAACAATTACCCCTTGGAATGACCATGTTATATATTCCAAGAGGTCCCGTAATGGACTATACTGACAAAGAATTGGTTCAATTTGTTATAGACTCTCTCAAAAAATATGGCAAAACTAAAAAAGCCCTCTTTATTAAATTTGACCCAGCCATCTTATTACGTCAACACCTTCTAGAGGAAGAGGGAAAAGACAATAAAGAAACTCTTGAAATTGTCTCAACACTTGAGCAAGCTGGTGCTTCATGGAGTGGTTGTACTATAAAAATTGAAGAAAGTATTCAACCTCGCTATCAAGCTAATGTCTATACACAAGAAAACATTGAAGATAGCTTTCCAAAGCATACTAAAAGACTCCTAAAAAAAGCTAATAATCGTGGTGTTATTACCTATAGAGCTACCAAAAAAGATATCGACGCTTTTGCTGATGTTGTGGCTCAAACAGAAGAAAGAAAAGGTGTTGCTCTTCGTAATAAAGAGTATTTCAAAAAAATGATGACTATTTTTGGAGATGATGCCTACTTACACCTAGCAAAAGTTAATTTAAAACAAGGTCTTTTGGATTATGAAGAACAGTTAAAAGACATTGAAACACAAATTGCTCAAACACAACCTCATCAAAAGAAACGTTTGAACAAATTAACAGAACAAAAAGAATCTGTTGCAAAATACGTTGCAGAATTTGGAGAATTTGTTAAAAAATACCCGGATGAATTAGTGATTGCTGGCATTTTATCCATCCGTTTTGGAAATGTCATGGAAATGCTTTATGCTGGAATGAACGATGAATTCAAAAGCTTTTTCCCTCAATATACCCTTTATCCTAAAGTTTTTAAAGATGCCTATCAAGATGGGATTATCTGGGCCAACATGGGAGGCATTGAAGGAACTTTAGACGATGGTTTAACAAAATTCAAGTCTAATTTTAATCCAATGATTGAAGAATATATTGGTGAATTTGATATTCCGGTTAACTCCGTTTTATATGGATTATCAAAAAAAGCCTACCAGATACGTAAACAAATGAGGAGCAAGCATTAATGGCCTTTACCGAACTTACAAAAGAAGAATTTCTCACTCACATCAGATCCGTTCAGTACAAATCTTTTATGCAATCTGAAGAAATGGCTACACTCTTTAGAAAAAGAGGTTATGAGGTATCATATGTTGGCTTAAAAGTTGAAAAAGACATCAAAGTGTCTGCACTAGTCTATATGATGCCAATGACTGGTGGCCTTCATATGGAAATCAATAGTGGTCCTGTTTCTTCTGATACACGTTTTTTATCTGAATTTTATAAGGGATTAACAAGCTATGCCAAAGAAAAAGGGGCTCTTGAATTAATTGTAAAACCCTTTGATACCTATCAAACCTTTGATAGCGATGGTAAACCAACAAGTAAACCTAAAAAAGAATTGATTGAAATACTCACCAATCTAGGTTATCATCATGATGGTTTGTTGACAGGCTATCCTGGTGGTGAACCCGACTGGCACTATGTGAAAGATTTGAAAACCATCACTAGTGATCATTTGTTACAATCCTTTAGCAAAAAAGGCAAGCCACTTGTGAAAAAGGCAAAAACATTTGGTATCACTTTAAAAAAATTGAAACGTGACGAGTTGTCAATCTTTAAAGACATAACGGCATCTACTTCTGAAAAATATGGCAATGTTGATAAACCACTTGATTATTATGAAGATTTCTTTGATAGTTTTAAAGATAAGGCAGAGTTTATGATAGCTACTTTAAACTTCAATACTTATCTACAACATTTGAATCAAGATCAAGAAAAATTAAAGCAAAAAGTAGAACAGTTGCAACAACGTTTTGAAAAAACACCATCTACCAAAACACAAAACCAATTGTCTGAATTGCAGCAACAAATAGAAACATTTGATATCAGAAAAAAAGAAGCACAGCAGTTTATCACAGAATACGGTGATCAAGAAGTTGTCTTAGCTGGAAGTCTTTTTATCTATACCAAACAAGAAGCAGTGTATCTCTTTAGTGGTTCCTATGTGGCATTTAATAAGTTTTATGCACCAGCACTATTACAAGAATATGTTATGCTAGAAGCGATTAAAAAACAGATCCCACTTTATAATTTCCTTGGTATTACTGGTGATTTTGCCCATGAAGATGGTATTTTACGTTTTAAGCAAAACTTTAATGGTTATATCACTCGTAAGATGGGAACTTTTAGATATTATCCTAGTCCATTTAAATTTAGACTACTGCAAGGAATTAAAAAGATTCTAGGCAGATAAAGAAAAAACACTTGTTTTAAAACAAGTGTTTTTTTATGATTCATTTGATTAGTTAGCAAAATCAAGAAGTGCCAAGAAACTATCTGGCTGAAGAGAAGCTCCTCCAACTAAAGCACCATCTACATCTGGACAAGCCATATAATCAGCAATATTTTCAGGTTTAACAGAACCACCATATTGAACACGTACTTTATCAGCAACGTCTTGTCCAAAATCAGCTGCTACTACTTCACGAACAGCTTGACACATGTTTTGAGCATCATCTTTAGTTGCTGATTTACCAGTACCAATGGCCCAAATTGGCTCATAAGCAATGACTAAAGAAGACACTTGTTCTTCAGACAAACCTTTAAGTGCTGCAGATACTTGTGCACCAACAAATTCTACTGCTTTACCAGCTTCGTAAGTTTCAAGTGTTTCACCACAACAAATAATAGGAGTCATGTTGTTCTTAAAAATAGCATGTGCTTTTTTATTAATATCTTCATCAGTTTCATGGAAATATTCGCGACGTTCTGAATGACCAATAATAACGTAGTCCATACCCATATCAGAGAGTACTTTTGGACTAGTTTCACCAGTGAAGGCACCAGCATCTTCAAAATAAGTATTTTGAGCAGCTACTTTTAATTGGCTACCTTTACTTGCTTCTTTAACACTATGAAGTAAAACTGGTGAAGCACCAATAACAGATTCTACTACTTCATTTGATGGCAAGTTATCTTTGACAGCATTAACAAAATCTACTGCTTCTTGCACATTTTTATTCATTTTCCAGTTTCCTGCGATAATTGGTTTACGTGACATTTCACTACCTCTTCTTTTTTTATTTACATTGTATATTATATCACATTTGATCAATCTTTAAAAGATTTATCTAGCAACAACAGAAAAAAGCCCTATCAAGATAGAGCTTTTTTTATTTGTTGTCTGACAAATAATTGTTATCTGGGAACTTAATTTCTTAAGCTTCGATTTCTGAAACGATACCTGAACCAACAGTACGTCCACCCTCACGGATTGAGAATGTTGTACCTTGTTCTACGGCGATTGGGTGAATCAATTCAACATCGATAGTCACGTTATCACCAGGCATAACCATTTCTGTACCTGCTGGAAGTTCAATTGAACCTGTTACGTCAGTTGTACGGAAGTAGAATTGTGGACGGTAGTTGTTAAAGAATGGAGTGTGACGTCCGCCTTCTTCTTTAGAAAGGATATACACTTCACCTTTAAATTTAGTGTGTGGGTTGATTGAACCTGGTTTAGAAATAACTTGTCCACGTTCAATTTCATCACGTTGGATACCACGAAGAAGAACACCTACGTTGTCTCCTGCAAGACCTTCGTCAAGTTGTTTACGGAACATTTCAACTCCAGTAACAACTGCTTTAGTTTTGTCTTCTTTAATACCAACGATTTCGATTTCATCGTTAACACGAACAGTACCACGATCGATACGTCCTGATGCTACTGTACCACGTCCAGTGATTGAGAATACGTCCTCAACTGGAAGAAGAAGTGGTTTGTCAGTATCACGTTCTGGTTCTGGAATGTACTCATCAACAGTTTTCATCAATTCCATGATAACATCTTCTGCTGCTGAATCACCTTCAAGAGCTTTAAGAGCTGAACCTTGAATGACTGGAAGATCATCTCCTGGGAATCCATATTCTGACAATAGGTCACGGATTTCCATTTCAACTAATTCAAGCAATTCTTCATCATCAACAAGGTCTACTTTGTTCATGAAAACAATAAGGTGTTTAACACCAACTTGGCGTGAAAGAAGGATATGCTCACGAGTTTGTGGCATTGGTCCATCAGTTGAAGCCACAACAAGAATAGCTCCGTCCATTTGAGCAGCACCAGTGATCATGTTTTTAACGTAGTCCGCGTGTCCTGGGGCATCAATATGCGCATAGTGACGAGACTCAGTTTCGTACTCAACGTGTGCAGTATTGATAGTGATTCCGCGTTCGCGTTCTTCTGGAGCAGCATCAATAGAAGCATAGTCTTTAGGCTGGTTTACAGAACTAGGAAGACGGCGTGCAAGTACTGTTGTAATTGCTGCAGTTAGGGTAGTTTTACCATGGTCAACGTGTCCAATTGTACCAATGTTAACATGGGGTTTACTACGATCGTATTTTTCTTTTGCCATTTAGGAAAAGCCTCCAATAAAATATATTTTATAGATAGACTATATGAAACAGCCTAACTTTACCCTACTATTTTAACAAATTACAGCGAAAAAGCAAGCCTTTTATGACTCTTTTGCCAATTTCTTTATTTTGTTAGCTGATGATAAGGTCTTATTTCGACAGTTTGACCAATATTAGATGCATAAATCCATTCTTTATTTTTCAATGCTTCAAAATTTTCTGCCTGTCCCGTTAAAATAACACCTGAAAATTTAGCACTTTTACTATCAGGATTATTATTAATAAAACTTAGAACATCTTCTTTTATTTCAAATTGACCATTTTCCCAACCATAACTACTTTCAATCCATTGATTATCAAGTGCTGATTGTAGATTTTTGATAAAAACATCATAATTACTATCAAAATCAACCCCATCTGAAGATCGATTAGGGTCTTCATATAATTTCATTCCATATAAATCACTTGGATAAAAATCAACCGTATCAAAATCACTTGTTGTTCCAATCCAATACCAATTAATCATTAAATTATCAGGAATCATGTTTCTTATTTCATCTAAAGTATAAGGTTTATCAAAGGTGACAGCAATCTCAACTGCTTGTCCTTTCAAATCTGGTACAAAAGTAATATCTTGAGTCAGTTGATTATAACTATTTTCATTGTAATTGAAGTTAACGTTATAAAAATGAGGAAATTTATAATGACTAGCATGGGTATAACTTGACTGGCCATCATCTCCTTCTAATAAGTATTCACCATTATCGACATCACGGTTTCCGTTTAATGAATAGTATCCTTGGTAAGGTTCAAAAGGAACTTCAATACCATCTATATTCTTATAACGATGTGATTCAAAAATACCTGTAAATTGGCTGGTGGCATAAAAATGCCAATTGCTATAAGAAATATTAGGATAAGCGATTTCCGAAAGAAGCAGATATCTATCCTTTATCTCCTCACCATGTTTTTTAGTCAGTTCATTCAATCCTTTATACCCTAAAAATAATAGAACAAATACTATCAAAACACTGGCAGTAACTGTTTTAATAAGCTGCTTTCTTTTATTTTTTTGAGCAATTTTTTCAAAAATGTTTATTTCCATCGTTATATCCTTTCTGAAGTAATAATGTTTTCAATTCTTGTCTTCCTCGGTACAAATTTGTTTTGACTTGTGATTGACTCATACCAAGAAGCTTTGCTGTTTCTTTAATAGTAAATCCTTGAAAGTAATAACAATCTAAAACCAGTTGATAGCGTTCACTCAGTTCTTCAATGGCTTCATATAAGTAGGAATAACTATCATCATCATATTTTAGCCAATCTTTTTCATTGAAAAATGATTTTTGAATCAGCTCATGGTACTTTTTATCTCGTCTATAGCGATCAATATATAACCTAATCGCTGAGCGATAAAACCAAGAACGCAATTTATCAAGAGGGAGGATAATCTCGCTTTCCAGTAACTTCACTAAAATGTCTTGGGTAATATCAAGGCTGTCTTCTTTTGAAATAGTTGACTTTCTTAAATAAAAACTAACTTCTTGAGCTATTTTTACCAATTCAGTCTCATAAGCATCTAGTTTAATTATCCCCACCCCCTTTCACTAATATAACGAATAAGATGATTAAAAGGTTACAAAACGTAAAAAAATCTGCCTAGGGCAGATTTTAACTAGTGATAATAATCTTCATCATAATAAGTCTCATCAACGTCTTCATAACTTTCTTCAATTTCACGATAAATCTCTTCTCGTTTTTCATTGGCATCAATATTTAACACTAATCCAATAGCAACAGATAAGACTAAAAGACTATTTCCTCCTTGAGAAAGAAATGGAAATGTTACTCCGGTTGATGGAATTAAGCCTGAAACTCCTCCAACATTGACAAAGACTTGTGTTAATAATAACCCACCTACTCCAAGAGCTAAAATAGAATTAAAGGCATTTTTAGATTTGATACCAACCAAAAGAATTCTTAAAATCAAAAAGAATACCAAGGCAAGAATTAAACCTGCTCCAATTAAACCAAGCTCTTCTATAACGATAGAAAACACAAAGTCGGTATGTGCTTCTGGTAGATAACCTTTCTTTTCTATGGAATTACCAAGACCTCGACCAAACCAACCACCATTACTCATGGCATAATAGGAATTAGCTAGTTGTAAACCAGCTCCTTGAGCATCTTGAAAAGGGTCAAAGAAAGCCGAAAAACGTGAAGCGATATAACCGAAAATTGGAATTCTTTCAATAGTTTGAACACCAACAATCCCAATAAAACCAAGTATAGCAGCAGAAAAAGCTGTTAAAGTGGTTAAAACCGCAGAAAACCATTTATAACCAATACCACTAACACTGTACATTAAAATAACTGTTAGTAAAATGATAGTAGCGTTTCCCAAGTCAGGCATGGCAACTACTAAACCAATAAGTCCTGCCGAAATAAAACGCCAATCAACAAAACTTCTTGGCAAAAGATACCCCTTAGTCAGGGCTTGATAATCGTATACCTCAATTGATTTTTGTTCTTTGGCAAAACTATAGGCCAAATACCAGACCATTAAAAACTTTAAATATTCTGCCGGTTGAAAAGTGATTGGTCCAAGTGAAATCCAGCCATAAGCACCATTAACACGTGGGAAAAATCTTGCGGCAATTAGTAATATCATTTCAACAAAAAGAGCAAAACGCAATAGCGGACCATTTTTTAAAAAATTTAATTTTAAACGATAAATAAAGGTGATTGCTACTAAACTAAGCACCAAAAACAAACTTTGATTTCTCACTAAACTAAACGGACTAACACCATCTTGGATCAAGTTGGCACTTGTTGTTGAATAAACAATAATTAAACCAATAATAGACAAGGCTAGATAAGGTAATAAAATAGAATAGTTTAAGAGATGTCTTTTATCAATTTTCATATTTTCTCCTAAAAAGACGAATTGTATGAGCATTATACCATTTTTAACACTCAATTGCTATGACCTTACAAACCAGACCAACCAAAGCACCAAAAGAAATAGTAAAAGCATTAACCTGAATTTCTAAGACCAGTAGCAATACCATTTATCGTGATATGGATTTGTTTTTCTTCTGCTTCACTAAGTTCTCCTCGTCTCATGCGATTAATCAATTCAATTTGAACATAGTTTAAAACATTAAAATAAGGTAGGCGATAATCTAAACTTGACTTCAAATAAGGATTATCTTCTAGCAAATCTTCTCGTTTTTCGATAGCTAAAATGGTATTTTTTGTGAGTTGCCATTCATCTAAAATGGTATGAAAAATATCACGAATACTCTCATCTTCGCACATTTGAGCATAACGAAAAGCAATATTCATATTAGATTTTGAAAGTACCATATCAACATTTGATAATAGCGATCTAAAGAATGGCCATTTTTCATACATGGCTTGTAATTTTTCAAGATTTCCTGCTTTTTTATCAATAAAGTGTTTAAAACTTGTTCCAACACCATACCAACCAGGGAACATCACCCGATTTTGAGACCATGAAAAGACCCATGGAATGGCTCTAAGTCCTGTAATTTCGGTGATAGTTTTTCGCGCAGCAGGTCTTGAACCAATATTTAGACTTGAAATTTCTCGAATAGGACTTGCTGCAAAAAAGTAGTCATAAAAATTAGGATGTCCAAAAACTAGATGACGATAATGATGATAGCTATCTTCAACAATAGCATCCATAATTTCTCGGTATTCTTCTAATTCAGTGGAATCAACAATTAACTGTGTCACCATACGATTTAAAGTAGCAGACATCAACATCTCTAGGTTATAATAAGCAGCATCTTTATTACCATACTTATTCCCAATTACTTCACCTTGTTCAGTCACACGAATATGGTCATTGATGGTACCAAAAGGTTGTGACGTAATCGCTTCATAAGAAGGTCCACCACCACGACCTACTGTTCCACCTCGCCCGTGGAAAAATGTAATTTTCGCCTTGTTTTTCTTGCCAATTTCAGTTAATTCTTTTTGAGCTTTATAGAGTGTCCAAACCGATGATAAATAGCCACCATCTTTATTACTGTCTGAATAGCCAAGCATTATTTCTTGATAATTACGATGATGCTCTAACCATTTCTTGACCAAATTAATTGAGAGATAGTCATCCATAATTTGAGGTGACTTATTTAAGTCTTCAATTGTTTCAAATAATGGCACTATTTGAACACGCGCTTTTTCACTATCAACAAGACCTACTTCCTTTAACAAGACAGCCAACTCTAGCAGATCAGAAACCGTTTCTGAGTGAGAAATGATATGTTGTTTAATAATATCTTCTCCCATTTTGTCTTTTAGTTTTCTAGCCATTTGAAAAATAGCCAGTTCTTTTTCAAGACTAGGCGACTTTGGTAGATGAGTCGCAGATAAAATACGAGGATCTTTTGTTAATTGTTTTATCAATAGTTGACATTTTTCTGACTCAGATAAATCACTGTAGTTTGAAACGATGTTGGCTGTCTTTAATAATTCAGCGACACTTGCTTCGTGAACACTTGAATCTTGGCGCATATCAATACTTGCTAGATAAAAGCCGAAAATATCAACAGCTTGTAATAATTCACCAAAATCACCTTTAATTAAATTATCACCATTATTGACTAATAAAGAATCCTTTATCACTAATAAATCTTTTTCAAATTCTGTCACATTGGCATAAAGAGGTGAGATTTTTTTATCTTGCGTAAGGTAGGTTAGGGTATTTTCTAATTTTAATTGAATATAGTGAAAAGCTCTACGATAAGGTTCTTTTTCTCTAAATTCAGATGTGTCTGTTGAACAAGCGGCTAATTCTTCTAGTTCTTTTGATGTTTTAGAAATCGTTACAGAAATTGAAAACAAAGCATATAAAGACTGGACTTTTTCAATATAATAATTGAGAATAACTTCTGCTTGAGTGATGGCAGAAAGACGCAAAGTCTCAGCGGTGACAAAAGGATTACCATCACGGTCCCCACCTATCCACATGCCCATAGTAATAGGTTTTGGATGTTCTAGAATAATTCCTTTTTGTCTTGCTAATCGTTTATATTCGGATACTAAATCAGTAATGGCAACAATCAAAGATCTATCATAATAACCAGTGACATTTCCTATTTCATTTTTAACTTTTAATTTCTTCTCACGGATAATATCTGACTGCATAATCATCTCAATATGACGACGAAGATCATTTAGCCATTTTTCAGAGTTGATAAGACCTTCTTTTGTATCACGGTGTTGCCTTAACAAAAGATAGATTTCATAAGTTAAATCTAACATGGATTGACGTTGTACTTGAGTTGGATGTGCGGTTAAAACAGGAACGACGTTTAGATTTTCTAGTATTTCTTTTCCTTTTTCGTTAGCTAGAACATCTTCAATGGCTAAAGAGAGCTTCCCTAAATAATCTTTTTTGGTATTATTTTGATAATTAACCTCATAAGCCAAATCAACATCTTCAGCAATATTGATTAATAAAGGGAGAATAGAAAAATAGCGAGAAACAATCTCAGTTTCCTCGGTATTTAATTTAGAAATAGCTTTTTCTAACGCTTGATAGTCATGATTGATAGATAATTTAGCTAATGATTTTATCGTTTCAAATGAATCATTTCCAACCATTTGACGTGTCACATCTTCTAGCAAGTTGGTTAGAACAATCACATCTTCATTGATTTGTTTTTTATTGTTTCTGCTTTCTAGTTTTCTAATAACCACTGTTTTTTCTACTCCTACCCTATTTTTCTAATAACTATCATATCATTTTACCAAAAAAAGTAAACTAAAGAGAGGATCTCTCTGATGAAAAAAATTATCTAAAATAAGGTCTCTAAATCACTATCGTCTTGCTTTTTTGTTATACTAGTCCTAACAAAAAATGGAGGATACTCATGGAACAAAAGAAACGTTCAGAATTCTCTGAAAATGAGCTTTGGGATTTAACAGCGCTCTATAAAGACAGAGAAGATTTTTTAAACGCTATTGAGACTGCTCTTGAAGAAATTAAACAGTTCTCACTCAATTACAAAGATAACTTACACACTGTTCATGATTTTACACAAGCCCTAATGATGCTTGAACAAATATATATCCAGATTAGTCATATCAGTACCTATTCTTTTATGCCACAAACTACTGACTTCAATAATGAAGAATTTGCTCAAATCGCTCAAGTTGGTAGTGATTTCATGACAAAAGCAAATGTTCTTTTAAATTTCTTTGAAAATGCTTTAGTGATGGCTGATGATGCTATTTTAGAAGAATTAGAGAAAAATTCCTATTTTGGTGCCTTTATACGAGAAGCAAAAATCAAGAAAAAACACTATCTGGATCCTGCTGTTGAAAAAACCTTAGCTAATCTTGGAGAAATTTTTAGTAGCCCACAAGACATCTATACTAAAATGCGTGCTAGCGATTTTTCTATGAATAGTTTCACCGTTAATGGAAAAACATATCCTAACAGTTTCATCACATATGAAAATGTTTATCAAAATCACGAGGACGCTGAAGTAAGACAAAAAGCCTTTCGTTCCTTCTCAGAAGGATTGAGGCAACATCAGCATACCGCTGCAGCAAGCTACCTAGCACAAGTTAAATCTGAAAAAATTATTTCAGACATGCGTGGTTATAACTCTGTCTTTGATTACCTTTTAGCTGATCAAGAAGTTGATAGAAGCATGTTTGACCGTCAAATTGATTTAATTATGACCGAGTTTGCACCAATTGCTCAACGATATATTAAACATGTTGCCGAAGTAAACGGTATTGAAAAAATGACTTTTGCTGATTGGAAACTTGACCTTGATGCCAAAATGAACCCAGAAGTCTCTATTGATGATGCTTATGACCTAGTAATGAAGTCAACTACACCACTTGGTGAAGAATACCAAAAAGAAATTGCTCGCTATCAAACGGAGCGTTGGGTAGATTTTGCTGCAAATAGTGGTAAAGATTCTGGTGGTTATGCCGCCGATCCTTACAAAGTACATCCTTATGTTTTAATGAGCTGGACAGGAAAAATGAGTGATGTTTATACTCTCATCCACGAAATTGGTCACTCAGGACAATTTATTTTTTCAGATAATCATCAAAGTTATTATAATACCCATATGTCAACTTACTACGTTGAAGCTCCTTCTACACTGAATGAACTGTTATTAAGTGATTATCTTGAACGAGAATTTGATCATCCAAAACAAAAACGGTTTGCCTTGGCTCACCGTCTAACAGATACTTACTTTCATAATTTTATCACTCATCTATTAGAAGCTGCGTTTCAGCGAAAAGTTTATACACTCATAGAAGAAGGAAAAACCTTTGGAGCAGAGCAACTCAATCATCTGATGAAGTCAGTGTTAACAGAATTTTGGGGTGATGCTATTGTTATTGATGATGATGCTGCCTTAACATGGATGCGACAAAGTCATTATTACATGGGACTTTATAGCTATACTTATTCAGCTGGTCTTGTCATCTCAACTGTTGGTTACCTTAATATCAAAAATAATCCTGATGGAGCAAAACAATGGTTAGACTTCTTAAAATCAGGAGGCAGTCAAACACCAATAGAAACAGCTAAAATCATTGGTGCTGATATCTCAACAAAAGAGCCCTTAAGACAAACCATATCATTTTTAGAAGAAACTGTTGAGCAAATTATAAAATACAGTCAGGAGATAGAACATGCCTAAATTATCAGATTTCACCGTTAAAACAATCACAGACGAGGACTTTAGTTTATCTCAGTTTGATGGCAAAGTCACTTTAATCGTTAATACTGCTACTAAGTGTGGGTTTACACCTCAATACGAGGGGCTACAAAAACTTTACGATTTATATCATGAAAAAGGATTTGAAATCCTTGATTTCCCATGTAACCAGTTCAAACAACAGGCTTCTGAGGACATCTCAGAGATTAATCGGTTTTGTCAACTAAACTACAATACTTCATTTCATCGTTTTAACAAAATTAAGGTTAACGGTAAAGAAACACATCCTCTATATCAATGGTTAAAAAATGAGAAAAAAGGGCCATTTGGTAAGGTTATTGAATGGAATTTTGCTAAATTTCTTGTTGATAGAAATGGAAATGTTGTTGAGCGATTTTCTTCTAAAACAGAACCTAAATCAATGGTTGATGCGATTGAAAAATATTTGTAACCCTGTTGTTTTGATTTTTTAACAGCTTTAGGATAAAATAAAAGAAATGAGAAAAAGAATAAAACCGGTTGTTGTGGTTGTTTTCTTTGGTTTAATGATTTTATTTTTAGTCAAATCAAAACTAACAATTGAGGCAGAAAATAATGCAACTTTAGAAATAGCTAAAGATAACGTCCCCAAAGTAACAAACACCATAACGCCAACGGTCGAGATGACTGAAGAAGAGCCTTTTGTGCTGAACCCGATTATTGATCTTTCTGGTTGGCAGCTTCCTAGTGATATGGACTACGATACCCTTTCACTAAATATTTCAGGAGCTATTGTCCGTGTGTTTGGGGGGTCCCAAATCACCAAAAAGAATAATGCAGCCTATACTACTGGGATTGATAAATCGTTTAAAACACATATCGAAGAACTCCAAAAAAGGGATATTCCAGTGGCTGTTTATGCCTATGCCCTCGGTAAAAATGTAGAAGACATGAAAGAAGAAGCTAGACTATTTTATGAGAATGCTTCCCCTTACAACCCGACTTTTTATTGGATTGATGTGGAAGAAAAAACCATGTCTGACATGAATAAAGGAGTTGAAGCTTTCCGTAAAGAACTTAAAAAACTAGGCGCTAAAAATGTTGGTATTTATATTGGAACTTATTTTTTAGAAGAGCATGACATTTCTACTGAAAAATTTGATGCCGTTTGGATTCCAACTTATGGGTCAGACTCTGGTTATTATGAAGCTGCTCCTGATACTTCAATTGATTATGACTTGCATCAATACACTTCAAGAGGCTATATCAATGGTTTTCCAAATCCTCTTGATCTTAACCAAATTTCTGTTCTTAAAGATCGAAAAACGACCTTTGAGAAATTATTTGGCAAAATCAAAGAATAATATTTCTTGAAGAGCAATCAACTTGACAAATGGCTTTCAAACATTCTATAATGTTTAGTAATTAAATAATAACACAAAGGAGTGCTTTTGCTGAGATCGTTTTGCGAAATCCTAAGAACCTGATCTAGTTAAGACTAGCGTAGGAATTGTGATGCCTAATGACAATGTTTCAAGACTCCTTTGTACAAACAAAGGAGTCTTTTTATGTCGAATTTAAAATTGTCTGTTCTTACAGAAGTTGCCATCATGGCTGCACTTGCTATTATCTTAGACAACATTGTTCTTTTTAAAATGCCCCAAGGTGGTAGCGTCTCTTTAACCATGCTTCCAATCTTTATTCTGGCTTTTAGAAGAGGATTAACTGCTGCTGTAACAGGTGGTCTTTTAGTCGGTTTCATCCAACTATTCTTTGGTGGTTACTACCTAAGTGTGCCCCAAGTTTTACTTGACTATATTCTGTCATATGGTGGTGTTGGTTTAGCAGGTCTCTTTTATCACCAATTCAAAACTTCTAAAAATCAACAAATGCTTCTTCTAAGCTTAGGAATTCTCGTTGGAAGTCTTGCAAGATTATTATCAAATGTCTTGGCTGGAATTGTCTTTTGGAGTGACTATGCTCCTGAAGGAACACCTGTTTGGATTTATTCTTTAACCTATAATGCTAGCTACCTAGTTCCTTCAGCAATCATTGCTCTAGTTCTATTAATCATCCTTCTCAAAGTTAAACCTTCTTTTTTCCAAGTTAAATAAAAGATAAAGAATAAGGCTTCAATATTTGCTATAAAATGGTATAATACTATATTATACTGTTTTTTTATTGGAGGAAATCATGGTTTCTTGGTTGACAAGACTATTAAAGGGAATTATTATCGCACTTGGTTTTATTTTACCTGGTGTTTCTGGAGGTGTTCTAGCCTCCATTTTAGGACTTTATGAACGAATCATTTCCTTTTTAGCTCACATTCGCCAAGATTTTGTCAAAAACCTCTTATTTTTTGTGCCTGTTGGTATTGGTGGTATCCTTGGTATCGCTCTTTTTTCTGCCCCTCTTGAATACTTACTAGAACATCATCAAGTGATTGTTTTATGGGCATTTTCTGGAGCTATCATTGGAACACTTCCTAGTCTTTTTAAGGAGTCTGTCAATAACAAAAAAAGAGATACGATGGACCTCTTCATATTGGTGGGAACATTTATCATTTCTGGTCTCATCTTATACTTTTTAAATGATTTGGTCGGTGTCATTCCAGCTAATTTTGCAACGTTTATATTAGCAGGTGCTTTAATTGCACTTGGCATCTTGGTTCCAGGCTTAAGCCCATCAAATCTTTTATTAATCATGGGACTTTACACACCCATGCTAACTGGCTTTAAAAATCTAGACCTACTTGGTGTTTTTCTACCGATTGCAATTGGTGGAGCCATCACCATGCTCTTATTTTCAAAACTTATGGATTATGCTTTAAGTCATTACCACTCAAGAGTCTATCATTTCATCATTGGACTTGTGTTATCCAGCACTCTTTTAATTGTGATTCCTAATGTCAAAAATAGTGAAAGCATCTCCTATAGCGGTGTTTCTTTATGGACACTACTTCTTGCTATCATCTTTTTTGTCGCCGGTATTGCACTTGGTGTTTGGATGAGTCAACTCGAGGAAAAATACAAATGAGTAAAAAAAACAAACCTAAAAAAACGCTTGTCAATCAGATACTTGACAAGGCTAAGATAAAATATGAAGATGTTTTCATTACCGTTAAAGAAGGTAAGCCTAGTAGCCAAAATAATCCTTCAGACATCATTTTCAAAACTTTAGCACTAACAGGAGATAAGACTGGTCCAATCATTGGGATTATCCCTGTTCAAAAACATTTATCTGAAAAAAAATTAGCTAACATTTCTGGTAATAAAAAAGTTAAAATGATTCCTCAAAAAGATTTACAAGCAACAACTGGCTATGTTCATGGTGCCAATAATCCTATAGGGATTAGACAAAGACACGATTTCCCTATTTTTATTGATCAACTAGCGCTAACATACGGCCAGATGATTGTGTCGGCTGGAGAAATCGGTCATTCTATCAAAATTAACAGCCAGGAATTAGCTGATTTTGTGGATGCACAATTCTCTGATTTGATAGAGTAAACAATAGTTAGAACAAATTAATGATAATAAGGAGTTTCAATGAAATTATATTTTATTAGGCATGGTAAAACCCTCTCAAATCTTGAAGGACGTTTTCAAGGTAGTACAATGGATTCTAAGCTTCTGCCTGAAGCTTATGATGATCTTAGTCTTTTAGGACAAGAACTTCGTCATATCAAATTTGATGAGGTTTATACGAGTGACTTACCAAGGGCCATTAAAAGTGCTGAAATGATTCTAGAAGAAAATAATCACACTCACACACTACAAACAACAAAGCAACTTCGCGAATGGTATCTTGGCAGTCTTGAAGGGAAAAAAATTAGTATTGCAAAGGCGATTTATCCTAAACAAATTAGAGCTTTCTATCATAACCTAGCACAATTTTCACCTTCTATTTTTGAAGCAGAGACACTCTATCAAGTTACTCATCGTATCATTGATGTCATTCAATCACTTGATGAAAATAATGACAATGTTCTTATTGTTGGGCATGGAGCAAGTCTTAGTGCAACCATTCATTGTTTACTAGGCTATGAACCAAGTGAATTTAAAAAATTAGGTCACTTAGACAATACTAGTCTTACCATTCTTGAGACCACTAATTTAAAAGATTTTCAACTTATTGAGTGGAATAATACTGAACATCTTGAAAAAGCCCAAAAAACAATCGTCACGTCAAATTAAAAAGAAACAGAAAAAAATTTTTTGGCTCTATAATATCTGTAGTGGGTAACTCCACCACAGAAGTTATAGGGCTTTTTCAATGCAGACAAAAAGTCCCATATGACTTATAATGAAAAGCGACAAAACCACTCATTAGAAAGAATCATATGG
>NZ_JAOTIN010000016.1 GCF_025660655.1 Streptococcus sp. CSL10205-OR2
ATATGATTCTTTCTAATGAGTGGTTTTGTCGCTTTTCATTATAAGTCATGTGGGACTTTTTGTCTGCATTGAAAAAGCCCTATAACTTCTGTGGCGGAGTTACCCACTACAGATATTATAGAGCCAATTTAAAAAGGTGATCTCATAGCATTTATCATACTGCTGATAGTAACGATAATGTTAAAAGTTGAGAATTAATTTTTCCAATTGTTAGATAAAAATGCATTTTGTCAGATGTTAAAGAAGTTAATTTTATGATAAAATAGATAATTGAAAAACAGGGATAATCAAAGAAAAAAGAGAATTCTACTTCGTTAACAATGAGAAAAACAGTTTAAGACGTTTTGATGACCTTTTGAGATCTGGGTAATAAAACGTCATGTTTTATGATAACCTATCATTGATAGGACTAATCATATTATTAAAAATGGATAATCATTACTACATGAGTTTGAAAGTAATCCTAACAAAGTGATGGAAAGTAAGAGGAAGTGCAAGATGAATATATTTGTCTTAGAAGATGATTTTATTCAACAATCACGAATGGAAACAACCATTAAAGAACTGACTAGAAAAAATCATATGTCTCCGAAAAAATTTGAGATATTTGGAAAAGCCAATCAATTACTAGAAGCCATCGAAGAAAAGGGAGCACATCAGCTTTTTTTCTTGGATATTGAGATAAAAACAGATGAATTAAAAGGACTAGAAGTAGCAAAACAAATTAGGGCGATTGATCCCTATGCGATTATTGTTTTTGTCACCACACACACTGAGTTTATGCCTCTCACCTTTCGTTATCAAGTCGCTGCTTTAGACTTTATTGATAAAGAACTCTCTCAAGAAGAGTTTGAAAAGAGAATAGAAACAACTCTTATCTATGCTGACCAAAAAGATGGTAAAACATTGGCAGAAGAGTCCTTCTATTTCAAGTCTAAGTATGCTCAAGTCCAGTACCCTTTTAATGAAGTGTATTATATCGAAACATCACCAAGACCACATCGTGTCATCCTTTACACTAAAAACGACAGAATGGAATTTACGGCTAGTTTATCTGAAATTTTAAAACAGAACAATCACTTAATTCAATGTCACCGCTCTTTTGCTATTAATCCGGCAAATGTTCTTAAGGTAGATAGACAAGAAAGAGTCATTTATTTTCCAAATGGGACTAGCTGCCTCATTTCAAGACAAAAGATTAATACTATTGTAAAGATTGTTGAGGACTTGCACTAATGGAAAATGTGATGTCTACTTTTTGGTTCATAGTATTTCCATTTATTTCTTTGTCTCTTGATTTACTTTTATTTTCAAAAGTTAATCAAAGAAGGTTATCTTTGAAGGAAATCCTCTTAGCTATTATTATTCGATTACCGATTGCAGTATTGTCAGTAACTTTGATTACTATCTTTAAAGTTAACTTTTTGTCTTATTTTGATTATCCTCTCTATATGACACTCCTCTCTTTCCTTTTTCTAAGACCATTACCAATAGTGTTGTTAATTTTTTATGGTTTGTTTTCACCAACGCTCTACATTCTTTTTAATAGAATGATTGTTTCTTTTGTACTACCAATTTTTGGTTTTAATGAGCAGTTGCTAAACAATTATTTTTGGTATTTAATGGTTAATATTATGGTTACGTCTTATTGTTTATTTTTTTTAAAATGGTTACAGTATGACTTTACTAAATTGAAGAAAATTTTCCTGGATATTAAAGAAAAAAATATTATTTATTTTGCTAATTTCATAATGATCTTATATCATTTAGTTTATGGATTACTTAGTTATTTAGATTATGAGAAGCTAATTGGAACGGAGAATTATCGTAATTTCATGTTTGTGATATACTTAATTTTTTTCATGGGTCTTATTAATCAAATGGATAGACATTTGCGTAAGCAAGTGCAGGAGCAGTTAAGCTTCCAAAAAGATTTGCAATTACATGGCATGGAAAATTATAATAAGCAAATTGAAGCACTTTATAAGGAAATTAGAAGTTTTCGTCATGATTATATCAACTTATTGACAACCTTGAGACTGGGCATTGAGTCTGAGGATATCAATCAAGTAAAAGCTATTTATACGTCCGTGCTCAAAGATTCTGATGTGGATTTTAAAAAACACAAATACGATTTGGGACGATTGGTCAATATCAACAATCCGGCATTAAAGAGTTTACTGGCTACAAAATTTATCCAGGCAACAGAAAAACAGATTTCAGTCAGCATTGATATTCCTGAAGTCATTGAACTTCAAAAGATGGACTTAATTGACTTTATAACGGTTGTTTCAATCCTTTGTGATAATGCGATAGAAGCAAAACCAAGAGAAATGTCGATTGCCCTTCTTTTATCTGGTAATAAGCAATTATTTATAGTGGAAAACACCATCAAAGAAGAAAGAATGGATATTTCAAGGCTCTATGACTATGGAGTGAGTACCAAAGGTGAAGGTAGAGGTATCGGCTTATATAACGTGATGAAAATTGTTGAGCGCTATCCCAATGTTTCTCTGAAAACCAGTGCACAGAACTATCGCTTTAGTCAAGTTTTGGAGATACATTTATAAATGAAATAAACTCTCTAGATGGTAAAACTATCTAAAGAGTTTATTGTTATATTTACCAGAATATTATAGTTGAACTTATTATTTAGTCAGATAGTCACTGATTACCATTTGGGACATTTCGATGACTGTTTAGGAAATAGTTATAGACTAGAAATATTTTGTGATATACTTAATTTGTTAATCTAACAGAAGAAAAAAATGAAAATAATAAAGGAGATGTTTATCATGAATACAAAAATAAATGAAGTGACAGATATATTACAAAATCTTGAAAATAGTCTTAGTTATCGTAAGGAAATACAACTAATGAATCTTGTTTCGGCATTCAGAAAAAATCTCAATGACTCAACTCTTAATAATCTTACTATGAAAGCAGAACTAAGCAAATTTTTGCAACAATTGTCTCTTGAGCGATTGTCATTAGCTACTAAGTATACGCCAGAGGAGTCACAATATATTGATAAACTCAGAGAATTATCAAATCCAGAGAAAGATAGTGTTTTAAATTATATACTCTAGAGTATAGAGCGATGGTTTGTACAGGTTTAGATTTGTTACAATGAAGTAAATGAGTAAACAACACTAGAAAATTTACCGGAGGTTATACAAATGTTTCATACAAAAAAAGATGATAAAACAGCAGAATTTCAAGCTACTATTGTGCCCTTAATAGAATCCTTCAAAGAAAAAATGGCATCTTATGATGATGCCTTCCACCAAGCCATAGTGACTAAAATCGATGAAGGTCTTAAGGAAATTTCTAGAAAAAATAGTAGTATTTTAAGCATTTCTTTAAAAGTGAAGTGGTTAATCAAAGAGATTGGTGCTATTAAGCATGACGGACAAGTAACATTGACCACTGAAGAAAGTGATCTTTATCGTTCCATTGAAGACACCAATGCTAAATACAGTGACAAAGGGCATGGTGCTTTCTTTAAGATATGATGAGCAAAAACTATTTATTCTAAAGAAAAAATAAAGCAAATTAAAAAAGCCTGAAAGGCTTTTTTAAATGTTAGTTTACCAATTGTTTTATTGACTTAATGTTCTTTTTGCTAACTCTTCACCGCTTATTAGTTTTAACGTTTCTTCATCATATCGAGTCCAATACTCATGCCCTTCTTCATCTTTAAAAAGAAAATTGGGGTATAAAAAGCCGAAATTAGAAATATTTGGGAGATCCGTTTGATTTTCCAAATCAAAGGAAAGAATAATATCGCTGTTTTCCATATGATTAAATTTAGATCGAACTTCTAATTGATAATAGTCAGTTCCAAAACCAAAAAATGGATGATTTGGAATAGCGTCAATAGTTAATGTATCATAAATAATTTCCAAGCTTTTGATTTGTGGATATCTTTCATGGACTTTTTGTTCCATTTCTTTTTCTTGGATTTTAATCGCATTAATTTGATTTTGTCTTGGGTCAACATATTTTGAATCTGATGAAAAGGATTTTAACCAAGTGATAATAATGATTATCATTATGACTCCAAAAAAAACTTTGATAACTTTCATTTCTAAACTCAATTCTTTTAAGATATTTCTATTATACCCTATTTTTATGAAAAATATTAAATTTTACCATTTAGGACTGTTAAATGACTGTTTAGGAAAAAGCACGTCTAAAATAAATTGTTGTGTTATTATTTATTTATCAAATCATCACTAATAATATTAAAAATCAATGAAATACAAAATGACGTAAAGAAGAAAGGAAAAAATCATGACTACAACTTATAAAGAAAAAAGTATTGCTTTAGTGATAAGTTTGGAAAAAGAAATTGCTTCCATGGCAATTGCTAGTGAGCCTAAACAAAATGCTCTCAAAACGATCCAGGAATTTTTAGACAGTCTTCACTCCAAAGAAGAAGGTGAAGCTGTGGTAGCCTCTAAATTACGTCGCTTTGTGACAGTATTTGGAAGACATTTAATGCCTGGTGGCATTGTTTTATCAAAAGAAGGCAGTGAGTTGTGGCATCACATTCAGGCATTAAATAGCTCTTCTGAAACGACAAGCAAGATACATCCTTTTGCATTTAAAGGATAATCAAAAGAAGTTAGTGATATTGCAATGAAGGTTATCTACTGGTTAGAGGCAAGAAAGGAGAAAGAACATGTTGAAAAAAGCACTAAAAGCAACAGTTAAAAACTTGTATCAAATCATTAGAGATGACTATACCATCAATGAAAAAATCAATTTAAATCACTTGACCAAGATTTTTTTAGTTTTCCTAGAAGAAGGCAAGTCAAATGATATGATTCTGCGACAGAGAGCAAAGGAATTTGTTTCAACAGTCAATCAAAAAATTGTGGCTGCGGGGGTGACGCTTCCTGAAGATGCTAGAAAATTAATCGATACTATCGATCATTTATCAACAGCGGGGAGTGTTTCACTGTTTCATTTTTTAGTATTTCGGTTTTTAAAACTGTCACTTGGATGAAAGAAGGTTATTATGAAAGCGATGTATCGTGGCAAAGAAGTAGATGTTTGGAGAGTTAGTCGTGATTCTAACCAACCTGATTGGGTTAAACAAGCCTTTGCCAAAAACTATATGAGATGGGTTGATAATCATGTCTTAATCCTATTAGCTGGTCTTAATCCAGATACTAGAGCCAACCTAAAAATGGGGATGACTGGTAGTGCTGGTGGCGGTGGCTTCATGGGTTATTACATGTATCGAAATGGCTATATTGGGGACTATGTTGATGGTACAAACCATCAAGTTCTAAGTGAAAAGCAGTTTCAAAAAGCCTATCAAGTACTATCAGATTAAAATAGGAGGATATGATAATGACAACATTTACTAAAGACACACTAAAAGAAGCAAGCATACTCATCAATACTTTAAACCAAAAATTCCAAAACTCTAAAAAAGGGTTGGGAGATGAACAAAGATTTCAAAATAATATTGATGATATGATGAGAACAATTGAAAAAACCAAAAAGATTAATAATGTTATTTTGCTTGAATTGGAAAAATTTCATCAAAGAGCCAGTCTTTTGATTGGGATTGGGCAGTTAAAACTTGAAACAGATGCCTATCAAGCATGGAAAGCCTACGATCGTTTCCATTTTGAAGACGTCAAACCAAATCTTAAACTATATGGTCCAATTGCGATGATGTAAAGCTAATAGGATAAGTTAAGCAAATAACCTGTGCTATTAAAATAAAAAATAAAAGGAGAAAAATGATGCAATGGTTAAAGGAACTGATTTTTATTTTAGGAACTCTACTTATTGTTTATTTTGTACTTAAAGACGGTATGGAAGATGAGCGTGAGCGTTATAAAAAAGAACTAGCACAGAAAAAAGGGAATTCCATCTGGTTGAGAATGCTTAGACGACTTTTTCAATAAAAGAATTTTAAAAAGGAGAAGAACTTGGCAAGAGTAGGTAATTTTTTTATTGGGTTATTAGGTCCTCTTTTCTTTTGGGCTATTTTATATATGTTTCATTTTGATAATCAAGCCATCAATGATGTTGTTCAAGTTGTGGTAGAGATTATTTTATTGTGGTTTAGTTTCTGGTATTTTCAAAAGTCTGGGATAGACAAACTTCGTTTTCCAACTAAAAAGCAATGGTTAATTTTTCTTGTGTCTTTGGTGACAATTTTTATATTTTCAAGTGTTTACAATTATTTTTTTGATATCTACTCAGGAGCTGCAACTGCACTTAAAGAAAGTTATTTAGAAAATGGTTATAGTTTATCTCTCGTTTCAAGTTTGGTCTTTCTTGCACCATTACAAGAAGAGTTGTTAATGAGAGGATTTATCCAAAAAGGTGCTTTTAAAAATAATTGGATTGGCGTTTTATTAGCTGCAAGTATTTTTGCGGGATTTCATTGCCCAGAAAATTTGGTTTCTTTTATTCATTATGCCTTTGCAGGTCTTATTTTTGGCTATGCCTATAAAAAGAGCAACAACTTGTTGGTTTCAATCTTATGTCATGCAGGGATTAATACAATTATTTTGATAGTGCCATTACTAGTATAACTGACTAATAATGCCTATCTAACAATATTAGTGACGACACCAATTAGCTTATTAAATTTTTTTAAAATGATGCCAGACAGGACTGAATCGACAGAATCTTTTATGATATAATGTCTGATAGTAAGGGAGAATAAAATAGCATGTTTCAGAAAAAGTATCGTCGCAATATCATCCTTCTCGGAGGACTAGATTTTCTTTCCTTTTTTGGCATCACCACTTTTTGGGTCTTGTTTCTTAGCCAAAATGGGATGAGTTTATTAGAAGTTGGTCTTTTGGAAAGTTTATTTCATGGCACCAGCATTCTTTTTGAAATCCCTTCAGGCATGTTGGCAGATCGTTTTACTTATAAAACCAACCTTTATATCAGTCGAGTGATGACCATCCTATCCAGTCTTTTGATGATTTTAGGGCAAGGCAATTTCTGGATTTATGCCATCGCCATGATTCTAACCGCCTTAGGCTATAATTTTAGCTCAGGAACTGATTCAGCAATGCTTTTTGAGTCGGCTAAAGAGGCTGGTCTTGAGTCACGCTACTTAAAAATCACAAGCGTTATTGCTGGCTTTGTTGAAGCAGGATTAGCACTTGGCAGTGTTCTGGCAAGTTTTTTTGTTCATGGTCTTTTATACTATACTTACTACATCATGATTGTTTTGTCATTGATTGGTATTGGCTTAATCTATCTGATGAAAGAACCACAGTTAAAAGCTAAAGAAGGTGAACAAACCACTTTAAAATCGATTGTCTCAGTTGTTTCAAAAGAATTTAAAGAAAAACCAGGTCTGCTATTTTGGATGCTCAGTTTTCAATTTGTCGCTAGCATCATGTGTATGTTTTATTTCTACTATCAAAATGAATTACCCGATTTAACCGTCTGGCAAATTAGTTTCATCATGCTTTTAGGGAGTGTCATCAATGTTTTAGCTGTTTGGTTGGCTAGTCGTATTGGTGAAAAATGGCATTCCAGACGCATTTTTCCGATTTTAGTCTTTCTAACAGGACTTAGTTTTGTTTTTGCCATCACTGGAAATATCATCTTTTATGCTTTGATTTATCTCTTTAGTAATGGCTTATATGCTTTATTTTTACCCATTTTCAACAACGATCTACAACACAATTTACCAAGTGAAGTAAGAGCAACGCTGTTAAGTGTTAATGCTATGTGTTTTAGCTTATCAATGATTATTGTTTTTCCTTTCACGGGTTGGTTGATTGATAATTGTGGTTTTGCAAGAACCTTTATTTTGCTAGGTTTGTTGCTAGTATTACTAGCACCGATACTCTATTTTAAAAATAGAGATGTTATTATTTCAAATGATGTTAGTGAGTAAATAATCGCTATCGTTTTGTCAATGTTTAGTCTTAACGATAATAATCATAAGGAGGATGATATGGCAATCCAAAACATCACACTATTCGCCCTCTTTTTAGAAGGCATTTTATCATTTTTTTCTCCCTGTGTTTTACCAATTTTGCCGATATATATTGGGATTTTAGCTGGAGATAGTGATAAGGATAGTCAAGATCGTTTAGCCAAGAGGCAAAAAAGAGTACTGATTAATACATTATGTTTTATTTCAGGCATTGCTTTAACTTTTTTTATCTTAGCTTTTGCAAGCAGTCTTTTAAGTCGTTTTTTAAATGAGCATTTAAAATTTTTACAGATTATTAGTGGCATTTTGATGATTGCAATGGGGCTGTTTCAAATGGGATGGCTTAAAATTGACTTTCTACTGAGAGAATTTTCAGCCAAACAATCGATATATAAAGTAGGGCAAAAAGTAGGCCCACTCTTAGCTTTTTTACTAGGATTTACCTTTAGTTTTTCTTGGAGTCCTTGTATCGGTCCTATTTTAGCGAGTGTCTTCTTTTATGCTAGTTCCCATCAAGGAAGTCTTAGCATTATCTTACTGTTAGTTTATTCTATTGGTTTTATGCTCCCGTTTTTGCTAGTGGCTATTTTTTCTCAGAAAATGCTCCAATTCTTTAAACAACAAGTAAAATTTGTCAGCTATACTAAAATTATTTCAGGCCTTATTTTACTTGTCATTGGTGTTAGTATTTTAACGGGGTCATTTACTGTCTTTATGAATTATTTAATATAAGAGAGGTTCAAACATGAAAAAATATTTTTTATTACTAGTGTCACTTTTTTTACTGACAGCTTGCTCAACCACACAAGAAGATAAACAATCATCGAGTCAAGTTGAAACAACTCAAGAAGCAAAGACAGAAACAGCACCTGATTTCACCTTGATAGATGATAAAGGTGAGACCATTTCCTTAAGTGATTTAAAAGGAAAAAAAGTTTATATTAATGTCTGGGCGAGCTGGTGTGGTCCTTGTAAGCGAGAATTTCCAGAATTAGAAAAAGTTTACCAAAACGTTAAAGAAGACGATGACATTGTCTTTTTATCTGTCACTTCACCTAATGATAAACAATTTAAAAATAGTAATCCTGCTGACAAGGACTCTGCCACTATTTTAGCAGCAGCTAAAGAACTTGGTGCCACTTATCCAGTTTACTTTGACAGTAATGATCACTTTATGGAAGATTATGCCATAAGAGCTTTTCCGACACATGTATTCATTAATAGCGATGGTAGCTTGGCAAAATACTACCCAGGTCAAATCAATGAAGCTATGTTAGAAGAACAATTGGCGCTTTTAAAATAAGTCAAACATAAAAAGAAATTCACCACAAGGATGGTGAATTTTTTGATATAATATAAAAAAGAAAAAAGAGAGAAGGAGTTGCTATGTCTAATCAAAACATTAACCTTGTTATTGTCACTGGAATGAGTGGAGCAGGAAAAACAGTTGCCATTCAATCATTTGAAGATTTAGGCTATTTCACCATTGATAATATGCCACCAACCCTCATGCCAAAGTTTTTAGAATTGGTATTACAAGCTAATGAAAACCACAAGGTTGCTTTAGTCGTAGACATGAGGAGTCGCTTATTTTTCTCTGAACTAACCAACATTTTAGATGATTTAGAATTAAATGATCACATTACCGTTAAAATTCTATTTCTTGATGCCACAGATGGTGAGTTGATTTCACGTTATAAAGAAACCAGAAGAAGTCATCCTTTGTCTGCAGATGGTCGTGTGTTAGATGGCATAAAGCTCGAAAGAGAACTTTTAGCACCCCTAAAAAGTCTTAGTCAAAATGTTGTTGATACCACAACCCTCACCCCTAGACAATTGCGTCAAACGATTGTCGATCAGTTTTCTGGTGATAATCAGCAAAAAATGTTTCGCATAGAAGTGATGAGTTTTGGTTTTAAGTATGGTTTGCCACTTGATGCTGACCTTGTTTTTGATGTCCGTTTTTTGCCAAATCCTCATTACCAACCTGACCTAAGACCGATGACAGGACTAGATCAACCCGTTTATGACTATGTCATGAATCATCAAGAATCAGAAGAGTTCTATCAACATTTAATGACACTCTTACAACCAATTTTACCTAGTTATCGTAAAGAAGGAAAATCAACCCTAACCATAGCTATTGGCTGTACTGGCGGTCAACATAGAAGTGTTGCTTTTGCCCACCGAATTGCAGAAGAATTAAAACAAGATTGGCCAGTCAATGAAAGCCACAGAGATTATCAAAAACGTAAGGAGACCTTAAATCGCTCATGAGAAAACCGAAAATAACCGTTATTGGTGGTGGCACAGGCATTCCTGTTATTTTAAATAGTTTACGCCATCAAAACGTTGATATTGTTGCGATTGTAACGGTTGCAGATGATGGTGGGAGTTCTGGTGAGCTTAGATCCGTCATGCAATTAGTACCACCAGGAGATTTACGTAATGTATTAGTAGCCATGAGTGACATGCCAAAGTTTTATGAACAGATTTTCCAATACCGTTTCCATGAAAATGATGGGGCTTTAGCAGGTCATCCTCTAGGAAATCTTATCATTGCAGGCATTTCAGAGATGCAAGGATCGACTTACAATGCTATCCAACTACTTTCAAAATTCTTTCATGTCACTGGAAAAATTTTCCCAGCTAGTGAGCAGGCTCTAACACTTCATGCCATTTTTCAAGATGGCCATGAAGTGATAGGGGAAAGTCAAATTGCTAACTATAAAGGAATGATTGATTATGTTTATGTGACCAATGCTTATAATGATGATGTGCCTAAAGCTAGCCGCAAAGTTGTTGAAAGCATTATGGAAAGCGACATGATTGTTTTAGGACCAGGCTCTTTATTTACCTCTATTTTACCCAGCTTAGTGATTCCAGAAATTAAAGAAGCTCTCTTAAAAACGCCAGCTGAAATAGCCTATGTTTGTAATATCATGACTCAGTACGGTGAAACAGAGCATTTTACAGATAGTGACCATGTGGCTGTTCTTAATAAACATCTTGGAAAAGATATTATTGATACAGTACTAGTTAACATCGAACCTGTTCCTAAAGGTTATATGGATAATAACCAATTCGACGAATATCTTGTTCAAGTTGATCATGATTTTAAAGGCTTAACCAAACAAGTAAAACGTGTTATCTCTTCTAACTTTTTACGATTAGAAAATGGTGGTGCCTTCCATCATGGTGATTTAGTCGTAGAAGAGTTGATGAGTTTGATTAAAGGACATGGACTATGAGTTTTACAACCACAGTTAAAGAAGAAATTTTAAGCACTTCAACTGTTGATGGCTATGAATTAGCAGCCACTATTAAAATGTCAGGAAATTTAGGCTTGACAAGTAATGGCTTAACCTTATCTGTTTCAACAGAAAATGCTAAGGTCGCAAGACACATCTATGAAATGCTTGAAACATTATGCCATGTCAAACCAGATATTCGTTATCACCAAAAAACAAATCTCAAAAAAAATCGTGTTTATCACGTCTTTATTGAAGAACACGTTGATAAAATCTTATCACAATTACAATTGGCTGACTCTTTCTTTGGTTTTTCAACAGGTATTGACCATCAGATTTTGGTGGATGATGACGCGGGACGATCTTATTTAAGAGGTGCTTTTTTATCAGCTGGCACCATTAGAGAACCAGATTCAGGAAAATATCAACTAGAAATTTTTTCTGTTTATTTGGACCATGCGCATGATTTGGCTAATCTCATGAAAAAATTTCTACTGGACGCTAAAGTCATTGAACGAAAAAATGGTGCTGTCACCTATCTTCAAAAAGCTGATGATATCATGGATTTCTTGATTGTCATTAATGCTATGGCAGCTAGAGAAACGTTTGAAGAAATTAAGTTAATGAAAGAAGCAAGAAATGATATTAACCGCGCTAACAATGTTGAAACCGCAAATATCACAAGAACGATTAATGCCAGCATGAAAATTATCAATAATATCAGTAAGATAAAAGATACTATCGGCTTAGAGAGTCTTTCGATTGAACTGCAACAAATTGCTCACATTAGAGTGACTCATCCAGAGTATTCACTACAGGAAATTGCTGATAGTTTGGATTTTCCCTTAACCAAAAGTGGTGTTAATCATCGCTTAAGAAAAATAAATAAAATAGCAGAAGAATTATAGGAGAAAAAAGATGGGATGTACAACTATTCTTGTAGGTAAAAATGCTAGTTATGACGGCTCAACCATGATTGCAAGAACAGAAGATTCACAAAATGGTGAGTTCACACCAAAACATTTTGTTGTCTTCAACAAAGAAGATCAACCAAAGAAATATCGTTCAGTTTTATCATCATTTGAAATGTCACTTGATGAAGAACCAATGCGTTACACAGCCGTACCAGATGCTCTTAGAAAAGATGGTCTTTGGGCAGCAGCTGGCATCAATGAAGAAAATATTGCAATGAGTGCCACTGAAACCATCACAACCAATAGTCGTGTGTTAGGAGCAGATCCGTTAGTGCCTTCTGGCATTGGTGAAGAAGATATGGTAACACTCGTCTTACCTTATATTCATTCGGCGCGTGAGGGTGTCATGCGCCTTGGTAAGATTCTTGAAGCATTTGGCACCTACGAATCCAATGGCATTGCTTTTTCAGATGTTAATGAGATTTGGTGGATGGAAACAGTAGGTGGTCACCACTGGATTGCAAGACGCGTCCCAGATAATGCCTATGTCACCAATCCTAATCAATTAGGTATTGATTATTTTGAGTTTAATAATCCTGACCATTTTCTTTATTCAACAGATCTTCGTGAGTTTATTAAAGAAAATCATCTTGAATTAAATTATAGTCATGAACATTTTAACCCAAGACTAGCTTTTGGTAGTCAAAAAGATAAAGATAGACAATATAATACTCCAAGATCTTGGTTTATACAAAGTTTTTTAAACCCAGAAATAAAGCAAGAGCCCACTAGTTTTTTCATTCCTTGGTGTCAAAAACCTTATCGCAAGATTACTGTTGAGGACATCAAGTATGTTTTAAGCGGACATTATCAAAACACTGTTTATGATCCTTATGGACTTGAAGGAAATGAGCATTCTAGAAAAGCTTTTAGACCTATTGGTATCAATAGAACTAGCCAAACTGCTCTGTTACAACTTCGTCCTGATAGACCAAAAGAAACAACAGGTATACAGTGGTTGAGTTATGGTTCCATGCCTTTTAATACTATGGTTCCTTTTTTCACACAAATAAGTAAAACACCAGAGTATTTTGCCTACACACCTGAGACAGTGACAACCAAGAGTTTTTACTGGACCAATCGCTTGATAGCAGCTATTAGTGACCCTCATTTTAGACAACATGAAGGAGATATTGAAAGCTACAACCAAGAGATTATGGCAAAAGGACATGAGCGACTTTTAAGAGTTGATAAAGCACTTGATCAAGGTGAAACAATTGATTTTGAACAAGAAAATCAAGCTATGAGCGACTATGTAGAAGAAAAAACCAATCTTCTCTTAGGAAAACTTCTTCACGATGCCAGTAATTTGATGACTAATCGATTTTCAGTCAGTGATTAATAAAGCATTAAAATTAATGTGTATAATAAAAAAGCATTGCCATCAATGCTTTTTTATTATGATTGTTCAGGAATAATAATTTCAGTATATTGATTATAAAGCTTTTGATTTTCTTGAGAGATATTAGCATCAGTTATTAAATAATCAAAATAATTCGTTTTATAAAAAACATAGAAATCATAGCGTCCAAATTTCGTATGGTCAGCTAGTAGTATTTTTTGAATAGAATTGTTTAAAACAATATTAAGCAATTCCCCTTCGGACTCACTATAAGTTGCTACACGCTCTTTATAGATAGCATTTGCACTAATAAAGGTTTTTGAAAATTTTAATGATTTAACATAGTTATTTGCAAAACTGCCCACAAAAGCACCTGTAATATCTCGATATTCTCCACCAAGAAGAATGAGATCCACCGATTGGCTATCTTTTAAGATATTAAAAACAGGTAAACTATTAGTGATAATCCGTAGTTTACGTTGTCGTAAATCTCTTGCTAAACATTCAATCGTTGTTCCAGGACCAAGAAAAATAGTTTCACCATCATTAATTAATTGAGCAGCAGCAGCAGCGATTTCTTGTTTTTCATTGATTTGTTTTGCTAGTTTTTCAGTATTTGAACGCTCATAGAAGCTATTTTGACTAATACTTTGTGCGCCACCATGTACTCGAATTAATTTACCATTTTTTTCTAATTCGTCTAAATCTCTTCGAACAGTCATGTCTGAGACATCTAACTCGGCAATAATTTCTTGCACGGTGATGAGTCCCTCATTGTTAACTTTTTCAAGAATCCTTTGTAAGCGCTCTCTTTTTAACATGCCATACTCCTTCATATAGTCATTCGACTGATTGTAGATTTATCATAGCATAGAGCCTTAATTTTTTCAATCAATTTCTCTTTTTTTGCTTAAAAAAACAAATAAATACAAACAAATATAAACATAAAAACTTGACTTTGTGTTTGTTTTAGTTTATATTAGAAGGGTGTGAATAAGGTAATTTAAATTGTAATTTTGACTGTGTTATTGTCATGTCAAACTAAAATTTAATTACCTTTGAAGGCATTAAAAATGAGATAACATCCCATAAAATGAAAGGAGAATGTAATGATATTAACCATTACCATGAATCCATCTGTTGATATTTCATATCATTTAGACAATTTGGATTTGGATACGGTCAATCGGGTGTCAGAAGTTGTTAAAACACCTGGCGGAAAAGGGTTAAATGTTACTAGAGTTTTATCTGAGCTTGGTGATAAAGTCATGGCCAGTGGGTGTATTGGAGGGACAACCGGTCAGTATCTGATTGAACATCTAGATGATAGCATCAAAAAATGCTTCTTTAGTATTAGTCGTGATACAAGAAACTGCGTAGCTATTCTTCATGATGGCAACCAAACAGAGATTTTAGAGAAAGGTCCAATGCTTGATCTTGATGAGAGTGAGGGCTTCCTCAACCACTTTAAAATTATTTTAAAACAAGCAGAGGTTGTGGCTATTTCTGGTAGTTTACCAGATGGTCTTGAGCAAGATTATTACTCAAGAATGATTGAAATTGCTAATACTTACCATAAAAAAGTTGTTTTAGATTGTTCTGGAAAAGCTTTGGAAACTGTTTTAGCATCTAAAAATAAACCGACTGTCATCAAACCTAATCTAGAAGAATTATCTCAGTTATTGGGTCGTTCTGTTTCTTCTGATATTGAAGAATTAAAAACAGTTCTAAATGATGACTTATTCTCAGGAATTGAATGGATTGTTGTTTCTTTAGGTTCTAAAGGAGCTTTTGCAAAACATCACGATACTTTCTATCGCGTTACTATTCCAAAAATTTCTGTTGTGAATCCTGTTGGTTCAGGAGACTCAACAGTAGCAGGGATTTCGTCAGCACTTTTACACAATGAAAGTGATGAGGCTCTCCTTACAAAAGCTAATGTTCTTGGTATGCTCAATGCACAAGAAAAAATGACTGGTCATGTCAACATGGCAAACTATGATAACTTATATAAACAAATTAAAGTAGAAGAGGTATAAAAATGGCACTTACAGAACAAAAACGTCGTTACATGGAAAAACTTTCAAACAAAGATGGTGTGATTTCAGCACTTGCTTTTGACCAACGTGGGGCATTAAGAAGAATGATGTCACAACACCAAACTGAAGAACCATCTGTAGCACAAATGGAAGAATTAAAAAGCTTAGTATCAGAAGAATTGACTAAATATTCTTCATCTATTCTTTTAGACCCAGAATTTGGTCTTCCAGCAGTTGATGTTAAAGATGAAAATGCAGGTCTATTACTTGCTTATGAAAAAACAGGTTATGACGCTACAACAACAACTCGCTTACCAGACTGTTTGGTTGAGTGGTCTGTTAAACGTTTGAAAGAACAAGGTGCAGATGCCATTAAATTCCTTCTTTACTACGATGTAGATAGTGATGATTACACTAACCTTCAAAAGAAAGCATACATCGAAAGAATTGGTTCAGAGTGTGTTGCTGAGGATATTCCTTTCTACCTTGAAATTGTTTCATATGATGAAAAAATCAAAGATGCTTCAAGTGCAGAATACGCTAAAGTAAAACCAAGAAAAGTGATTGAAGCAATGAAAGTCTTCTCAGAAGATCGCTACAATGTTGATGTTTTAAAAGTTGAAGTGCCAGTTAACATGAACTATGTTGAAGGATTTGCAACTGGTGAAGTGGTGTATACTAAAGAAGAAGCAGCACAATACTTCCGTGATCAAGAAGCAGCAAGTAACTTACCATACATTTATCTAAGTGCAGGCGTAAGCAGCAAACTCTTCCAAGAAACTCTTGTATTTGCTCATGAAGCAGGTGCTAAATTTAACGGTGTTCTTTGTGGTCGTGCTACTTGGGCTGGATCAGTTGAAGTTTATATTAAAGAAGGTAAAGACGCTGCTGTTGAATGGTTACGTACAACTGGATTTAATAATATTGACGAATTAAACAAAGTCATTGAAAAAACAGCTACTCCTTGGACTGAAAAAGTTTAAAAGTAACTACGGGTAAAAATGATGTTAAGTTTAAGTAATGACTTTTTAACAGTAACCTTTAGTGAAAATGGTGCCACGTTAACATCCATCAAAGATAAAGAGGGTATCGAGTATCTTTGGCAAGGGGATGCTAACTATTGGAGTGGGCAAGCACCAGTACTATTCCCAAATTGTGGTAGTGTGAGAGACGATAAAACTATTTTTGCCTCAGCTGATCATGTTGAAGGAACTCTTCCTCGTCATGGATTAGTTCGTAAAAAAGTATTTGATGTGACGCATCACGACGAAAATAGTATTGCTTTTAGCATTCAATCAACTAAAGAAATGCTAGACAATTATCCTTTTGCTTTTGAACTAACTATTCTTTATACCTTATCTGAAAAGACAATTACAACAACCTATCAAATTAAGAATAAAGATTCTAAGCAAATGCCATTCTTTATTGGGGGTCATCCGGGATTTAATTGTCCAATTAAAGACGGTGAGTCTTACGACGATTACTACTTAGAGTTTGAAAAAGTTGAAACCTTAACGATTCCAAAACAATTTCCCGAAACAGGTCTTTTGGATTTGTTAGACAGAAAAGACTTTTTAAACCAAGAAACAATCTTGCCATTATCATTTGATTTATTCAA
Source organism: Streptococcus sp. CSL10205-OR2 (assembly GCF_025660655.1). Lineage (GTDB taxonomy): Bacteria > Bacillota > Bacilli > Lactobacillales > Streptococcaceae > Streptococcus. The sequence continues at coordinate 17,164 of NZ_JAOTIN010000016.1, forward strand.
AGAAGATGCTATTACTCTTGACCAGTTAGAGTCGAGAAGTGTTAAGTTATTATCTAAAAATCATGATAAGGGTATTGAAATAGCCTTTAAAGATTTTCCGGCACTCATTTTGTGGACAACGCCAAATAAAGGACCATTCATTGCCTTAGAACCTTGGTTAGGCTTGTCAACGTCGCTTGAAGAATCTGATGTTTTTGAAGAAAAACGTCATGTTCAATTTGCGCAACCAAATGAGTTGAAATCTTATTCATTTGATATAACGGTCTTAGGATAATTATTAAATAAAATCATTAATATTAAAGGTATCTCATGGATGGTGAGATACTTTTTTTGAACTTGCATTTTTGATCAAATAACACTATAATAATTAACAGTTCAAAAAAAAATAGCAGAGTAGATTACGAAGCGTTAAGTGCCTGATGAACGGGGAGTTGTCATTGGGACGAAAAAAAGAGAGAACTGTCTTTTTGCGGTTTCGTAGTCGCATCCCGCTGCTACATCTTTTTTCTATAAGATAACATTTTTCTTATCTTTAGATAGGTATATAACCAATGATGTAGTAACTGGTAACATCTGCCTTGGAGGTATTATTTATGTTACAACTTAAAAATGTCAGAGTTCTGACATTGGCTACTATATTAGCTGCGTTAGCTATTGTGATGGGATTTTTTAAACTACCCATTTCGCAAATTGTAGAATTGCGCTTTGCATCTCATGTTATTGCTATTGCCGGTTCACTTCTTGGTCCAGTAGTGGCAATGGTGGTTGGAATCATATCAGACTTAGGTGGTTTTTTTATTAAACCAACAGGTCCGTTTTTCCCAGGGTTTACAATAAGCGCAGCCTTGACAGGATTAATCTATGGATTTTTCTTGTATAGGAAGCCATTTAGTCTAAAGAGAATTATTATCGCTCAAGTAGTTTATACCGTAGCAATAAGTTCTTTATTAAATACAATTTGGTTAGCTATACTTTATCAGTTACCATTTTATGAAACCTTTATCGCTCGATTAATTTCAAGTGCGATACAATTACCAATACACATTATTATTTTAACTCTTCTTATAAAAGGGATTGAGCGTTTTAATATCTTTAAAGCGCCTATTAAAAAATAAAAACTAAAAACATTTTCGTTCTATTAGATTTAACGGAAATGTTTTTTTGATGACAAGTCAACAACTGAAAAATATCATTTAAGATAAAGTGAGATAAAATGTTGATTTTGTTGACTTATTCTAATCAAAACGTTATTTGTTGAAAACAAAACACAAAACAACAATAAAACAACAATAAAACAACAAAACAGGTTGACAAAGTGTTACATTTATGTTATTATTTGGTTAAATAAAATCAAGGTCAAACAAAAACAACACTGTTTTAGACTATTTTTATCACAATTTCACGTATAAAAAGGAGAACAAATGTTTGAAGATATTTTATTGACAGATGTAGAAAATCAAGAACAATTATTTGAAAGCGTTGCCAATGAACTTGAGAAAGTTGGCTATGTGACAAAAGAATACAAAGAGGCTTTAAAAGAAAGAGAAAAAGACTACCCTACAGGTTTAAAAATCGATTTGATGGATGGTTCTGATATTCTATATGCTGCCATCCCACACACTGAAACAAAATATTGTTTAACTGATCGGATTGTCTATGTTAAAAACAGTCAACCTTTAGTTTTTAAACATATGATTAATCCTGAAGAAGAGTGCTACGTTAATTCATTTTTCTTTATCATCAATGACAAAAATGATAGACAAACAGATGTATTATCTCAGTTAATGTCATTTTTTGTTGAAAAAGGTAATTTAGAAGAATTAGGAAAAATGGATTCTAAAGATGTTATCAAAAAATATTTAATACAAAAAGGAGTATTACATTATGATTAAAATATTGGCAGCTTGTGGTGCTGGTGTTAATTCCAGCCATCAAATTAAAAATGCAATTGAAACAGAATTGTCAGCTAAAGGGTATTCAGTATCAGCAGATGCTGTGATGGTAAAAGATATTACTGAAGAAATGGTTAACCGCTATGATATCTTTGCTCCAATTGCAAAAACTGACTTAAGTTTTGACTTGAAAATCCCAATGGTTGAAGCAGGACCTATTCTCTATCGTATTCCAGCGATGAGTCAGCCAGTTTTTGACAAAATTGAAGAAATCATTAAAGAACATGATTTAAAATAATTTATAAATTAAGGAGAAAAAATATCATGCAACAGTTTATTGAATTAGTTAATAATTTCTTTGACCCGATTATCAAATTGGGTGCCCCTGTTATCATGTTAATCGTTATGACAGGTTTAGCCATGTTATTCGGCGTTAAATTCTCAAAAGCCTTGGAGGGGGGCATAAAATTAGCAATTGCTCTTACAGGTGTTGGAGCTATCATTGGTATGCTTACTGGCGCATTTTCTGCATCACTTCAAGCCTTCGTTGAAAACACTGGAATTACTTTAAACATTATTGACGTTGGTTGGGCGCCTCTTGCAACAATCACTTGGGGTTCACCATATACCCTATTATTCTTGTTAATTATGATTATTGTGAATATTGTTATGATTATTCTTAACAAGACTAACACCCTTGATGTTGATATCTTTAACATTTGGCACTTATCTATTACTGGACTCCTTATTATGTGGTACGCAGAACGTAATGATGTATCAACAATTGTTGGATTATTAGTTGCTATTGCTGCCATTGTTCTTGTTGGAGTTCTAAAAATTATCAACTCTGACTTGATGAAACCAACATTTGACGATTTGTTAAATACTGATCATAATTCTCCGATGACATCAACTCACCTCAACTACATGATGAACCCTGTTATCATGATTTTAGACAAAATTTTTGATAAAGTATTCCCTTGGTTAGACAAATACGACTTTGATGCTGCTAAATTGAATCAAAAAATTGGTTTCTGGGGTTCAAAATTCTTTATCGGTATGGTTTTAGGTTTCGTTATCGGTATTATGGGTAATCCAACACTTTCTATTGAAAGTGTTCAAGGATGGTTTGTTCTTGGATTCACAGCTGGTGCCAGCTTAGAATTGTTCTCAATCATTGGTTCATGGTTTATCGCCTCTGTTGAACCTCTATCTCAAGGAATCACAAACTTTGCAAACAGCAAAATGGGTGGACGTCGTTTCAATATCGGACTTGACTGGCCATTTATCGCTGGTCGTGCTGAAATTTGGGCATGTGCTAACATTTTAGCACCAATCATGCTTATCGAAGCTGTTCTTCTTTCAAATGTTGGTAATGGTATTTTACCTCTTGCAGGTATTATTGCTATGGGTATGACTCCTGCACTTCTTGTGGTTACTCGTGGTCGTCTTCTTCGTATGATTTTAATTGGAGCACTTCTATTACCATTATTCTTATTATCTGGTACAATGATTGCACCATTTGCAACAGAGCTTGCAAAAAATGTACAAGCATTCCCAGCTAATGCTCCTGCAGATGCTTTAATCACTCACTCTACTTTGGAAGGACCAATGGAAAAAATCTTTGGTTACCTCATTGGACAAGCTACAACAGGTCAAATTGCCTTTGTTCTTGGTTTTGTTATCTACTTGGTATTCTACCTAGGAATCTTCTTCTGGTATGCAAAACAAATGAAAGTACGCAATGAAGAGTACGTTAAAGCTGCTGCTAAATAATATTAATGCTTTCTAAATAATTTTGAAAGAAATGTTTACTACTATAATGAAAGGGATAAATAATTATTTATCTCTTTTGTTATTTTATTAGTATTTTAATAGTTATTTGTTGTTTATTTCAACATAAGACTATATAATAAAAAAGTAGAATAGGGGGTTCGACGAATGAAAAAATATCAGCGATTAGAAGAAATCACAAAAATGGTTAATCAAAAAGGTACCATGCGCATCTCAGAAATAGTTAAAAAATTACATGTCACAGATATGACTGTTAGAAGAGATTTAGCTGAATTAGAAGAGCAGGGAGTCTTAACAAAGCTACACGGAGCAGCTAGAAGTAATACAGCTTTTCAATATAGAGAAATTTCTCACCGTGAAAAAAATACACAAAATGTTGAAGCCAAACGTTTAATTGCTCAAAAAGCAGCTTCATTAATTGAAGAGGGCGATACTATCTTTTTGGGTCCAGGCACAACCATTTCCTTATTAGCCGAAGAAATTACCCATAAATCCTTATCAATTGTAACTAATTGTTGGCCTGTTTTTAATATTTTATTCCAAAAAACATCGCCATCTTTTCAAGTATTTCTTCTTGGTGGCGAGATGAGAGAAATCACTGAGTCTTTTGTTGGTGATATCACAAATACTACTTTAGAGAGAATGCATTTTAGTAAAATGTTTTTCAGTGCCAATGGTGTTAAGGGCAAATCAGTCATGACGTCTTCAGTTGCAGAAGCCTACACTCAAAAATTAGCTTTAAGTCACTCTATTGAACGTTATTTATTAATTGATTCCTCAAAAATTGGCAAGGAAGATTTTACTACTTTTGCCTCTTTAACGAACATTACAGGGATCATTATGGATGATCATGAAACTGAAACAATGAAACGATTGAGAGCATACACAGAAATTATTCAATAAATAGAACATTAAATGTTGATTATTGGAAACAAACAACTAAAAATAGACTTTTATAGGAAAATAAAGGTATTTTTTAAGATAAAACAACAAAAAGTCAACACATAGTGTTGACTTTTTGTTTAATTAGCGTTATAATAATCATGTAGAATAATATATCTATTCAAAAAATTTAAAAAGATTTATCAATAGATGAGGAGAAAAATATGACTATTGTAATTGGTGCTGATCCAGCAGGAAAAGAACTCAAAGAAATCGTTAAAGACTATCTCATTAGTAACGATTACGATGTTTTTGATGTCAACGAAGCTTCCGATAAAGATTTTGTTGAAACAACTTTAGCTGTTGCTCAAGAAGTTCAAAAATCAGATGATAACTTAGGAATCGCCATTGATGCGTATGGTGCTGGAAGTTTCATGGTTGGTACAAAAATTAAAGGAATGGTTTGTGCTGAGGTCTCTGATGAACGCTCTGCCTATATGACAAGAGGTCATAATAATGCCCGTATGATTACTATGGGTGCTGAAATTGTTGGTAGAGAACTAGCAAGAAATATCGTCAAAGGATTTGTGACAGGAAGCTATGATGGTGGACGTCATCAAATTCGTGTTGACATGCTTAACAAAATGGGATAATAAAGAAAGGTGATATAAAATGAAAATTGCAATTGGATGTGACCACATTGTTACCTATGAAAAAATTGAAGTTTCAAACTTCTTAAAAAGTCTTGGTCATGAAGTACTAGATTTTGGAACTTATGATACTACTCGTACTCACTATCCTATCTTTGGTAAAAAAGTTGGAGAAGCGGTTGCTAGTGGAGAAGCTGACTTAGGTGTATGTATTTGTGGAACTGGTGTTGGTATCAACAATGCTGTTAACAAAGTTCCTGGTATTAGATCTGCCTTGGTACGCGATATGACAACTGCCTTATACGCTAAAGAAGAATTAAATGCTAATGTTATCGGTTTTGGCGGTAAAATTACTGGTGGTCTATTAATGAATGATATCATTGAAGCATTTATCAATGCTGAATACAAAGAAACACCAGAAAATAAAAAATTGATTGCTAAAATTGCTCATGTTGAAAGTATCAACAAAGATCAATCTGATCCAAAATTCTTTGAAGAATTTTTAGAAAAATGGGATCGTGGAGAGTATCACGATTAATTATTGTTAATAAGACTATAAATAAGTTGTCGGCCACCATTTAACTTATTTATAGTTTTTATTTTTTATCTGCGATATTTTATTGAGTTTTTTCATAAAAGTTGTCATTTATGGTATAATAGTGACAAAATCATAAGGAGGAACATTATGGCTGTAAGAGATTTTATGACTGATACTGTGATTCATGTCTCACCAGATACAACAGTTGCTCAAGCCGCAGATTTGATGAGAGAAAAAAACTTTCGCCGTCTGCCCGTTGTTGAAAATGGTAAGTTGGTTGGTTTGGTTACTGAAGGGACACTGGCTGATGCTAAACCTTCTAAAGCAACAACTTTATCTATTTATGAAATGAATTACCTATTAAATAAAACACGCTTAAAAGATGTGATGGTTAAAAAAGTTATAACAATTGATCCAAAAGCAAGTTTAGAAGATGCTATTTATCTAATGATGACTAACAAGATAGGTGTTCTTCCTGTTTTAGAAGATGACCAATTAGTTGGAATCATTACTGATAAAGATGTGTTTAAAACTTTCTTAGAAGTTTCTGGTTATGGCGTTGAGGGAGTTCGGATTCGAATTGAAGCAGATAACAAAGTGGGTGTCTTAGCTAAAATTATTCAAGCCATCTCAGAAGAAAATCTCAATATCGGCCGTACCGTTGAAGCTAACAAAGGCTCAGGAAAAGTTGTCATTGAAGTTCAAATTGATGGTGTTTTTGACACTGAGTCATTGAGAAAAAAATTAAATGATAAATTACAACCATTTGATATCAATGTAGAGTCGATTGTTCAAACATCAAAAAAAGAATTACTTTAAAAATAAAACACTGCTAGAAAAATAGCAGTGTCTTTTTAACGGTTTTTTTGATAAAATGGAAATAATAAAAAGTTAAGGATGACATATGCGTACAGGAAAAATCATTTCATTTGAAGGTCCAGACGGTGCTGGTAAAACCACTGTTTTAGAGTCTTTGTTACCAGTATTACAAAACAAATATGATGGTCAGATTATTATGACAAGAGAACCTGGTGGTGTAGCTATTGCAGAAAAAATTCGTGACATCATTTTAGACGTCAATCATACCAGTATGGATAGTAAGACGGAATTGCTTCTTTACGCAGCAGCCAGACGCCAACATTTGGTAGAGAAAATTTTACCAGAACTAGCAAAGGGGAATCTTGTTTTAATTGATCGTTTTATTGATAGCTCGGTTGCCTATCAAGGTTATGGTCGTGGGATTGCCACTATTGATGTTGATTGGTTAAATGATTATGCAACAGATGGTATCAAGCCTGATTTAACACTCTTATTTGATGTGCCATCAGAAACTGGACTGTCAAGAATTCAAAAAAACAATAATCGTGAAGTGAATCGCTTAGATTTAGAAAAACTTGACATGCATCAGCGTGTTAGACAAGGGTATTTAACAATAGCAAACCAAGAACCCAACCGTTTTAAAGTGATTGATGCCTCACAAAGTCTAGAAGATGTTATTAAAGAAACACGAACTATTTTAGAAGCCTTTTTGGAGTTGTCATTATGAACTTAGAACAACAACAACCTAAAATTTTTGCTTATTTCAACACCATTTTAAAAGAACAACGTCTTAGTCACGCTTACCTTTTTTCAGGGGAATTTGCTAGTTTTGAGATGGCCATATATGTGGCTAAGAGTTTATTTTGTACTAATCTTTCAAAGGACAATCAACCTTGTTTGATTTGTCGTTCTTGTCAATTGATTGATGAGCGAGAGTTTTTAGATTTAAAAATTATTGAACCAACAGGAAACACAATTAAAACAGAGACAGTTCGGGATTTTATTCATGATTTTTCTTTTTCTGGTATTGAAGGAAAAAGGCAGGTTTTTATTATTAAAGAAGCTGAAAAGATGCATCTTAATGCAGCTAATAGTCTTTTAAAATTTATTGAAAATCCTCAAAAAGATGTTTACATCATTCTTATTACCTCTGATGCTAATAAAATATTGCCAACGATTAGAAGTAGATGCCAAGTTTTTTACTTTAAAAAAGACCATAATTATATTAAGGATTATCTAGAGTCACTAGGAGTACTTCCTAGTCAAGCAATGAAATTAGCAGAACTTGTTTCAACGATTTCTGAAGCAGAAAAATTATCAAAAAATCAAAAATGGTTGGACAATATGAGGGAAATAGAGCTGGTAGTAAGTGCTTTACTTGCTAATCAACCACAAGTCTATTTAAGAATGGCTAAATTAAGTGAAAAAATTCAAGAAAAAGATGAGCAACTAATGACTTTCAAGTTAATGGTTTATCTTGCAAGTGAAGTTGATGACCTTTTCAAAAAAGATGCTTTGCTAAAAAAAATCTATCAGGCACAAAAAATGTGGCAAGCAAATGTTAGTTTTCAAAATGCCTTAGAATTTATGGCATTGGCAGATTAATAGGTTTTAAACCTCTAGAAATTGGGGAACTTAAGTAACAAAAACAAGGTCTAAAAGGAAATGACAATTAATGGATAAAAAAAATTTATTAGAACATTTTGATGAGATATCTCAGGATTTGTTGTTATCAATAGCAGAAGTTGAGGCCCTAAAAAAAACTGTTAGAGAAATGGCTGAGGAAAACGCTAGATTACGTCTTGAAAATCATCAATTGAAAGAACAATTAGAACATACGAAAGTCATAACCAATGAGACAATCTCTAAAAAAAGTAGAAATCATCTTGAAAAAATATATGACGAAGGTTTTCATGTCTGTAATACTTTTTATGGTCAGCATCGTGAAGGCAATGCCGATTGTGTTTTTTGTATGGAATTATTATATAGAGAGTGATAACTATGCAAATACAAAAAAGTTTTAAAACGTCTCAATATGGTACTTTGTATCTCGTTGCAACACCTATTGGCAATTTAGAAGATATGACTTTTAGAAGTTTGTCTATTTTAAAAACGGTTGATCTTATTGCTGCTGAAGACACAAGAAATACGGGCATATTATTGAAACACTTTGATATTTCAACTAGACAGACCAGTTTTCATGAACATAATGCTTTTCGAAAAATACCTGATTTAATTGCTTTTTTAGAATCGGGTAAATCCATTGCGCAAGTATCTGATGCGGGACTTCCTAGTATTTCAGATCCTGGTCATGATTTAGTACTTGCTGCGATTGAAAAAGAGATTAATGTTGTCGCTTTACCTGGAGCAAGTGCTGGGATTACTGCTCTTATTGCTAGTGGTTTAGCTCCTCAGCCACATATTTTTTATGGTTTTCTACCAAGAAAAGCTTCCCAGCAAAAAACTTTTTTTCAAGAAAAACAAAGTTACCCAGAAACACAGATTTTTTATGAATCTCCCTATCGTGTCAAAGAGACGTTAACAACGATGTTGAGTGTTTATGGCAACAGACAGGTGGTAGTGGTTCGTGAACTGACAAAACTTTTTGAAGAATATCAGAGAGGTTCTATCACTGAGGTGATAGCATTTATTGAAAAAAATCCTTTAAAAGGAGAATGTTTAATAATTGTTTCAGGTGCCAAAGAAATCACTGAAGAAGTGGCAATAGAGAATCTAGATATTGCAACGATGGTTAAACACTTGATAAGTGATGGATTAAAACCTAATCAGGCGATTAAAAAAATAGCAAAAGAGCATCAACTAAATCGTCAAGATGTTTATAATAGCTATCACCAATTAAAGGACTAAAACGAAAAAGCGCTCGATTCTGAGCGCTTTTTTAATTCAAGTGACACTAGTTAGTCTATTATTTCACAAGGAGTCCAGTGCCATGAACTTGGTTTGTTTTTGTTAAGCTAAGTAATTGCTTATAGTTTTTATCTGACACGCCACCTCCAAGAAGAATTTCAATACGGTTATCAGCATAAGCAATTAAATCTAATAAATGATCAACGTTTTTAAAAATATCACGACGTTCCTTGCTACCATGAAGTAGAATGCGAACAAATCCAAGGTTGATTAAGGTATCAATAGCCTCTTTTTGTTTATCCTCAGGAATCAAATCAAAAGCCATATGAAAGACCATATCAACACCTTGACAAGCAGGTAAAAGTTGTTCAATACCATCAACGTCAATCTCATTATCTTCAGTAAGCATTCCAAAAACAAGAGCATCACTCTCTAACTCAACAGCTTTTAAAATGTCATCTTCCATCACTCTGATTTCAGTATCGTTATAAACAAAATCACCACCTCGAGGACGAATCATGGTTGCAACAGTGATGTTATTATCATGTAGGTAATGACACGCTTCTTTGATAACACCATAGCTAGGGGTCGTTCCGCCTTGGGCTAAATTATCGCATAGTTCAATACGGGTAATATCGGTTCCAACTAATTTTGGTAAATCAGTTAAATTTTCGGCACAAAATTCTTTAATAATCATTACTTTTCTCCTATTTTTTCTTAGGTCTATTATATCATGAAATATTGGATTTTTAAAAGTAAAATAGTTGTGAATTTTCTGAAAATTATGGTATACTAAAAGCAATTTTTTATGGAGGCTATTAGATGACGATATATAACTTTTCAGCGGGTCCTGCTGTTTTACCTAAAGAAGTGCTAAAAAAAGCACAAGCTGAGTTTTTAAACTATGCTGACACACAAATGAGTGTTATGGAATTGTCCCATCGTTCTAAAGCATTTGATCAAATAATTAAAGATGCCGAGCAGTTATTAAGAGAGTTGATGGCAATTCCTGATAATTACAAGGTTCTCTTTTTACAAGGTGGCGCCTCAACTCAATTTTCAATGATTCCCTTGAATTTAGCGAAGGGCAAGAAAGCATATTATCTTGTTGCAGGCTCTTGGGGAAAAAAAGCTTATAGTGAAGCCGTTAAGCTTTCTAAAACAATTCCGTTTGAACCGATTTTATTAGCTTCTTCAGAAGAAGATGGTTTTAACCATATTCCTGAAATTAGTGCTAAAGATATCGCATCAGATGCTGCTTATCTTCATTTAACAACGAATAATACCATTGAAGGAACAGCTCTTTATGAGTTGCCAGATACAAATGGTGTTCCCATTATTGCAGATATGAGTTCAAACATTTTAGCTTTCCCTTATCAAGTTTCTGATTTTGGCATGATTTATGCAGGAGCACAAAAAAATATTGGTCCAGCAGGTGTCACCATTGTGATTATTCGTGAGGATTTGCTAAATACAGAACCCACTTTATCAAGTATGTTGGATTATCGTATTCAAGCCGATAGTCAGTCCCTCTACAATACCCCTCCAACTTTTGGTATCTATATGGCAAAATTGGTCTTTGAATGGTTAAAAGATCTTGGTGGTGTCACTGAAATGACAAAACAAAATCAAGAAAAATCATCGCTCTTGTATGACTATATTGATCAATCTGACTTTTATCAAAACCCAGTTTTGAATAAAGAAAATCGTTCTCTCTCAAATATTCCATTTACCACACCAAGTAAAGCACTAGATGATAAATTCAATCAAGAGGCCGATTTGGCAGGTTTTAAAAATATTAAAGGCCATCGAAGTGTTGGCGGGATGAGAGCTAGTTTATATAATGCTTTTCCTAAAGAAGGTGTGCATGCTTTAATAGAATTTATGAAAGCATTTGAAGAGGCAAATAAGGCATGATTATCAGATTAGCCTTTCCAAATGAAATCAAAGATATCATGGCCATTATGGCAGAAGCCAAAACTTTTTTAGCAAAAAGTGGTAGCAGTCAATGGCAAAATGGTTATCCTGATGAAGAGACTATTATTGAGGATATCCTAAAAGCTCAAGGTTATGTTATTTTGGTGGATGACCTTATTGCTGGTTATGCAGCTGTGATAGAAGGTAAAGAGCCTGCTTATGAAGCTATTTATGATGGCAAGTGGTTAAATCAAAATCAAGACTATATCACTTTTCATCGTGTGGCTGTTGCTCAATCTTATAGAGGACAACAAATTGCTCAAACGTTACTGGAAAGTTTAATTGAAGGTTTTGAAGCGAGTGATTTTAGATGTGACACTCATGAAAAAAATAAGATTATGCAACATATACTAGATAAGTTGGGCTTTAACTATCAAGGCAAAGTACCGATAGATGGTGAGCGTCTTGCTTATCAAAAAATGAAAACAAACAAATAATCGTTTAAAATATCAATTGATTAGGGAGAAAAAATGACATACAACATTAAAACGTTTAACAATATTAATCCAATCGGCTTGAAAGAATTGGGAGCAGATTTTGAAGTCAATAGTGAAGGAAAACAAGAGGATGCTTTCATTCTTCGCAGTCAAAATTTACATGATTACTCATTTCCAGAATCACTAAAAGCAATTGCGCGTGCAGGTGCTGGAACAAATAATATTCCAATCGATGAAGCGACAGCAAAAGGAATTGTGGTTTTTAATACTCCGGGTGCTAATGCTAATGCTGTTAAAGAATCTGTCATTACAGCTCTTCTCTTGTCGGCGCGTGATTATCTCTCAGCCAATCAATGGGTCAATACGCTTTCTGGAGAGGATGTCCCTAAACAAATTGAAGCCGGTAAAAGTCAATTTGCTGGCTCTGAGATTTCTGGTAAAACATTAGGTGTTATTGGTCTAGGAGCTATTGGAGCTCGTATTGCTAATGATGCCAGACGTCTAGGAATGAAGGTTTTAGGTTATGATCCTTATGTTTCTATTGAAACAGCTTGGAGTATTTCAAGTCATGTTAAAAGAGTTTCAGACATCAAGGATATCTTAACACAAGCAGATTATATTACTATCCATGTTCCTCTCACTCCTGATACTAAAAATACTTTCAATAAAGACTCTTTTGCCATGATGCCAAAAGGTACAACACTCATCAATTTCGCGCGTGCCGAACTGGTTGATCAAGAAGCACTTTTTGAAGCCATTTCATCAGGAACTATTAAACATTATGTGACTGATTTTGGTAATGAAGAGTTACTAAACAAAAAACAAATTACGGTCTTTCCTCATGTTGGAGGATCAACACAAGAAGCCGAATTAAACTGTGCCATTATGGCTAGCCAAACTGTTCGTCAGTTTTTAGAAACGGGAGAAATTACTCATTCTGTCAATTTCCCTAATGTTCATCAAGCTTTAAAATCACCGTATCGTATCACACTCATCAATAAAAACGTCCCTAATATGGTAGCAGAGATTTCGGCTGCAGTATCAGAAGAGTCAATCAATATTGATAATATTATTAATCGTTCAAAAGGGGATTTTGCTTATACTTTGATTGACCTAGGTGAAAGTGATAAAGAAAAAGTAGACAAGTTAGTCAGTGTATTTAAGGAAAATGACAATATTATCCGTGTTCGTCTAATTGAAAATAAAGAGTAATGTGATTATGCTTGTCAAACACATCTACCATTCTCCTTTGGGAGATATGTCTATCATTGCTAATAAAGAAGGCGTGATAGGTATTTGGTTTTTTGAGCAAACCTATTTTGAACAAGGTATTTCTGAAAAACCGATTGAAGGATTAACTGAAGCAATTGATTTAGCGATTGACTGGTTGAACGATTATTTTTCAGGTGGAAATCCCTCAGTAAACACTCTTCCTCTTATTATTAAGGGAAGTTCTTTTCAAAAGAAAGTCTGGAATGCTCTTAGAAGAATACCATATGGACAATCAAGAACCTATGGTGAATTAGCAAAACAACTAGATTGTCAGTCACCCCAAGCAGTAGGAACGGCTATTAGTAGAAATCCTTTTTCTATTATCATTCCTTGTCACCGAGTGTTATCAAGTGCTGGTAAACTTTCTGGTTATGCTAGTGGATTAGATAAAAAACGCTGGTTGTTAGAACATGAAAAAATAACATTTACCCCTTAAAATAATGAGAATGATTACGAACCAATTTTTCTTAAATGTCAAAATTTAATCACCAAATGAATTTTGTACACCGTAAAAACAATCGAAAAGGAGATAACCATGTTAACCTTTTATGAGTATCCTAAATGCAGTACTTGTCGTAAAGCAAAAGCAGAATTAACAGCACTGGATGTTGATTTTAATGATATTAATCTTAAAGAAACGCCTCCAAGTGCTGAAATGTTGAAGCAATTAATGACAAATAGTGGACTACCTTTGAAATCTTTTTTCAATACCAGTGGTATGAGTTATCGTGCTTTAGGATTAAAAGACAAACTCCAACAGTTGACAATTGATGAGGCAGTTGACTTGTTATCAAGTGATGGCATGTTAATTAAGCGTCCTTTGTTAATAAAGGATGATCAGTTGTTACAAGTGGGTTATCGTACCAACTATAAAGATCTAGGCATTTAGAGAATAAAAAAGGCTCATTGTCAACTGTAGTGGGTGACTAGTCATCAAGATCGGGAGAGAATCACATTGATTCTCTCCCTTTTAATGTTCAAAGCGATGAGAATTTTTGTTTTAAAGTTGTTAAAGTTTCTAAACCCA
>NZ_JAOTIN010000017.1 GCF_025660655.1 Streptococcus sp. CSL10205-OR2
GGCAATAAGGGTGTTTTGTGGTAGAATAGTTAATGGACATGTTCATCTTTCCTTTATACTGTGTTTTGCGACTTTAGTATAACAGATGAATATGTCTTTTTTGTTGCACTTCATTTTACAACTGGGCTTGATTAAAAAAATAAGAATAATCGTTTAAAACCCTTGTCAAAGACTAGAAATAGTGGTAGAATTGTAATGTTGACTAAATGCACATCCCGTGCAACCGCGCGACTATTGTTTTAAGTAGATATAATCTCACAATACAAGGCGAGTCTTCACAAAAAATTATAGGAGGTGCATCATGAGCACATATGCAATCATTAAAACTGGTGGCAAACAAGTTAAAGTTGAAGTTGATCAAGCGATTTACATTGAAAAACTTGACGTTGAAGCAGGAGCAGAAGTTACTTTTGACGAAGTTGTTCTTGTTGGTGGCGAAAAAACAGTTGTTGGAACACCATTAGTATCTGGCGCAACAGTTGTTGGAACTGTTGAAAAACAAGGGAAACAAAAGAAAGTTGTTACTTTCAAATATAAACCTAAAAAAGGTAGTCACCGTAAACAAGGTCACCGCCAACCATATACAAAGGTTATCATTAAAGCCATCAACGCTTAAAAAGGAATAACACATGATTAAAGCAACCATATCAAAATTATCTAATGGCGATCCTGTTAACATTAAAATAATGGGCCACGCTGCCAGTGGAGAATATGGCCACGATGTCATGTGTGCAGCTGTATCTACTCTATCAGTTAATTTGATTAATTCTTTAGAGCATTTAGCAGCTTATATTCCAAAGTATCGTATTAATGATATTACAGGTGGTGAGATGATTATTGACTTTTCAAATCTTGACACCACATCTAATAAAGAAATCATTCAACTTTTATTTGAATCATTTCTACTTGGGATGACTAAACTTTCTGAGGACTCCCCAGAATATGTCAAAACAAGCGTCATGACAAACTAACAAAAGAGAGGAAATAACATTATGTTAAAAATGAATCTTGCTAACTTGCAACTTTTCGCCCACAAAAAAGGTGGAGGATCTACTTCAAACGGACGTGATTCTCAATCTAAACGTTTAGGAGCTAAAGCAGCTGACGGACAAACTGTTACTGGCGGCTCAATTCTTTACCGTCAACGTGGAACACACATCTATCCAGGTGTTAACGTTGGACGTGGTGGAGATGACACACTTTTTGCTAAAGTTGAAGGTGTTGTTCGCTTCGAACGTAAAGGACGTGACAAAAAACAAGTTTCTGTCTATCCAATTGCAAAATAATAAGACATTAATAAAAACTTTCTCTGTTTTTAGAGAAAGTTTTTTCTTTACTTAAAACTTGACATTTTTTCAATAGTTATCTTATGGTATAATAATGTCAGATATTTTTAAAAGACTTGTCAAAGAAAGGTTTTTAAAAGACCAAATGAAGAAAATACATTTTATTAGTATAGGTATTGTTCTAATTATTTTAGACCAATTGAGTAAGTTATGGATTGTTTCTAATATTTCTCTTGGTGAGGTTAAATCATTTTTACCAGGAGTATTTAGTTTAACTTATTTAAGGAATTACGGGGCTGCTTTTTCAATTCTTCAAAATCAACAATGGTTTTTCTTTGTGATAACTATTGCTTTTCTTGGAGTTGCTACTCGCTTTTTTATTAAGTCAAAAGACCATCAAATCATCACTCGAATCGGACTCTTATTAATTCTATCAGGTGGTATTGGTAATTTTATTGACCGTTTGCGTTTAGGATATGTTGTAGATATGATTCAGTTGGATTTTATGGATTTTGCCATATTTAACCTTGCTGATTCTTATTTAACTGTCGGTGTCCTTGTTCTTGTTTTAGCATTATGGAAAGAAAATTAAAATGAAATTAATCATCAAAGAAGCAGGTCATCGTCTAGATAAGGTACTTGCTGATCATACTGAATTATCTCGTGCACAAGCCAATGAAGAAATAAAAAAGGGAATTGTTACCGTTAATGATAAAAAGGTTAAGCCAAAATACGCTGTCAAGATCGGTGATGTGGTCACTTACGAAATTCCCAAAGAGATTGTTTTAGAATATGTGGCAGAAGATATTCCTATTGAAATTATTTATGAAGATGACGATGTAGCAGTAGTCAATAAGCCTCAGGGAATGGTTGTTCATCCTTCTCATGGTCACCCATCAAAAACACTTGTTAATGCTTTATTGTTTCATATTAAAAATTTATCAAGCATTAATGGTGTCATTAGACCTGGAATTGTTCACCGGATTGACAAAGATACTTCTGGATTATTAATGATAGCTAAAAATGATAATGCCCATCAATTACTAGCACAAGAATTAAAAGACAAGAAGTCCTATCGCCATTATCTGGCCATTGTTCATGGTAATCTTCCTAACGATCGTGGTGTTATTGAGGCACCTATTGCAAGAAGTGACAAAGATCGTAAAAAACAAGCAGTCAAAACAGGTGGTAAACCTGCACTGACAAGATTTGAAGTTTTAGAGAGATTTGGGGATTATACTTTAGTGTCCTTGACGTTAGAAACAGGGAGAACTCATCAAATTAGAGTTCATATGGCTTATATTGGTCATCCTATTGCTGGGGATCCTTTATATGGACCAAGAAAAACACTAAATGGTCATGGACAATTTTTACACGCTAAAACCATCGGTTTTACTCATCCAAAAACCAAAAAAACAATGACATTTTCTGTTGAACCACCTGAAATTTTTCAAAAGACCTTAAAACAACTGAGAGATTTAAATGGTTAGAATCATTCACTACATTTATGATTTCTTATAAAAAAATAAAAAAAGACTTGTTAAAAGTTAGATAATGTGATATTCTTTTATAAAAATAAGATCCTTTAAAATTGTCCCGTGAGGCAATCAAGGTGAGCATAAAAAAAGCATAGGTCCCCTTATGCTTAGATTTTTTCTGTGGTCTCCTTGAAAAAGGAGACTTTTTTAATAGAAAAAAAGGAGACAAAGAGTGAAAAGCAAAAAAATTGTTGATGATATCACGATGCAACGAGCCATCACGCGTATAACTTATGAAATCATTGAACGCAATAAAATCCTTGACAACATTGTTTTAGCAGGGATAAAAACACGTGGTGTTTATATTGCACAAAGGATACAAGAGAAATTAAATCAGTTAGAAGGTATTTCTCTTCCTGTAGGTGAAATTGATACCAAAGCTTTTAGAGATGATATCAAGGTGGAAGAAGATACTACAAAAATGCCAGTTGATGTCACTGATAAAGATGTCATTTTAGTTGATGATGTTCTCTACACTGGTCGTACCATTCGTGCTGCAATAGATAACTTAGTTAGTTTAGGACGTCCCGCTAGAATTGCTTTGGCCGTTCTTGTTGATCGTGGCCACAGGGAATTACCTATTCGAGCAGACTATGTTGGTAAAAATATCCCCACCAGTTCAACAGAAGAAATCATTGTTAAAATGTCTGAAGTTGATAATGAAGATGCAATTATTCTAAATGACCCAAGTTAAAAAAGGAGACAATAAATAATGGAAGAAATGAGATACGACGTTCATGATATGCCAAAACCGAGTTTACTTGTAGGTTTATCTTTTCAACATCTTTTTGCGATGTTTGGAGCAACGGTACTGGTACCCATACTTGTTGGTATTGATCCTGCGGTAGCACTCTTTTCAAGTGGTCTTGGAACCTTGGCTCACTTGTCTGTAACGAAATATAAGATTCCAGCCTACATGGGATCAAGTTTTGCCTATATCGGTGCCATGCAAACTCTTCTAAAAACAGATGGGATTGGAGCAGTTGCACAAGGAGCAATTACAGGTGGTTTAGTTTATTTTGCGGTGGCTCTTATCGTTCGAAAATTAGGGAATGACTGGATTGATAAAATCTTACCACCTGTTGTTGTTGGACCAATTGTTATGGTTATCGGGCTTAGCCTAGCTTCTGTTGCGGTTAATGACGTCATGTTAAAAGATGGGACTTATAACGTTAGCTATGTTGTTATTGGCTTGTTTACTTTGTTTGCTGTTATTCTCTTTAATATTTTTGGTAAAGGCATTATTGGTGTCATTCCAATTTTGTTAGGACTTATCTCAGGCTATTTGTTTTCACTTTTATTTGGTTTGGTATCAGGTCAAGAGATTGTAAGCTTTACTGAAGTGCAAACTGCTAATTGGTTTAGTTTACCAGCTTTTAATATCCCATTTTTAACCTATAGCTTAAAATTTTATCCGAGTGCCATTTTAACGATGGCACCAATCGCCTTTGTCACAATGACTGAACACTTTGGTCATGTCATGGTTTTAAACAGTTTAACTGGAAGGGATTATTTTAAGGATCCTGGTCTCGATAAAACCCTAGCTGGTGATGGCCTCGCTCAGGTTCTTGCAGGATTATTTGGAGCACCGCCAGTAACTTCTTATGGTGAAAATATTGGTGTTATGGCTCTTAATAAAATCTATTCTGTTTATGTGATAGCAGGAGCAGCAGTATTTGCCATTCTTCTCAGTTTTATCGGTAAAATTTCTGCTTTAATACATTCTATCCCAACTCCGGTTGTTGGAGGCATTTCATTAGCTCTTTTTGGTGTTATCGGTGCTAGTGGTCTTAAGATACTGATTGAGTCAAAAGTTGATTTAGATAATAAAAAGAATCTTTTTATCACAAGTGTTATTCTTATTTCAGGTATTGGTGGTTTGATAATTCAAACGCCTTGGCTTCACATTCCAGGTGTTGCAGTCTCAACCATTTTTGGAATTTTACTTTATCAAATACTACCAGAAAATGATTAATTAGTTTAGCATACGATTAAATATAAAAAAACTTCCTAGAAGATACTGTTATTTTAACAATAGTCATCTAAGAAGTTTTTTATTATTGTTGATTTGGTTTTGGATAGACAAATGTTAGAGCATCGATAAATAAAAAGACAGCAACTGTTACTAAAATAGCAGAAACAACTGAACTAACATTTAATGGTGAATTCCATAAGAAGTGAAGAAAAATTGGTAAGAAAGCCCAAGTCAATATTTTCTTTTTGGGTATTTCCTGTGACTTTGTTACTAATAAAAAAATACCCAAACATAAAACGGAGGTGTAAAGATAATGTGACGACAAAGCTCCAGAAACTCTTGAGAGAGCCGTACCAATTGTGTAGTCAATCTGTTCAGAAGCATCTGTTAAAATATAGGCAAAATCCTCAACTATTTGAAAACCAAAGCCAACTGTTAGACCAGTCATAAAAACAGTTTCTTTTTTAAAAGCTTTGAAAAAGAAAAGAATTGCAAAAGCCATTAAAGCTTTGATAGCTTCTTCGACAAAAGGAGCTGTTAGGGCTGCTTCCCAATCTTGTAGAAAGACACTATCAAAACCAAATGCCTGCAATATTGAATACGCAAGCCCATTTCCAATGCTAGAGAGCCATCCAGTGATTAGTCCTCCTGAAATGATAGAAATAATTAGGAGTTTATTAGGAACATTTAATTGTTTTTTTAAAAACCTTATGGCTAGGGAAATTGGTATAATATAAATAGCTAGTAAGAGAGTGCTAAAAAGAATAATCATTTGATTGATTGCTGAACCATCATAGCCTATTAAAGGGAATAATTCAAAATCAATTCCATAGACGATTAAAAAAAGCCAGATAGAAGCTGCTATTTTTTGTTTATTAGTTAAAATTGGCATTTGTTTTCTCCTTAATAGATTAAGATATAGTTTAGCAATATCTGACTTTATTGTCAAATTAGTTTTTTTGAAAAATGACATCAAAATAACAATTATTTTTTTAAATTTTTATCAGTTAATGATTGACTTTTATTTTTAAAAAAAGTATACTTGTATTAAATAAACAATACAAAGGAGACAGATATGTCAAGAAAAAGTAAAGGCGGTTCTAAAAAAAAGAAAGTCCTTTTTATCTTATTGCCAATTTTAGTTTTAGGTCTTATTTTAGCAGCATATTTTTGGACTCAAAGCCAAAGTTCAGTTGTTGAAAACGATGAAAAGCCTCCTTATACACTTGCTGAAGTTACCGAGGGTTCAATTGCTTCTAGTACCTTGTTGTCAGGAACAGTGAAAGCTCTTAATGAACAATATGTTTATTATGATCCTTCTAAAGGTGAAGTGGCAACCTTTGATGTTGCTGTTGGTAATACTGTTGAGCCTGGACAAAAATTACTACAATATGATACTACAGCAGCTCAAGCTGAATATGATCAAGCAGTCAGAGCTTTAAATAAAGTTGGACGTCAAATTGAAGAAGTCAGAACTGGTGCAGCCAATGCTCAAGCGCTTGAAGGTCAAGAAGGACAAGAAGGTGCTGTTTCTGGAAGATCTGTAGATAGTCAACTTAATGACTTATATGATGCCTATGCAGATGCACAAGCAGTAGTTAATAAAGCTCAAGAAGCTCTTAATCAAACGATTATTGTTAGTGATGTTAGTGGAACAGTTGTAGAAGTCAACACATCGGTTAATCCTTCAAAACAAGGTGGACAAGTTCTAATTCATATCGTTAGTGAAGGGCAATTACAAGTTGAGGGTAATTTAACCGAATACGATTTGGCCAATATTAAAGTTGATCAAGATGTTAAAATCACTTCAAAAGTTTATCCAGATCAATCATTTACCGGTAAGATTAATTATGTTTCAAACTATCCAACAGAAGCCGCTAGTGGTGCTGGTGAGCAGTCATCAAGTTCTTCAACTTATCCATTTAAAGTTAACTTCACAAGTGATGCCAATAGTTTAAAACAAGGCTTCAAGGTAAGTATTGAAGTTGTAAATAATGAGAAAAATAAACTTGTTCCAGTGACTGCCATTGTCACTGAAAAAGATAAAAACTACGTTTGGGTTTTTGATAAAGACACGAGCAAAATTTCTAAAGTTGAAGTGACTACTGGAAAAGCTGATGCCATTTATCAAGAAGTAACTGGTGGTATAGAGGCTGGTCAAGTTGTTGTTGACTTCCCTTGGGATGATTTTAAAGAAGGTCAAACCATTGATGGTGACATCGCTGTACCGTATGATGATGAAGTAGAGGAAAAGGCTAGTGAGTAAAGAAAATACCCTTATTAAATTACATAAGATTATCAAGAGTTACCATAATGGTGATGAAGAGTTACAAGTCTTAAAGGGCATTGATTTAACTGTTGAAAAAGGTGATTTTTTAGCCATTATGGGTCCATCAGGATCAGGAAAATCGACATTGATGAATATGATTGGTTTACTAGATAGACCAACATCAGGTGAGTATGAATTAAACGGCCAATATGTTGATGATTTATCAGAGAAAAAATTAGCAGAAGTTAGAAATAAAGAATTAGGTTTTGTGTTTCAACAATTCTTTTTGCTATCAAAATTAGATGCTGTTCAAAATGTTGAACTTCCTCTTATCTATGCTGGTGTTCCTTCAACCAAACGTAGAAAAATGGCTGAAGAACTCCTTGAAAAAGTTGAATTGTCAGATAGAAGAGGCCACTTACCATCTGAACTTTCGGGTGGTCAAAAACAAAGAGTCGCTATCGCCCGTGCTCTTGTTAATAACCCATCATTAATTTTAGCAGATGAGCCAACTGGTGCTTTGGACACAAAAACAGGTCAACAAATCATGGACTTATTGACTACCTTAAATAATGAAGGTAAGACGATTATCATGGTTACTCATGAACCTGAAATTGCGGCTTATGCCAAGCATACCATTGTTCTTCGAGATGGTGAAATTGTTGAAGAATGGACTAAACAAGAAGAAGTGAAGGAGGAGTAATTTATGGAACATTGGAGATTTGCTCTGACTTCCATTTTGAGCCATAAAATGAGGTCTCTTTTGACCATGCTTGGTATCATTATCGGTGTAACATCAGTTGTTATTATCATGGCACTTGGTCAAGGAATGAAAGATCAAGTGACAAGTATTTTCACTTCAGATCAACAAGACATTCAGCTTTACTATGAACCTAATTCAGATGATTTAGAAGTGGAAAATTTTGAGGATTTCAAACCTCCTCAAGTTAAAGAAGAATGGATTCAACAAATTGTTGCTGAAATTGATGGTATCGATAACTATTTTGTCACTAATTCAACAACTTCTGATATTAATTTTAAGTCTAAAAAAGCAGAAAGTATTAATGTGAGTGGTGTCAATCAAACCTATTTTGATGTGAAAGAATTAGAGATTGTTGCTGGACGTTCATTTCAAGCGATTGATTTTCAAAAATTCTCTCGTATTATAATGATTGACACTAAACTAGCAGAAAAACTTTTCGATAGTCCAGAAAGTGCTCTAAACCAAGTGGTTTCTGTCGGTGATAAAGCCTATCTAGTTGTTGGAGTCTATAAAGAACAAGTAGATGAGTCAGGAATAGTTATGGGTATTCCAACCGATGGCACTGCCATTATGGCAAATACTCAGTTAGCCGCAGAGTTCAATGTTGAAGAAATCGCAATGATTTTCATTCACGTTGATAATGTTCAAAACGTTTCTATTTTAGGTGAAGAGGCTGGTCAAAAATTGACCAATTTATCAGGAGCTCAAAATGGTTCTTTTAAAACCTATAATTTAGAAGAGGTTTTAAATAACATTAGTGAAGCTTTTGGTGTTATGACAATGGTTATTGGTTCTATTGCTGGTATATCACTGTTGGTTGGCGGAATTGGTGTTATGAATATTATGTTAGTTTCTGTTACTGAAAGAACAAGAGAAATTGGTCTTAGAAAAGCCTTGGGAGCAACAAGGGGAAACATTTTGACCCAGTTTTTAATTGAGTCTATGGTATTAACCATGCTTGGTGGTTTGATTGGTTTAGTCATTGCATATTTAGTAACAGCCATTATTGACCAATCATTGCCTGATATGCATCCTAGTGTTTCTTTAACGGTAGCTATTGGTAGTATTCTCTTTTCTGCATTTATCGGTATTATTTTTGGTATTCTTCCAGCAAATAAAGCTAGTAAGCTAGATCCGATCGAGGCTTTAAGATATGAGTAAGCTAACTAAAAGGCAAGAAAAATATGAAGCATTAAAAAAGTTTTTCCATGTTTTAGGAATCATTTCTATTATTTTATCCATTGGACTCGTTATTTATCTCGTTAAAGGACTGGATATTTTAAATAATCCAGATGCCTTAGCTCAAATGATAAAAGAACACCTTTTTTGGGGATCCATTTTATTTTTCATTATACAAATTGTTCAAGTTATTATCCCCATTATTCCTGGAGGTGTGACTACAGTTGTCGGCTTTATTGCTTTTGGACCAATTGTTGGCTTTATTCTCAATTACATTGGTATTATCATCGGTAGTATTATTTTATTTACGATTACTAGAACTTATGGTCGAAAATTTATTTTATTATTTACCAAAGAAAAGCAATTAAATTATTACGAAGAAAAATTATCTAGCCCAACTTATGAATACTTTTTTATCTTAAATATGCTATCACCAGTATCACCTGCTGATGTACTTGTTATGGTAACCGGATTAACCAAAATGAGTTACCGTAAATTTATAACCATTATTTTAATCACAAAACCAATTTCCATTGTTGCATATAGTTATTTTTGGATTTATGGTGGTCATTTATTTAAAGATTTTTTCTAAAAATTTAAAGGTGTCAAGATTTTTTCTTGACACCTTTAAATTTTATGTTATAATAAATGAAGAATATTTGATATAATATTAAAAAAATAAAGAAAAGAGAGAAAAATGGCAGTTAAAATTCGCTTAACTCGTATGGGTTCAAGAAAAAAACCTTTTTACCGTATTAACGTTGCAGACTCACGTGCACCACGTGATGGACGTTTTATTGAGACAGTTGGGACTTACAATCCACTTGTAGCAGAAAACCAAGTAACACTTAAAGAAGATCGTGTTCTTGATTGGTTATCTAAAGGTGCACAACCTTCTGATACTGTTCGTAGCATTTTCTCAAAAGCTGGAATTATGAAAAAATTCCACGATTCTAAATTTACGAAGTAAGGCCTATGGATACAATAGAAAATCTTATTATTACAATTGTGAAACCTCTTATTTCACATCCAGAAAATTTCTCAATCAAAATTGAAGACACTCCTGAATTTTTGGAGTACCATCTTGATTTAGATGCTAATGATGTTGGTCGCATTATAGGCAGAAAAGGGCGTACAATTACAGCAATAAGATCAATTGTCTATTCTGTCCCAACACAAGGTAAAAAAGTTAGAATTGTTATCGATGAAAAGTAGTAGCTTGTCTACTACTTTTTATTGTGAAATGATTAATTTGGAATAAAAAGAATCAGCTAGGAACTATAATAGACAATCTTGTTTATTATAATCTAAAATGATAGAATGAATAAAACAAGATAATTGGAGTCGCTATGAACTATTTTAATGTTGGGAAAATTGTAAACACACAAGGTCTAAAAGGTGAAGTACGTGTTTTGAGTGTGACTGACTTTGTCTCTGAAAGGTATAGAGTTGGGAGCCAGTTGGCACTTTTTGACAGAAATAATCAATTTGTGAGAAATCTTGAAGTGGCAAGCCATCGTCAACATAAAAACTTTGACATCTTGAAGTTTAAAGATCTTTATCACATTAATGACGTTGAGAAATTCAAGGATTTTTCTTTGAAAATAGCTGAAGAGTTATTAACACCTCTTGCCTCAGACGAATTTTACTATCATGAAATCATAGGTTTGTCTGTTTATGAAAAAGATAACTACATTGGTGAGATTAAAGAAATTTTACAACCTGGTGCTAATGACGTTTGGGTTGTTAAGCGAAAAGGAAAAAAGGATTTATTGCTACCTTACATTCCTTCTGTTATTTTATCAGTTAACTTATCAGATAAAAAAGTAGAGGTTGATATTCTAGAAGGACTAGATGATGAAAATTGATATTTTGACCTTATTTCCAGAAATGTTTGCCCCTTTAGAACATTCGATTGTTGGGAAAGCTCAAGAAAAAGGTTTAATCACAATTGATTATCATAATTTTAGAGAAAACGCTGAAAAGGCTAGACATGTTGATGATGAACCCTATGGTGGCGGTCAAGGAATGCTTCTTAGGGCTCAACCGATTTTTGACACTATGGCAACGATAGATACTCAAAACGCTAGAGTTATCCTATTAGACCCAGCAGGACGTCAAATGTCTCAATCCTATGCTGAGGAATTAGCTAAAGAAGACAAGCTAATTTTTATCTGTGGTCATTATGAAGGTTATGATGAACGCATCAAAACATTAGTGACAGATGAAATTTCCTTAGGTGATTTTGTTCTAACAGGCGGAGAATTAGCTGCTATGACCATTATAGATGCTACCGTTAGGCTTATTCCTGATGTGATTGGTAAAGAATCTAGCCATCAAGAAGATAGTTTTTCTTCAGGTTTATTAGAGTATCCACAATACACTCGTCCTTATGATTTTAAAGGGATGACAGTTCCTGATGTTTTAATGAGTGGTCACCATGAAAACATTAGAAAGTGGCGTTTAAAAGAAAGTCTAAGAAAAACTTATGAGAGACGTCCCGACTTATTAGAAACTTACTCTTTGTCAACAGAAGAAGAAACTATGTTAAGAGAAATTAAAGAAGAAATAAAGTCACCTCAGTCAATTAATGAGGAATAAAATTAGACAGATATGGTGGAGAAATAATGCTTTCAAAAGAAAATCTATATGATATAACAATTGTAGGTGGTGGACCTGTTGGTCTGTTCACGGCTTTTTATGCTGGTTTACGTGGTGTTCGTGTAAAACTGATAGAAAGTTTATCAGAACTGGGGGGTCAACCAGCTATTTTATACCCGGAAAAAAGGATTTATGACATCCCAGCCTATCCTTCAATTTTAGGGAAGGATTTAGTCACTAATCTGATAAAACAACTTGATTTAGTTTCAGACAAAGTGACCATTTGTTTAAAAGAAGAGGTACAAACATTTGAAAAAAATGACGATGTTTTTGTTATAAATACCTCAAAAACTAGTCACTATTCTAAAACCATTATTTTTGCCTGCGGCAATGGTGCTTTTTCACCAAGAAAATTAGGATTAGCTCACGAAGAAAACTACGAGCAAACAAACCTTTTTTATCACGTCAAATCACTTGAGCAATTTAAAAATAGAAATATTGTTATTTGTGGTGGTGGTGACTCAGCAGTAGACTGGGCTTTGGAATTAGAAAAAATAGCAGAGAGTGTTACACTTGTTCATCGTCGTGATCAATTTCGTGCTCATGAACACAGTGTTGAACTTTTGAAAAAATCATCTGTTAAGCTTTTAACGCCTTTTATTCCTGTATCTTTTGAAGCTAAAGAGAGTGTTATCAGTCAACTTAATATTCAAAAAGTTAAAGATGATCAAATAATTGGTCTACCATTAGATGATTTAATCGTTAGTTTTGGGTTTACAACATCAAATAAAAATCTTAAAAATTGGCCTATTGATAGTCAAAGGACAAGTATCAAGGTTTCTTCGACTTTTGAATCTACTTTAGAAGGTGTTTTTGCCGTTGGTGATGCAGCAACCTATGAAGGTAAACTTTCACTTATTGCTACTGGATTTGGAGAAGCGCCTTTGGCAGTTAATCAAGCTATTAAACTGATTTATCCAGAAAGAGATAATCGTGTGGTTCATTCGACTAGTTTGATAACTGAGTAAGCAACTTATCTAACTGGATTAGCAATGATATGTAATAACTTTAAGAAGTTTCTGAAATATGCTATAATAAACAGGAATTGTATGTAAGGAGAAAAAGATGGAAATTGTTCGTCAAAAAGAATTTGTAAACCAATACCATTATGATGCTCGTAATTTAGAGTGGGAAAAAGAAAATGGTACACCAGAAACTGCAGTTGAAGTAAAATTTAAACTGGTTGAAAAAAATATGGAAAAAACACAAACAACAATTGTGTCTACGCTTCAATTTATTATTGTTCAAGAAGATTTTGTTGTGAGTGGCATGATTTCACAATTAAATCTCATTAAAGATCGTATTATCAATCAACCAAATGAATTTACTCAAGAAGAAGCTAAGGATTTGGCTTCTCCGTTACTTGATATTCTCAAAAGATTAACTTATGAAGTATCAGAGATTGCTCTTGATAGAGCTGGTTTGAATTTGGAGTTTTAATCAATGAAATTAGCTGTAATCACTGACTCATCAGCATTTTTAGATGAAAGTCTCAAGAAAAAAGACAATGTTTTTGTACTAGATATTCCAGTAATCATTGATAATGAAAGCTTTATTGAAGGCAAGAATTTAGAGATTGAAGAATTCTATCAAAAATTAGAAAAAGCCAATGATTTTCCAACAACAAGTCAGCCTAATCTAGCAGATTTAGATGATATTTTAGCTTATGTTACAAAGGAAAACTATACTCACGTTATTGGTTTGTTTTTATCAAGTGGTATTTCAGGGTTCTACCAAAACATTCATTATCTAGTGGATGAATATAGCCATTTAACTATCAGTTTTCCCGATACAAAAACTTCAAGTTTTCCTCTAGGAATACTTGTTAAAAATACGATTAACGCTTATGAAAAAGGTCTTTCTTTTTCAGATATTGATGAAAACTTACGACAACAAATTAATCAAACAGGGGCTTATGTTATTGTAGATGATTTAAATCATTTGGTTAAAGGTGGTCGTTTGTCAAACGGTTCTGCCTTGATTGGTAATCTTTTAAGCATTAAGCCAATTATTTACTTTAATAATGGTAAACTAGAACTTTATGAGAGAGTTAGAACTGAGAAAAAGGCTCATAACCGTCTCATTGAAATTTTAAATGATGTCACCTCAAATGGTTCATTTGATGTTTCAATTGTTCATGCCAATGCTTTTGAAAAAGCTAAGAAGATAAGAGATTTAGTTTCACAATCTCATTATCAAGGTAATATTTCAATTACTCCATTTAGTAGTGTTATTGCAGCTCATTTAGGAAAAGGAGCGGTTGCTATTGCTTTTTCTCCTTCGGCTGATGATGAGTAAAATGTTCCATAAAAATAATCATTTTGTTGTAACGCATTTATTTAATCATTAAAAGATAGTTGGGAAAAATGATGAGATTAAAAACGTTGCCTTCTGAATTTCAGAAGGCTTTACCTATTTTGTCTAGGATAAAAGAAGCTGGTTATGAAGCCTATTTTGTCGGTGGAAGCGTTCGAGATGCTATCCTAGAACGTCCTATTCATGATGTTGATATTGCAACTAGTGCTTATCCAGAAGAAATTAAAAAAATTTTTCCAAGAACGGTAGATGTTGGTATAGAACATGGTACAGTCTTGGTTCTTGTTGATGAAGAAGAATATGAAATAACCACTTTTAGAACTGAAGAGGCCTATGTTGATTTTCGTAGACCTAGTCAGGTTCATTTTGTACGCTCTCTTAAAGAAGACTTGAAAAGAAGAGACTTCACCGTCAATGCTTTTGCTTTAAATAATGACTCAGAAGTCATTGATTTATTTGGTGGATTACTGGATCTAGAGAAAAAGACATTACGTGCAGTTGGTGATGCCAAGGAACGTTTCAACGAAGATGCCTTAAGAATTATGAGAGGCTTACGTTTTGTTTCAAGTCTTGGTTTTTCCATTGAAGAAAAAACATTTTCTGCCATGATGGCTAATGCCAAGCTACTTGAAAAAATTTCAGTTGAACGCATTTTTATTGAACTTGATAAATTATTAATGGCCCCTTTTTGGCGAAAAGGATTGGAACAATTGCTTTCAAGCGATGTTTATCACTTTTTGCCTGAATTAAAAAATAGTAAGGAAAGCTTACAATTAATGCTTGATGAGATGACACCTAGTTTTCAGTTTGAAACGTCTGAACAGGCTTGGGCAGATCTCGTAATGAGCCTTCAAGTAAAAAGTATTAAGAACTTTCTAAAAAAATGGAAAACGTCCAATGACTTTCAAAAAGCTGTTGAAAATCTTATTGCCATTTATCAAATTCGTCTTAAGCGTGACGTTTCAAGACAAGATGTTTATCGATTTGGTAAAGATACTCTCTATCAAGTTGAATCGTTACGAGAAGCTAAGAGTTTAACATATGACCGTGAAAGAATAAGTAATTTAGATAGCGAACTTACTATCCATGATAAAAGTGAAATAGTTGTCAATGGACGTCAACTCATGGCTCAATACCAGCTATCTCCTGGTCCAAGACTTGGAAGGATTTTAAACGACATTGAAACAGAAATTGTTGAAGGCCATTTAGAGAATACCCAAGAGGAAATTTTCCGTTTTGTTGAAAGGAGATTAGTAATTGAGTGATTTTTTAGTAGACAATCTGACTAAAACGATTGGTGACAAAACAGTTTTTCAAAAAATTTCTTTTATGATTCATCCATTTGATCGCATCGGTATTATTGGTGTTAACGGCACTGGAAAAACAACTCTTTTAGAAGTTATTTCTGGAGAATTAGGTTTTGATGGCGATGTTTCTCCTTTTTCTCATGCTAATGATTATAAAATAGCTTATCTTAAACAAAATCCAGTTTTTGATGACTCAAAAACAGTGCTAGATACGGTTTTATCAGAAGACCTAAAAGAAATGAGATTAATCAAAGAATATGAAGGTCTGATGATGGATTATTCTAATGATAATCAAGAACGCTTAGAAAAAGTCATGTCTGAAATGACTGCCATTGATGCTTGGTCCATTGAAAGTGATGTTAAAACAGTGCTATCAAAACTTGGCATTAACAATCTTAATCAAACCATTTCACAATTATCTGGTGGTCTTAAAAGACGTGTTCAACTGGCTCAAGTGCTTTTATCTGATAGTGATTTGTTATTACTTGATGAACCAACCAATCATCTTGACATTGATACCATTTCTTGGTTAACAGACTATCTAAAAAATAGTCAAAAAACAGTTTTATTTATCACCCATGATCGTTATTTTTTAGATGCCATCTCAACTCGTATTTTTGAACTAGCCAATGCTTCTTTAACAGAATATCAAGGAAATTATCAAGACTATGTTGGCTTAAAGGCGGAGCAAGACGAAAGAGAAGCTAGTAGCCTCCATAAGAAAAAACAACTCTACAAACAAGAGTTAGCTTGGATGCGTACTCAACCTCAAGCCAGGGCGACAAAACAACAAGCTCGAATAAATCGTTTTGAAAAACTAGAAAAAGAAGTAAAAAACAATGCAGCATCAGACAATTTAGAAATAAATTTTGAAACCACACGAATTGGCAAAAAAGTCATTTCTTTTGAGGAGGTCTCTTTTTCCTATCCTGATAAACCTATTATCTCAGACTTTAATTTATTGATTCAAAATAAAGACAGGATTGGTATTGTTGGTGATAACGGTGTTGGCAAATCAACCCTGCTTAATCTGATTTCAGGAGATATCACACCAAGTTCAGGTCATTTATCTATTGGTGAAACGGTTAGAATTGGCTATTTCTCCCAACAGATTAAAGGAATGGATAACAATAAACGTCTCATTACTTATTTACAAGAAGTGGCAGATGAGGTTAAAACAAAAGTTGGTGTGACAAGTGTCAGTGAATTATTAGAACAATTTTTATTCCCAAGATCAAGTCATGGCACCTTGATTTCCAAATTATCAGGTGGCGAGAAAAAACGCCTTTACTTGTTAAAACTTCTCATTGAAAAACCAAATGTTCTCTTGTTGGATGAACCCACCAATGATCTTGATATTGCTACCTTAACTGTTCTTGAACGTTTTTTACAAGGCTTTAGTGGACCTGTCATTACTGTTAGTCATGACCGCTATTTTCTTGATAAGGTGGCAACTAAGATCTTAGCTTTTGAAGATAATACCATTAAAGTATTTTATGGTAATTACACAGATTATCTTGATGAAAAAAACTTTCAAATTCGTTTAAAAGAAGAACAGCAAAAAAAAGTGGCATCCAAAACAAAATCAGATAGTAAGCCAGAAACTGTTAAAAAGAGAATGTCTTACTTTGAAAAACAAGAATGGGAAACGATTGAAGACGCTATAGAACAACTTGAAGAAAGTATTACACAGATAGAAAAACAAATGTTAGAGGCTTCTAGTGACTATAGTCAATTAGCTAAACTTCAAAAAGAACTAGACGAAAAAAATGAAGACCTTCTTGAAAAATATGAGCGTTATGATTATCTCAGTCAATTGAGTCAATAAATGTTTTGTTATATCTTTTCATAACTATTTCAGCCCACTTGATGGGCTTTTTTGTTATAATATTAACTAAGAAAGTGAGAGATGGATGAGGAAATGAAATTATTATACACTGATATTTATAACAACATGTCTGGTATTTTAGCAAAAAAAGCTCATGAATATGCGTTAAAAGGAAAAAGGGTTTTTTATATTGCGCCAAACTCTCTGTCCTTTGAAAAGGAACGGTTAGTTCTTAGCCTACTACCTGAACAAGCTTCCTTTGCTATTACGATTACACGTTTTACGCAAATGGCGCGTTATTTTACACTTAATAATACGGTTAAGTCGACCAGTATTGATGATATTGGTCTTTTTATGCTTTTTCAAAAAACCTTATCACAATTTTCTGAAGAGGATTTACCTATTTATGGCCTTTTAAAGAAAGATCCAAATTTTATTGAACAGTTAGTCAATCTATATCAAGAACTAAAGACAGCCAATATGAGTTTATTAGAACTAACTGAGCTAGATAATCTAAAATTTCAAGACTTATCAAAGATTTTTACGGCTTTAGAAGAAGAGCTTTACAATAATCATTTTGAAAGTATCTCTCCAATCAGTCTTTTTTCAAACCAAGTGGCTTCTGGTTTTCTTGATGATGCTTTAGCCGATGTTGTGCTTGTTATTGATGGTTTTACAAGATTTTCTGCTGAAGAAGAGTTTCTTATTCAGTTATTAGAAGAAAAGACTAGTGAGATTATTATTGGAACTTATGCCAGTCAAAAAGCCTATCGCTCCAACTATTCAGAAGGTAACATCTATCAAGCCGGCGTTGATTTTCTAAGACACTTGGCGTCTTTATTTTTGGTGAAACCAGAATATATTGCAAAGACCTCACAAACTTTTTTTGCCAATCTCTCACGAACAGTTGAGAGTTATTATGATTTCTCCAAAACGCCTCTAGAATTAGCAATTTCAAACGACTCTCCAGTTACTATCTGGGAAGTCTCTCATCAAAAAGAAGAAGTAGAACAAGTCGCAAAAGCGATTCGGTCAAAACTTCACGAAGGTTATCGTTATAAGGATATTTTAGTCCTCTTAGGAGATGTTGATAGTTATCATCTTTATGTTAAAACTATTTTTGATAAGTATCAGATTCCCTTTTATCTTTCAAAACCAGAGTCAATGAGCCATCATCCTCTTGTTCATTTTATTGATGCACTTGAGCGATTGAAACGTTATCGTTTTAGGGCAGAAGATCTTCTTAATCTTCTCAAGTCAGGTCTATTTGGTCAGTTTTCACAAATGGAGCGTGATCTTTTTGAGCAATACATTAATTATGCTGATATTAAAGGAAAGGCTGCTTTTTCTCGTCAATTTATCTATGATAATGCAGGACAATTTGATCTTGAAAAAATAAATGACATTAGACACCGAGTGATGTCCCCTTTACTGACTTTTTTTAATAGTCAAAGTAAAACTGCAAAAGGATTACTAGATAATCTCATGACGCTGTTAAAAGATGTCCAACTAGATTGGCATTTAGAAAACATTGCAAAGACCTCAACCCAAGAAGAAGCGGAGAAACATCAAGAAGTTTGGAAGACTTTCGCTCATATCTTAGAACAATTCCAACTCATATTTGAAAATGATAAATTGGATTTAGCTTCTTTTCTAAGTTTTCTTAAGATTGGGATGTTATCTGCCAATTATCGTATAGTACCAGCTACGTTAGATGTTGTTAATGTGAAATCATTTGATTTAATAGAACCTCATACCAATCAATTTGTATTTGCTATTGGTCTTAGCCAATCTCATTTCCCAAAATCATCTAAAAATACAAGTCTTATCACAGATGAAGAGAGACTGGCCATTAATCAAAGTGTCAAAAAAATAGCTCGTTTTGATATTCCAAGTCAAGAAATGATGAAAAAAAATCATCTTGTCGCTTTGTCTCTTCTCAATGCTGCTACAAAAGAATTGGTTCTTTCTAGCCCAAGCATAATAAATGACAGTCAAGAAATGTCATCTCCATACTTACAAGTTCTTAAACAGATTGGGCTTCCTGTTATTGAAAAAAATAAAGACCTAACAACTATCAATCCAGATGATTTGGGAAGTTATAGTGGTCTATTAAATAGATTGGTTGATTTTTATCAGGAGGACATTCAAAAAGAAGATTTGAGTAAGGATGAGAGTACTTTTTGGTCAGTTGCTGTTCGTGTTTTGAAGAAAAAACTAGCAAAAGAAGATCTATTTTTACCTAGTCCAAACGAGGATTTACATGTTGCTCCTTTAGCAGAGGATACTTTAGCGATTAAGTTTCCAAAAGACAAGCAGTTGCAATTATCTGCGTCAGCTTTAACTGACTTTTATGAGAATGAATATAAGTATTTTTTGAAATATGTTCTTGGTCTAAAAGAACAAGCTTCCATTCATCCCGATGCCAGTCAACATGGTAATTTTCTACATCGTATTTTTGAATTACTGATGGCTGATAAGAGTTCTAATCACTTTG
Organism: Streptococcus sp. CSL10205-OR2; assembly: GCF_025660655.1. Taxonomy (GTDB): domain Bacteria; phylum Bacillota; class Bacilli; order Lactobacillales; family Streptococcaceae; genus Streptococcus. Next base: position 19,620 of record NZ_JAOTIN010000017.1, read on the forward strand.
ATGACAAATTGTCTTTAGCCATTAACAAAGTGAGTCTTGAACCTATTTTTATGTCTCTTTATCAACAAGATACGAAAAGTGAGTTTTCAAAAGCTATTTTACTTGATATTGCTAAAGAAACAGCTGTTGTTTTAAAAGATAATCCTGCTATTGACGTGATAGCTCAGGAACTTGTTTTTGGAGCTGATAATCAAAATACTCTTGACTTGGGTGATGGTAGATTGGTTAATATTAAAGGAAAAATTGATAGACTAGATTATTTTTCAAAAACGGATAGTTATGGCGTGGTTGATTATAAATCAAGCGATAAAAAATTCAATTTGGCTGATTTTTACAATCGCTTAAGCCCGCAACTTATCACTTATATAGCTGCATTAAGAAATGCCAAGGAATTTGAGCAGATAACAAGTATTTTTGGCGCTATGTATCTCCATATGAAAAATCCAATCCTTTCACTTGATCACACAAAATCTCTTGAAGATGTTTTATCTAAATCCGTTGAAGAATTAAAGTATAAAGGATTATTTGTAGAAGAAAAAAGTCAAGAATTAAGCCAACTCTATGCCAATAAACGCTCCACTTTTTCAGAAAATGATTTAGAGATTATGATAGCTTATAATGAAAAACTGTACAAAGAAGCGGCAATGAAAATTTTATCAGGGCATTATGCTATTAATCCATACACAAAAGACAATAAGTCAGTTTCTGGTGAACAGTTTAAAGCCATTACTCGTTTTGAAGCTAATCAGCATTTATCAAATGCTCGGCAATTGAAAACTTTTCCACGCGCTAGTCAACAACAATTAATTCTAGAACAATTGAAAGGAGAGATTGAGAAATGAAGCAGCTTCCCTTTTTAACAGCTGATCAGATAAGAACATTGCAAGATCAAGAAAAAGTTTCTGATAAACAGCAAAAAAGAACAAGCGAACAAATAGAAGCAATATATAGCAACGGTCAAAATATCTTAGTCTCAGCCTCTGCTGGTTCTGGAAAAACCTTTGTCATGGTTGAACGTATTCTTGATAAACTAAAAAGAGGTATCGGCATTGAAGAACTCTTTATTTCAACTTTTACAGTTAAGGCTGCAAATGAATTAAAAGAGAGATTGGAAGCAAAATTAACAAAGGAAATAAAAGAAAGTATTGATGATGAGAGTCGCAGACACTTGTCTTTACAAATTGCAGCACTCCAACATGCTGATATTGGGACAATGGATGCTTTTACTCAAAAAGTAGTTAGTCAATATGGCTATTTATTAGGTATTTCACCACAATTTCGTATTTTGCAAGATAAAAGTGAGCAAGATATTTTAAAACATGATGTTTTTGACGCTTTATTTGAGAAATATATGACTGGTGATAAGGCTAGCTTGTTCCAGAAATTAGTCACTAATTTTTCTGGGCAAAGAAAAGATACTAAGGGATTTTACCAAGTGATTGACGCCATTCATCAATTTATCCAATCTACAAGCGATCCCATCCAGTGGCTAAATTTGACGTTTGATAAGGGTACTAAAAAATATGTCAGCATCCAGGATTTACCAAGTACTGTTATTGAAAAATTTATCGAAGAAATGTACAGTGTTGCTAATCAATTGGAAGATTTAACACTTTTACCAGAATACAAGCAAACTACCAAGCAAGGAACTCCCACAGCTGTCTACAAAAAACATCAAAAGCTTTTTACTGCTTTAAGAGAGTCAGCCTATGAAGTGGAAAATGATTATAATAGCATTGATTTTTCACAATTAGCCCTAACGATTGAGGCATTATTACCAGCTGGAAATGAAGTGACTATTGCCGGGCAAAAATATAGCCTATATGCTTCGTTGCACCAATTTATTAATCAATTCAAACATATTGAAACTATTATTCGTTATCAAGAACAAGCCTTACCTTTAATTGCACTTTTAAAAGATTTCATGATTGATTTTCATTCTGACTACTTGATGCGTAAAAAATTTGAAAATGCTTTTGAATTTGCTGATATCAGTCATTTTGCCATCCAGCTTTTGGAAGAAAATGAAGTTGTTCGTCATAGCTTTCAAAAAAAATACCATGAAGTTATGGTTGATGAATACCAAGATACCAACCATAGTCAAGAAAAAATGCTAGAATTGTTATCTTCTGGTCATAATCGCTTTATGGTAGGTGACATCAAGCAATCGATTTATCGTTTTCGTCAGGCCGATCCACAAATTTTCAATCAAAAATTTAAAGATTATCAACAAAATCCAGCAAATGGTCGTCTCATTTTACTCAAGGAGAATTTCCGTAGTCAAATGGAAGTACTAGATGCGACAAATGCTATCTTTAGACGGTTAATGGATGAAAAAGTTGGAGACATTGACTATAATGACACACATAGCCTCTTAGCAGGTAGTAAAGAACAGTTGTTAGCTAGTGAAGAAAACCAGACAGAACTTTTAATCTATGATACAGATAGTAGTTTAGATGAAACTGATAATGATGATTTAACTGTTTTTGAAGTTGAACTGGTAGCAAAAGAAATTATTAGACTTAGAAATGAGAAAAATGTTTCTTTTAATGACATTACGCTTCTTGTATCATCTAGAACACGTAACAATGCCATTATAAGAAGTTTTGAAAAGCACGGTATTCCTCTTGTTTCTGATGGTGGTGAGCAACATTATCTTCAATCTGTTGAAGTTATGGTCATGTTAGATACCTTAAGAGTCATTGATAATCCCTTAAATGATTATGCCCTTGTCGCTCTTTTAAGATCACCAATGTTTTCTTTTGACGAAGATGAAATGACACGGATTTCACTTCAAGGAAAAAGTAATAAAGATAAGTCTTATTTATATGAAAAACTCTTATTAGCACTTAATAAAAAAGGGGCTTATCCTGAATTAATCAGAGAAAAAGATTATCAAAAACTAAAACGATTTTATCAAACCTTAGAGTCATGGCGTCACTATACAAAAACGCATGGATTGTATGATTTGATTTGGAAAATCTACCAAGACCGTCATTACTATGAATATGTTGGTCTCTTACCAAATGGTGAGCAAAGACAAGCCAATCTTTATGCTTTAACAACCAGAGCAGATCAATTTGAAACAACTGGTTTTAAAGGTCTATCTCGTTTTATTAGAATGATTGATAAGATTATTGAAACCGAAAATGACTTAGCTGATGTAGAAGTGGTGGCACCAAAAGAAGCTGTTAGCCTAATGACCATTCATAAAAGTAAAGGACTACAATTTCCATACGTATTTATTCTCAATATGGATAAACGCTTTGACAAAAGAGATGAAACAGCACCGATGATTTTAAGTCGTGATAATGGTATTGGTATCAAATTCTTAGCTGATATGAAAGAAGAATTTGGTAATAAGACACCATTACCTCATCTTTTAGTTTCAATGAAAACATTAGCTTATCAGCAAAATCAGCAAGAATTAACCTTGGCAAGCTTATCAGAACAAATGCGTTTACTTTATGTTGCTATGACGCGTGCTGAGAAAAAGCTTTATCTGATTGGTAAAGGAAGCCAAGAAAAATTAACTAATCGTTTTGATGGACAGGAAAAAAATGGTAAATTAACAGCCTCAAGTAGAGAGCGTTTTGCCAGTTTTCAGGATTGGGTCTTAGCAGTCAAAGAAGCCTTTCCCAACACTTCAAAAACTGTTAAGGTTCAATTTGTAGAACAATCAGAACTAACACCAGATAAAATTGGTCAAATCAAACAGGCAAATCCAATTCCTATAAATGATTTAGAACATAATCGTCAAAGTCAGGAGATCAAACGAGCACTTGACATCATGGAAAATGTAGATAAACTAAATAAACAATATGAAGCAGCTATCAATCTACCAATGGTTAAAACACCAAGTCAAATAAAAGCTTTTTATGAACCGATTATAGAAACCAGTGAGATGGCTGTAATGACAAAATATCAACCAGCTGTTGATTTTAGTTTTCCTGAATTTTCAAATCAAAAAAGTGTCACAGCAACTGAGATAGGCTCTGCAGTGCATGAATTAATGCAACGCTTACCAATCACAAAAGAGCTAACAACTGAACTTGTTAAAGAAACGCTTACCTATGTTGATGCTTCTGATGCTGTCAAAGCAAAAATTGACATTGCAAAAATTCTAAGCTTTTTTACAACAGAACTTGGTCAACTTATCATTAAAAATCCTGATAAATTATACCGCGAAGCACCTTTTGCGATGTTAGAAATAGATCCTTTAAGTCAAGAACCTTTTGTCATTAGAGGTATTATAGATGGCTTTATCAAATGGAATGATAGAATTATTTTGTTTGATTATAAAACAGACAAGTATCAAGATGCTGAGGTTATTAAACAACGTTATCAAGAACAGATGACTCTCTATGCCAAAGCACTTCAAAAATCTTATCAAATTGAAACAATTGAAAAGTACTTAGTCTTATTAGGTGGAGAAACCTTAGAAGTCGTTAAATATTAAAAAGAAGTTGCTTAAGCAACTTCTTTTATATTATAACTTTAATTCTGAATAGAATAGGTCAAGGGATTTAGCCACAGACTCATTTGTTAAAAGACCACGGTAGATATTAACCCCCTTATAAAGTGCTTTATTATCTTTTATGGCTTGTTCAACACCCTTATTTGCAATTTCAATAGCATAAGGAAGTGTCACATTGGTTAGTGCGATAGTTGATGTTCTTGGAACAGCACCTGGCATGTTGGCAACAGCGTAGTGGGTAACACCATTCACCACATAAACAGGTTCATCATGAGTGGTTGAATGATCAGCAGTTTCAATAATACCACCTTGGTCAACCGCAACATCAATGACGACAGCCCCTTTTTTCATAGAGGCAATCATATCACTTGTTACAAGTTTAGGAGCGCGTGCACCTGGAATTAAAACGGCACCAATAAGAAGATCGGCTTCTTTAACTTCTTTAGCGATATTAAGTGGGTTTGACATCAAAGTTTGAATGCTATTACCAAATTGTGTGTTTAATTCAGCTAAACGTTTAGGATTAACATCTAAAATGGTCACATCAGCACCTAAGCCAACTGCCATTTGAGCTGCATTGGTACCAACGACACCACCACCTATAATCACAACTTTTCCTTTTTTAACGCCAGGGACTCCACCAATTAAAATACCAAGACCATCATTGATTTTTGTAAGGTAGTGTGTACCAATTTGTACTGCCATACGTCCAGCAACCTCACTCATTGGGTTAAGTAGAGGTAAGAGACCTTCTTTTTCAACAGTTTCATAAGCAATCGCAATTATGTTGCTATCTAGGAGAGCTTTTGTTAATTCAGGGGCAGGGGCTAAGTGAAGGTAGGTAAAAAGGATAAGACCTTCTTTGAAAAAAGCATACTCTTCTTTAAGAGGTTCTTTAACTTTAATAACAAGGTCAACATCCCAAGTTTCCTTAGCAGAATCAACAATTTTTGCTCCCTGCTCAATATATTCCTCATTAGTAAATCCAGATCCTAAACCTGCATTTGTTTCGATAAGCACTTCATGCCCGTTTTGTTTTAAGGATAGGACACCAGCAGGTGTCAAACCAACACGGTTTTCATGTATTTTAATTTCTTTTGGAACACCAATAATCATATATTCATCCTTTCATATAGTTATCTATCTAAATATTTTACACTATCTGAGAAATCAGTCAACTATCAATACAAAGATAAAAACATTTTGTTTTCTAAAATCATTTTTTTACTCACTCATATCATTTTTAGAATTTCAGGAAGTTGCCATTTTGACTAAAAAAGGGTATACTTCTAAGTGACTATTTAAATGAATGGGGAAAATATTTTGTCAGATAAAATAAGAGTATTACTATACTATAAATACACACCAATTGAGAACGCACAAGAGTATGCAAAAGAACATTTAGCTTTTTGTAAAAGCATTGGCTTAAAAGGTCGCATCATTATTTCTGATGAGGGTATCAATGGTACCGTTTCAGGTGATTATGAAACCACTCAAAAATATATGGATTATGTTCATAGTGATGAGCGTTTTGCTGATTTGTGGTTTAAGTATGATGAAGAAAGAACAGATGCCTTTAAAAAAATGTTTGTTCGCTACAAACGTGAAATTGTCCATTTAGGACTAGAAGACGATGTTAATCCTTTAGAGTTGACTGGGAAATACCTTTCACCAAAAGAATTTAAAGATGCGATTCTTGATGAGAACACTGTTGTTATTGACGCACGTAATGATTATGAGTATGATCTTGGTCATTTTCGTGGGGCAGTAAGACCAGAAATCAGAAACTTTAGAGAATTACCAAAATGGATTAGAGACAACAAAGAAAAATTCATGGATAAAAAAATTGTCACCTACTGTACGGGTGGTGTTCGTTGTGAAAAATTCTCTGGCTGGCTATTACGTGAAGGTTTTGAAGAAGTTGGTCAATTACATGGTGGTATTACCACTTATGGTAAAGACCCAGAAGTTAAGGGTGAGCTTTGGGATGGACAGATGTATGTTTTTGATGAACGTATTGCTGTTCCAATCAATCAAGTAGATCCTAAAATTGTCGGTGTTGACTGGTTTGACGGAACACCTTGTGAACGTTATGTTAATTGTGGCAACCCATTTTGTAACCGTCAGATATTAACGTCTAAAGAAAATGAAGACAAATACTTACGTGGTTGTTCAAAAGAGTGCCGTCGTCATGAAAAAAATCGCTACATTACTGAAAATGGTTTGACTAGACAAGAGTGGGAAGAAGCACTTAACAAGATTGGAGAATCGTTAGAAGTAACAGCTTAAAAAATGGGCTCTTTGTCAACTGTAGTGGGTGACTATTCATCAAGATCGGGAGAGAATCACATTGATTCTCTCCCTTTTAATGTTCAAAGCGATGAGAATTTTTGTTTTAAAGTTGTTAAAGTTTCTAAACC
>NZ_JAOTIN010000018.1 GCF_025660655.1 Streptococcus sp. CSL10205-OR2
CAATAAGGGTGTTTTGTGGTAGAATAGTTAATGGACATGTTCATCTTTCCTTTATACTGTGTTTTGCGACTTTAGTATAACAGATGAATATGTCTTTTTTGTTGCACTTCATTTTACAACTGGGCTTTTTATATTTTTATAAACGAGCATTCAAGGCTTCACCAAGTTCTTCAAAACCAGGTTTGCCTAACAAAGCAAACATATTTTTCTTGTAGGCTTCTACTCCTGGTTGGTCAAATGGATTAACACCATTAAGATAGCCTGATAACCCAATCGCTAACTCAAAGAAGTAGATAAGATAACCAAGTGTCAATTCGTCTTGTTGAGGAAGAGTAATGTACATGTTTGGCACACCGCCATCTGTGTGGGCAAGAAGTACACCATCAGTTGCCTTTTTGTTAACAAAGTCAACGTCTTTTCCTTGCAGGTAACCAAGACCATCTAGATCTTCAGAGAGTTCCGGAATAATCACATTACGACGTGGTTTCTCAACACGAATAACGGTTTCAAACAAGTTACGGTAACCTTCTTGAATGTATTGACCAAGAGAGTGAAGATCCGTTGAGAAATTAGCAGATGAAGGGTAAATCCCTTTATTGTCTTTACCTTCAGACTCACCAGCTAATTGTTTCCACCATTCTGCAAAATATTGGAGAGACGGCTCATAGTTAGCTAAAATTTCAGTAATATAGCCTTTTCTGTACAAAATATTTCTGACAGCAGCATATTGATAGGCTTCATTTTCTGTCAATTTATCTGAAGAAAAGTCAAGACGGGCTTTGTTGGCACCATCCATCAAAGCTTTAATATCAGCACCACTTGCAGCAATCGGTAACAAGCCAACTGCTGTTAAAACAGAAAAACGACCGCCAACATTGTCTGGCACAACAAATGTTTCCCAGTTATTAGCATCGGCTTCCACTTTAACTGCCCCTTTAATACGGTCAGTTGTTGCATAGATACGTTTGTTGGCTTCTTCTTTACCATATTTTTTAATCAAAAGTTCTTTGAAGACACGAAAAGCAATAGCAGGTTCAGTTGTTGTTCCAGATTTTGAGATAACATTGACTGAGAAATCTTTATCAGAGACGTAGTCAACCAAATCTGCTAAATAATTAGCAGAAATAGAATTTCCTGCATACAGAATTTGTGGTGCTTTTCTTTCTTCTTTTGATTGGAGATTAACAAAAGAAGAGCTTAGAAAATCAATCACAGCACGCGCTCCCAGATAAGAACCACCAATACCAATCACCACTAAAACGTCACTATCTGATTGGATTTTTTTAGCTGCTTTTTGAATGCGGTCAAATTCTTCTTTATCATAGTTTTCTGGAAGATCAATCCAACCGAGAAAATCTGAACCAGGACCTTTCCCTTCGCGTAATAATTGGTCTGCTACAGTGACATAAGGTTGCATGATGTCAAGTTCTTCTTGGTCAATAAATTGATCTATCATTTTTGAATAATCAAATCTTATTTGTTTCATTATCATTTCAACTCCTTCTTTAAGTATCCTTTACTATACTACCTTTTTATCCCTATTTTTTCAATTGTTTTAGTGAAATAATTCTCTTATTAGAAACTCTTTGATTAACATAAGTGAAAACACTTGGCAGAAAACTCAAAAAGATTTAGGAAAAAAGAAATTCCTAAATCTTTTGATGGCTTGTCTTATCGTTCTTTAAAATTCATCATAATGACAAACTTAGTATTCTCTTTTTTTAACAGTCATCATTCCTAAAGTAACCATAATGACTAATAATAATCCTGTAATGACAGACTGGTTATTTGTCTTATCACCAGTTTTAGGAAGTGTTTTTTTCTCAGTCTTTTGCTCTTTATTTTTTTGGTCTGACTTTGGTTTATCTTTTACTTCTGGTTTCTTCTCATCGGTAATTTCACCTTTAGGCAAGTCATAACTTGGAGCATTATCTGGTACCTTGGTTTCTGGTACAAAGTCAGAAACTGGTAGGTCATAACTTGGAGCGTTGCTTGGAATCTTAAACTGGCCCGGTACCTTAACAGTAGCCATTGAACCTACTTCTCCAAAGGTATTTGTGATAAAGGCTGTTACAGATGCTCCCGGTTTAACTTCTAACATTTGACCCTTATCTAGAAGAGATTGTGTCACCTCATAGTCTTTACCGTCAATGGTTAACATATCACCAACTGCTGTACCTGTAGGTACTTTAACAGTTACGGTTACGGTGCCATCTGAGCCTACTTCGTCTTGACTGTATACACCATCAGCTCCCGGATCTTCATGAGTTACCATTGGTGCTTCTGGTATTGGAGCTAGCTTATACTCTTTGGTGGCTGTAATCGTTCCTTGATTGCCAACTGTATTAGTAGCATTCAAGTAAGCATCAATTGTTTTATCGCTATCTGCTACTAAATCAGAACCTTTAACGGGGATACTAAAGTTTCCTTGAGCGTCCACTTGACCTTGGTAATAAACATCATTGATAGTAAGAGAAATGTAATCACCTGCCATAAATACGCCACTAGCTTGACCAGTAATCACAATATCTGCTTGAGCTTCTTTACTAGTCACGATATTATCCATTGTAACATCGTTAATCATTAGTTGTGTGGTCGAATTATTTGGTCGTGAAGTGTCATATGGAAAAGCTGTATCTACCGCTACTTGTCCTTCATTGCCTGCTTTATCAATGATGTAGGCAGAACGGGTAGTATATGGAGCCACTTCTACTTCTTGACCATTTGCAATAATATCTTGAGTAATTGTATAAGACTCACCATCAATTATCAAAATATCACCAACTTCTGTACCAGTTGGGACTTTAACCGTTGCAGTAATAGTGCCGTCAGGACCAACTTCTGCCGTGTTATAAACACCGTCAGCTCCTGGATCTTCAAAAGAGAAAGTAGGTGCAAGGGGTGCTATCGTGTCAACAACAAACTGGACGAGGTTACTACTTCCTTGGCTACCATCAGCACCATTAAAATAGCTACCAGACAATAACGTAATTTTCCCTTCCCCGCTATAATTATAGTTAGGAACAACATTTACTGTCCAGGTCTTTCCGCCATCAACAGAAGAAAGATTATTGAGAGAAACGCCCATCGTTTTAAAGTCAGATAGGTCTAGACCAACAACTTTGTCAGTAAAAGTGATGTGAAGAGTTGTTGACTCTCCAATTGATAAGGTTGTATCGTCAAGTGAAAATTGTTCAAATGTTGTTTCAGCATGAACAATCATCGGTGAACCGATGATTGTTGCACTTGGTGAAAAAGCAGAAACGATTAGACCAACTAAAATAGTGACTAAACCAATAAGACAGTTTTTAAATAAAGATTTATGAAGACCGCTAGGCCTTGAATGACTAGATGTTTTCATGTGTTCTATCCTCCTCTTACTTAAAATAAGATTTTATTAAAATTGTGTAATAAGTTATAAAAATAATTGATAATTAATTTGTTTGTTTTTCTCCTTTCTCAACCGTATTCTAGCACTTTGTCTTAAAACTGTACAGTAATTATACAAGATTAAAAGCTATTTTTATGCTAATTAAAACGGTTACAAACAAAAAATATTAAAATCTTATTTTTTGAGGATTTAAATGTTTATTTAAACAATTTCAAACAATTTTCTAGGTCAATATCTTGAAAAAGATGTTGAGGGGTAAAAGGGATTAAAATATCTGGTTCAACCCCTTTATCTGTCATCCCTTGACCAGAATCGATGGCTAAACTTCTTGAAGTGGGAAATACCAATTGATAGTCACCTAGGAAAGCCCTACAAACATTAGAGTAATCCAAAATCCCCATGGTTGGTCGACCAAGAACAGTGACTTTTGGGAATTTTTTCATCATCTGAACAAAGTTATCACCCGAAGAAGCACAATAAACATCACTTAAAATAAAAATCTTTTCTGGCCATTTTAAACCAGTCATTTCAGGAAAAACGGTATCATCGTTAAAAAGGACAAAACCATCATTTTGATGGCGTATTAATTCTTTTTTAAGACTTTCAATCAGTCGTCTTGTCTCATCAGTGGTTGTTTCTTATTCTAAAATCTCTTCAAATTGTGCCAGTCTTAAGGCAACATTACGCTTGGTATACAAGATTTCCATTTGATCATCATCAAAATGAATATCAGTTAATTGTTTTCCTTCTGGTAGAGCATATTTCAGCAAAGGAAAATATAAGGAATCCGTGCCACCATGATTGATTCTAACATCAATAATCAGTGCTTTAGCCTGTTCAATGGCTGATTGACTATCTTTAAACAGCTGACTAATGGCTGATTCATCATAAAAGTTTTCCATTTTTAGATAAACAATAACATCAGTCAATAGCTTCCATTCAAAAGCTGTCTCAGCTACTGGCAGTTTTGTTTTTTCAACTAAAATCTTGTGAGGTTGACCATCTCTTTTAACAGTCACATGGCTAGCCCTAGTGATAAGGATAGCCCAGTCCATAAATTGTCGTTCGGGTGTTGGACTGATAAAAAAGGAACGGTGCTTGTTGTAATAAGTAGCAATTGGTATATCTTCTATAGCAACAATGGCATCACCTTTTTGGAGGTTGGTGTCTTTATTTGCTGATAAAACGTATAAGACATCATCAACCCGACGAAGCCTAAAACCATTAGGTTCTACTTTTTTGGGTCCAAAGTAGACATGACTCAAAACACCAAAACTCGCGATATAAGAATGCATGAGATAGAGAAAATCATCTTCAGACATCTCATCAGAAATCAAAGAACGGTAATCGTCTGGATTAGCGCCCTTAATATCCTTTTTCGTCGACGAATCTTCTCTCAAATAGCGAACGACTTCTTCAAAAATCTCTATTTTTTTCATTTAATTGCTCCATAAATTTCTGTATTAATAACATCACCACTAAATTGAGATTCCTTTACACTATATTAACCTTCTTTAATCTTCTTAACCAATTGTCGATATTTCAATAATTGTGTTCCTACAATCACTAAGGCTAGGATGCAGACCATCAAGAGAAATTTATCAGCCCAGGTTTGAAAGCCTGTCTTTACAAAAATAGCAAAAACTAAGAAGAGCAAAACAAGACCATAGAGGGTTGGAAATTTGATGCTTTTTTTCGCGCGATTTAATTTTGAAGTCGTATCACTAAATAAGGTCAAATCACCATCATTATCTTTTTTAGGTTTTCTAAAATAGTACCAATGATTATACTTAAAAACATACTCCCAGCCATAATCTTGACACATAGCGATGTAAGTTTCTTCATCACTGGTTTCTTCTAAGATATCCAATTGATAGACATAGTCTTCTTGTCTTGTTTCTTCAAACACATAAGTATTAAGTCCCTTAATCTCAACAAAACGCCAACCATTTTGATGTTGTTTTTCTAAAAAGCTTTCTTCTTCTAAAAAATCAACCATCGAAAAAAAGCGATGCATTTTTTAAATTGTCATGGTTATTCTCTCCTTTTATATTATGATACATTCTCTCAATTCGTTTCATCTCTATCTGCAAAATCTCTAGGCCTAAAGGCGTCATCTGATAGAGTTTTCGTTTGCCTTGGGCTCTTGAAAAAGCGATAAGCCCATCACTTTCCATTTTCGATAAACTACCATACATGGTGCCTGCACTAATAATCACCTCATCATTGGTCATTTCTCTAACCATTTGTGTAATATTATAACCATGTCTTTCTTCTTGCAGACAGTAAAGGATATAGAATCCCGTTTCTGTCATTGGTAAATAAATTCGTTTAAGACGTTCATCCATCATCCTACCTCCTTAATAGTATTTTATATCGTACTTCTATCTATATTATATCGAGGTGCGATATAATTGTCAAAGATTTTAAGAAAGATAGAAAACTGATTAATCTCTTTGCATCTTCCTTGGCTTTCTTTTATAATAAAATTGATATAACGACTCATAAGAATCGACTAGAAAGAAGGAAAATCATGATGGATGCAACACAAATGGCACAAAACGTTCATTCTAAAGAAGTCAGTCCTTTAGAATTAGTGAAAAAAGCTATTCAAAAAACCAAAAGTATTAATCCTAAGTTAAATGCCATAACCAATGAACGCTTTGAAAAAGCTTTACATGAAGCCAAGACACGAGATTTTTCCGGTAAATTATTTGCTGGTGTTCCTATCTTTTTAAAGGATTTAGGACAAGAACAAAAAGGAGAACCGTCAACATCTGGCTCTAAACTTTTCAAAGACTACCGTGCTACAGCTTCTGATTATTATGTACAAAAACTTGAAGAACTCGGTTTTATAATTCTTGGGCGAACTAACACCCCCGAGTTTGGTTTTAAAAATATTTCAGATAGTGCCCTTCATGGTAGTGTTAATTTGCCTGATGACCTCTCAAGAAATGCAGGTGGTTCTTCTGGAGGGGCTGCAGCTTTAGTGGCAGCAGGTATCTCTCCTTTAGCGCCTGCCAGTGATGGTGGTGGTTCTATCAGAATTCCTGCTTCTTTTAATGGTCTCATCGGCTTAAAACCCACAAGAGGTCGTATTCCTGTTGGTCCTAGTTCCTATCGTGGTTGGCAAGGCGCTTCTGTTCAATTTGCTCTCACTAAGACCGTCAGAGACACCAAAAACTTGCTACAAGGCTTGCAAGTTTACCAGATCGAAAGTCCATTTCCTTTACCAACACTGACTAAGGAGGATTTCCAAAAAAAAAGCAAGAAACCATTGAAAATTGCTGTTCAACTTGACTCACCTATTGGAGGACTTGTCTCAGAGGATGCCAAACAAGCAGTGAAAAAGGCTATTGCTTTTCTAGAACAAGAAGGTCATTACGTCACACTTATAGATAAACCTGTTATTGATGGCATTGAAGCCATGCAGACTTATTATTTAATCACTTCTGTTGAAACTGCTGCCATGTTTGATAGAATTGAACATTTTTTAAAACGCCCTTTGACAACAGATGATATGGAAGTCATGTCTTGGGCCCTTTACCAAATGGGCCAAAATATTGCTGCTAAAGACTACACAAAAGCCATTTCTCAGTGGGATCAATACAGTCGACTCATGGCTTTGTTCCACCAAGAGTATGATGTGCTATTATCGCCAACAACAGCTGATGTGGCACCTAAACATGAGCAATTACTATTATCGAAACAACAATTGATTCGTCTAGAAAATAGTGAACATGTTTCATTAGATGAACAAAAAGAACTGGTTTGGGAGATGTTTGCAAACAGTTTAGATCTCACCCCCTTCACTCAGCAAGCCAACATGACAGGACAACCTAGTATTAGTCTCCCTGTCTATCGTAATGAAGATAAATTGGCCATAGGGATTCAATTAACTGCTGCTAAAGGACGAGAAGATTTGTTACTCTCTATTGCAGAAATGTTTGAAAAAAATCAACAATTTTTATAAAACCAAAAAAAGCAGTTTTTATGTTTGATAAATGTGCTTATAAAGTGTAAAATAAATCAGTAAATGCATTAATGCATAATAAATTTATAAAGGACGGTCTTATGGCTAAAAAAATCTACTCCCTTCTTGTTGTTCTTGTTGCCGCAATTTTGTTGGTAGCATGTGGTTCTAGTAACTCTAAAGAGTCTGATGCTAGCTCACAAGCAGATGCTAAGTGGGAAAAAATCCAAGAATCTGGTACTTTAAAAGTTGCTACATCAGGAACTCTCTTCCCCCAATCTTATCATAATGATGACAATGAATTAACAGGTTATGATGTTGAAATTATTAGAGAAATTGCTAAACGTTTAGACCTAGATGTTGAATTTGTTGAAATGAACGTTGATGGTATGCTTGCTGCCATTGATAGTGGACAAATTGATGTCGCTGGTTATTCCATTGAAAAAGATAGCAAAAACGCAGAAAAATTCCTCTACACAACAACTCATAAATATTCTTTCTCATCAATGGTTGTTCGTAAATCTGACGATTCAGGAATCAAAACGCTAGAAGATTTAAAAGGTAAAAAAGCTGCAGGTGCTTCTACAACTTCTTATATGAAAGTAGCTAAAAAATTTGGTGCTGAATTGGTTATCTATGATAATGTGACCAATGATGTTTACCTTCAAGACGTTGCCAATGGTCGTACAGATGTTATTCTAAATGACTTCTACCTCCAAACAATGGCAACAAAAGCATTACCTGATATCCCTGTAAAAGTATTAGAAGGTCTTTACTACAATCCTTCAGAGGCTAACTTTGCTCTTAAATTAGATAATACAACTCTTCAAGCTAAAATGAATGAAGCCTTAGAAGACATGCGTCAAGATGGTACATTAACTAAATTATCTGAGCAATTCTTTGCTGGAGAAGATGTTTCAAAAGAAAAAGACTATGATTTTGAAAAAATTGATGTTTCTGACGTTGAATAATCATAAACATCACATCATTTGAAATACAATAAGGAGAAATAAATGTCTTTTATTAATTTTAAATTGATGATTGATAATTTTGGTTTTGTCTTGACTGGACTGCCCTATACTCTAGGAATTGCAGGCCTTAGCTTTGTCACTGGATTAACACTAGGACTCTTTTTAGCTTTGATGAGACGATCAAAATCTGTTTTTCTACAGACACTTGTGCAAGCTTATGTATCAATCATGCGCGGTGTCCCAATGATTGTTGTTCTCTTTATGCTCTATTTTGCCCTACCCTATTTTGGCATTCAGCTACCTGCTCTTCTTTGTGCCTATATTGGTTTTAGCACAGTCAGTTCAGCCTATATTTCAGAAATCTTTCGTTCTTCCATTGCAGCCATTGATGCTGGTCAATGGGAGGCAGCTCGTGCTTTGGGATTACCTCAACGAATTATTGTTCGAAAAGTGATTCTACCTCAAGCTATTCGGGTAGCGATTCCTCCTCTTGGAAATGTAGTTGTTGATATGATTAAAAGCTCATCTCTTGCTGCCATGATAACAGTCCCTGACATCTTTCAAAATGCTAGAATTGTTGGTGGTCGTGAGTGGGATTACATGAGTATGTATATTTTAGTGGCATTTATTTATTGGTCTTTATGTGTCTTATTTGAACGTTTCCAAAATTATCTAGAAAAACGATTAGTACTTGACTAAAACATTAAAAAGAAAACCACCAAATTGGTGGTTTTTTGTGTTTAAGATAAATCTGTTTTAGAAATGGCAATAGATGGGTAGTGATTTAACATTGTTAAATCACTATCCAAGGGCACACTATAGACCATATAATATTTTTCCGGGTGAGATGTTGACAATTCTTCTAATTTTTCTTTTGCTCGCTTCTTATCCTTAGTAGCAAAAACAACTGAAACAACTCCTACTTTTTCTGTTTCATTTTCATCAACCTCTCCACAAAGAATTAACTTAAGAGGCGCTATACCATTTAACCCTTGCTCAATATAATCTTGATGGGACATTATTAACCTCCTGTAATGATTGCTGGCTACCTTATCACAACTTTCTTATGATAGAGATGCTTCTTTTCTTAATTATAACATATTGATATAAGATGAAATTTCTGCAAAGCGATTCAAAATCATGTTGTCACTGGTCATTAACAAAATAAAAACTGGGAAAAATCCCAGTTTTTTTTAAAATTATGGTGTTACTTCTTCTAAAGTAGCAAGATCAACGATAACTGTTGTGCCATCTTTTTTAGCAACGGTTACTTGTCCTGGTGCAGCATATGACATTTTATCCACTGCAACACTATAACGGCTTGCTAGTTTGAATAATTTGTTAAAGTAGTCATCACCACTTAAACCATGACGTTCTCCTTCAACTCTCATTTGTGCATCAAATGGATCTTCCTCTTCTACCCATTCTTCTTCCTCTTCAACTTCTTCAGTTTCAGTTGTTTCAGAATTGCTATCATCTGGTTCTTCACCAATACCATAGTTATTATCCCAGATACCGATATGACTTTCTGTGTCTTCTTTAGCATCAGTTCCCCAACCATCTTCTTTAGGAGCTTCTTCTGGGTGTGCCATATAGTATTTAATCGTTGCCAATAGTTCTTTGATACTGTAACCATCTGATAAAAGAGAGCCTTGGTCTAACCAACTGAGACGAACATTATGGTAATGATCTAAATGAGGAATGATCAATTGCCCATCAACGTATCTTACCGCATGATACATATTGCCCTTAATCTTGTCTATTGGAACAATTTTTTCAGGAAGAACTTTTGCGAAAACGTCTGTTGCTTTTAAGCCAGTAGCATCTAACTCACTAGCAGAGATAAGTTGTGAATCATTTGCCGTAGCATTATTGTTTTCAGGTGTTGTTTCATTATTTGTTGACTCTGAAGTGTTTTGACGGCTAGCCAAGAATTCTTCTGCAGCTTTACGTTCAGCCTCAGATAAATCTTTTTTAGGAATCCAGTGTTCGTGGTCCATGTGTGGTGTGATGTAAGCTTCACCTGCATCTCTAATAATATCTTTGGCATCAAAGATATAACCATCTGACGTAGCGTATTTGCCTGCTTTTTTAGCTTCTGCTACTTCTTTAGCTGAGTAGACAATTTGTGAATTTGGTTTTCCTTCACGCTCTGATTCAGGTGTTACTGGATGACTTTCTTCACCCTCATGGTGGTGGTGATGGTCTTCGCCTTCATGATGGTGACCTGCTTCATCGTGATGATGGTCTTCACCTTCGTGATGGTGATGGTCTGTTTCATCATGTTTGTCAGTATTTCCTTTATGAATATCTGCGTCTTCACCCCATCCAGCTTTTTTAGGGCGTTTGTCAGGGTTTTCCATATAATACTTAGCTGTCGCTAAATAGGCATTTAAGCTATAGGTTTTATCGCTTACTTCAAAGATTTCTGGTTCTTCATCAATCCATTTTAATTGAACATAATGATAATGGTCAATATGAGGAATAATAAATACTCCGTCTTTGTACTCAGTTGCAAGCGTTATGCCATAAAGCATATCTTCTGGATCAATGATAGCTTTTCCTTGAATAGCTTCATAAATTTCTTGCGCTGTCCAACCCTTATAGTCATAATTTTCATCTAAAACAGCGTCTTTTGGTACCAAATGACGACCAACTTCTCTCATCTCTTTTTGAGTGTTATCATTTTCAGATGTTTGAGGATTAGCCGTTTGGTCATCAGCTGTTTCGTTATTTGTAGCTTGGTCATCAGTAGAGTCTTCATTAGTAGCTTCGTTGTCTACATCATCTTCATCCTCACTATCATCCCATGAAAAACCTGAAAGTCCACCAACAATCTTATCAAGAATGTCTTTGTTACTTTGTTCACCAGACTCAGTAGCTTCTTTTGCATCATTACTGTGGTCTTCTCCTTCATGATGATGATCTGCTTCATCATGATGATGGTTTTCATCCTCATGATGATGATCTGCTTCATCATGGTGATGATTTTCTCCCTCGTGATGATGATCTGCTTCATCATGGTGATGATTTTCTCCCTCATGATGGTGATCTTCAATCGATTGAGGATTTCCTTGAGATTGCTTGTTATCTTTCAACAACCTAGTAATCTTTTCTTCTAACGGACTCATTTGAGAATAAGGAATAAAATGATAGTGATCACCATGAGGAACTGCAACACCACTGTCTGTCCAACTATAAATGGTTTGAGGGTCATAGACTAAACCATCACTTTCCTGATGTCGATGCTTAATAGGCAGTGCATAAAGTTGTTTGAGTAAGTCGGCAATAGTCTCTTCTTGTTTTTGAGGTTGCTGTGTTTGTTGTGATGCGTTAGAGTGTTGCGATGAGTGTTGTGCTGAGTTTTGTGTTGAATGTTGTGATGCTTGTGATTGACTAGAGTGTTGCGATGAGTGTTGGCTTCTAGTCCCTTGACTTGTTCCTTGATTTGTCGTATGAGAAGATTGTGTTGAAGCTGTTGAATGGCTACCAGTACTTTGTGCTACATTCCCTTTTTGGGTAGTTTGTGGTGCACTTCCTTTTTTGTTATTCCAGTAAGCTTGTGCTTGTGCTAACTCACTAGGTGATAAATCTTTTTTAGGAATAAAATGGAAATGATTGCCATGTGGCACAATAAAGCCATCACCTGTATCTTCAATCACATCAGTTGGACTAAAGACATAACCATCATCCGTTCTATAACGGCCATCACTCTTTTGGCTAACTTGTGATTGCTTTTTATTTGATTTAGATGATTTATTGCCTTTTTGAGCAGCTTCTAAGGTCCCTTTTTCTTTTTGTTCTTCAATTTGTGCTTTAGTACGAACGTTTTCGCGCTTGCTGCCTTCTTTTAGATAAAGGTAATAATTACCATTCACTTTAATGATATAACCATCAGCAACCTCATTAACCACATCGTCTTGACTAAAGACATAGTTTGGATCATTCATGATAAGGTCTTCACTGATAAGTGAATTAAAAGGAACCTTACCATTGTAGTAGTGATAGTGATCACCATGAGAAGTCACATAGCCATCATCAGTAATTTTAACCACGATTTGTTCAGCAGAAATGCCTTCTTCTTCATTGATTTGTTCTTGCGTTTTGTTTTCTGATTTTGTTGATGTTTTAGATTGTTTCTTACCACCATCAACGTACGCAACTTTATTATCATTTTTAGGAACTTCTTGGTTTTGGTTTATTTGATAAGCTCCAACACCAACAGCTAATAAAACGGCTGCTGCAGCTGAACTGATAATATATTTCTTTTTCATATTGCCTCCTATTTACTTAACTCTTGATAGAGTATTTCTAAATTTTCTTTGATGTTTTCCAAATAAGTTTTATCATTTTCTGGGTCTGCTTCAAGTGGACTAAGAGTTTTTAGTTCTGCACCTGTTGAGTTGGCAACTGTCTCAGCAATTTTTTGAGAAACATTTGCCTCAACAAAAATCGTTTTGACATTATTGTCTTTGATAAATTCTCTAATTTCAACCAACTGACGTGGCTGTGGCTCTTGGTCAGGTGAAATGCCAGCTATTCCTAGTTGTGTTAAGCCAAAGCGTTTGGCTAGGTAAGAAAATGCTGTGTGTTGGGTGACAAATGTTTTATTTTTGACTGACGCAAATTTTTTCTGATATTCCTTCGTAATCTCTTGTGCTTCTTTTTTAAAGGCTTCAGCATTTTTTTCGTAGGTTGCTTTATTATCTGGATCAGCAGAGATAAGCATTTCTTTAATATGCTCTACTTCTTCTATGGCTAATTCTGGATCAGTCCAGGTATGAGGGTCATATAAGGTTGCTGGATCAATGCCATCACCAGCTTCCATGTCTTCAAGTCCTTTGACTTTGTCTAACGTCATTTTTTCAGAAGCTTCTAATACTTTTTCTTCAGAATCTTTTAAGTTTTCCTTGATGTCACCTGCCCATGCTTCTAAGGTATGTGAATGGAAAATAAAGATATCCGCATCATAAATGGCCGCCACATCATTTGGTGATGGTTCAAAGGAATGGATACCATTTCCTGATTGAATCATTCTAACATTGTTTAAATCGCCAGAAACTGCCTTTGTCATGGCATAAATAGGATAAAAACTAGTAACAATATTTAAACCTTCGTGATTATCATTAGTATTTTCTGATTGTTGTTGACAAGCCGCCAAAACAATAGCAGAAGTAATGGTAATAATAATCAGAGAAAGATATGAAATGATTTTTTTCATTATCTTGTCAAACTCCTCCATAATATACTTATCCAGTTAAATAACCGGTTAAGTAATATAATAGCACTATGCTTTTTTTCTGTCAACCATTTACTGAAAACTATGAAAAATTGATTAAAATAGGCTTTTGACTCCTTAAAATAACAAAAAAGCCAACGTCAGATGACGCGGGCTTTATTATTGAGTTATTATTTCAAGAATCTAAATTCGCCAAAAGAAGAATTGACGTGAAAATCTGGAGTTTGAGTTTTAGGATCTACCCAGGAAATCCATTCCATAACAGGGTCATCGCCTTCTTTTTCAGGATCTGAAAATTCTGCACGATAGGCACCAACTTTCATGACATTATTGTTCAACAATTTCAAGTCTTCTAATGTTTTAATTGGAATTTTTCCTTCTACACTATAACCATTATCTGTTTTTGTTGCTGCGGTTTCTAATCCTTCCAAGTCCCACTCACTGTCAAAATGTCTATAATATTCAATAGAATAATCATGAATTCGACCATCTGCATCAACTTCAATTGCATAGTAAAGTGGCATGCCATCTGGCGTTGGCTTATCAACGCTACCTCCAGCAAAGAATAATTCAACACGGTCTTCATTATCGACGGTACTTTCATCTTCTTTCCAATCACTATCAAGTAATACGTCTTGATCTAAAACATTGAAATGAAAATAAAAATCAGTGCCATCGTTAAAAGCTTTAAACTCTGTTAATGGGGCTTCTTTAGTATCCCAAGGAAAATGAAAACCTCCTGATATGATTGGGACTGTCTCCCAAACAGCATCCTCTGACATCCCGTCTATTTGTGGGTTTTCATTACGCATCACCACATCATAGTGCGGTGTTGTTGCTTCATTATAAGCAATAGTCCTCTGGGTAGCCATCTCATCATTTGCTGGTGTTGCTGTATTACAAGCAGTAAGAACTAATAATAGTGATAAACACATCACCAAATAAAACCAACGCTGTGATAGTTTCTTCATATTATACCTCCTAACTATCAAACACAATGCCTATCTTCTCTACAAAATGGAAAATCCTAGACTCTTACTATCAGACAAAAACGTTTGAACTGTTTCTAGTGAATATTGTTCTAAATCTTTATCCTTTAAATTGAGTTTTTTGATGATACCAGGTGTACAAGTAATAATATCAACACCCAATTTATCAGCTTGGTAGATGTTGAACACTTCTCTAGGACTTGCCCATAATAATTCAACTGAGTCTTTGGTTTGACAAACTGTTTTTGCAGAAGTCATTAGTGGTTCTGGATCAACACCCGTATCAGCTACTCGTCCAGCAAAAACAGAAACGATGGAAGGTGTCTTCTCACTAAGAGCTGTTACTACCTGTTCCACTTGATTCAAAGTAAAAATCGCAGTAACATTCACTTTAATACCTTCAGCTGACAAATCTTTAATAATAGGAATCGTACTGTCACCTTTTGAATTGGTGATTGGAATTTTAACATAAACATTATCTCCCAGACTAGCTATTTTTTTAGCTTCACGTTTCATTGTTTCTAAATCATCAGCAAAAACTTCAAAAGAAACTGGGTATTCAGTAATAGCTTCTAAAACATTTTGAGCAAATGTTAGATAATCGGTAACACCTGCTTTTTTCATTAAACTAGGATTTGTTGTAAAACCAGTAACCAGACCAGAATTTAAATCTGCTATCATATCTTCCAAAACAGCACCATCTGAATAAATTTTAACAGAAAAATCAGTCTTCATTTTTTTACCTCACTCATGATTATTAATCGCTTCTTGAGAGTTACTCATTAACGATGGCATAATTAAAACAGCTAACAAGACACCCACTATCACATAAACGCCGATAGATTGTGCAAATTCTCCCATACGACCAAGCAAAATACCAAGGACAGCAAAGTCAAAATCGCCAAAAGTTGTATTACTAAACCCTAGATTACCCAAAACTGGTAATAACATAGCTGGTAAAAATGCCAAGAATAGACCATTGACAAAGGAACCTAAAATGGCACCCTTACGACCTCCAGTAGCATTGCCAAAAATACCTGCTGTTGCACCACAAAAGAAGTGTGGAACCATTCCAGGAATAATTAAGACACCACCAATCGCCCCTAAAATGAACATACCGATGAGTCCACCTAAAAAACTAAAGGCAAAACCGATAATGACAGCTGTTGGTGCATAAGGGAAAAAGACTGCACAATCAACTGCAGGAACAGCGTTTGGGATCAGTTTAGTACTAACCCCTTCAAAAGCTGGAATCAAATCAGCCAAAATCATACGAACACCAGCATAGACGATAGCAACTCCCACTGCAAATTGTAGTCCAGATAAAATGGCAAAAATGAATGGATTTTTACCTCCTGAAATGGTGGATACAAATTCACTTCCAGCAGCAATGGCTGAAATAAGATAGAAAATAATCATAATAAGAGCCGTGGAAATCGTTGTGTTTCTTAAAAAATTCCATTTTTCAGACACTTGAATATCCTCTGTGCTTTGACTATTTTTTCCAACTAAATGACCTATCCATGCTGCTAAATAATAACCCAAACTACCAAAGTGGCCCATTGCAATTTCATCACCATCTGTTACCTTTAAAGTATAACGTTGGCCAATAGCAGGAGAAATAGCTGACCATGCACCTAAAATAAAGCCACCTATAAGGATTAATAAAATTCCTTCAAAATCCAAGGCACCTAGAACAGCTGATAATAGACAAGCCATAAAAAAACTATGATGACCTGTTAAAAAAATGTATTTAAAACGTGTTAAACGAGCAATAATCAAATTAAATAATAAACCAACTACTAAAATAGACATGGTTTCAACACCTAAAATTTGTTGAGCGACTGATGTCACTGCTTCATTATTTGGAACTACTCCAGTAATATGAAAACCAGTTTCAATCATTTGTGCTAAAGGATCTAGATTTGCAACAATCACTCCAGCACCGGCAGATAACATGAGATAACCTAAAATGGGACCAAGTGTCCCCGTCATCACTTTATGAGCTGGTGATTTTAAAGCCAAAAGTCCCGCACAGGCAATCAAGCCCATCAAAAAAGCTGGTTCACTTAAGATATCTTTTAAAAAATCTAATATTACCATTTCTTATCCTCCCTATTTAGATAACATCTCTTCTAGTACAGGTAATAAGTCTTCTTCTATCCTCTTTTTATTGGTATAGCTTCTTACAATACAAACTTTAGCCTCTTTAGGAAAAATATCTTTAAATTCTTTGACAGTTACAAATAGGTCAGCTTCTCGTCCAACAGCAGCATTTGAATCACAAGACTCAGCATCGATATCGTAACCGTGTTCTTTAGCAATCTTATCCACTTTCATTTTGAGTAATAAACTACTACCAATACCATTGCCACAAACTGTAATTATTTTCATCATTTCACCTCTTCATTTAACGTACATCGCTTCAGTAACTGATAAATATCTTCCCTTGTTTTAGCAGCGATTAATTTTTGAAGCATTTTCTCATCATCTAAAATCATTACCAATTGCTGTAAAGCTTTTAAATGAGCAGAAGAATCAACAGCCGCTAGAACAAAAATCAGTTGCACCTCCCTTTCTTCATCATAATCATTTTTATCCAAATTAAAGGAAATAGGTTCTTGCAACTGCAATAAACTCATTCCCAATCGTTTAACACCTTTTTCTGGTGCTGCATGAGGTACTGCAACATGTGGTGCCAAAACAATGTAAGCACCTAATGTTTTCACAGAATCTATCATAGCAGTGATATAACTAGCTTCAATGTAGCCTTGTTTTAATAGTGGATCGGCCGCTAGAGTGATGGCTTCCTGCCAATCCTTAACGTTTTCTTTCGTTTGAATCAAGTCAATTGTCAACAAATCAGTCAATGATGCTCCCTCCCAACTAGTTGTATCTTGTTTGTCAAGTGATAAAAAATAGGTTGCTAAATCTTCTCTTAATGCTCTTTCATCTTCAATGAGACAGGATTTTTTAATAATTTTAAGTAAGTCGTCACTTTGAGAATAAAAAGAAGAGTGTAAGGAAAATTCATTGTAAACCGTTTTCTTCAAGATTGTTTTTTCAACAGGATTCATAAAAGGCTGGACAACAAACAAAGGTTTATCCGTTTCAAAGAAAACTGTCGAAAAAATAACATCATAATCTTGTAGTTGTAATTCGTTAAGTTGGTCTAATTGATGGATGTCTTTAAAAACAATTTCTGGTAAAAGTATCTTTAGCTCTGAACCTAAAATCAAAGAAGAACTGATGCCATTTGGACAAACAGCTAAAGCGACGATTTTTCGGTGATTACTCTTAGTTTGACGACTTGCCAAATAACCACCAAAATGCATGGTGAAATAAGCAACTTCATCATCACTAATCGTTTTTCCTAACGCTTCACTAAGTGGAAAGAGACTTTTTTTAATTAAATAAAACAAACTCTCATATTCTGATAAAATATGTTCTTTTAAAGGATTCACAATGTGATTATCAAATAATAATCGAAAATATGCTGGTGCTAAATGACAGTATAAATTTTTTCTAAATTGTTCATCTTTAGTAACGATAATCCCTGTTTTTGCTGACACCGTATCAATAATGGCTTCCATAATGGTCAGTATTTCTGGCTGAGGTGATATTCCCAAATCTCCTTGAGTACATCCCATTAGTCTTGTCGCAATAAAATAACAGTCTCTTTTTAAGTTAGGAAATTCTGCGACAAATTGTTTTGCCAACTCAAAAACAACAGTCTCTCTAATCAATTGTTTTTCTTTCTCAGAATACACCACCTTCCCTTCTAAACAAGACCATTTCAGACATAAAATAACATAAGATGTCGCCTCAACCCGCTCACTAATAAAAAATAATTGACTTCGGCTGGTGTCATTTACAAAAAATGGGGTGATTTGATCAAAGTCAAATGGTTTTTGACAACTATAAAAGAGATAACGAATAATCCATTTGCCACTACTAAATTGTAACAGTTCATTAATTGCCCATTCCAAAACTATGCGCAGTGCTTTAGGAGTTCCTGCTAAGGAATAACCTTTTCTTCGATTGTATGTGATTGTCACCTTTTTTGAAGCAAGAATTTTTTTTAAGTCTTTTAAATCATTTAACACACTATTTTTACTTATTCTTAAAACATCTTGAAGATGAAAGTTTGAGATATAATCTTCCTTTAATAGCAGATAGAGAACTATCATGTATGGTCTTTCGTCTTGAAAAACATAATGTTTGAGATGGGGCGATAACTTTGCAAATATATCCGTCACGGAAATGGATGGAAAAAAGATTTTATCGTTGTAAAGAGAGATGATAGGAATGTCTAATTCCTCTAAAATGATATTGATTTTATTAATATCAGATAAAATTGTTTTCTTAGAGACTCCTAAAACTCCCTCCAAATCTGATAATGAATAGCCATGATACTTAGAAAAGAATGGCAATTTTTTAACAATTTCGTTGGTTAGCATTATTAGCCTCCTAATTAAATTATATTATAAAACGCTTTCATTTTTTGGGGAATTGAGTCCAATTTACTATTCCAAAAGTAAAATCTCATTGTGCCAATCGTATTGCTATATTGATATAATAAAAATGGAAGAGACACTTGTCCCTCCCATTTTTTTATTTTGTTAATTGTTTAATAATTACTTCATATTCTGGGTATTGCGCCAGCAGTTCTTCACGGCTAAATAATTCAAAGTCTTCAAATTCAAAGCCTGGTGATACCATGCAAGAAACAAGAGCAAAACCTTCTTCGACGGTTGAACCAAAGATGGTCCCTTTTGGCACACGGTATTGCAAGACTTCATTTTTTGACATGTCTTTACCCAAGAGAACTTTTTCATAGGTCCCTTCTGGTGTTATCATATGGACCGTTAAGGGTTGTCCCTCATGATAGTACCAGATTTCATCAGCCGTTAAACGATGAAAATGTGATGGGTTTTCTTTTTCTAGGAGAAAATAGATACTTGTGAAAAGAGAACGTTCTTTCCCATCAATTTGTATTTTATCATGTGATTTTTCGATTTCACGAAAATAACCACCCTCTGGGTGAGTCTTCATATTTAAGCTAGTTACCCACTCTGCAACTGATTTTGTCATCATCATTTCCTCATATACTCTTTTCTTTATTTTAACATATCAAAAAATTATTGGTCAATCATTAGTCCATTTCTATCAAAAAGCTACTCATAGTTTTAAACTATCTCAGGCTCTAATCTATAGCTTATTTACGCTACTTCTTTTTTATGTTAGAATGAACTATATTTTCAATACGGCAAGGAGGTCATATGAGTAATCACTTACTAGTTTTACAATCAGACTTTGGTCTAGCTGATGGTGCTGTATCAGCCATGATTGGAGTCGCTTTAAATGAAGAACCTACTTTAGGCATTCATCATTTAACCCACGACATTACCCCTTATAATATTTTTGAAGCTTCTTATCGTCTTTTTCAGACCGTTGACTACTGGCCAGAAGGGACTACTTTTGTCTCTGTTGTTGACCCTGGTGTCGGATCAAAAAGAAAAAGTGTAGTCGCTTTAACTAACAACAACCAATATATCGTCACACCTGATAATGGTACACTATCTTATATCAAAAAGCATATTGGGATTAAAGCTGTTAGGGAAATCTCAGAAGTTAAAAATCGCCGCGAGAACACCGAATTTTCTTATACGTTTCATGGTCGTGATGTCTACGCCTTCACAGGTGCTAAATTAGCCAGCAGACACATTACTTTTGAAGAAGTTGGCCCTGAACTATCGGTGGATGCCATCGTTGAAGTACCTGTAGTAGAAACAGATATTCTACCAAATGCTGTTCGTGGTGCTGTTGACATTTTAGATGTCCGATTTGGTTCTTTGTGGACTTCTATCACGCGCGAAAACTTCTACACCATGTCCCCTGAGTTTGGTGATCGTTTTGAAGTCACCATTTATAACAATGACATGCTTGTTTACCAAAATCAAGTCACCTACGGAAAATCTTTTGCTGATGTCATGATTGGACAACCACTTTTATACATCAATTCCCTCTACCGTGTTGGTCTAGCTATCAACCAAGGCTCTTTTGCAAAAGCTTATAATGTGGGAGTTGGTCCTAACTGGCATATTGAAATCAAAGCTATAAACCCTAATTAAAGGAGAAAAAATGAAAAATAATTCTATTAAAACTGTCGTTGCCATCGGTATTGGTGCTGCCTTATTTGTTATCATTGGTTTATTTGTACCAATTACCATCTTCACTAACACAACTATCTCATTACAATACGCTGTTCAGGCTTTATTCTCAGTTCTTTTTGGACCAATTGCTGGGTTTTTCATCGGCTTTGTTGGTCATATGATTAAAGACATGTTAGCAGGCTATGGTGTCTGGTGGGCTTGGGTTATCCCAAGTGGTTTGGTCGGACTTGGTATTGGCTTATTGAAAAATAAACTGTCTATTGAAAAAGGCATCTTCACTAAATCAAACATCGTCACCTTTAATATCACTCAAATCATTGTTAATATTATTGCTTGGGGAGTGGTTGCCCCTCTAGGTGACATCCTTATTTATAATGAGCCAGCTAACAAAGTATTCACACAAGGCTTATTTGCTGGTATCGCTAATATCGTTACAATTGGGATTGGAGGAACACTCTTATTACTCGTTTACGCAAAATCTAGAACAAAATCTGGTAGCCTTTCAAAAGATTAATTGCTAGTTTCTCGGAGAAACGATCATATGAACCCATATATAACATTTCAACACTTTTCATTCAAATATGATGCTCAAAATGAACCAACCTTAAAAAATCTTAATCTTACCATCAAAAAAGGTGAAAAAGTCCTCATCCTTGGTCCTTCAGGCAGTGGAAAATCCACCCTGGGTCAATGTCTTAATGGGATTATTCCTAATCATATCCACGGTGAACATACTGGTGATTTGTTGATTGATGGGCAATCCATTTTTGAGCATTCTATTTATGAAAAATCGCAACTCATTTCAACCGTCTTGCAAGATACCGATGGTCAATTTATTGGTCTTTCTGTTGCAGAAGACATTGCCTTTGCCCTAGAAAATGATGCTTTAGAGCAAGATGAAATGAAGACTAAAATTCGCTACTGGTCAGAAAAATTAGATTTGTTACAGTTATTAGAGCATCGTCCACAAGATTTATCAGGTGGTCAAAAACAACGTGTCAGCCTCGCTGGTGTCTTGGTTGATGAAAGCCCAATTCTACTATTTGATGAACCTCTTGCCAACCTTGATCCAAAATCAGGGCAAGACACGATTGATTTAATTGATCAGATTCATCAAGACACCTCAGCAACGACAATAATTATTGAACATCGCTTAGAAGATGTTCTTTATCGCTCTGTTGATAAAATCATTTTAATCAATGATGGGCAAATCTTATTCGATGGAAAACCAGATGACATCCTAAAAACAAGGCTCTTGAGCGAAAATGGCATCAGAGAACCTCTTTATATCACAGTGCTTAGAGATTTGGGCTTAGATATTATAAACATCGAGTCTTTATCACACATAGATACTCTAGATCTTTCAGAAATCACTCTTCAGACTAGTATTAAAACAAAAAATCAAGAAAAACCCAAAGAGGTCTTGCTTGAGGTCAAAAATCTTAACTTTTCCTATACACCAAATACTCCTATTTTAAATGGGATTGATTTGACTATTTTCCAAGGAGAGCGTATCTCTATTGTTGGTCAAAATGGTGCTGGTAAGTCAACTTTGGCAAAAGCCCTCTGTCGTTTTGTTGATGCTTCAGCTGAGATGAGTTTTAAAGGGCAAGATATTTCTCAAGATTCTATCAAAGAGCGTGCTGATCGGATTGGTTATGTCTTACAAAATCCTAATCAGATGATTAGTCAACCAATGATTTTTGATGAAGTGGCACAGGGCTTACGTCTAAGAGGTCTACCTGAGGAAGAAGTGAAAGAAAAAGTCTTTGACACGCTAAAAGTGTGTGGTCTTTACCCATTTCGCAATTGGCCAGTCTCTGCACTTTCTTTCGGACAAAAAAAACGTGTCACTATCGCTTCTATCTTAGTCTTGGGTGCTGAAATCATCATTCTTGATGAACCAACAGCCGGTCAAGATAAAAAGAACTATACTGACATCATGAATTTCCTTGATGAACTCAACCAAAGAGGACACACTATTATTATGATTACGCATGATATGCAACTAATGATGGAATATTCTGATCGAACAATTGTTATCAACCAAGGAACAGTGCTTTGTGATGATATTCCTGAAAAGATTTTATCGGATGTTGACATCTTAGAACAAGCACATTTGAAGAAAACAAGTCTATTTTACCTAGCAGAAAAAATAACTTGTGACCCCGTTCTTTTAACCCATTACTACATTCAAAAAGAAAGAGGAAGACATGGCTAATCATCAGTTAATTGGTTATCAAAAAGGCGATTCTTTCTTATATGACTTATCTGGTGCTAGTAAATTAGTTTTTTTCGTTTTAGTTTCTGTTGCGACGATGACCACCTACGACACCAGATTAATCCTCTTTATTGGAGCTTTTTCCTTATACCTGTTCAAGCAGACTAAAATCCCTTGGAAAAGTATTTCCTTTGTCATTACGTTTATGACCTTTTTTGCTGTCTTAAATATTGTAATGATTTACCTCTTTGCACCCACTTATGGAGAAGACATCTACCAAGCCAAAACGATTTTGTTTGATGGGATTGGCCCCTTTTACCTCACTAGTCAGGAATTGTTTTATCTCTTTAATGTCACCTTGAAGTACTTTTCAACAGTGCCATTAGCCATCTTGTTTTTAATCACCACACATCCCAGTCAATTTGCCTCTAGTCTCAATCAGATCGGAGTACCCTATAAAATTGCCTACGCTGTTAGCTTGACCTTACGTTATATTCCTGATGTTCAAGAAGAATTTTACACGATTAGAACATCGCAAGAAGCACGTGGTTTAGAGTTATCAAAAAAAGCTAAATTGTTTGAGCGTATTAAAGGGAACTTGCAAATTTTAATGCCCTTAATTTTTTCTTCCCTAGACCGGATTGATGTGGTTGCAACAGCAATGGAATTAAGACGCTTTGGTAAGCTGAAAAAGAGAACTTGGTATAGCTATAAACCACTTTCAAAAAATGACATTGTGACAATTCTCTTTGCTATCGTTATTGTCTGCTTGAGTTTGATTCTCTTTTTTGTCAACCATGGACGTTTTTACAATCCTTGGCAATAAAAAACCAGTAACAAATTGTTACTGGTTTTTCGGCTCATTGTCAACTGTAGTGGGTGACTAGTCATCAAGATCGGGAGAGAATCACATTGATTCTCTCCCTTTTAATGTTCAAAGCGATGAGAATTTTTGTTTTAAAGTTGTTAAAGTTTCTAAACCCA
>NZ_JAOTIN010000019.1 GCF_025660655.1 Streptococcus sp. CSL10205-OR2
CCTAATAAATTTGTGGTATTCTTAAGATGTTCCATATGATTCTTTCTAATGAGTGGTTTTGTCGCTTTTCATTATAAGTCATGTGGGACTTTTTGTCTGCATTGAAAAAGCCCTATAACTTCTGTGGTGGAGTTACCCACTACAGATATTATAGAGCCATAAAAAAAAACAGGGATTTCTCTCCCTGTTTTTTATTATAAATCGATTTCCAAGACAATAGGTGTATGGTCTTGGCGGCTGCCTGAGTCAATCATTTCTGATTTCTTAATTCTATCTACCAGTCTTTGGCTAGTTAACCAATAGTCAATTCTCCAGCCAGTATTATTGATTTTACTGGTTTTACTACGTTGTGCCCACCAGGTATAAACATCAGGAATATCACCGTGAAGATGTCTAAAGGTGTCTACAAAGCCTTTGGCTAAAAGATTAGTAAAGCCTTCTCTTTCTTCATCAGTAAAGCCAGGTGATTGGTGATTACTGCTAGGATTAGCCAGATCAATTTCTTTATGAGCAACATTATAATCACCTGTTGCTAGAACAGGTTTTTGTTGATCGAGTGATACTAAATAATCAGCATAATGTCTATCCCATTCTTGCCTGTCAGATAGTCGTTTTAAACCATCCCCTGCATTAGGTGTGTAGACTTGAGTGACAAAGTAGTCTTCAAATTCCAAAGTTATAATACGTCCCTCACTATCCATCGTTGATGGCGCACCAATTTCTGGGAAAGTAATATTTGGTGTCAGTTCCGATTTATATAGGAACATGGTTCCAGCGTACCCTTTTCTAGCTGGTTCTACAGAAGAACGCCAAGTATTGGTATAATTTGGAAAGTAGAAATCTAATTGTTCCAGATGTTTTTTTGTTGGGCCTTTAGCTGATAGTTTAGTTTCCTGAATGGCAATAATATCAGCGTCTTCAGCAACCAAGGTATCGATGACTTGACGTGACAAAACAGCACGATTAGAGTCGCTTGTTAAGGCAGCATTCAAAGAGTCAATATTCCAAGAGATTAATTTCATTATTTTTTTCCTTTTCATTGATTAGTGTTTTTATTATATCAAAACAATGTCATTTCTGCGACTAATTGAAAAGCTTGATAAGATGATGATAAAACTTATCAAATACCTTATCGTATCCATTCTTTTATGATATAATAAAAAAATAATGCATGCGTTTCATTTGCGCTGAAAGGAATTATAATGACTGACAAAAAATCATTTTATATTACAACACCGATTTACTATCCAAGTGGTAAACTCCATATTGGTTCAGCCTACACTACCATAGCCTCTGATGTTTTGGCACGCTATAAACGTCTCATGGGTTATGATGTTTTTTATTTAACTGGTCTTGATGAACATGGCCAAAAAATTCAGGAAAAAGCGGCAGAAGTCGGTAAAACCCCTCAAACTTATGTTGATGAAATGGCTGCAGATGTTGAAGAACTATGGCAATTGTTGGATATTTCTCATGATAAATTTATCAGAACCACTGATAAGGATCATGAAGCTGTCGTAGCCCAAATTTTTGAGCGCTTGTTAGCTCAAGACGATATCTATCTTGGGGAATACTCAGGCTGGTATTCTGTATCTGACGAAGAATTTTTCACAGAAAGTCAATTGGCAGAAGTTTTTCGTGATGCTGATGGTAAGGTTACAGGAGGAATTGCGCCAAGTGGACATGAGGTTAAGTGGGTCTCAGAAGAATCTTATTTCTTACGCCTCAGTAAATACGCTGATCGCTTAGTCGCTTTCTATCAAGAACACCCAGAATTTATCCAGCCACATGGCCGCATGAATGAAATGTTGAAAAACTTTATCGAGCCAGGATTAGAAGATTTGGCAGTGTCACGTACTTCCTTCACTTGGGGTGTTAAGGTACCTTCAAATCCTAAGCACGTTGTCTACGTCTGGATTGATGCTTTGAGCAACTATATTTCTGCGCTTGGTTATGGCACATCAGATACCAAAAATTTTGATCAGTTTTGGCCAGCTGATATCCACATGTTAGGGAAAGATATTTTGCGTTTCCATTCTATTTATTGGCCGGTTCTTCTTATGGCACTTGATTTACCATTGCCAAAACGCCTTATTGCTCATGGTTGGTTTGTCATGC
This sequence comes from Streptococcus sp. CSL10205-OR2, assembly GCF_025660655.1. Classification (GTDB taxonomy): domain Bacteria; phylum Bacillota; class Bacilli; order Lactobacillales; family Streptococcaceae; genus Streptococcus. Next base: position 2,119 of record NZ_JAOTIN010000019.1, read on the forward strand.
AAGACGGTAAAATGTCAAAATCAAAAGGCAATGTTGTCTATCCTGAAATGCTAGTAGAGCGCTATGGATTAGATGCTTTACGCTATTATTTGATGAGAAGTCTACCGGTTGGTAGTGATGGTACCTTCACACCAGAAGATTATGTTGGCCGTATCAACTATGAATTAGCCAATGATTTAGGAAATCTACTCAACCGCACTGTAGCGATGATTAATAAATACTTTGATGGTAAAATTCCTAGCTATCAAGAAAATGTCACAGTATTTGATACTTCTCTTGCTGAAACAGTAACAGAAAATATCAAAGCCTATCACAATTATATGGAAGCTGTTGATTTTCCAAAAGTTCTAGACAGTATTTGGCAAATTATTGCTAGAACTAACAAATATATTGACGAAACAACACCATGGATTCTTGCAAAAGAAGAGAAAACACAAGAGTTAGCAAGTGTCATGAGCCATCTAGCAGCCAGTTTAAGAGTTGTTGCTCACCTTATCCAACCATTTATGATGACAACAGCTACTGGCATTATGACGCAACTTGGTCTTGACAATACTTATCACCTAGAGACGATTTCATTGGAGAGTTTACCAGCTAACCTAACCGTTGTTAAAAAAGGTGAGCCTCTTTTCCCACGACTTGACATGGAAGAAGAAATTGACTATATCAAAGAACAAATGTCAGGAAAACAAACCACAGAAAAACCTTGGGATCCTGCTGAAGTTGAATTGGTAAATGAAAAAGATGCCATTAAATTTGATATCTTTGACAAGGTGGAAATTCGCGTTGCAGAAGTAAAAGACGTTCAAAAAGTACCCGGTTCTGATAAATTATTACAATTTAGATTAGATGCAGGTGATGGAGAAGACCGTCAAATTCTTTCAGGAATTGCTAAGTACTATCCAAATCCAGAAGAATTAATTGGACAAAAACTGCAAATTGTTGCCAACCTCAAACCGCGTAAGATGATGGGCTTACTAAGCCAAGGAATGATTTTGTCAGCAGAACACGATGGTCAACTAACCTTACTAACAGTGGATCAAAAAGTGCCAAATGGCAGTCAAATTGGTTAGTCATGTCAAAAGAGAACATCACAATGTTCTCTTTTTTGATATCTGAATAACTGGATTCAAGCAAAGAAAAGCTATCTTTTTATGATATAATGACAATAGAATAAAGGAGGATATCATGACATTTGAAGAAATTTTACCAGGCTTAAAAGAAAAGAAAAAGTATGTTAGAACAGGTTGGGGTGGTGCTGAAAATTATGTTCAATTATTTGATAGTATTGAACAAGCTGGGCAATCTTTAGAGGTTACACCTTACTTTTTAATTAATGTTTCAGGAGAAGGTGAAGGATTTTCGATGTGGAGTCCAACACCGTGTGACGTTTTAGCAACAGATTGGATTGAAGTCAATGACTAAAACCGTTTTAATAACTGGTGTCTCAAGTGGCATCGGCTATGAGCAAGCACGTTTATTTCTTAAAGAAGGTTATCATGTTTATGGTGTTGATAAGAATCCTGCACCAATACTAGAAGGTAGCTTTGATTTTTTGCAATTAGATATCAGTAAGGATTTAATGGCTTTATTTACAAAAGTAAAAAATGTTGATGTTTTGTGTTTGACAGCTGGTGTTTTAGATGACTACAAGCCTTTATTAAACACAAATAGGCAAGAAATAAGTGATGTCTTTGCGACTAATTTTTTTGCTGTGGTTAATATCACGTCTTTTTACTTGCAAAAAATGGTGGAAAAACAAGCCGGATGCATCATTACCATGTGCTCAATTGCCTCTTTTTTAGCAGGGGGTGGTGGGATTGCTTATACGTCTTCAAAACATGCTCTTGCGGGTTTCACAAGGCAACTAGCTCTTGATTACGCTAAAGAAAACATCTCCGTTTTTGGTATTGCTCCTGGAGCAGTTAAAACAGCTATGACTAAGGCAGATTTTGAACCAGGTGGGTTATCAGAATGGGTAGCCAATGAAACACCAATCAAACGTTGGATTTTACCCGAAGAAGTAGCAGAATTGAGTTTGTTTTTGGCCTCAGGAAAAGCTTCTGCCATGCAAGGAGACATTATTACTATTGATGGTGGCTGGAGTTTGAAATAAAAGGAGTTTACAATGAAATTAGCAATTATTGGAACAGGTATGATCGTCAAAGAAGTTTTGCCTGTCCTAAAAACAATTGATGGCATTGATTTAGAGATGATAGTCTCTACTTCCCGCAGTATCAAGCTAGCAGAAGCATTATCACAAGAATATGATATCAAAACATTTACAAGTCAATATCATGATGCTTTAGATAGTGATACGATAGACACTGTTTATATCGCCGTGCCCAACCATCTTCATTATTCATTTGCAAAAGAAGCTTTGATGGCAAATAAGCATGTTATTTGTGAGAAACCTTTTACAATGACTGCTCAAGAATTAGAAGACCTTTCTCAAATAGCAAATGAAAGACAACTCATTTTATTAGAAGCCATTACCAATCAGTACTTAAAAAATTATGATGCTATTAAAGAATTATTGCCTAAACTAGGTGAGATTAAAATTATCAATTGTAATTTTTCTCAATATTCTTCCCGCTATGATGCTTTTAAAAAGGGTGAGATTGCTCCTGTTTTTGACCCTGAAAAAGGTGGAGGAGCTCTTCGTGATTTAAATATCTATAATATTCATTTTGTCGTTGGTTTATTTGGCTTGCCAAAATCAGTTCATTACCTGGCAAATATGGAAAAAGGTATTGATACATCAGGTATCTTACTTTTAGATTATCAAACATTTAAAGTCTCTTGTATCGGTTCTAAAGATTCAAGTGCCGACATCAAAACAACCATTCAAGGAAATAAAGGCTATCTTGAAATTAACGGTGCCACAAGCATCATTCCATCAGTTGCTCTAACGCTTAACGGAGAAAAAACAAGCCTTATTAATAAAAATCCTAATCAACCTCGTCTATGGTCTGAATTTGTTGCATTTGAAGAAATCATTAGATTAAAAGATTTGAAAGAAGCAAAACAAAGACTTAAACATAGTCAACAAGTAATGAGTGTTCTTGATCAAGCATTAGCAACAACTGTTTAACAACTCTTGTTAAATATGCTATAATGGAGTGATTTTAAAAAGTATTGTGAGGAAAAGAAATGACAAATTATGCAATTATTTTAGCAGCTGGAAAAGGCACTCGAATGAAATCAGACCTACCTAAAGTACTTCATCAAGTGGCAGGTATTTCAATGGTGGAACATGTGTTTAGAAGTGTTGCTGCTATCAATCCTGAAAAAAAAGTAACGATTATTGGACACAAGGCTGATCTAGTCAAGGATGTTGTGGGTGAACAATCTCATTTTGTTTTACAAAAAGAGCAACTAGGAACTGGTCATGCTGTTATGATGGCTAAAGAACAATTGGCTGGGCTTGATGGACAAACCCTTGTTATTGCTGGTGATACACCTTTAATTACAGGTGAAAGTTTAAAAAATCTTGTCGATTTTCATAGTAATCATAAGAACGTTGCTACTATTTTGACAGCTGAAGCGGCTAATCCTTTTGGTTATGGTCGTATTATTCGTAATCAAAATGATGAAGTCACTAAAATTGTTGAACAAAAAGATGCTTCTGATTTTGAACAACAAGTCAAAGAAATTAACACAGGGACTTATGTTTTTGATAATAAAAGGCTATTTGAAGCCCTTAAAAATATCACCACAAATAATGCTCAGGGAGAATATTATCTGACTGATGTCATTGGTATTTTTAAACAATTAGGTGAAAAGGTTGGTGCTTATAAACTGCGTGATTTCGATGAGAGTTTAGGTGTCAATGATCGCGTTGCTTTATCAAAAGCAGAAGAAGTTATGCGTCATAGAATTAATCATCATCACATGGTTAATGGTGTTTCTTTCATCGATCCTAAAACAACTTATGTTGATGTTGATGTTTCTTTATCACCAGAAGTTGTCCTAGAGCCAAATGTCACACTAAAAGGAAAAACTAAAGTAGGGCAAGCAAGTACAATTACTAATGGTAGCTACCTAGTAGATGCTACTATTGGAAAAAATGTGACAATTACTCATTCAACGATCAAAGAATCTGTGATAGAAGATGGTGTTACAGTAGGTCCTTATGCCCACATTCGTCCTCAATCACATCTCTCAAATGATGTTCATATTGGTAATTTTGTCGAAGTTAAGGCATCAACAATAGGCGAAAACACAAAATCAGGTCATTTGACTTATATCGGCAATACTACCATTGGTAGTGATGTCAATGTTGGTGCTGGGACAATTATTGCTAATTATGATGGTCAAAACAAATTTGAAACAACCATTGAAAACCATGCCTTCATCGGCAGTAATTCAACGATTATCGCACCAGTTACTATTGGTAAAAATGCTCTAACTGCTGCAGGTTCAACTATTCATCAAGATGTACCTGAAGATAGTTTAGCAATTGGTCGCGGTCGTCAAGTTAATAAAGAAGGTTATGCGATTGGTAAACCACATCACTCAAGTCAGAAATAGGAGTTTTTATGGAATTTATTGAAAAAACAATTGAACGTCAAACTATTTTTAAAGGACGTGTTTTTGAAGTTGCTGTTGATCAAGTTGAATTACCAAATGGTCTAGGGACATCAACACGTGAGCTCATTTTTCATAAAGGTGCTGTTGCTGTTTTAGCTTTGACGCCAGAAAATAAAATAGTTATCGTAAAGCAGTACCGAAAAGCGATTGAGATGGTTAGTTATGAAGTACCTGCTGGGAAATTAGAAGTTGGTGAAGGTGGTTCTGAAAAAGAAGCAGCTCTTCGTGAATTAGAAGAAGAAACAGGTTACGTAGGAGATCTTTCTCTCATTCACGAATTTCACACAGCCATTGGCTTTTGTGATGAAAAAATTAAACTCTACTTAGGAACTAATCTTAAAAAGGTCCCAAATCCAAAACCAAAAGATGCAGATGAAACTATTGAAATCCTTGAATTGAGTTTAAAAGAATGCCAAGAGATGATTAGTACAGGTCAAATTACGGATGCTAAAACAATTATTGCCATTCAGTACCTAACATTAAATCAAGAGAGGATACTTTAATGGGAAAACCTTTATTAACTGATGAGATCATTAGGCGTGCTAATGCTAAAAAACCATTGAATAGTCAGTTGATAGAAGATGAGGATACTAAAATTATCCCCGTTATTTCTGATGATTATTCTAATTTTATGAGTGATGATGACAGGTCTGAAAAACAATCACAAATGATTAAAAGTCGGCGAATTGAAAATGCTAAACGACGTGCTTTTAGCAAAAAATTAAATTTAATTTTAGTTATTGTGGTTCTGTTGCTTGCAGCATTAATGTATGCAATTTTTAAAATTTAGGAGAAAAAATGACAATTGGAATTATTGCTGCAATGGCAGAAGAATTGCACTATTTAGTGAATAATCTTACAGAAAAAAAAGAAACACTTGTTTTAAATCAAACTTATTTCTCGGGTAAAATAGGACAACATGAGGTGATTTTAGTTCAAAGTGGTATTGGTAAGGTCATGAGTGCTATGAGTGTAGCGGTTTTAGCAGATCACTTTGGAGCGTCAGTGATTATTAATACAGGTTCAGCTGGTGCAGTTGCTAAAGACTTAAAAATAGGAGACGTTGTGGTATCAGATCGATTGGTTTATCATGATGTTGATGTGACGGCTTTTGGTTATCAATACGGTCAAATGGCAGCCCAACCTCTTTATTTTCAATCTAGTTCATGGTTGGTTGAGGCTTTTCAAAAAGTTTTAAATGACCAAACCATTTCTTCTAAAATTGGCCTGATTGCAACTGGAGACAGTTTTATTGCTGGTCAAGAAAAAATTGATGAAATTTTAAACTATTTCCCTGAAACTCTTGCTGTTGAAATGGAAGGTGCAGCTATAGCTCAAGCTGCTACTAATGCTAATTGTTCGTTTGTTGTTGTTCGTGCCATTAGCGATACTGCTTCTCATGATGCTAACATTACTTTTTCTGAATTTATTAAGGAAGCAGGTCAGACTTCTGCAAAAATATTAATCACTTTTTTAAGACAATTAGTTCTTGAGAACAATGATGTTTAAACTAGTTTAATTTTAAAAAAACGACATTATTTCTAAAAAATGACAATTAAATAAATTTTTTATTATCAAAAACGTAAAACACTAACATTTTACGTTTTTTTATGTTATAATATTTTGGAATAATACTGTTTTTAATCAGTACTATAGATAAGAGAGATAGTGAGGTCGAGTGAATGGCTAGGAATGGCTTTTTTACAGGATTGGATATAGGAACAAGCTCGATTAAAGTTCTTGTTGCTGAATTTGTTGATAATGAAATGAACGTCATTGGAGTGAGTAATGTAAAGAGCTCAGGAGTTCGAGATGGGATTGTGATTGATATTGATGCCGCTTCAAAAGCTATAAGAGTTGCGGTTGATCAAGCAGAAGAAAAAGCTGGCATCTCCATTGATAAAGTAAGTGTTAGTTTGCCAGCAAATCTTCTTCAAATTGAACCAACTCAAGGAATGATTCCTGTAACTAGTGATTCAAAAGAAATCAAAGACGAAGATGTTGATAGTGTTGTTAAGTCAGCACTTACAAAGAGTATTACACCAGAACGTGAAGTTATTTCACTAGTTCCTGGTGAATTCATTGTGGATGGCTTTAAAGGGATTAGAGATCCACGTGGCATGATGGGGATTCGTTTAGAAATGCGTGGTTTGTTGTATACAGGGCCAAGTACCATTTTGCATAATCTTAGAAAAACAGTTGAAAAAGCAGGAATTGCTGTAGACAATATCATCATCTCACCATTAGCTATGAGCAAGTATGTTCTTAACGAAGGTGAGAGAGAATTTGGCGCTACTGTTATTGATATGGGTGGAGGACAAACAACTGTTGCCTCAATGCGTTCTCAGGAATTGCAGTTCACAAATATCTATTCTGAAGGTGGCGACTATGTCACAAAAGATATTTCAAAAGTTCTCAAAACATCTATCAATACTGCTGAAGCTATTAAATATAATTTTGGCAATGCCAATGTTAGTGAAAGTAGTGCAACTGAAACTATTCAAGTTGAAGTTGTTGGTGAAACACAGCCAATTGATGTTTCTGAAAGATATATTTCAGAAATTATTTCAGCTCGAGTGCGTAGCATTTTTGGTCACATCAAACAAGACCTAGAACGTAGTCGTTCTATCGAGTACCCAGGAGGAATTATTCTTGCCGGTGGAGGTGCGATTATCCCTGGTGTTGTTGAATTAGCCCAAGAAACTTTTGGCGTTAATGTTAAATTGTTTGTACCAAATCAAATGGGTATTAGAAACCCAATGTTTGCTAATGTGATTTCATTAGTGGACTACGTTGGTTCGATGACAGATGTTGATGTTATTGCTCAAAGAGCAGTAACAGGAGAAGAATTGTTACGTCGTAAACCAATTGATACTGGAAGAGCTCCAGTTGTTAATGATTCAATTAGCTACTCAGAATCTAACAATGTGGCAGAAATTAAAAGACCACAAGAAAATGGTGAACCTAAGCAAAAAGAAAACTTAGGAGATAAAGTACGAAATATTTTTGGAAGTATGTTTGATTAAAGATAAAATAAGTGAGGAAATAAAATGGTATTTTCATTTGATACAGCAGCTAGTCAAGGTGCAATTATTAAGGTTATCGGTGTCGGCGGTGGTGGTGGTAATGCCATCAACCGAATGATTACAGAAGGTGTTTCTGGTGTTGAATTCATAGCTGCTAACACTGATGTACAAGCTTTAAGTAGTTCAAAAGCTGAAACTGTTATTCAACTTGGTCCTAAATTGACTAGAGGACTTGGTGCTGGAGGTCAGCCTGAAGTTGGTCGTAAAGCAGCAGAAGAAAGTGAAGAAGCAATTACAGAAGCATTGAATGGTTCAGATATGGTCTTCATCACTGCAGGAATGGGTGGTGGTTCTGGAACTGGTGCTGCACCAGTTATTGCTAGAATTGCTAAAAGCTTAGGTGCGTTAACAGTAGCAGTTGTGACACGTCCATTTGCTTTTGAAGGAAATAAACGCAGTAACTTTGCAATTGAAGGAATTTCTGAATTAAGAGATCAAGTAGATACTCTATTAATCATTTCTAATAATAACCTTTTGGAAATTGTTGATAAGAAAACACCTCTTCTTGAAGCACTTAGTGAAGCAGATAACGTTTTACGTCAAGGTGTTCAAGGAATCTCTGATTTAATTACAAATCCTGGACTAATCAATCTTGACTTTGCTGATGTTAAAACAGTAATGGCAAACAAAGGAAATGCCTTAATGGGTATCGGTATTGGTTCTGGTGAAGAACGTATTGTTGAAGCTGCTCGTAAAGCTATCTATTCACCACTTCTTGAAACTACTATTGATGGAGCTGAAGATGTTATTGTTAACGTGACTGGTGGTCTTGATATGACTTTGACTGAAGCAGAAGAGGCTTCTGAAATTGTTAGTCAGGCAGCGGGTCAAGGCGTTAATATTTGGCTTGGTACTTCTATTGATGATACTATGTCAGATGAAATCAGAGTTACAGTAGTTGCAACAGGTGTTCGTCAAGACAAAGTTGAACGTGTTTCAGGTATTGGTAATGCCCAACCTCACGTTTCAAATCCTTCTGCTTCTAGACAAGCAGGGTCTCAGTATGCAGCTGAACATTTAAATTCAAGACGTCAAGCTTATCAATCGTTTGATATGAATGACACTCCTGATCTTCCAAGAACAGGTCGTCAAAAAGAACCATCATCACAACCTTCTGGATTTGGTAATTGGGATCTTCGTCGTGATTCTATTACTCGTCCAACAGAAGGAGAACTTGATAGTAAGTTGACAATGTCTTCGTTTTCTGACCAATCTGACGATGATGAGTTAGAAACACCACCATTCTTTAAGAACCGTTAAAATGGATTTAGAAAAAAATAAAACTAATGTTCTTCAGGAAATCTCAAAGGTTGCTCAAGAGGCAGGTAGATCTCCTGAGGACATTAATATTATAGCAGTTACAAAATATGTTGATTTAAACACAACAAAAGAAATGATAGCATTGGGTATAAAACATATTGGTGAAAATCGTGTTGATAAATTTTTGACTAAATATGAAACCTTAGCCAATGAACCAATAGTATGGCATTTTATTGGAAGTTTACAACGTCGAAAAGTGAAAGAAATCATTAATAAGATTGATTACTTCCACGCTCTTGATTCTTTGAACTTAGCAAAAGAAATTCAAAAGAGAGCTGAACATCCTATAAAATGCTTTTTACAAGTTAATATTTCTGGTGAAGAAAGTAAACATGGTTTTTCACTTGCTGAAATTGATCATGTCTTAAGTGCTTTAACTGATTGTGATAAGATTATCATCGTAGGTTTAATGACTATGGCACCAATAGATGCCAGTGATGAAGAATTGACACACATTTTTAAAACAGCAAATGAACTTAGGTTAACTTTGAAGAACAGAAAACTTAAAAATATGCCTTTGACTGATTTAAGTATGGGTATGAGTAGAGATTATAAAATTGCGATTCAAAATGGCTCAACATATGTTAGAATCGGAACAGCATTTTTTAGTTAAATGGAGATAAAATATGGCACTTAGAGATAAATTTAATAAACTTATTTCTTATTTTGATACAGATGATATCAGTGAAGTAGAAGAAGAGACAGTTGAAGAGACTGTCAGACAACCTCGAGTGGAAGCTCCTCAACAAAGACGTGAGCGCCCTTCTAGGATTGAAGCATCTGAAAGAAGTGAAGTAAAAGACAGAACACATTTGCGTCCTGTAACTAATGTTTCACCCTCACATGCTAAAACCAATAGAGAACAAATGGCTCAAACAGCTGTAGAATCAGCTAGAACAACTATTGCTATTAAATATCCTAAAAAATATGAAGATGCTCAGGAAATAGTTGATGCTTTGATACTTAATGAGTGCATTTTAATTGATTTTCAATACATGATAGATGCTCAAGCACGTCGTTGTCTTGACTTTATTGATGGTGCTAGTAAAGTTCTTTACGGTAATCTTCAAAAAGTAAGTTCTTCTATGTTCTTATTAACTCCAGCTAATGTTATTGTTGATTTTGAGGAAATTGGTATTCCACATAATGGACAAGATATTAGTTATGACTATGATATGAAGAGATGATAGATGATAGTATTTATAATAAATAAAGCAATTGATATTTTTTCTTTTTTACTTGTTGTTTATGCCTTACTATCTTGGTTCCCAGAAACACATAACAGTACTTGGGCAGGATATTTGTATCAAATTGTAGAACCTATTTTGAAAGTGTTTAGAAAATTAAATCTTCAATTTGGTAATATTGATTTTACTGTAGTAGCAGCTTTGATTGCTCTTAGAATGTTAAAAAGTTTAATCAATATGATTTTATAATATGACAGAAAAAAATTCGCTATATCAACATTTTAGACCGGATGAAAAACTATTTTTGGAGAAAATAGAAGAATTTATTCGAAAAGTTGAAGATTCCTATTTTATTCAGGTGACAGATTTTTTAGATCCTAGGCAAGTTTATGTTGCAAAGATTCTATTAACAACAAGAGGTATAACCTATTATGTTAGTAGTGATTATTATGAGATGGAATATGCAAAAATCATTATTTCACCTCCGTCACCTTTTTATGAAATGGATTTTTCAGATTTTGGTATCTCGTTACTAAATATCAACTATAATGATAAATTTAATCAATTGACCCATGCTCAAATATTAGGAACTTTGATTCATACTCTTGGTATTAAAAGAACCGTTATTGGGGATATTATTGTTAAAAAAGGTCAAGCTCAGCTTTTAATAGATTCTAAGATGGTCTCTTATTTTAAAAATAATATTCATAAAATTGGCCGTTCTAGTGTCTCGTTAACTGAAGATTCTTTAGAGAATTTGCTTGAAGCAGACGAGTTTAATGAATCTGTTGATATTTTGACATCAAGTCTTAGAGCAGACAATATCATCGCATCAGTTTTAAAAGTTTCAAGAACAGTAGCCATGAAGTTAATCTCAGCTGAAAAAGTTAAAATTAACTATATGGTTATCAATAAAACGTCTGAGATGATTTCTGTTAATGACATTATTAGTGTCAGAGGTTATGGTCGATTTATTATTGCATCTGATAATGGTCTGTCAAAACAAAAGAAACATAAATTAACAATTATTCGAAAAGTGCATAAGTGAGGAAATGTAGATGACATTAACAACCCTTGAAATTAAAGATAAAACATTTAATGTAAAATTTAGAGGCTACAGTATTGATGAGGTCAATGAGTTTTTGGACATGGTTATCGATGACTATGAAGAAATTATTCGCGCTAACCATGATAAAGAACAACGTATTAAAGATCTCGAAGATAAAATAGCTTATTTTGATAATATGAAAGATTCTTTGACACAGTCTGTTATTTTGGCTCAAGAAACATCTGATAAAGTTAAAATGTCTGCTAAAATCGAAGCCGATAATATTTTAAACAAAGCCCAAAATGATGCTTTTTCTTTAATTGAGGAAGCAAAAGCCAAGGCTAATCAAATTATTCGTGATGCCACTGATGATGCTAAACGTGTTGCCGTTGAAACCGAAGATTTGAAACGTCAAAGTCGCTTGTTCCACCAACGTTTACTTTCAGTTGTTGAAGGTCAAATGGGCTTAGTCAATGCACCAGAATGGCATGATTTGTTGCAACCAACTGCTGTTTATCTTCAAAACTCAGATGCAGCCTTTAAAGAAGTTGTTGAAAAAGTGTTAGAGGAACATGTTCCAGAAACAGATGACTCAACTTCTATTGATGCCACACGTCAATTTAGTCCAGAAGAAATGGAAGAATTACAAAGACGTGTTGCTGAGGGAAATGCTCAACTTAAAGCAGCTAAACAAGCATCTGAAGGGACATCAAATCCAACAATTGAAATTATTTCCGATCAAGTTGATGACGCAGATGACACTTTCCAATTTAATATTGACGATTAACAAGAACACATTCAATTGATAATATTTAAAGCGAGTAGGAGATGGTGAGAGTCCTATAATCCCTTATCAATTATTTATCATCTTGTTTGTTTCTATCTGAATAGTTTTATAAGATAGAAGGTTAGCTTACCTTACAAGCAAAGAGGAATACTTTTTAGTATTCGAACTAAGGTGGTACCACGAGCTTTCGTCCTTTTCGATGAGGGCTTTTTTATATATAAGGAGAAAAAATGAAATTAAAAGAAACACTTAATCTAGGCAATACAGCTTTTCCAATGCGTGCTGGTTTACCCAACAAAGAACCTCAATGGCAAAAATCATGGCAGGAAGCTAACTTATATGCAAAAAGACAAGAATTAAATGAAAACAAGCCAGAATTCCATCTTCATGATGGTCCTCCCTATGCGAATGGAAACATTCATGTGGGTCACGCATTAAATAAAATTTCAAAAGATATTATTGTGCGTTCTAAGTCAATGTCGGGTTACAAAGCACCTTATGTTCCTGGCTGGGATACACACGGTCTTCCAATTGAGCAAGTATTGGCTAAGAAAGGTGTTAAACGTAAAGAAATTGATTTATCTGACTATCTTGAGATGTGTCGCCAATATGCTTTGAGTCAAGTTGATAAACAAATGGAAGATTTCAAACGTCTGGGGATTTCTGCTGATTGGGAAAATCCTTACATCACACTAACAAAAGATTATGAAGCTGCACAAATTAGAGTTTTTGGTGCCATGGCAGACAAAGGCTATATCTATCGAGGTGCTAAACCAGTGTACTGGTCTTGGTCGTCTGAGTCAGCTTTGGCAGAGGCTGAAATTGAGTACCATGATTTAGAATCAACCTCTATCTATTATGCTAACAAGGTCAAGGATGGGAAAGGTATTTTAGATACTAATACCTATATTGTTGTTTGGACAACAACACCTTTTACTGTTACAGCTTCACGTGGTTTAACAGTTGGTCCTGATTTTGACTATGCACTTGTCAAACCAGCTAATGACACAAGACAATTTATTGTTGCTTATGATATGCTAAACGATTTAGCTAATCGCTTTTCATGGGAATCGCCAGAAGTATTAAAAACCTATAAAGGAAAAGAATTAGAGAGAATTGTAACAGAACATCCTTGGGATAAGGAAGTTGATGAATTAGTTATCCTTGGTGACCATGTTACCCTTGACTCTGGTACAGGTATTGTCCATACGGCACCTGGTTTTGGTGAGGATGACTACAACGTTGCCATTCAGTACGATTTAGAAGTTGCGGTTACGGTTGATGGACGTGGAATGATGATGGAAAATGCCGGAGAAGCTTTTGCTGGTCAATTTTATGCCAAAGTAACTCCAATTGTCATTGAACAATTAGGAGATTTACTCTTAGCCACTGATGTAATCACCCATTCCTACCCATTTGACTGGCGTACTAAAAAGCCAATTATTTGGCGAGCAGTCCCTCAATGGTTTGCCTCTGTTTCTAAATTCCGAGAAGAGATTCTCTCAGAAATTGATAAAACGATCTTTTACCCAGCTTGGGGGAAAACACGTCTTTACAATATGATTCGTGATCGAGGAGATTGGGTTATCTCTAGACAACGTGCTTGGGGAGTGCCATTACCAATTTTCTATGCCGAAGATGGAACACCTATTATGTCTAAAGAGGTAACCGATCATGTTGCAGATCTTTTTGAACAAGAAGGGTCAGTTATCTGGTGGCAAAAAGAAGCCAAAGAATTGTTGCCTGAAGGTTTTACCCACCCAGGCTCTCCAAATGGTGAGTTTACCAAAGAAACAGATATCATGGATGTTTGGTTCGACTCTGGTAGTTCATGGAATGGTGTTATGAACAGTCGTTCTGGTCTTTCTTATCCAGCTGATCTTTATTTAGAAGGAAGTGACCAATACCGTGGTTGGTTTAATTCGTCTCTCATCACTTCAGTAGCGGTTAACAATCATGCACCATATCAATCTGTTTTATCACAAGGTTTTGTTCTTGATGGCAAGGGTGAAAAAATGTCTAAGTCTAAAGGAAACATTATTTCACCAAACGATGTGGCTAAACAATACGGCGCTGAAATTCTTCGTCTTTGGGTGACTTCTGTTGATTCTTCAAATGACGTTCGTGTGTCAATGGATATTTTGGGTCAAGTTTCAGAAACCTATCGAAAAGTTAGAAATACACTTCGTTTCTTGTTAGCTAATACGAGCGATTTTAATCCAGAAACTAATCGTGTGTCTTATAACCAACTACGATCAGTTGATCAATACATTACTATTAAGTTTAATCAATTAGTAGCAACCATCAATGATGCTTATGAACAATATGATTTCATGACTATCTATAAAGCTGTTGTTAACTTTGTAACGGTTGACTTATCTGCGTTTTATCTTGATTTTGCTAAGGATGTTGTTTATATTCAGGCTACTGATAGTCTAGAAAGACGTCAAATGCAGACTGTCTTCTATGATATTTTGGTAAAATTAACAAAATTATTGACACCAATTTTACCACATACAGCAGAAGAAATCTGGTCTTACTTAACCTTTGAAAAAGAAGAGTTTGTGCAATTATCAGACATGCCTAAAGCTCTGACTTTTGATAATCAAGATAACATTATTGAGAAGTGGGAACGCTTCATGACTCTTCGTACTCAAGCGCAAAAAGCACTTGAAGAAGCACGTAATGAAAAAGTGATTGGTAAATCTCTTGAAGCACATTTAACCATATATCTTAATAGTGAAACAAAAGCATTCTTAGATAGTTTAGACAGTAATATTGCTCAATTATTGATTGTGTCACAATTAACCTTAACTGAACAAGAGGCACCTAAAGATGCTGTTATTTTCGAGGACATTGCTTTTAGTGTTTCTCATGCTACTGGTGATGTTTGTGCTCGTTGTCGTCGATTAGATGAGACAGTTGGTACAAATGCTAATCCAAATCTTAGTATGGTTTGTGATTCTTGTGCAAATATCTTAGAAAGTCATTTCTCTGAAGCAGTTAAAGAAGGCTTTGAAACAAAATAAAGAAAAAGGATGTCTGTTGCTATTTAAAAGCCAGACATCGTTTTTTTATTTAATGAAAAATAAAAAGCAGTGTCACACTGCTTTAAATAGTCGTTGGAATAGATATTTCAATCAGTTTTGCTGAATGAATGGTTTTAATTTGATCAGGAATGGTAATCTTACGGTCTATTTTACGTTTTAAGAAAAATTCACGAATAGCCTCTATTTCACTATCTTTGATAGCACGGTAATTGTTAATAATTAATAATTCATAGTGTTTAGGAGCTTGTGTAAAGATAACATCGGTATTTCCTGCTGAGTATACTTCAACGAGCTTTGCATCGGTATGTTTCAACTGATTTTTAACCAATTGAGGATGGCTACTTGTAGTATTGATTAGTCTCATCTTATTCCTCCGTTATTTCTTTTTTTATTATTATAGCACGATTTTATAAATATGACGTCAATTAGCATTCTTTTTTATATTTTTTTTGCCATTGTTCAATACCCCAGCGATGACTGCCACGTTTTAATTTTGAAATCGCTTCTTTGATGGGAAACCATTCTAGATTGTTAAACTCTTCTAAAGGCTGTGAAACTTTTTTATAATCTACAACATCATAGATATAGGCAGGATTGTAGTAATGTGTCTCGCGGTGAGACGAAAAGAAATATTCATCAGCTTGACCGAAATAGTCACCAATGGTAGCTTCAAAACCAAGTTCTTCCATTAATTCACGTTTTAAAGCACGGAAGTGGTCTTCACCAGCCTCAATTTCACCTCCTGGTAAAAACCATGCACCATTTGGTGCTTGGACGAGTATTATTTTTTCTTTTTCATCATCTGCAATAACGGCATAAACACCATACCTAGCAACGTAGTCAACATTTTCTTCTTTAGTTCCAAAAACGGGATTTGTCATAATAAACTCCTTTTTTAACATTATACTAAAATCTTTTTAGTTTGACTATTGTCTGATGGTTAATTTGATTTTTTAAACCTTAAAAGATAATTTTCCCCAATTGTCAAGTTAAGTGCAACAAATTATTCCTCTGACTAAGTCATTAGTTCTTAAACTGTTTGAGCTAGCTCAAACAGTTTTTTAGCAGACTGATAGTTGTGTATCCTTCTAAGTTTAT
>NZ_JAOTIN010000001.1 GCF_025660655.1 Streptococcus sp. CSL10205-OR2
GTTAATCAAGGATATCAAAAGACAAGCCTTTGGGTTTAGAAACTTTAACAACTTTAAAACAAAAATTCTCATCGCTTTGAACATTAAAAGGGAGAGAATCAATGTGATTCTCTCCCGATCTTGATGACTAGTCACCCACTACAGTTGACAATGAGCCAATTTTTTTCTGTTTCTTTTTAATTTAATGACGATATTTCATTCGAAGAAATTGTTCTTGTTTTTTATCTAAACGAAGTAAAATGACAACCTTATCAATACTCATATTACTTTCTAATAAACGCTCAGCTGCCATCATCAGACCATTATTAATCCCCATTTGTAAGATAGGATTACTCTTTTCATTAGTATCAAAAATAAATTTATTATCTGGTAAATCAAATAAAACCTTAACGGCACCAAAAAGTTGCTCAAAGTTATCAATTTCAAGGTCAAAAACAGGTTTCGTCCCAGGCTTTAAACTTCTACCTCTGTGATTAAACCACATAGAGTGCCAGCCACTTTTATGAGCACCAACAATATCATTATCATAGGAATCACCAACATACAAAGTTGTATTTGGATTCATATCAAATTGTTGCGCTGCTAGATTAAAGATTTCTCTTTCGGGTTTTTGAAAACCAGTTGCCTGACTGACAATCACTCTTTTAGGATCAATGTAATCATAAAGGCCTAATTTTTTAACTTTTTTGAGTTGATGTTCCGTTGGACCATTGGTAATAATACCCATAGGGACATTTTTTGACTTCAAAAATTCTAAGGTCATTCTCATTTCATCAAGCATAGTAATATTGGCTAATTCATGCTCGTAAATTTCTTGAAAACGAATCCCCATTTCTTCATCTATTTCAGGATGACCAAATTCCATTAAGGTCTCTTTACAACGCCAAAAACGAAAATACTCTGTTGTCCACTCTCCAGCAATAACTCTTGGAAATCCGGTGTCAGAATAATGGCGAAAACGAATATAAGCCTCTTTGATATGACTCATATCAAAATCGGGAAAACATTTTTCAATAGCTAATTGATAGGGACGTCTTTGATCATATATTGTATCATCAACGTCAAAAACAATTGAAGTTATCATAGTTACTCCTAAGAAGTTAGTATTTTATAAATTATACCCTTTTTTATAATAAATTTCAAACATACTTTAAGAATTGTAACGCCTATTCTAGACTCTTTTATGTTATAATAGGGTGGAATAATTATTGGAGGAAGAAGATGTCTAACCCATACAATGAAGAATTAAATGATCAACAAATTATTAGACGTGAAAAAATGTCTGCCTTAGCTGAACAAGGAATTGACCCTTTTGGTAAACGTTTCGAGCGTACAGCTAACTCTCTTGAATTAAAAGAAAAATATGCTGATAAGAGTAAAGAAGAGTTGCATGGCCTTGAAGAAACAGCCATTGTTGCTGGACGTTTAATGACCAAGCGCGGTAAAGGTAAAGTTGGTTTTGCCCATATTCAAGATCGAGATGGTCAAATTCAAATTTATGTTCGTAAGGATGCTGTTGGTGATGAAAATTATGAGATTTTCAAAAAAGCTGACTTAGGTGATTTTCTTGGTGTTGAAGGTGAAATCATGCGTACTGATATGGGTGAGCTATCGATTAAAGCAACTAAGCTAACTCATCTCTCAAAATCACTTCGCCCACTGCCTGAAAAATTCCACGGTTTAACAGATATTGAAACCATCTACCGTAAACGCTATTTAGACTTAATTTCTAATCGTGAGAGTTTTGAGCGTTTTGTCACACGTTCAAAAATTATCTCCGAAATTAGACGTTACTTAGACGGACTTAACTTTTTAGAAGTCGAAACACCTGTTCTTCATAACGAAGCTGGTGGGGCAGCAGCACGACCATTCATCACTCACCACAATGCTCAAAACATTGACATGGTACTTCGTATCGCTACTGAGCTTCATTTGAAACGTCTCATTGTTGGTGGTATGGAACGTGTTTATGAGATTGGTCGTATTTTTAGAAATGAAGGAATGGATGCCACACACAATCCTGAATTTACTTCTATTGAAGTTTATGAAGCCTATGCTGACTATGAAGATATCATGAATCTCACAGAAGGCATCATCCAACATGCTGCTAAAGCTGTTAAAGGTGATGGCCCAATAGATTATCAAGGAACTAAAATCAATATTCATGAGCCGTTTAAACGTGTCCATATGGTAGATGCCATTAAAGAGGTGACTGGTATTGATTTCTGGCAAGAAATGACTTTTGAAGAAGCTGTTTCTCTCGCCAAAGAAAAGCAAGTCACTCTTGAAAAACATTTTACCAGTGTTGGTCATGTTATCAATGCTTTCTTTGAAGCCTTTGTTGAAGAAACACTTATTCAACCCACTTTTGTCTTTGGTCATCCTGTTGAAGTCTCACCTCTGGCTAAAAAGAATCCAGATGACGCTCGCTTTACCGATCGTTTTGAACTCTTTATTGTGACTAAAGAATACGCTAATGCCTTCACCGAATTAAATGATCCGATTGATCAATTATCTCGTTTTGAAGCACAAGCAAAAGCCAAAGAACTTGGTGATGATGAAGCAACAGGCATTGATTATGATTTTGTTGAGGCGCTTGAGTATGGTATGCCACCAACAGGTGGTTTAGGAATTGGTATTGACCGTTTGGTGATGTTGTTAACAGATACAACTACTATTCGTGATGTTCTGCTTTTCCCAACAATGAAATAAGAAAAAGTTTAGAAGATGATATCATCTTCTAAACTTTTTTATTTTGTATTGACATCTTATTGAAAATTGCTATAATTTTAGTTAACCAATAAAAATAAAAAGTTAACTAAAGAGGTATTTATGAGACATTCAAAAACATTTTCACTTACTTTAACAGCTATTGCAGCTGCAATGATTGCTATTTTAGCACAAATTACCATCCCTTTTGGAAGTGTTCCTTTTAGTCTGCAAACACTTGCTATTGGATTAGTCGCTACACTATTAAAACCCAAAGAAGCGACAACTGCCACACTATTATACCTTGTTTTAGGGGCAATAGGTATCCCTGTTTTTGCAGGTGGGGCATCTGGTTTTCAAGTTTTATTTGGACCAACCGGTGGGTTTTTATGGGGAATGCTTGGTTTTTCATTTGTCACATCAATCCTAACCAACACCAATTCTTCTCTAGTGAAGGTGTTAATAGCAAATATCTTAGGGGATATTATTGTTTTTGTTCTTGGTGTCATTGGCTTAATGGTTGTTGCAAAACTCAATCTAAGTAGTGCCATTATGGCTGGGGTTGTCCCATTCATCATTCCTGAAATTTTAAAATTAGCTCTAGTGACGCTTCTTTCAAAACCTTTATTTAATGTTCTTAGAAAACAAGGCTACGTTAAATAATCTTATTTTCTAAAAGCTTGTAAAAGAACATCAAATTCTTCATTTGTCAGTGTAATACCTTTGCCCATTTTTGTATGATCTTCATTCCAAGAACGAATATCATACTTAGGTGTTGCACCATTATAACTGACTCTATTTAATTCTTTCTTCCAACCTTTCTCATTTTCTGATAAAACGAGCAGGTGTTC
This sequence comes from Streptococcus sp. CSL10205-OR2, assembly GCF_025660655.1. Lineage (GTDB taxonomy): Bacteria > Bacillota > Bacilli > Lactobacillales > Streptococcaceae > Streptococcus. Next base: position 3,561 of record NZ_JAOTIN010000001.1, read on the forward strand.
TACTATTTCAAAGCTAAATTCTGACATTTTAAATCCTCCTAATTGCCTATTCGAAAACTAATGTTAAACATCGGGATTTTTCCTTATAATATGGTTTTGTAACCTATTTTTATTCTAATTGCTATTTTATTTAACATTAAAATATTATATAATCATTGTATCAATTTAAACGAGAAAATACTATGATAAAGATATTTAAACCGATAATAGAGGCTATTAAAGACTTTATTGACCCAAAAGAAAAACCTTCTTTGGAGGACATTACAAAAAAACAACTGCTTGACGTTATCAAGCAGGCTCTTCATAATGACTCTTCTGTTCATGTGATTTACCAAGACAAGAGTTTTACAGGTGATATTGTTCGTTTTGAAGAAAACAGTGAAAAACTCATTATGAAGAACTTTCAACGTAATTTATCAGCCATCATTGCTATTAGCGATATCCATAAAATCTCTATCGTTCCACCTTCTATTAAGGTCTCCCAAAATCAATTAAAAGATTATTAAAAAACTCACTGTTTAGTGAGCTTTTTTATATTCTAACAGTTTGGCTACTGCCATCTTCTTTATAAAGATTAATCAAACCTTCTTTACAACTTCTAATCATATCTCCTGGTTTAACCACTTCAGGTACTTTTATGGAAAGTAATTCCATAGGATTTGGAGCACGATCAATTTTGTTTCCTTCTTCATTTCGTAAGTCAGTAATAGTTGTTTCAAAATGACGGAAACCTGGGCCATAAAACTCAACAATATCACCCTCATTGATGACATTTCTTTGACGAATGGTTGCTCTCATTGTGGCTTCATCAAAAGCCATCACCTCTCCTACAAATTTGTATTGAGGAATTTTGCGACGAGCGCCAAAAAGTTGTTCATTTTCTGTTGGTGTTCCATAATAAAAGCCTGTAGAGAGTTCTCTTTGAGCCACTTTCCACAATTCATCTATCAACTCTTGTTTAATAGCTTCAAACTTAGCTGGACTCTCCATGTAAGCATCAACAGCCGCCTTATAACAATTAGCAACCGTAGAAACATAGTGAATGGATTTCATGCGTCCTTCTATTTTTAAACTATCCACACCATTTTCAACAAATTCTGGAATATGCTCAATCATTGACATATCAACCGCACTCATTGAAAATGGCTCAACAACTTCGCCTGTTAAACTTTGACGTTCTTGACCAAATGGTATATCATAGAGATCATATTTCCAGCGACAAGATTGTGAACAACCTCCTCGATTGGCATCTCGATGACTCATATGGTTTGATAAAGTACAACGACCAGAGTATGACACACACATCGCGCCATGAACAAAGGCTTCAATTTCGACATCCGTTCGTTGTCTAATCTCTGCCAATTCTGACATTGATACCTCGCGTGCTAAAACGACACGGGTCAAACCATAATCTTTCCAAAACTTGAACGTTTCAACATTGGTCGCTGAGGCCTGGGTTGATAAGTGAATTTCTAAACCTGGGGCTTCTGTCGCACATATCTCAATCAAAGCAGGATCAGAAACAATAACAGCAGAGATATCAATATCTCTTAATTGACGAAACCACTCACCAGCTCCTTCTTCATTACCTTCATGAGTAACCATGTTAGCTGCTACATAAACCTTAGCACCATATTTTTTAGCAAAAGCAACACCTTCTGCCATTTCTTCAATAGTAAAGTTACCCGCTCTACTTCTTAAACCATAAGCTTGACCACCGATAAAAACGGCATCAGCACCATAATGGATAGCAACCTTTAATTTTTCAAGAGTCCCAGCAGGTGCTAAAACTTCGGGACGCTTTTTTTCTACTCCTGTCATCTTATTTCCTCACTTAAAACAAATTATTTTACAAGATTAGGATCAAAATCATAAAAACCTGTGTCTAACTGACGATTTTTAGGATGATTTTCTTGTATTTTTTCATCAAATAAGAAAGCTTGTGCTTGATCAAATTGACCTAATGAGATTAAATCTCTGGCTTTAACAAAGTAACTGACAATCTCTGTAAATGACGTTTCTGGTGTATAAATGCCATCTAACTTCCAGTGTGCCAGGCCATGTGCAACTAACTCATTTAATTTGGTCATGAGATTAATATCATTATTAGCAAAAACATGTGTGCCATGATTATCCTCATAAATGGAATAATGAGAATTAGGGTCACTTGGTTCTGCTAAAAATAAATCTCTTGCTTTAGTTTTGTCATCATCAATTTTAGTAAAATTATAATAATTTTGAAGTAATGGGCGTTTAGAATGATGAATAACACTAGCTCCATATATCAAAACTTCTGCAGGAATGTCTAAGTTTTGGGAAATTTTAAAGAGTTCCTCTGATGGAATTTCTCTAGCTAAAACAGCCTCTGAGACTTTCCCGACTTTCCCCCAAAAATTTATTTGACGACTGGAAGTGACCATGGTTGAGGCATCATAAATCATTTTTAAAGGTCTTTTCTCTTGGTTGATAAGATAAATAACACCAGTATCCCCAACAGTAATGTAGTCAGTTTTAATCGATTCTAAAAAATCCAGATAATCTGGCAGACGATCAATCATACCTTGGTGCATCAAAGCATTTACTGCTACCGTTAGTTTTTTTCCTTTTTGGTGAACAAGAGTTGCTATTTCATTCATCTCGTCACGTTCAAAAGTATTTGGTAGACGAAGGCCAAAGTTTTTTTCACCGATATAAATACGATCAACGCCTAACTCTAATAACTGTTTTGTTTGTTCAATACTTTCAGCTGTTGCTGTTAAAATCATTTCACTCATACCTAATATTTTATCAAAAATCGCTAAAAATGGGCTTTTTTTATAGAATGTAACAAAATTGTAACAAACATTTTACTTTTTTATGTTACTATAATAAGGTACTTAAAGGAGATGCCTATGCCAGTGCCATTAAATAGGCAGAATGTCTATGAAGAAGATAAAGAATTTTATCCTAATTCTGCCCCTAGATACAGTGAATATAAAATTTCAAATACCAAAAAAAGAAAATTTAGAGAGCTTGTTTTTTTCTTAAAAGTAGCTTTTTTTTGCCTTACAACTGTTGCTTTAACATTTGTATTTCTTTCAGTTAACCTTCAACCATTAATAGCATTTCCAATAGCTTTTATTTGTGGTCTAGTGGTTATCAACCTCGTTCCTTATTTAATTAAACTATTTAACACTTAACTTTCTTTTACAATAGATAGAGGAAAGTTTTTTTATTTTTATAACTGAACAGATTCGGCAAAATATTTTGCTGAATCTGTTTTTTATTTTCTAAAAAACACATATGTCCTAAAAATGAAATGAGTTTATTAAACAATTTTGATATAGATTGTTATATTACACTCAATACAGAGAGAAAAGGTGAATTATTTTATATTTTTGTTTCATTAATTCATGTTCATAATCTAAAAAATAATTTTAATTTATATGATGGAGTTAATTTTTGTAATTATTTCTGTGATAAATGTAAAATACTCTTGGCAAAATAAAAAGCACCCTCCAAAAAGGGTGCCAACATCATTCCATACTCATTCAAAATTAAAAGATAATATTATATTTAAATGAAATATAAAATAAAAATAGAACAAATAGTATCGATAATATCCATATATAGAACCATTGAACTTTTGTAAATTTGTTTTTTTTAGCAACCTCTACAGTTTTAACAATGTCTATTATATAAACTCTTATCCAAAAATAAATTGTCGCAATAAAAAATAAAATCAAAAGTAATACAACAAACCATACTTCTAGCATAGTTTTTCCACCATTCTACCCATCCTGTATTTTTTATTTTATCTCTAGCGTCTCCAATCTTGAAATAATAGCTGAACCAAAATCAAGGAGATTTTTTTCTCAATCGAAAAGACGATTTATTCTTTTGTGGCATCGTCTACTTTTTCTTCGACTGTTTCTTTAACATCAGAAACAGTTGCTTCAACATTTTCTTTCACATCAGAAGCTTTTTCTTCAATATCATCTTTGACGTCACTAGCTGTATCTTTAACATCTTCAACAACTTGATCATAATCAATAATGATATCCTCTTCTTCAAATTCATCACCTACTGTTTTATCATCAGTCAAATGAATATCTTTAATGGTTTCTTTGATTGTTGAAAAACCTTCTTTGGCTGTTTCTTTAATGTTTTTAGCAATGTCTTCAGGTGTTATTTCACCTTTTTCTAATTTTTCTTTATATTCTTTGAATGTATCAACTGCAAGGTCTTTATATTCTTTTGTTTTTTCTTTAGCTAATTCTTGATAGGTATCTGGATCTTCTTTAAATTTTTCGACGGCTTCAGTCACTTTATTTTTAACTTTTTTTCCTTCTTTTGTTGTTAAAAAGTAAGCTGCAGCAGCTCCTGAAATAGCACCAATAATGGCTGTTTTTAAAAATTTACTCATGATAATTCTCCTTATTTTTTAAATATTTTTTTTGCAATTTTTGCAACAGTATAGGCTTTACTCACATGACTAACATTTGATGAGGCATCTGTTGCTTTTTGCCCCAAGGTTCTTGCTTGTGTATTCAAATCTGAAACACTTTCTGATAACTCAGCCACTGCACTAAACAAAGGATCAATGGTTGCCACTTTTCCATTGACGTCTTCAACTAAAACATTAGCTTTTGCTAATAAGTCATTGGTCTGGTTTAACGTAACATTGACGTCAGTTGTTAATAGTGTGATTGTTTTTTTACTTTCTTCCACCGTTTCTGAAACATTCTTTATCAACTTAATGGCAAAGAAAACTAAAACAACAAATGCAATTGCGATGATTAACAAAGATAGTCCAACTAAATCCATATATTTCTCCTATATCCCTATTTTGATAATTGATTATTCACTTGTTCACGATAAAATGGTAATTCTTTTTTTGAACGTCGTAAAACAATCATGACAACACCTACTAGTACCAAGATGGCAGATAACCATTGTGATACTCTTAAACCTCCAAGCATTAAACTATCTGTTCGCATACCTTCAATCACGAAGCGACCGATACCATACCAAATGAGATAAAAGAATGTTGCTTCACCTTCTTTTAAAAATTTTGGAATCCTTCTTAAAATCATGATAATAGCAAATCCAACTAAATTCCACATTGATTCATATAAAAAAGTTGGGACACGATAACTACCGTCAATAAACATTTGATTTTTAATGAAATCAGGCAGATAATCCAAGTTGGAAACTACTTTCCCATAAGCTTCCTGATTGACAAAATTACCCCACCGACCGATACTTTGAGCAATCATAACACCCGGTACAGCAATGTCTAAGAAATCAAAAGCATTAATCATACGATAATATGAGAATACTAATAATACTAATGCTCCTGTAATTAATCCACCATAAATGGCAATACCACCATTCCAGATGGCAAAGATTTCTAGAGGATGTTTTGCATAATAGGACCATTCAAAAATCACATAATATAATCTCGCACCAATAATGGCTATGGGAAAAGCAACTAATATAAAATCTAAAACATCATCTGGCTTAATTCTTTTTTTAGGGGCCTCTTTCATCGCTAAGTAGACAGCTAATATTAAACCTGAAACGATAAAAATAGCATACCAGCGTAGGCTAATTGGACCTAACTCAATAGCTACTGGATCAATCATGTGAAACTCCATTCTTCTTAATTAATGCTGATAGTCGTTTTTCAAAACTTTTTGTGGCATCAAATCCCATTTGTCTTGCTCTATAATTCATTGCAGCTGCTTCTATAACAACCGAAACGTTACGCCCAGTTTTAACAGGAATTCTTATTCTAGGAATCTTAACACCTGATAATTCAATTTCTTCTTGGCCATTTCCTAAGCGATCAAAATCCTTACTGGCTTCATAGTTTTCCAAGTAAATAGCTAGCTGAACTTGTGAAGATGATTTGACAGCACTAGCGCCATAAAGACTCATAACGTCAATTATCCCGACACCACGAATTTCAAGTAAGTGACGCAAGATTTCCGCTGGTTCTCCCCATAACGATTCTTCATCTTTGGCAAAAACATCAACGCGGTCATCAGCAACCAAACGATGGCCTCTTTTAACCAGTTCTAAACCTGTTTCACTCTTACCGATACCACTATCACCTTGAATGAGAACTCCCATTCCGTATATATCCATTAACACACCATGAATACTAGTTCTCTCAGCAAGGCATGAATCTAGGTACCAGGAAATTTCTCCTGATAAACGACTCGTTGGCACACGACTTTGTAAGAGTGCAACCCCGTTTTCTTTGGCAGTTTGATGAAGTTCCTCCGGAATCTCTAAGCCACGTGAAACAATAATGGCTGGTGTTTCTGGTTTTAACATCATCCTTAACACAGAATAACGGTTATGAGATGTCATTGCCATTAAATAAGACCATTCCTTCATCCCTAGTAACTGAACACGCTCTGAGGTATAATAATCAAAATAACCAGTCATCTCTAAACCAGGTCGAGAAATATCAGATGTGGTAATCTCCTTGTTTAAAAGTGACTCATTGCCATAGATGACGTTGAGCTTTATTTTTTCTGCTAACATCTTTACTGTAACTTTCATTTTTTCTCCTTTTATTCATTCTATCATAAATTAGAAAAAATGATAAGATGACATGCCTGTTAAGAAAAGAGAAATTTGACATTATCAACTAATCATGAAGTCACTAGCTCAACCAAATCTCTCTATAAAATAATCAGCAAAAGTGTCGTTTCGTTAATCAGCTACTTACCAAAACCAATCTTCTTTTTCATCAAGAGGTTCAGCATCTTTTCGTTTACGTGGCCCTTGATGGTAAGTTTTTTTAATCTCATCTTCTTTATAAGGTAAAACAAGAGCTAAAATGAAATAGATCAGCAAAGCACCCCTAGTATATAAAAAAATTAATAAAAAGAGGAAACGTAGAAAACCTAAATCCCACGAAAATTTATCTGAAATCCCTGAGAGAACACCAGCAAGCCAACTATTTTCTCTTTTTTTATACCATTTAGTCATTATAATCTCTCCCTTTTTACTAAACTTTTCTATGTCGAAGGTTAGGTATTGTTATCTTTTGGGATACCATTTTATTATAAACAGTAATGGTGATGTATACATCAGTCTTACGAATGATTTTTTAAGGTTAGATTGCCCTGACACTTACTACATCGATAGCGAGAAGTCTTGATACGACGATGACGTGGGTATAAAAAGCCACATGCTTGACAAATATAATGGTATTTAACTGCCTTAATTTTTCTTGGGACATATCTAATACCATCAACTTTTCTTAGTAAATCTTTAAAATCTTTGTCACGGTGTCTATAACCCCTTTTTTCAAAAAAGAGATGATAGTGGCACAATTCATGACGAACAATTTTTCGAAATAAAGCTGGTCCATGTTCTTGATAGATTTTTGAACTAAAATCCAAATGACCATCATTTGGGAAAAATCGCCCACCTGTTGTGGTTAGGCGACTATTCCATACTGCATGATGGTGAAATGGTTTGCCAAAATCATCAAGAGAAACTCTTTTAACGTATTCAGTGAGATCCATCTAATTCTACCAAGGAAAGATTAACTTTTCCGCGTTCTTCATCAATTTTAGAGACCCAAACAGTAACGATATCACCAACTGAAACCACCTGACTAGGATGTTTTATAAATTGATGACTCATCTGAGAAATGTGGATTAAACCATCTTCATGGATACCGATATCAACAAAAGCTCCAAAATCAACAACATTTCTAATGGTACCTTCAAGTTTTTGACCAATGTTAAGGTCTTTCAAATCTAAAACATCTTGGCGGAGGGTCGGTGCTTCAAAATCATCACGTAAATCGCGACCAGGTTTTAAAAGGTCTTGAATAATATCTTTTAAGGTTGCTTCACCAATTGCAATCGTTTTTGCTACTTCCTTATAATCAAGTGCCTTTAGTTTCTTTTGAGCTTCTTGATCTAGTTCTTCAATAGACAATAAGGCAAATAAGCGCTCAACAGCAGGATAGCTTTCAGGATGAACACCAGTATTATCTAAAATATTTGAACTATTTGGAATACGCAAGAAACCGGCTGCCTGTTCAAATGCCTTATCTCCCAAACGTGGTACCTTTTTAATGTCAAAACGAGACATTATCGCACCATTTTCTTCACGGTATTTGACAAGGTTTTCTGAAATGGTTTTGTTGAATCCTGAAACATAAGATAAAAGAGCAGGGCTTGCTGTATTCACATTAACACCGACTTGGTTTACTACTGTTTCAACAGTGAAATCAAGGTTTTCTGATAATTTCTTTTGACTCACATCATGTTGGTATTGACCAACACCAATGGATTTTGGATCAATTTTAACCAGCTCTGCCAAAGGGTCTTGAAGACGTCTAGCAATAGATATGGCAGAGCGTTTTTCAACCGGTAGGTCAGGAAATTCATGCCTTGCCAACTCACTCGCTGAATAAACCGACGCGCCACTTTCATTAACAATCACGTAAGAAACCTGAGGATGGTCTTTTAAAACTTCAGCAACAAAGCTCTCACTTTCTCGACTAGCTGTTCCATTACCAATAGCAATCAGCTCAATCCCATAGTCTTCAATCAGTTGTTTTAAAACAACCTTGGCATCTTCAATTTGTTTTTGACTGGCTGGTTTTACTGGATAGATAACTTGTGTCAAGATTAATTTACCTGTGGCATCAACCAGAGCCAATTTTGCTCCTGTACGAAAGGCAGGGTCAAATCCTAGAACCATTTTTCCTTTTAAAGGCGCAATTAACAACAGATGACGCAAATTTTCAGAAAAAAGTGCAATCGCCCCATCTTCGGCTTTTTCAGTCAATTCAGAACGAATTCGACGCTCCATAGCAGGAATGATTTTCTTTTTCAGCGCCTGTTGAATACTATGTTTAATATAATCGTTTTGCTCTTTAAAACGATATTCAAAAAAGCGCGTCATCTTATCCAAGTTATGTTCAAAAGAAACCTTTAAAACCCCTAATTTTTCACCACGATTCAAAGCTAACACACGATAACCTTGCAGATTAGCAATTTTTTCTGAGAAATCATAGTAGATTTGAAAAACCTTCTTTTCATCTAGAGTCTCATCTTTTAAACTTGACGTTAGCGTACTGTACTGCCAGATTTCGTTATAAGTCCAAGAACGCAATTTAAGATCTTCTGATAAAAATTCAATTAAAATATCAGAAGCGCCAGTTAAAGCCTTATCAACTGTATCAAAGGTGTCATTGAGGAAATTCTTGGCCTTTTCTTCAAGATTAGCATTATTTTGCAAAATAAGACGTGTCAAGTCAGACAGACCATTTTCACGCGCAATTGTTGCTTTGGTACGACGTTTTTCCTTGTAGGGGAGATAAAGTTCCTCAACATCTGCTAATTTTTCAGCATCTGTGATTGCTTTTTCAAGCTCAGGAGTCAATTTCCCCTGCTCAGCAATTTTAGCAAGAACCGTCTCTTTTCTCTCTGAAAGAGTCGTTAATTGTTTATCACGATCGATAATAGCTTTAATATCAACTTCATCAAGGTTACCAGTCATTTCCTTACGATAACGCGCAATAAAAGGAATGGTGTTTCCTTCTGTCGTTAACTGTAAAACTGTTGTTATTTGTGTTTGTTTGATGCCCAATTCTTGGGCGATAATTTGACTATTTTCCATACCCTATATTATATCATCTTTACTAATGAATGGATATTATTTACTATTTTTCTGACGTTTTAAAATGTTAGTACCTTTTTATATTTATGGATGCTTTCATTATGAAAATTGAGTAAGAAAAAAACAGTAAACCTATTTTGATTTACTGTTTCTCAAATTGTTATATTCAATTAGACAAACTGGATTTATCTTCTTAATGTTGAACTACTAAATTTTTTATATTGCCTTTAATTCATCTAATTTTATAACATCACAGCCTTTTTTAGTATAGTATTGTATCATTTCTGGAATCTTTGCTTTGTTATAGCTAGTTATTCCATCAGAAATGACATGCACAGTGTAACCTGATTTTGCCATATTATAACAAGTAGATTTTATGCATTCCGTAGCATCAGCTCCTGCAACATAAAATTCAGTAATTTCGTTTGTATCAATAAAAGACTTGAAGTCCTCAGATGTTAGAGCGTTTCCTTTGCTTTTAATAAATATATTATCTGAAATCACATTTAAATCTGGAACAAGTTCAGCTCCTTTAGTTCCTGGTTTAAAATATTTAGCACTAGGGGTTAAATCATTGTGTTTTATATACACAATATGCCATTTGTTGACTTTTGCGATATCTATAGCTTTATTAATATTGTCTATTATATCTTTATAATTTTTAGTAATATTGTTTTGAATGTCAATTACGATTAAAGCTGTTTTTTTCATTTGTAATTCCTCCACAAATTCCAAGTTGCTTAACAATTGTTTTTTATTAATCAAACTTCCAATAAAGTTTCCCACCAGTGAAATTAATCCGTTTACAAGAATGTAAATGCTGGCAATCGATATAAAAGATAAATACGGTCGGTGCAAATAGTAACATAATGAGTAAAGGAAATAAACAATTAAGAACATTTTTCATTCCATAAACTAAAGAAACTACTTAGCATTTTATTAGAATTCCAATCACCAAAATCAGCATGCCGCTTTCAGTATCTTTAATAAGGAATGACAACACATAAAAGGCAAAAATGATTACAGCTAAATATGGTATCGATTCTTGATTCTTTTATTTTTCGTCTCACATCATTGACCAATGTACACTTTTTATATGTATTAATGATATTATACCATATTTCAATTTCATTTTATAGGCCTAACTCGTTTCCCTTTACCTTTGATAGTTGCTTTTCTTGTTCTACTTCTTTCCTTATTTCTAATATTTGACTATAAAGTCTCTTTTTATCTTTCTTCAAAGTGGCAATTTCTAATTTCCATTTGGATATATTTAAGATCTTGCTTTCTCCTAAATGTTCTTTCAATTATTTCTTTGCACTTTCAGATAAAATAAGCTTTGTCGTATGCTCGTTATAAAAATCTTCCTATTTGCTTTTCTTTAATTTTGTATATACTTTGTAGGTATCTTTATACTTAAAAATTTTTTCTGACTGGTCTATAAATTGTGTTCTGTCATTAATTTTCTTCTCTGTATCTTTTATGCTGTTTTCTTCAAGATATACTTTCTTTTGACTTTTGTAGTATAATAGAGATATCTTAAACTAGAAAGTTGGTTTCCTATGGCAATTACTCATAAAAAGCAAGATGATTTAGAAAAAATGTTGGAAAATTTTGCAACCTTACCAACCGCAACAAAACCTTCTCCTCCTGATACAGAAAAGAAAAAGGAAGATAAGCAAACTGATAAAAAATAAAGACCTTCTTAAAGATGGTCTTTTTTGAAACCTCTTTTATTTTTAAAAACTGTCGAAAAAACAAATAAATGTTATAATGAATACTACTTATCTCAAGATAACAAGTTTTGTTATCCCAACAAATAAGGAGATGATTTTAACTCATGTCTATTTTAAGTCAATTACCTAGTAGTGTTTTACAATGGTTTGCCATTTTTTTATCTATCATCATTGAAGCTCTCCCCTTTGTGTTTTTGGGGAGCATTTTAGCTGGTGCTATTGAAGTCTATTTGACCCCTGACATGATGACAAGATATTTACCTAAAAATAAGTGGTTCCGCATTTTATTTGGTACGGTGATTGGTTTTGTTTTCCCATCATGTGAATGTGGTATCGTGCCTATCGTTAATCGCTTTATTGAAAAAAGAGTACCTAGCTACACTGCTATTCCTTTTTTAGCAACTGCTCCTATCATTAATCCCATTGTCTTATTTGCAACCTACTCAGCATTTGGCAATTCTTTTCGCTTTTTATTTTTAAGGCTTGTTGGTGCTATGCTTGTGGCTACTTGCTTAGGGATTATGTTAGGATTTGTAGTTGACAGCAACATTCAAAAACCTAATCGAAACAATACCCATTTTCATGACTACTCTGATAAAAACTGGCAACAAAAACTTTTTTACGCTTTATCTCATGCTGTAGATGAATTTTTCGATGTGGGACGCTATCTGGTTTTTGGTAGTCTCGTTGCCTCAGGGATGCAAATTTATGTGCCAACTCGTATTTTAACCACTATCGGTCATAATCCGCTAACAGCTATTTTAATCATGATGTTACTTGCTTTCATCCTATCACTTTGTAGTGAGGCTGATGCTTTTATCGGTGCTTCTTTATTATCAACGTTTGGAATGGCACCCGTCATGGCTTTTCTTATTATTGGTCCGATAATTGACATTAAAAATCTTCTCATGATGGTTAATTCTTTTAAAAAACGGTTTATCCTGCAATTTATGGCGACATCTAGTGTGGTCGTTGTGCTCTACTGTTTATTCTTGGGGGTAATGTGATGCTTAGATTCTTAGTTTTAGTCGGTTATTTTGAATTGGGGATGTACTTGCAACTATCTGGAAAATTGGATCAATACATCAACATTCATTATTCTTATCTCGCTTATATTTCGATGGTGTTATCACTCATTCTAGCCATTGTTCAATTGATAATCTGGATGAAAAAATTAGAAATGCCTAGTCATTTAACGACAAAATCAGCCAAATGGGCTAGCATCATTCTTTTGGTATTTCCAATTGCAGTTGGTCTTTTAGTCCCTACTGTCACTCTTGACTCCATAACCGTTTCCGCAAAAGGCTATCATTTTCCTCTTGCCAGTGGTTCTTCACCAACAGGTGAAAGTAGTGATGGCACCCGTATCCAGTACTTAAAGCCTGATACTAGTCTTTATTTCACCAAAGCTTCCTATAATAATGAGATGAAAAAAGCTCTAGACAAATACAAAGGCTCAAATCCTCTAAAGATTACAAGTGATAATTATATGGAAGTGATGGAACTTATCTATCTCTTTCCTGATGAATTTATTGGTCGTGAGATTAACTACTTAGGTTTTGTCTATAATGATCCAAAAACAGAAAATTATCAATTCCTTTTTCGTTTTGGGATTATTCACTGTATTGCAGACTCCGGTGTTTACGGACTTTTAACTAAGGGAGAAAATATTAGCCTAGAAGATAATAACTGGGTAAATGTCAAGGGAAAATTAAGTCTTGAATATAATCAAAATCTTGATCAAACTTTACCTGTATTAGAAATTGAATCGATTCAGAATGTCCAAGAACCTGATAATCCTTATGTTTACCGTGTCTTTTAAAAAACAAAAAATCTCAGAGATTTCTTTCTCTGAGATTTTTTATTAGATAAGTCCTTCTAATAACCCCTGCATAAAGTTTTCGGAATTAAAGGCACCAATATCATCAATTTTTTCACCAAAACCAATTAATTTAACTGGAATGTCAAGTTCCTCTCTGATGGCAAGAACAACACCACCTTTTGCGGTACCATCTAACTTAGTCAGAACAATCCCTGTGACAGGAGTGATTTTTGAAAATTCTTTGGCTTGAACTAGAGCGTTTTGACCCGTTGAAGCATCTAAAGCTAACAAGGTTTCATGTGGTGCATCAGGTATCACTCGTTTAATGATACGACCAATTTTTTCTAATTCTGCCATGAGATTGTCTTTATTTTGTAGACGGCCTGCTGTATCAATTAAAAGAATATCAACACCTTCTTTTACAGCTCTTTCAACACCGTCAAAAACAACACTAGCTGGGTCAGCTTTTTCAACACCTGTGACAACGGGCACATTAACTCTTTTGCCCCATTCGACTAGTTGTGCAACAGCTCCTGCTCTAAAGGTGTCGGCTGCCACTAACATGACTTTCTTTCCTTCTTGTTGGTATTTGTAGGCAAGCTTACCAATAGATGTTGTTTTACCAACACCATTAACACCAACAAATAACATGACCGTTAAGTCTTCTTGAAGATTTAACTTTTCATTGAATTGACCATCTTTTTCATAGATTGTCACTAATTTTTCGATGATGACTTGTTTTAACTCTTCAGGTCTCTTAGCATTTTCGAGTTTTGCCTCATAACGTAATTCTTCAGTCAAGTTTGATGCTACTAAAACACCGACATCTGATAGAATCAACATTTCTTCCAAATCTTCAAAAAACTCTTCATCAATACTTCTGAAATTAGCTAGAAAGGCATTTAATCTAGCACCAAATCCTGTACGCGTTTTTTTGAGTGTTCTGTGGTATTTTTCCTCATCAGATTCTTGAGAGTTATCTTGCACATTATCAATGTCTTGTACTTCATTGATGTCTTGTGTATCAAGGACATTAAAATTATCTTTAGCAATTTGCTTAATCTCTTCTTTTTCCTCATGTGTTTGAGACAAGTCATTGGTGAGATTAGCTGTGGCATTTTCTTGAAACTCCTGTTCTAAAGTTTGATGACTTTCAGAAGTTTCTATTGATACCAAGTCATTTTCTTCACTTTTTTCTTTAATATCTGGATTGTTTGTTTCAATTTGTTCCTCAGAGGTCACAACGTCCTCTTTAGTCTCTTCTTTTTTATTTCTTCCAAATAGGCGGTCAAATAATCCCATCTTTTCCCTCTCTTAGTATATATTTTTCAATAGCCTCTGCTACTCCTGACTCATCATTTGTGCGACTGGTCATTCTTTTGATTTCTTGTTTAACAGTATCTGAAGCATTTTTCATGGCAACTGGTAGTCCTACCCATCTTAGCATGGCAAGATCATTTTCTTCATCTCCAATAGCCATCATCTCTTCTCTCTTTATTCCTAAATGCTCTCCCAAAATAGCAAGGGCACTTCCTTTGTCAACACCTTTTGGCATGATTTCAAGCAAGATATCTCTTGATTTAAAAATCTCAAATGCCTCATGAAAACGCTTGGGAATTTTAGGCAGTTGCTGATCTAAGTAATTCGCATCAAAAACGGTGACAATCTTATTATAAATAATGTCATGTGGGAGTTCTTTAAGTGTCTTTATATCATGGAAATCTAATAGGACATTAGCAGTAGGATAAAGCGATTTGTGATTACCAGCAGTTAAGGTATAACTCTTTGAATCACTAAGAATATCAACTGGTAGTCCTAAAGACAGTAACATCTCGGTAATCCTTTCCACATCTTCTCTACGCAATGTTTTTTGAAAAAGACTGTTACCATTATTTTTTTGAATTAACCCACCATTAAAAGTGATGCTATAGTCTTCTTGACTTTTTAAATCCAAAAATTCTAAAAGATTGCCAATAGCTCTTAAAGGGCGACCTGTTGTAATAACAACCTTTACTCCTTTATTTTTAGCTTGGGTGATAGCCATTTTATTTAAAAAAGGTACTTCTTTTTGGCTATTAAATAAAGTGCCATCTAAATCTAAAGCTAATAATTTAATTTGAGTCATAAAACTCCCTTCCTTCAACTTCGCTCATTCTTTATTCTATCAAATTTTAATCAGTTTTTGGGAAATAGATGACAATTCTCTTAAATTAAATGTTTTTTAGGGAAAATGATATAATAACAGTATCAGAATGAGAGGAATAGCCTATGAAAAAAATCAAATTATTATTGCCCCTAACTTTTTTACTGTTTTCTTTATCAGCATGTCAGAGCTCTAATCAAGAAAAAGAGAAAGCAACAACAGTCACAACAACCACTCAAACCACTCAAACCACCAGTGATAATGTAGATGAAACCAAACAAGCTGGAATGTCTCTAACAAATATTGAAAAAGGCGATTATACTAGTATCATCGGTACTTGGCAAAATGAACTAGGAGATACACTTGTTTTTAACCGAGATGGTTTAGATTCAGAAAATCTTGTCATACAAGGTGCCTTTTTAAGAGAAAGTAATCTCGAACTTAACATTGTTCCAGATGGCAATAATGATGAGGCTTACTCATTAATTCTTGTTCCAGCAAACACTATTATTCCTGATTCTAGTTTTATTTCTGGTGATGGTGATACTTCTGACGGGAAAAGAGACCGGATGGTAGCAACCAAAACACAATTAGAAGGCGGTAGCCATTTTGAACACAGTGTCTTTTATAAAATTTCTGATTAAAAGTGTTAGGCATGTTTGCCTAACACTTTTTAGCTTTCTCTTTTGATGATTTTTCTAAAATGGTCTACCTGTCTTACCACGTGCTTATAGGCATTGTCATCATGAAAATAACTCTTGTTCCAATCTTTGGGTTCAAAGAAAAACCATTCTTTTTGAAGATTAAGAGCTGCTTTAAATCTTGGAAAGAATTTTTTTCTACTTTTAGGATCATGTATTGAAACAGGATTAATATCTAGTTCTTTATGTCTTTTATTATTACTAGTCGCATAATTAAAACTAGCTGTATTGATTATCCCATTTTCAGTTTGTCTTTCATAGTCTATCAGATTAACAAAATGACCTTTTTTATCAATGATAAACTCTGTATGAAAATGAACCAACACTTTAAAATTAGTGGTTATTTCTTGATCGGGGTAAATTTTTTTACCATTTTTAAGATAATACTTGTTATGTAACCTTGCCGATTCATTTAAAGAGTAATCATAACCTAAGGGAAACCATGATTGCTCTTTTTTATCTTTTAAAAAGACTGCCAAAGCCTCTTGGTCGGTCATTTTATCAGTCTTTATATGATCTCTAATCCACTGGGCTTGTTGTCCTGATATGAGATATCTGAGCTGATGAATTTGTCTTCCAAGAGGTGTTTTTTGACGTAATTCATTTTCTGGAAATGCTGTTGAAACCGTTTGGGCTAGACTTTTCCAAAAGTCATGATCAGGTCTTAATACTGGTGAAAATTTTTCCAGTGACGTTTTAACGCTAGCACTATCTATTTTGATATCATCTTCAGTTAGGCCAATATGATTTAAAAAGATCTCTAAACAAGCTTTTTTATCAGATGTCAGTTGAAGTGTTTGATGCCATAAAGACATAAACATTGGCGAACCCACCCTAACATCTAAAAAGACCTGACCGTCTTTTTTCATTTGTAGAATCAATTGTTTAGACCAACCGTCTTTAATCAATTGCTCTTCTATATCTTTTGAAACTTCTGTCGACATCTTATACTCCTTTAACAATGCCATCTCTTACTTACTAATATTAAATACCATTTTGAAGATTTTAGCAAATGACTAATTAAAAAGCCTAGAAAATATTTCTAGGCTAGTTGATTAATCTACACGAGAATAGTTAGCAATATCTGCCAGAATGTTAGCAACAAATGTTGCCACTTCTTCTGTGTGTGTTTCTTTACTACCATAACGACGCACGTTAACGAGATTAGCTTCTACTTCTTTATCACCAACAATCAATTGATAAGGAATTTTTTGTGTTTGGCTTTGACGAATCTTGTATTGCATTTTTTCATTACGCTCATCAACCACCACACGCACACCTTTTTCTTTCAATTGATTAGCGACTTGCCAAGCATAATCAGTATGAGCATCATTTGATACTGGAATAACAGTCACTTGAGTTGGTGCTAACCAAGTTGGAAAGGCTCCTTTATAGGTTTCAATTAAGTAGGCAGTGAAACGCTCCATTGTTGACACCACACCCCTATGAATCATAACGGGACGATGTGCTTCTCCGTCAGCACCAGTATAAGCTAAATCAAAACGCTCTGGCAACAAGAAATCAAGTTGGATGGTTGATAATGTCTCATCATTACCCAAAGCAGTTTTTACTTGGATATCTAGCTTAGGACCATAAAAGGCTGCTTCACCTTCAGCTTCATAGTAGTCAAGTGCCATATCATCCATTGCCGCTTTTAGCATGGTTTGGGCTTTTTCCCACATCTCATCATTATCAAAATATTTTTCCTTGTCATTAGGGTCACGGTAAGATAATCTAAAGCTATAGTCAGTCAGATTAAAATCACGGTAAACATCAATGATGAGTTGCAAGGTTTTCTTAAATTCTTCTTGAATTTGTTCAGGTGCAACAAAGATATGACCATCGTTAAGAGTCATTTCACGCACACGTTGTAACCCAGATAGAGCACCCGATTTTTCATAACGGTGCATCATCCCAAGTTCAGCAATTCTAATTGGTAATTCACGATAAGAATGAACATGGTTACGATAAACTTGGATATGGTGTGGACAGTTCATTGGACGAAGCACTAATTGTTCTCCCTCACCCATATCCATTGGTGGAAACATATCTTCATGGTAGTGGTCCCAGTGACCTGATGTTTTATAAAATTCGACATTAGCCATAACGGGTGTATAAACATGTTGATAGCCTGAAGCAATTTCTTTATCAGTAATATAACGCTCAACCGTACGACGAATAGTGGCACCGTCAGGTAGCCAAAATGGTAGACCTTGTCCTACTTCTGGGTCAACCATAAATAAATCAAGTTCTTTCCCAAGTTTACGATGATCTCTTTCTTTAGCTTCTTCACGCATCTTAAGGTAAGCTTTTAAGTCTTTTTTATCAAACCAAGCTGTTCCATAAATTCTTTGCATCATGGCATTGTCACTGTTACCACGCCAATATGCGCCCGCTACATTTAATAATTGGAAAACTTGAATCCGTCCGGTTGAAGGAACATGAGGACCACGACATAAATCAACGTATTCTCCTTGAGTATAGATGGTCAAACCACCTTCATCTTCTGAATGTTCTTCAATCAATTCCAATTTATAAGGGTCGTTTTTGAAGATTTCACGCGCTTCATCTTTAGAAACTTCTTGACGAATGCTTGGGAAATTTTCCTTAACGATTTTTCTCATTTCAGCTTCAATGGCTTCCAAATCTTCATTTGAAATTTGTCCAGCTTCATTGTCAGTATCATAGTAAAAACCGTCTTGAATGGCAGGTCCAACACCTAATTTAATTTCAGGGAACAGACGACGCGCTGCTTGTGCAAATAAGTGAGCTGCTGAATGGCGTAAAATATCAAGAGCGTCTTCATGATCTGGCGTCACAATCTCAATGCTACCATCTTCTTCAATCTTTCTTGTCGTATCAATCAATTTACCATTGAATTTACCCGCTAAGGCTTTTTTAGCAAGTGAGTTACTGATAGATTGAGCAATCTCAAAAGTAGTTACTCCTGATTCAAATTGACGGACGGCACCATCAGGGAAAGTAATATTAATCATTTGATTCTCCTTTTAATATAAATAGATATGTTTTTATTAAAACAAAAAAAACGACATCCAAAAGGACGTCGTAACGTGGTTCCACCTTAGTTTATGTAGAAAAACTCTACACCTCTAATTGGCTATATCGTGGCCACCGTTTTATGTTTTCATAAAAAGATACAGAGTAGTATTTTACCTCTTTTCTTACGCTTTTTCAGCACCAAGCGCTCTCTAGAAAGAAAGGATGAGATAAAACGTGTCTCTATGTGACATTATAGCATGATTTATAAATATTTCAAGCCCCTTAATCTAAAAAATCTCTAATACGATTGACAATTTTTTTACGTGTTTTAACAACTTTAACTGATGTTTTTGCGGTTAATTTAATTGCTTTTACAGGCAATGACATGGTATTTTTAACTAATTTGATAGATGTATCTGTTTTGCTACCTTCAACAGATAAGGAGAGCTTTTCTTTTGTAGTCATTTTTTTTGCAATGATAATATCTTGATAAAAAGCATAAGCAGATTTACCAAATTCCTCAGCTGAAATTTCACAAAGCTTATCTCTTAAGCGGTTTGGATTCATTTCAGGGGTATTAATGACAGCATCCAAAATAGCATCTGATAAGTCTGTTTCTCTGTAATAAAGAGTGCCAAACATTTTGTCATTGATTAAGTCATCAAGATAGGGATTGCCATGAGCAATCACTGGTTTTCCACTGGCTAAACTTTCAATATAGGTCAATCCTTGTGTTTCACTAGTTGAGGCACTAATAAAGAAGTCAGATGATTTGTAGTAGCGGACAGTCTCTTCATGGTTAACCATTCCAGTGAATATAACATGATCATAAATACCAAGTTGATTAACTAAATCTTTCAAATTGTCTAAATAAGGACCATCACCTACAATCACTAATTTAACCTTATCATTTTCAGCTAACACGAGAGGAAATTGTAGGATAATAGCTTGAATATTTTTTTCATAGGAAATTCGAGATAAACTAAGAAGCATGGTTTCATCTGGTAAAATTCCTAATTCTTCTCGTAGGGAACAAATTGAGTCCTGAGAAACTTCTCTATTAACAAATTGGTCCAACTTAATTCCTGTTGGAATAATTTGTTTAGGTATTTTAATATCGTAGCCATCTAAGATGTTATAGACAATTCTAGTTGGACAAATCACACCATCTAGATCATTGAGATAACCACGAACAATGTATTTGACCATGCTTGGTCTAATCACTTTTCCTTTGGCAATATAGCCAACATAATCTTCATATTGTGTATGGTAGGTATGAACAACAGGGATTCTCAAGGCTTTACCTACCATTTTCCCCAACAGCCCCATTCCAAACTCAGTTTGCGTATGAATGATTTCAATATCATACTTTTTAGCAATTTTATAGGCTGAAAAAAGACCACGATAAACAATGCGACGATCTGTAAATGATACAAAAGGGATGCTTGGTAAGCGGATAATCGTTGGGTCTTCAAAACGCTTAACATGTTTATCAGTTGTTGTAAAAATATAAACGTCGTGACCTAATTTTTCTAATTCTGTTTTTAAAGTGTAAATACTTGTTGCAACACCTGATACTTGAGGAAAGTAGGTGTCCGTAAAAAGACCTATTCTCATTATTTTAGCACCATCACTTTCTCATAAATAGATACAAGTCTTTGACCAATTTTATCAATACTTCTTGCCTCAGCAACTTTGTATCCTGCTTCTTCTTTGTGACTCTTTCCATCCAAAACCTTTTGAATAGCTGCAACAAACCCTGGAACATCTTTTGCAAATTCTACGGCATCCTCAGTTAGCCAACTGTCATAGACGGGAATGTCGCGAAGAATTGTTTGTTGCTTACTTGCTAGAGATTCTAAAACAACAATACCTTCTGTCTCTTCTTTACTAGGGAAAAAGAAAGCATCGCTCCCTGTCATTGCACCCTCAAAAATATCACCTTTAATATAGCCAGCAAAGGTCACATTTTTAGGATGATTTTTTGTCACAATCCTTCTAACAGAATGTGGGACAACCCATTTATTTGTTTCACCAAACCAAATAAAACGAACATTAGGAAGTTTTTCAGCCACTTTGACAAAATCTTCAATGCCTTTTCGTTTGAAATAAAGACCTGCACACATAATCACCTTTTCATTAGATTCAATGTTAAAGTAATCTCTAAAGGCTGCTTCTTTTTTAGGGTTTTTGCCATATTTTTTTAAGTCAATACCATTTGAACAAACAAAAATAGGTGTTTTAATCCCATAGTTTTTAATTAATTTCTTTGAGTACTCTGTTGGTGTAATAATCGCATCAGCTTTTTTGTAAAATTGACAAAGATACCATTTAAACAAGGGACTTATGAGATTAGAAAATATAAAAGAATTTCTAAAATCTTCCTCAGTAGAATGCCCATGCATGATAACTTTTTTACCTTGTTTTTGAGCCTTTTTCATTAATTGCCAACTTTTATAACCATAGGTATTCATATGAATTAAATCATAAGTGTCATTGATATCTGTTGTATAGGATTGATTAGCCATTGTCAAGGCTTTTTCTTGATGTTTAATGGCACGTCCAATACCTGATTTTCTGAGGTAATTTTCTGCCTCTAAATACAATAATACTTTCATAGACCTATTATATCTTATTTTATTTTATTTTTCATCCTGTAATTGTTAAACGATATTTTTTCAAAAATAACAATTTATTGATAAATCAAGCAATAAAACCTTTTCCTAAGTTTTTTATGATGATATAATATTTTTAAATATAGATTTTTTTAATAGGAGAATTCTTATGAAGATAAACTTAACAGGCGTAATGGAAACCATGCTCATCACTTTAGATGTTAGAGCAAGAGACTACCATTCTGACAATTCTATCTTAAACGATAAAAAATCAGCAGAGATGATTGAAAAAATTGATTATGATTTTTCAAAACTTGAAAATGATATGAAAAATTATTATGGCATTCTTTCTCGGGCAAAAGTGATGGATGATGAAATTAGTAAATTTATTAAACAATATCCCACCTGTCATATTGTTTCCATTGGTTCTGGTTTAGACACACGTTTCAATCGTCTAGACAATGGTAAAATTCACTGGTATGATCTTGATTTTCCCGATGTCATTGCTATTCGTAAACAATTTTTTGAAGAAAGTGATCGGGTGACATTTATTCCAAAATCAGCAACTGACCCTAGTTGGGTTGATGAGATTCATCCAAATGGTGAAAAACTGTTAATTATCTCTGAAGGAGTTATCATGTACTTCAAACCTGAAGAAGTTAAATTCTTTTTAAATCTTTTAACAGACCATTTCGACGAATTTGTACTGCATTTAGACTGTACACCAAAAGCTGTGGTTAAAAAAGCACATATGAACAAAGCCGTTAAAAAAACAAATGCCCAATATTTTTTTGGCATAACCAACGGAAAAGAAATCACCGAACTTAATCCCAAGTTAAAACAAATTGGTTATATCAATTTTACTGATGAGTTTAAAAAATGGCTACCCGGTCTTAAAAAACTACTTATTCCAATCATTTACCTTTTTAATAATCGTTTAGCTATGTTTACTTATAAAAAAAAGTATTAATAAAAAGCTTTGCCTGGTGATAAACTGACCAAGCAAAGCTTTTTACATTTAAAATTAAAATCTATTTTGTTGTTTGACGTTTCTTAATCCCATGATTAAGAATAATCTCTTTTTCTTCCAATTCTTCTTTATTCATAATTTTCGTCAACATTCTCATACTAACTGCACCTAAGTCATAAATAGGTTGACTGATTGAACTCATGTTTGGACGAGTATATTTGGTAATAGGTGAGTCATTACTAGTGATAATTTCAAAGTCTTCAGGAACTTTTTTACCTGCTGCAAACAAACCATTTAAAAGTCCTGCAGCTAATTCATCGTCTGCGACATAAGCTGCTGTAGCACCAGATGTCATAATACGACTAGCTAATTGGAAACCATCCTCGTAATTATATTTTGTTTCAAATACGAGTCCTTCTTTAAAAGGTATTTTATTTTTTTTCAGACTATCCTTATAACCTTTTAAACGAATTTTACCATTGATATCATCAACCAGTGGTCCTGATATAAAAGCAATTTCTTGATGATTTTCAGCTAAAATATCGGTTACTTCTTGAACAGCCTTACGATAATCGATATTAACACTTGGTAATTGGTGTTCTAAATCAACTGTGCCTGCAAGTACAATGGGTGTTCTTGTTCTTGAAAATTCCGCACGAATTTTTTCAGTGAGGTGATGACCCATAAAAATAATACCATCAACTTGTTTAGAAAAGAGTGTATTAACAACACTAATTTCTTTATCATCATCTTCATCACTAGAGGTTAAAACAATATTGTACTTGTACATTGTTGCAATATCATCAATTCCTTTAGCTAAAATGGAAAAATAACTATTTGAAATATTCGGAATCACGACCCCAACAGTTGTTGTCTTTTTACTTGCTAAGCCACGAGCAACAGCATTAGGACGATAATCTAGTCGTTCAATAACTTCTAGTACCTTTTTTCTAGTATTTTCTTTTACATTTTTATTACCATTTACAACACGGCTCACAGTGGCCATTGACACACCTGCTTCACGCGCAACATCATAAATCGTGATAGTATCATCAGTATTCATTCATAGTACTTCCTTTCTTTTTGAAAATGACGCTTTCAAGAATATTTTAGCACTATTTGAAAACACTTTCAACCATAAAAATATTTTTTTAGTCAAATTGCTGTCTTTTTTTCAGCAAATTGACATTTTATCTTGCTTTTTTAGCTTTTTTTTGGAAGAATATAAGAAAAAGAAAGGTGAACAAAATGACAAAAATTAAACAACTTACTAATACCCTATCAGAAAAAATGATCAATGTTGCCATCGTCTCTGATCCAGTATCTATCAATTATTTAACAGGTTTTTACAGTGATCCTCATGAGCGTTTAATGTTCTTGTTTTTATTTGCGGATAAAAAACCTCTGCTTTTTCTTCCACAGTTAGATGCTAAACGTGCTGAAGAAGTGCTAGACTTTCCTGTTGTTGGTTATGTTGACTCTGAACAACCATGGCAAAAAATGAAAGCTATTCTTCCCAAAACAGACTATCCTCAAATAGCTGTTGAATTTGAAAACTTAAATATTACAAAACTAAGAGGTTTTGAAACAGTCTTTACTGGAGAATTTGTTGATCTGACACCAACTATCAATCAAATGCGTTTAATTAAATCAGCTGATGAAATTGAAAAAATGTTTGTTGCTGGTGATTATGCTGATAAAGCCGTGCAAATTGGTTTTGATAATATTTCACTTGACACAACAGAAGCAGATATCATTAGTCAAATCGAATTTGGTATGAAAAAACAAGGCATCCAAAAAATGAGTTTTGACACTCTTGTTTTAACAGGTAATAATGCTGCTAATCCTCATGGTATTCCTGGGACAAATAAAATCGAAAACGATTCTTTATTATTGTTTGACCTTGGTGTTGAGGCACTTGGTTATACCAGTGACATGACAAGAACAGTTGCGGTAGGAAAACCAGACCAATTTAAAAAAGATATCTACGAGCTTTGTCGTGAGGCGCAACAGGCTGCCATTGATTTCATCAAACCAGGGGTAACAGCTAGTCAAGTGGATGCTGCTGCTCGTGATATTATTGAAAAAGCTGGTTATGGTGAATACTTTAATCACCGTCTTGGTCATGGTATTGGCATGAGTGTTCATGAATTTCCTTCTATTATGGCAGGCAATGATATGACTATTGTTGAAGGCATGTGTTTCTCTGTTGAACCTGGCATCTATATTCCTGGTAAAGTTGGTGTTCGCATCGAAGATTGTGGCCATGTGACAAAGAATGGTTTTGAACTCTTTACCAAAACCTCTAAAGAATTATTATATTACTAATCAAAAAGACTTGGGAAATTCCCAAGTCTTTTTAGTCTGTTATTTTGCGTAATCTATCGCTCTTAATTCACGGATAACCGTTACTTTAATGTTTCCAGGGTAATCCAAATTATTTTCAATCTTTTGACGAACCTTGTGCGCTAAGATAGTCACTTCATCATCGGAAATCTTTTCTGGTTGGACCATAATTCTAATTTCTCTACCTGCTTGTAGGGCAAAACTATGGTGAACACCATCAAAACCATTTGCAATTTCTTCTAAATCGCGTAATCGTTTGATGTAGTTTTCCATTGATTCATTACGAGCACCTGGACGAGCTGAACTTAAGGCATCAGCAGCTGCTACTAAAACAGCAATAACACTTTCAGGTTCAACATCTCCGTGGTGACTAGCAATAGTATTGACAACGACTGGATGCTCTTTATATTTACGAGCAAGCTCCATACCAATCTCGACATGGCTACCTTCAACTTCGCGGTCAATCGCTTTTCCGATATCATGCATAAAACCAGCGCGACGGGCCAGTGCTTCATTTTCACCCATTTCACTAGCAAGAAGTCCAGCCAGCTTACCAACTTCAATCGAGTGGCGAAGGACATTTTGCCCAAAGCTGGTACGAAATTGCAAGCGACCCATAATTTTAATCAAATCTGGGTGCATGTTAAGGGCACCAATTTCATAGGCAGCTGCCTCACCATATTCACGAATACGATTATCAATATCTAGACGATTTTTCTCAACCAATTCTTCAATTCTGGCTGGATGAATTCGGCCATCTTGAATCAAGACTTCAAGAGTCGTTCTAGCAATTTCACGACGAATAGGATCAAATCCTGATAGGACAACCACTTCTGGTGTATCATCAATAATCACATCAATTCCAGTTAAGCTTTCAAGTGTGCGGATATTACGACCTTCACGACCAATAATACGCCCCTTCATGCTATCATCTGGCAGAGAAACAGATGTAATGGTTTGTTCTGTCACATACTCACCAGCTAGACGTTGCATGGCTTGAGATAACAATTCTTTAGCTGTTTTATCAGCACGATCTCTGACTTCTCTGTCTGCCTCACGAATGCGATTAGCAATATCTTGTGTCAGATTTTTCTCTGTTTCTGCGAGAATGATTTCCTTAGCTTCTTCTTGACTAAGAGAAGCCACTTTTTCTAATTCCTCAGTCTTTTTAAGTTCCAAAGCAGCAACTGCTTGCTCACGCTCATCAATATGTCTAGATTTATCAGAAAGACTTTGCTCTTTCGAATCAAGTGTTTTTTCTTTACTTGTTAAATTTTCATCTTTGCGATCAAGAGTTGAAGCACGTTCACTTAAACGATTTTCCATTTGTTTAAGTTCTTGTCTTTCAGACTTAAACTCTTGTTCAATTTCTTCCCGATATTTTCTAGCCTCTTCTTTAGCTTCTATAAGTAATTCTTTTTTATAAGCTTTACTTTCACGATCTGCCGTTTTTCTGATGTGATTGGCTTCTTCTTCAGCCTTACCACGTAAATTAACAGCATCTTGTTCTGCATTTAAAAGAGTTAGTTCTGCAGCATTTTTAGCAGATTTCATTTTTGCTGAAATTGCTACATAACCAATAACCAAACCAATGAGGGCACAAGCAATCATTATAAAAATGTTTGTCATGTTTATACCTCAATTTTTAAATTTTATTTATTCGATTTTCTTATGAAAACCTATTATAGTTTACCATAAAAAGAGATTTTTCACAATCCAAAAATACAACAGATAAGAAAAAAATATGGTATGATTAAAGAAGAGTAAAAGGAGGAAATTATGACTAAAGATGTTATTGTTGAAAGCTTTGAGCTTGACCATACTATTGTTAAAGCACCTTATGTTCGTTTAATTTCTACAGAAGTTGGGCCTAAAGGGGATGTTATTAGTAATTATGATATTCGCTTAGTTCAACCAAATGAAGATGCTATTCCAACCTCAGGACTTCATACTATTGAACATTTATTAGCAAAACTGATTAGAAAACAAATGGATGGAATGATTGATTGTTCACCATTTGGTTGTCGTACTGGTTTTCATATGATTGTGTGGGGTGAACATACTACCACAGATATTGCTAAAGTGATTAAAGCATCCTTAGAAGAGATTGCTGATAGCGTTTCTTGGGAAGATGTTCCAGGTACTACTATTGAATCTTGTGGAAACTACAAAGACCACAGTTTATTTTCTGCTAAGGAATGGTCGAAACTGATTTTATCAAGAGGCATTTCGGACGATCCTTTTGAACGTCACATCATCTAATGTTATAAAATCCATCGAAATAAAAAATAAAACATATCCTAATTGGTTTAACGTTTGCTTTTTTATTTCGATTTTAAATTATTTTAAGTTTTTAGAGCAAAACGATTGACAAGTGCCTTTTTCTCTGATAAAATTATTTCGAATTTTAAATAAAGGAGGGAATATGACACGTCAAGAGTTAGCTTTAAAAACATTTATTGGTTTAAAAAGAATATCTGATAAATTTGAGCAAGCTGTTAAACATGACGTACAAGCTTATGACTTAAATTCTAGTGAGTTTGCTGTTTTAGAATTGTTATACCATAAAGGTCCTAAAACAATGCAAGAAATTAAGGAAAGAATTTTAGTCGCAAACAGCAGTACAACATATACCTTAGATAAGCTTTGTCAAAAGAAATTAGTTGAACGTAGAACAAATCCTGAAGATAAACGTATTACCCAAGTTTATTTATTATCTGAAGGTGAAGAACTAATTGCATCATCTTTTCCAAAGCATGCTGAGATGCTAACAAAACTATTTCATAATTTAGAAGATGATGAAATCAAAACATTAAATGATCTTTTAAAAAAATTATCTAGTTGCTAAATGATTCGAGTGCTTATAGGCACTTAATCTATTACTAAATATTTCGAAATTGAAATAACGAAAGAGGAAAATTATGACAGACACTAACTTAATTGGTATTCACCATGTTACTGCAATGACAGACGATGTTGAACGTAACTATAAATTCTTTACAGACATTTTAGGAATGCGTTTGGTTAAAAAAACAGTGAACCAAGATGATATTCATACTTACCATACTTTCTTTGCAGATGACTTAGGATCAGCTGGTACTGATATGACCTTCTTTGATTTCCCAGACAATCCTAAAGGTATTAGAGGAACAAATTCTATCACACGAGTTGGTTTTCGTGTTCCAAATGATGCTGCTTTAGAATACTACTTGGAACGTTTTAAAGAATTTGGCGTTAAAAATGATGGAATCATTGATTTATTAGGACATAAAGCTCTTCCTTTTGAAGAAGAAGATGGTCAACGCTACCAACTCGTTTCTGACGAACATAATAAAGGTGTTGCTGGTGGACAACCTTGGAAAGAAGGTCCGGTTCCAACAGATAAAGCCATTTATGGTTTAGGTCCTATAGAAATTACGGTTAGCTATTATGATGACTTTAAAGATTTTCTCATGCAAGTCTATGAGATGAGAATCGCTGAAGAAGGTGATGACTACACTCTCTTAGAAGTTGGTGAAGGTGGTCATGGTGGCCAAGTTATTCTTAGAAAAGATACTGAAAGTAATCAAGAAGTGCAAGGTTACGGAGAAGTTCACCACGTTTCATTCCGTGTTAAAGATGGTGAAGCTATTCGCCATTGGGCTAAAAAATATGAAACTCTCAACATTATGAACTCTGGTCTTGTTGACCGTTTCTACTTTGAAGCACTTTATGCAAGAGTTGGTCACATCCTGATTGAAATTTCAACCGATGGTCCTGGATTTGCAACCGATGAACCTTATGAAACATTAGGAGAAATTCTTTCTTTACCACCATTTTTAGAGTCACAAAGAGAAATGATTGAAAATACTATTCGTCCATTCAACACAAAACGTCATTAATCAAAAGGAGATTATTTATCATGGAAGCAATTAAACGTATTCATCACATTACTGCTATTGTCGGTAGCGCTCAAGAAAACTTAGATTTTTATCGTGGTCTTTTAAAATTAAGATTGGTGAAACAAACAGTCAATTTTGATGACCCTAGTGTTTATCATCTTTATTTCTCAAACCAAAATTATGATCAAGGCACACTAATTACTTTCTTCCCATGGGAAAATGCTGAACCTGGTGAAAAAGGAAGTGGTCAAGTTGGACGTATTGCTTTTAGAATTCCTAAAGGTTCACTTGATTTTTGGAAAAAACGTCTTACCAACAACAACGTTGTGGTTGAAGAAAAACCTTGGTTTGAATACAATGCTCTTTACTTCCAAGATATTCATGGTTTAGATTTGGCTATGGTTGAATCTGGCGAAGCTGCTGATAAACCTGATATCATTGGTTTCCACGGTGCTATGCTCCTTTCAAATGACCCATCTGGTAGCCGCGATTTTCTAAAAGAATTTATGGGATTAGATGACCTAACTGAAAATGATGATGCTTATCGTCTTCAAACAGTTGGTATGGAAAAACATGATTTAGTTGTTCCTAATACCTCTTATGATCGTGGTGCTTGGGGACCTGGTACTGTTCACCATATTGCTTGGTCATTACCAGATGATGAAACTGAATTAGCTTGGCGTGAATTCCTTATTCAAAAAGACTACAATGTTACATCTGTTAGAGACCGCAAATACTTCAAATCAATTTATGTTCGTGAAACAGGTAAAGTTATCTTTGAATTTGCTACTGACGGACCTGGTATGACTGTTGATGAGGAATACGAATTTTTAGGTAGAGAATTACAACTTCCTAATATGTATGAAAAACGCCGTGAAGCGATTAGAGCACACTTGAAACCTCTAGAATTTAAGGATGAAATTGAATGATTTCTATTGCTAAAGAAGCATTAAGCGATAAAGAACAATACAAGATTTTGATTGGTAGTGTTATTCCAAGACCTATAGCTTTTGTTTCAACCGTGTCAAAAAATGGCGTTGTTAATCTAGCCCCTTTTAGTTTTTATAATATTGTTTCTCATAGACCGGCTATTTTATCAGTGAGTATTCAACAAGTGAATGGTCAAATGAAAGATACCGCAAGAAACATTCTTGAACAAAAAGAGGCAGTTATTCACAGTGTCAGTCTTGATAATCTATCAATGGTTAATCAAGCAGCTATCCAACTTCCTTATGAAGAAAGCGAATTAGAAGCTACAGGTATGACACTTGCTCCTTCTATTGCTATTAAAACACCGGGAGTCAATGAAGCTAAAACAAGATTTGAAACAATTCTTTATGATCATATTGAAATAAAAAATGAAGCTAATGAGATTATTTCGGATTTAATGTTATTAAAAGTACTTCATTACCATCTAGACGAAGCTGTCTATCAAAATACTTATGTGATTCCTGAAAACTTACAACCTATGAGTCGTTTGGCTGGTATAACATATGCACAACTAGGTAAGTTTACTGAATTAAAAAGACCTTAGGAGAAATCAATGGAACATATTTTTAAAAAAGGATCTAAAAAGGCACCTGTTTTAGTTTTACTTCATGGAACGGGTGGCGATGAATATAGTTTATTATCAATAGCTGAATTCCTTAATCCTGAAGCTTCTATTTTGAGCTTACGTGGTGAGGTTAATGAATATGGTGCTTTACGATTTTTTAAACGATTAGAAGAAGGTCTATATGACGTTGATGATCTTAATTATCGTGGTGGTGTCATTCGAAAATTTATTGAAGAAATGGCAGAAAACTATCAATTTGATTTACAAGATGTTGTTTTAGTTGGTTTTTCAAATGGTTCCAATATGGCTATTAATCTGCTATTGGCTGATCATACACCTTTTCATAAGGGTATCTTATTTGCACCAATGTATCCTGTAGATACTGAGCATTTAACACAGTTAAAAGAAAACACTCATGTCTTTATTTCTATGGGGGAAGAAGACCCTATCTGTTCCTTAGAAGACAGTCGTAATGTCGTAGAACAGTTTGAAAAGCGTGGTGCTAATGTCGATACTTTCTGGGTCAATAGCCATGAAATTAATTTAGACGCATTAAAAAAAGCCAAAGATTGGCTTGAAAAATTGGCTTAATGACCATCCTAAAATTGTTTACTCATATAGAAAACACTTCAACAGCGTTGAAGTGTTTTTCCTTATTTAATAATCAAGATCATCTGCTCTTCCAGGGGCATTCCCCACAAAGTAACCTGTTTTAGCATTAATCGAGAATAAGTACGTGCCATCTGGCTTAAACATATTATAGTAACCATTACCATTAATAATATTAACACGTTCTAATATATAATTATTACCTGAAATAAGACCTCTTTCTTGTGCTACGGCCACTATTCTTTCTAAAATGCCATCATTAAACACCCAAGAAGGATTATTAACATCAGCAATCACATCGTTATTATAAGGCACTCGGCTCAAGTCACGTTGCAAACTAGCTGGATCATAATTAGTAATACCATATAATGAGGCTGCATTATTAGTAACAATCGCATTATTTGTAGCAGGTGCTGCTGGGGCAGGTGGGACACTATTTGCTGAACCGTTTGAAGGTTGTGGTGCCGGTGCTTCAGAAGCTGCTTGATTTGCTGAGGCTACTTTTTCTTTTTCGGCCTTCTGCGTTAATTGTTGACGACCCTCTGATACTGCAGATTGTAAGACATTGTCAAGATTTGCTTTTCCAGTATTTAACATAGTCGTAGATATAGCATCAAAATTGGCAGAGTCTTTAATATTACGAGAAATCTTTTCACCATCAACTATAGCAGGTTCTGTGAATTGGTCATTAACCACTTTTATCGCATCAATGGCTTTTTTCAAAGAGTCATATTTTTCTTTTTTATCTGCGTAAGTAGACGTTCCTTTTAAATTATTTAAAACTTTTTCTAGCTCAGAAAGACGTTCAAATTCACTATTTTTAGGTTTTGTCATTTCTTTATCGACAAAAAAGCCAGCATATAAGTCATCAAATGCTTTAATATCTTCCTCTTTAGCTTTTGAAGTATCGGTTTCTTTTGCTACAGTAGGTTCTTTGTCATCGGTAGATGGGCTATTTAGATTATTTAAAACATAGCCAAAAGCAAAGACAGCTATTAATAAAGCGATTAGACTACCGATTATAAGACCTTTTTTACTTGAGGACTTCTTTGTTTCATCAAAAATAATATCATCTGACTCCTCAAACTCTTCTGGCTCTATATGGTCAAAAGCAATCGTTTCTTGAGAAAAATTTGTTTCTTCTTCTTGATTAATTTCTTCTCTTTTTTCTTGAATGAAGTCATCTATTTCTTTTAGATCATCTTGAGAGGCTTGAATTTTACTTTCGAATTTATGTTTTCCAACCTCATCACGATGTTGTTTAATATATTTATCTAAAATATTATCATTTTCATCAATGCCAGCTTTAATTTCTGAATCCTTACGAATAGCTTCTTCAACCGTCATATTTTTGGCATCGTCAAAATCCAAATTCTTATCATCTCTAATATCATCATTTTTATTTGACAAAAAAATCACCTCTTCTATTCTACAGTCCGCTTAACACGTTCTCCAAAAAATTGATACAAATCTACTTTTAAAGTACCATTATATAGTTTACGTTTTTTATCTGCCTGACTGCCATATTTTGTTTCAAAGTTTTCATCACTAGTGAGGATAAATTTACTCCATGTTTTTAATGGATGAAACGTTTTCCCCATATCATTATACAATTTTGTCACTAATTCGTCATCCATTAATCGCTCCCCATAAGGTGGATTTGAGATGATAACACCGTTTAATTTATTGGTATGTAGGTCTTGAAGACGCATTTGTTTCAATTTAATGACATCTGCAAAACCAGCTTCAATGACATTTTGTTTGGCTATTTCTATCATGCGATGGTCAATATCAAAACCTGAAATATCAAGCTCAATATCATAATTCGCTTTTAAATCCGCCTCATCACGAACCGATTGAATAAGGGTTTTATCAACCCAATCCCAAGATTCAAAAGCAAAGTCGCGGTTAAAACCAGGAGCAATATTCATTCCAATCATGGCTGCTTCAATACAAAATGTTCCTGAACCACAAGTCGGGTCAATAAAAGGTTTATCAGGATACCAATTACTAAGCATAATAATCGCTGCTGCCATATTTTCTTTGATGGGGGCGCCACCTTTATCAACACGATAACCTCTCTTAAACAAGCTTGAACCTGTTGTATCAATCATTATCGTTGCCTTATCTTTTAAAAGAGAGACTTCAATTTTAAACTCTGCACCCGTTTCCATCAATGGCACATGTTCTGGCCTGTGAAAATGTTTTTGTAATTTTTTAACAACTGCTTTTTTAGAAATGGCTTGAATACTTGGCTCATTATGCAGTTTTGACTTGACGGATTTTGCTTTTGAAATAGGAAAACGTGCGCCTAAAGGTAAATAATTTTCCCAATCAAGAGCATAAACGCCTTGAAATAATTCTTCAAAAGTTTTTGCGGAAAATTCGCCAACAATAATTTTGATGCGGTCTGCTGCCCTAAGCCAAAGATTGGTTTCAATGATTGTTCTTAAATCACCAGAAAAACGAACACGACCATTTTCAACTTGGCAACTTATCCCTAAATTTCTAATTTCTTTTCCAACTACTGCTTCTAATCCAGCCGCACAAGTCGCGATCAATTCAAATTGTTTTTTCATGATTCCTCTTTTTATATTAAATAAAAGACTAGCATAAGCTAGTCTAACCTATTATGCAATTTTCTATAAGCCATGTTTTGTTCCAAAGACAACTAGGTCTTGTCTTTTTCGATAATCATCTGTCTACTGTTAAACAGTCAAGATAGTACGTTCTGTTTCCATCTATCTCGTGCCCCGACCAAAGTTTGGGTTGCTAGCTTGAGGGGTTTACCGCGTTCCATTTTTTGCGTTTCCACAAAAACTACGTCACTGTGGCACTTTCAGACCTACTTTAGCATATCTGAGACTTAGCTATTTGGGTCGCCGTAATGTTAAAAACATCCCTAGGCTTATTGTTTCACCTAGCACAAACACTACTGGCATCACAGCCAGTGCTAGCATGGACTTTCCTCATAATTTATAAAAATCATGCGATTATCCAAAAATTGCAAAGTATTGTACACTATTGGTACATTTTAATGTTTAAATTATTCGATAATTTGTTTTCCGAATACTTCTTTTTCAAGTCGACTAATTCGTTTTAGAATGTCAAAATTGGTTGCTGAAGTTGAAACGCGTGACAACTCAGAGTGGGCAGCAGAAGATTCTGCAATTTTACTTTGAGTCACTTGTTCTCTCAATTTTTCATTTTCTTTATGAAGTGCCTGAATTTGAGCCATGAAGTTTTCATAGTCTTTAATAATATCATCTAAGAATTCATTGACTTCATCCTTATCATAACCACGCATACTTGTTTTGAATTCTTGTTCAAATATATCTTTAGGGCTTAATTTTATACCTGCCATATCTTTCTCCAAACATCTCTATATTTATAAGAATAATTAAATTCTCTATTATTTCAATCATACCGAAAATTAGATAAAAAATCAAGTATTTACTCTAAGTCTTCAACAATATTATTAAGTCTTTCAAAGGTTAATTGGCGGATAAAAAAATCTTTTTCTTTTTTCATCAACTGATATAGATAATCCAAATTTGTCTTTTTTTCCTCATCATAAAAAAGATAAGCACCTTTAGTATTATTTAGTAAATAATGATTAAATTGCCTCAATTGCTGAGGATTTTCGTAATAAGGAAAGCTGTACTTTAGAAAATCAACAGCTTTAAATTGTTGTAATTTTTCTTGATTGGTAGCATTCCACTGATGTCCATGATTTTCAAAAGGAAAGAGCGTTGCAATCTTGAAATCATTATCTTTTTGTAGCTCTTTTGCAACTTCTAAAGCCCAATACTCAAAGCCTAAGCGACCAGTAAAAACAAACCAACTTGCTCCTTCTCCTATAAAATCAATAAAATCTTTTTTTATTACTTTTTTAATGATATTTATCCGAATATCATTATCTTTAAAAATCCCTAATTCTGATACACCATAGCCAGTTACAAGAATCACAGTCATCATTTGTCTCCTTATTTAAAAATATGTTATAATATTAGTACTTTATGTTATCATATAAGTAAAACTAGGTATAGGAGTCTCATGGTTAACTATCCTCATAAGCTTATTCGTAAGGCAACTGCAAAAAAACAGACACTAAAAACTGTTAACTTTGCCAACAGAGGTATGTCTTTTGAATCAGCAATAAATAGTACGAATAATTACTACCTAGCACATCATCTGGCAGTAATACATAAAAAACCCACGCCAGTTCAGATTGTTAAAGTCGATTATCCTCAAAGAAGTCGAGCTAAAATTGTTGAAGCTTACTTTAGGCAAGCCTCAACAACTGACTATTCTGGTGTCTATAAGGGACATTATATCGATTTTGAAGCCAAGGAGACTAGGCAAAAAACAGCTATGCCTATGAAAAATTTCCATAGACATCAAATCCAACATATGAAAGAAGTGATTGAACAAGATGGTATTTGCTTTGTCCTTCTTCATTTCTCATCTCTTAAGGAAACCTACTATCTGCCTGCATCCTACCTTGTTGATTTTTATCAAATCGATAATGGCAGTAAATCTATGCCTCTTGATTATATCAAAAAAAATGGTTTTAAGATTGAAACACAGGCTTTTCCCCAAATTCCTTATTTAGATATTATTGAACATTTTATTTTAGGTGGTGATTCCCATTAATAAGAAAAAAGTTATTAAATTTTTAAAATATGCTATCAGCATTGGTGTCAGTCTAGTTATTTTGGCTATAATTGCTGGTGGATTATTGTTTGCTTACTACGTTAGTAGTGCTCCTACTTTGTCAGAAGAAAAACTCAATGCAACTAGCTCAAGCTTGGTATTTGATAAAAACGACAATCTTATTGCTGACTTAGGGTCTGAAAAAAGAGAAAGTGTGTCTTCTGATAATATTCCTATTGGCTTAGTTAATGCTATTACTGCCATTGAAGATCATCGTTTCTTTAATCATAGAGGAATTGATATTTATCGTATTGTTGGATCAGCCCTTCACAATTTAACGAGTTCAACAACTCAAGGGGGATCAACGCTTGATCAGCAGTTAATTAAATTGGCTTATTTTTCAACCAGTGAAGCTGACCAAACATTGAAAAGAAAAGCTCAAGAAGCTTGGCTAGCTCTTCAGATGGAAAGACAATATACCAAAGAAGAAATCTTAACCTTTTATATCAATAAGGTATACATGGGAAATGGTAATTACGGGATGTTAACTGCAGCCAAATCTTATTTTGGAAAAGATTTGACCGAATTAAGTGTGGCTCAATTAGCTCTTTTAGCTGGAATTCCTCAAGCTCCAAGTCAATATGATCCTTATGGTAATCCAGAAGCAGCCCAGGCAAGAAGAGACATTGTTTTGGGACAGATGTATGAATTAAAACATATTACTAAAGAAGAGTATGAAGAAGCCATAGCAACACCAGTTACTGATGGTCTTCAAGAAGCAAGAGAAAATAGCAGTTATCCCAAGTATCTTGATAACTATCTAAAAGAAGTTATCGCAGAAGTTGAAAAAGAAACACAACAGGATATTTTTTCTGCTGGTCTAAAAGTGTACACTAATGTTGACATAGATGCTCAACGCTACCTCTGGGATATTTACAATTCAGATACCTATGTTAATTATCCTGATGCAGAATTCCAAGTGGCGGCAACCATTATTGATGTAACAAACGGAAGAGTCATTGCTCAATTGGGTGGTCGTAATCAAGATCCTAATGTCTCATTTGGAACAAATCAAGCTGTTTTAACAGATAGAGACTGGGGTTCAACTATGAAACCTATCTCTGCTTATGCCCCTGCTATTGAAAACAGAGTGTATACTTCAACAGCACAGTCACTTAATGACTCACCTTATTATTGGCCAGGTACCTCAGATCAATTATTGAACTGGGATAGACAATACTATGGTTGGATGACAATGCAAACAGCTATTGTCCAATCACGAAACGTTCCTGCTGTTAAAACCCTAGAAGCAACCGGTTTAAAAAAAGCTCAAGACTTTTTAGAAAAACTTAACATTAACTATCCTCAAATGCTTTATTCTAATGCCATTTCTAGTAATACAAGTAGTGGTGAAGCACAATACGGTGCTAGTAGTGAGAAAATGGCAGCCGCCTATGCAGCCTTTGCTAATGGTGGTATCTATTACAAACCACAATATATCAATAAAATTGAATTTAACGATGGTACTGTCAAAACCTATGAGGATAGTGGTAGTAAAGCTATGGAAGAGACTACTGCTTATATGATGACTGATATGATGAAAAAAGTTCTCACCTATGGTACAGGAACTGAAGCTGCTATACCAGGAATTTATCAAGCTGGTAAAACGGGTACTTCTAACTATACTGATCAAGAACTAAGCATTATTGAAGAAAGATTAGGCATCAATCCTTATTCGGTTGGCACCATGGCTCCTGATGAAAACTTTGTTGGTTATACCCCTCAGTATGCTATGGCCGTTTGGACAGGCTATAGAGACCGTTTAACACCAGTGTATGGTGATGGGCTGAACATTGCTGCTAGAGTTTATCGTCATATGATGACTTATCTGACTCAAGACGGTAATGAAGACTGGCAGATGCCAACGGGATTATATCGTAGTGGTGATTTTCTCTATCTAAGAGGAAGCTACAATACCAATACCTTTACAACTACTGAAGAAACAACAACCGAAGAATCTACTACTGAAGAATCTACTACTGAGGAAACAACAACCCAAGAAGAAATCCAAGAAACAACGGTTGTAAGTGAAGAAACAACTACAGGAACTCAATAAAAAAAGTCATTTCCATGACTTTTTTTATTTTATCTTATCTTTTTTCATGTTTTTCTTTGATTAGAAGATAAATAAGTATACCTAAAAGAGAAATAATAGCTGTTCCAACAATAAATAGAACAGGTAACAGATGAGAAAAAGATGATTGTTCAGAAAAAGTATTTTCCTGTGTCATTTGGTTATCATCAGAAGATTCTTCAGTGGTTTGCTGTGCCAGTTCTTCTCTTTTTTGCGCTTCTATAAAGCCTTGTTGAAATAAGGTATTTATGAAAGGGTGACGGTAAAACTCTCCATTTTGATCAGACCAATCTCCAACACCCATAACAACAACAATCAAGCGTTTATCTCCTTGTTTAGCTGTTGTCATTGCATTAAAACCTGCTGAAGGACTTGACCCTGTTTTAAGACCATCAACCCCTTCAAAAGGATAGGCACCACCAGGTAAGGAATGATTATAAGAGATAAAATGATCCTCATATGGTGTTCCAGTCATTACCGTTACATTAGTTTGATTAGTATAATTTACAATTTCTGGAAAATTCTTCAAAAAATGGTAAGCAAGCGTTGCAAAATCTTTTGCCGTTGTGAGATTGGTTGCTTCATTATCGTATCTCTCAGGACTATAATAACCATTAAAGGCAGAAGCTACCGCACCACTGGCATTATTAAATTGAGTATTCGTCATACCTAGCTCTTTTGCTTTAGCATTCATTTTGTCAATAAAATCAGAAGCATTATTTTGTGACAAATAATTTGCAATCATTATAGTTGCAACATTTGAAGAAGGAACAACTGTCATGGTAATCAAATCCTTAATAGGATAGGCAACACCTGCAACAATATTATTGTTACTAATTTCATAGATTTGACTGATGGCTTGATCTGTTTCTGTGGCAACAATAGTAGAATCAAGGGTTAAGTCACCTTTTTGTAGTTCTTCAAATAATAGATAAAGAGTCATCATCTTAGACATACTGGCTGGATCTCTTTGGGCATCAGCATTTTCTGCCCATAAAATCTCACCTGTATCTGCATCCATTGTAATAGAGGCTTTCGGTTTATTAATTTCATCTACTTCATAACCAGCTTGTCTTGCTAACGTTACAAGATCTTCAGTGGTTTCATCTGCAAAAACTGGTGAAATGGCTGAAAATAATAGTGTTAAAAGCATTATAATGGGGAAGAATTTCTTCACTTGTATGAACTCCTTAATATATTAAACTGCAATCTATATTATAACAAATCAATCATAAATAGTAAAACTCTGCAAAAAAGAAAATTTTTTTGAGTTGAGAATTAAATTGTCCATTTCTCTAAAAATATAACTAACACTGATGATTACCTATTAGATGAAAGTCCCATATAATCTTTAAAACTTTTAAAAAATAAGAGGTTAGGTAACATTCTCCTAACCTCTTTAATCATCTTATTTCCAGAAATCATCAAAAATTGTAATGGGTAAATGACGCTTATGTTGTGTTTTTTGCCACCAAGCTTCAATTTTGGCTTGAGCATCTTGATTAATTTCTTTACCTTCAAGATAATCATCAATATTGTTATAAGTAA
Source organism: Streptococcus sp. CSL10205-OR2 (assembly GCF_025660655.1). Lineage (GTDB taxonomy): Bacteria > Bacillota > Bacilli > Lactobacillales > Streptococcaceae > Streptococcus. The sequence continues at coordinate 42,919 of NZ_JAOTIN010000001.1, forward strand.
CACCTAGCGCCACTTCATCTGACAGACCTGGTTTATCATCTTCTAAATCTGCCGTTGGCACTTTTTCATACAAGGCAGGATTTGCTCCTAACTCTTTTAAAAGACTTTTGCCTTGCCTTTTATTGAGACGAAAAAGAGGTAAGATGTCTGAACCACCATCACCAAATTTAGTGAAAAAACCGGTAATATTTTCTGACGCATGGTCAGTTCCTATCACAACTCCTGATGTTTCTCCTGCAATAGCATACTGTGTAATCATCCGTTGACGTGCTTTGATGTTTCCCTTATTAAAATCAGAAATACTAATACCTGCTTCTTTTAAAACACTCACTTGAGCATCAACTGACTCTTTAATGTTAACGGTGATCAGTTTATCTGGCTTGATAAAGTCAAGTGCCATTTGAGCATCTGCTTCATCTATTTGAACGGCATAAGGTAATCTGACTGCGATAAATTGATAACTTAAATCACCTGTTTCTTGCCTTAATTCTTCTATTGCCATTTGTGCAAGACGCCCGGCTAGTGTCGAATCTTGGCCTCCTGAAATACCTAAAACATAGGTTTTCAAAAAGAAATGTTTCTTTAAATAATTTTTTAAAAAATCAATCGATTTTCTTATTTCTGCTTTAGGATCTATTTGTGGTTTAACGCCAAGCTGTTTAATAATAATTTCTTGTAGGGTCATTTATCCACTCCTTTAGAAAAGGCTTCTTTTCTCACACGATCAATTAAGTCCATTTTATTTTCCCAAACATCAAGCGCTAAATCAACGGGATAATCTTGAGGATTAAGCACGCGTTTATACTCATCCCAGAGTTGCTCAAATTCTTTTCTTGCATAGGTTTTGATTTCTGATAAACTTGGTAAGTTATAAACCAGTTGACCTTCTTTAAAGATATCAATTAGTAATGGAACGGCTTCAAAATCTTCAACAGTTTTTCTAATATAGGTATAAACAGGATGGAACATTTCAATTTTATCTAATTGGTTCACATCTGTTTCTGCAAAAGTGATATAGTCTCCTTCAGATTTACCCTTTGCTCTACTTGTAATACGCCAAACTTGTTTTTTACCTGGTGTTGACACTTTTTCAGCATTATTTGATAGCTTAATGGTATCTCGCATTTGGCCATTTTCACCTTCAATGGCAACAATTTTATAAACCGCACCAAGAGCTGGTTGATCATAAGCTGTGATTAGTTTTGTTCCTACTCCCCAGACATCAATTTTAGCTTTTTGCATTTTCAAGTTTAAAATAGTATTTTCATCTAAATCATTTGAAGCATAAATTTTAGCATGAGGAAAACCTGCTTCATCTAATTGCTGTCTGACTTTTTTAGAAAGATAAGCCATGTCACCAGAGTCGATACGCACACCTTTAAAGTTAATCTTATCTCCAAGTTCCTTAGCTACCTTAATGGCAGATGGTACACCTAAACGAAGTGTGTCATAAGTATCCACTAAAAAAACACAATCCTTATGCGTTTGAGCATAAGCCATGAAGGCATCATAATCATTGCCATAAGCTTGTACAAATGAGTGAGCATGAGTACCAGAAACAGGAATATTAAAAATTTTACCTGCACGAACATTACTTGTTGCATCGGCACCACCAATAACTGCTGCTCTTGTTCCCCAAATGGCAGCATCCATTTCTTGAGCACGGCGAGTACCAAATTCAAGGAGTGGCTCATTTTCAATCACCGATTTGATACGTGCTGCTTTTGTGGCAATGAGCGTTTGAAAATTGACAATATTAAGAAGAGCCGTTTCAATCAGTTGACATTGAGCTAGAGGTCCTTCCACTTGGACAATGGGTTCATTCGCAAAAACTAAATCCCCTTCTTTAGCAGATCTCACTGTTAGTTGCAATTTAAAATCAGAAAGATAATCTAAAAAATCTTGAGGATATCCCAATTCTTTTAAATAAGCTAAGTCGCTTTCTGAAAACTTAAGCTCTTTTAGGTAATTAACAATTCTCTCAAGCCCTGCAAAAATAGCATAGCCATTGTTAAATGGTTGTTTTCTAAAAAAGACTTCAAAAATGGCTCTTTTATCTTGAATACCTCTTTCAAAGTAAACTTGCATCATATTAATCTGATATAAATCGGTGTGTAAACTTAAACTATCGTCTGAAAACATATCTTTTCTCCTCTTTTATCTTGTTACTATTATAACATAAGACAAAAAAACACGGGAATTCCGTGTTTTTATTCTTTCTTAAATTTTTGATTAGTAGATATTGCAGCAATCGTTAAAAAATAGGTATTCTTATTGACAAAAATTAGCTATTTTCTGTTACATATTGATAAACATTTTGTGCTGCAACAGCACCGTCAGCAACAGAAGTCGTTATTTGACGAAAAGTTTTTTGACGCACATCACCTACAGCAAAGATACCTGGGATACTTGTTTTCATATTCTCATCAGTGATGATCCAACCGTCTTCATCGGTAATACCTAAGTTAGTGACCATGCTTGAAACTGGATCAAGACCGACATAGATGAAGATTCCACCAAATTCTTGTTCTGTGATTTCTTTTGTTTTTACATTTTCAAAAACAACACTTTTAACTTTGATATCGTTTCCTTTAATTTCCTTGACCACTGTGTCCCAGATAAATTTAATTTTATCGTTAGCAAAAGCTCTGTCTTGAAGTACCTTTTGAGCACGAAGTTCATCACGACGATGAACAATCGTTACACTTTTAGCTAATCTTGCTAAAAAGACAGATTCCTCAACAGCAGAATCACCACCACCAACTACTAACAAATCTTGATCTCTAAAGAATGCACCATCACAAATAGCACAGTAAGAGACACCACGACTACTAAAAGTATCCTCACCAGGAACTCCTAACAAACGATGTTTAGCACCTGTTGCGATAATCACTGTCTTTGTTTCATAAGTTTTGTCATCTGTTTTGACAATTTTGTAGTCACCCTTATCTTCAATATCAGTTACAATACCATAGATATTTTCAACCCCCATTTTATCAAGTGGTTCATACATCTTCATTGCTAATTCTGGACCAGAAATTAATTCAAATCCCGGATAATTTTCAATATCTGCGGTATTATTCATCTGACCACCTGGTGCTCCTTGTTCAATTGTTGCTACTTTTAAATTACTTCTAGCAGCATAAAGTGCCGCAGTAATCCCAGCAGGACCTGCACCAATGACAATTAAATCATACATGTTTTTACCTATCATTCTTTCTTTGAATTTGTTGTTTTTATTAGTAATGAGGTTTACTAAGCCTTAAGCATCAGAATCACTGCCATAAAAGCAAATGATAAGATTGGAATAGTAATAATAGCTATTAAAAAAGCATCATATAAAGCAGCTTGTCGTTCCACTGCTGTTTTGTCTTTTCGTTTTAAAACTCTAAAAAGCATCCATATTGCTAGTAATAAACAAACCACAACCACTGCTGCTACTAAGCCTTGTAAATAAAGACTAAATACTTCTATTAGCATATTCTCACCTAAACTAGTTCCTCATTCAATAGTCAAATTATAACAGATATTCATTGCTTTTGCTATCAATCTGTCCCAAGCTTTTCTTCTTATATATTGTTAGTATAACTTTTTTAATCTAGAAAAATGTTTGATTAAAAACTTTGTTTTTTTGCTTTTCTTGCATTTCTATTCTTGGCACGTGCTTCCACTCGTCTTTCTTTACGACGTTTTTCATCAACAGCCCATTTGATTTTCTTTTTATAACCAGGTTTAATTTTTTTCTTTTTCTTCTTAACTAGACCAATCATTTCAATGTCTAATTTTTCTTGTTTTTTTTCACGATTGAGACGTCGATCACGGTCATAAGTGTCTTCAAGAGTACCATTTTTAATGACTTTAGGGATAAAACGAATTCCCATTTTCTCAAGTTCACGAATGTCAGAATCATCACTTGGTTGATAAAGTGTAATAGCCGTCCCTTTTAAATCATTTCTACCTGTTCGCCCAACACGATGAACAAAGAAGGATAAGTCTTGAGGAATTGCATCATTAATAACATGACTAACACCCTCAATATCAATACCTCTTGCCGCAAGATCGGTTGCTACAATGTATTCATAATCTAATTTTTTAATTTGTGCCATCAAACGTTTTCGTTCGCGCGGGGGTACACCACCATGGATTTTAGCAACTTTCAAGCCATTTGCTGATAAAAAAGTATGGAGTTCATCAGCACGTTCCTTGGTATTCACAAAAATCATAGCCATGTATGGTTGAAGAGCTTTAATTAACGTTAGAAGTTGATTATTTTTCTCACGTCCTTTGGTTGAAATTAGCCAATTTTCAATAGTATCAGCAATCACTGTACTTATTTTTATTTTTTCAATCACAGGCTGTGTCAAATATTTTTTCAAAAAAGGCTTTAGCTTTTCTGGAATTGTGGCTGAAAAAACTAAGATTTGAACTGATTTTGGGAGATGACTAGCAATGCGATCAACCGTTTCTAAAAAGCCCATATCTAAAGTCATATCAGCTTCATCAATTACCAAAGTATGTGCACGATGAATATCAAGATTTCCTGATTTAATCAAATCATAAACACGGCCTGGTGTTCCAATAACAATGTGTGGTTGATTGTTTTTTAACTTATCGATTTGTCTTAGTTTATCGGTGCCACCTACATAATTTGCAATACGAATAGGTTTTTTGGAAAATTGAGCAATTTGACGTGTCGCATCATAAATCTGTGTAGCTAGCTCTCTACTTGGAGCTGTAATAACAACTTGAACGGTATCATTAGTTTCATCAAGCTTTTCAAAAATAGGGAGTAAAAAAGTGTGTGTTTTTCCTGAGCCTGTTTTAGACTCTCCCACCAAATCTTTTCCTGATTTTACAATCGGAATCAATTTTTCTTGCACTTCGGTTGGTTCTTTGAACCCCAAATCAACCAAGGCGTCATTAATATAATCTTTAAATTTAAATTCTTTAAATAACATTTTTCCCTCTCTTTTTATTACCTATACGATAACAAATTAAACAGCAGATAACTGCTGTTTGGTTTTAAACATATAACATCATTAAGGTAATAAGGCCAGCAAGTAGACCTATCCCCCAAAACACAATATCCACTCGCCATTCTGACCAAGGATTTCCTCGTCCGGTAAAACCACCCAATTCAAAATGATGATGAAGAGGCGTCATTCGGAAAATTCGTTTGCCTTCACCTGTTCTTTTTTTAGTCCATCGAAAATAAGCAACTTGAAGCATGACTGAACTAGTCTCAAGAACATAAACGATTCCAATTAACAAGAGTGTCCATTCTTGGTGTAGAGCAATTGAAATAGCTGCTAACATCGCACCCAATGCCAAACTTCCAATATCTCCCATAAAGATTTTGGCAGGCTTCTTATTGAAAATAAAGAAGGCAAGCAAAGATCCAATCATGGCAACAATAACAAGTAGAATTCCCATCTGTTCTTGCTTAAAAGCAATAACTGAATAGGTTAACAAACTAATAACAACCGATATAGAAGAAAGACCATCAATACCATCTGTTAGGTTGACAGCATTTGAAAAGCCAACCAACCAAAATAAGACAAATGTCACATAAAAAATACCTAAAGGCAAATGATAACCTAAAACATTTAAAGAATTTGTACCATTACCTTGCATGTACAAAACATAAAAGATAATGCCTCCTAAAATTTGAAGAATTAATTTCTGACGAGCAGTTAATCCTTCATTTCTTTTTTTGAAAATCTTTAAAAAATCATCAAAAAATCCAATAGCACCATAGATTAATATGACTAATAAAATACCCAAAACAGCATTTGTATCAACGTTATCTCCTCTTAAAAATAATAAGGTTAAAAGTATTGAAATGATGAAAGAAACAACTAAAAAGACTGTCCCCCCCATTGTTGGGGTTCCTGCTTTATCAAGGTGTTGTTTCACATCTTCATGCATTTGTTGACCCTCAATTTTTTTCAACTGATAAAAACGTATGAAGTGAGGTATTAATAAAGCAGTTGCTAGAAAAGCGAGAACTCCCGCTGCTAGACTTAGTAACATACTAATCTCCTAGTGTAATTGTTAATTTTTTGAGTTTTTTCAAACTAGTTCCGACATCTTTACTTTGTTTGACAACAGTTCCTTCTTCACTTCCTTTAAAGGTAATCTCAATGTCTAACCATTTGGCGAACTGTTCAACATTCTTTTTAGTCCATCCGTACATATCTGGTAACGTATCAAAACTGTTTGTCAATAATAAAATTTGTTGACTTTCTTTAAGTTCTTGACCTTCTTTGACAGAAGATTTTTCAATTTTATCTCCTAATCCTAATATAATAGGGCTAACAAGATTACGATGTAATTCATCAGAAATTGTACCTGGATCTTCACCAATAACTTTTGGAAGTTTGTAAGTCATTTTTTTATTTGAAACAGAAACAACCGGCTCTGTTAAAATGGGCTTCATTGACATTGCTTCTTCTAAAACAGGATTAACCAAATCTTGCCAGAAAAGAAATGACCAATGTTCAGGTTGTTGCAAAGTAACATACATAATGAAATCAGGTTCATCAGAAGGAACCATGGCAACCACTGAATAAATATTATTTAATTCACCTTCTAGATAACCCGCACCATTTTCCTTAGCAATTTGAGCTGTTCCTGATTTTACTGCAACGGATTCATTGCCAACTTGGATAACTGGACCATAATCTTGACTATAAAGTGTTCCATGAATAGGGTCCGTTCCAACAGTTACCATATAATCACGTGTTTGAGAAGCAGCTTCAGAAGAAACAGGTTTTCCAACAACTTCAGCTTTTCCTACACGAGATGTATCAGTATTTGGATCATAGATTTGACTGATAAATTTTGGTTGTAGCATGACACCATCGTTGGAAATAGCGGTGAAAGCTCTTAACATTTGAATTTGCGAAACATTTATCCCTTGTCCAAACGAACTCATTGCTGTTGTAACAACATTATCAGAGTTAACTTTTCCAGGATTTTCCTGAACATCACCATAGCCCATACCAAAGCGTGTTCTTATACCAAAACGAAATTTCTCTAGATAATTTAACCAAGTATCATGTCCCATATTAAGCTCTAATTGTGTCATCGCGACGTTACTAGAATGGGCAAATCCTTGAACAAAGTTTCTGACAGTTCCTTGAGAACTACCGTCATTAATATCCCAGTCCTGAATGGTTGTATCTGCAACTGTTATCCCATTACTATTGTCAATGGTTGCATTTGGGTTAAAGGTTTTATTATCTATAGCAGAAGCAACAGTCATGACTTTCAAAGTTGAACCTGGTTCATAACTAGTTTGATAAAGCAAATTTTGCCACTCAAAACCTTCAACACCAAAACCTTCTTTAGTGTCAGCATCATAGGTTGGTCGTTGAGTAGTGGCTAAAATCTCTCCAGTTTTTGCATTAACAACTGTTGCACTCGCATTGACACCATTAGCCTTTTCTTGGAACACATTCATATGAGCCTCTAGATAGGTTTGAAGAGGTGCATATAAAGTGGTGTAGACATCTTTTCCATCTAATGCTTCTTTGACAGTTGTTGCTGTTCCAAGAAGGGTATTTCCATTTTTATCTTTTTGGTAGGTTACAACACCATCTGTTCCTGACAAAATATCATTTAAAGCGTATTCTAATCCTCCAGAACCTGTAAGGGTTTTACTCCCATTTTTATCTTCTTTAACAGTTGTATAGCCAATTAATTGAGAAGCAAAAACACCGTTTGGATACATTCTTCCAGGACTTGTGGTAAATCCAATACCTTGAATATTAGCATTTTCCATCGCTTTGGTGATTTCTGTCATGACACCATAAGAGATATTATCTCCTTTTGGACCAAATAAGACCTGTGAGGCATCTCTTTTTAGTTGCTCAATCACATAGTCCTTATCAATATCAAGATATTCTTTTAAAATATCTCCTACCTTATCATATTGAAAAGATTGGATATATAATTTCTCATCATTTACCGAGACATAATTTTTATCAATAACAGCATAAATAGAATAGGTCGTTGAGTCTTCTGCAATAACTTCACCAACTCTATCAAGTATCGAACCTCTTTTAGCCTGAACTTTTTGAGTCGTTTGATAAACCGTTTTTGCTTTTTCAGAAAGATCGACACCAAATTTACTATCTGTTCCAATGATAATAATAAAATTTATCATAAAGACTAGAAAGATAAAAATGGCTAAGATCATCATATTTTGACCAACATGTTCTCTATTGGCAGAAGGACTTTTCCTATTTTTGGTAACATATTGTAAAAATCGTTTTTTCAAATTTTTCATGTCACTCCACCTTCTGACTATTTCCGCCTTGAATGGTTAAACCAGCCTCCTCAGCAATTTCAGAAATGCGATCATAACGTGTTAATTCATTAACTTCTTGTTTAGCATTATCAAACTCATCTTTTTGGTTGTTTATTTTTTTATTTAGTTGTGAAATTTCTTGCTGTAGCTGAAAATTTCGACTTTGAATATAAACAATACCAACAGATAAAACGATTGCTGTGATAATCAAGGCACCATAAAAGGCTTTTTCAATTCGCGTAAATGTTTTGATTCTTTTTTGAATCACATTAATGATGACTTCATTCTTTTTTTCATTCATTAGCTTTATTTCCAAATTCTTCTGGCCACTCGTAATTTAGCCGAGTGGGAACGATTATTATTTTCTAATTCTTTTGGTTGTGGCAAGATTGGTTTTTTATTAACCAATTCAAACTGAGCTTTCATTCCTTCTGGAATAAAAGGGAGACCTTTTGGTACATCAACAGTACTGACATCTTTAAATAATTGTTTGACTAAACGATCCTCTAAAGAATGAAAGGTGATAACAGATATATAGCCATCAACAGCCAACATCTCCAAAGCTTGTTGGATAGACTCATCAGCTGCACCCAACTCATCGTTAACTTCAATACGAATCGCTTGAAAAAGTTGTTTGGCCGGATGACCTTTTTTCTTTAATTCTTTCGCTGGTTTACTGGCTTTAATGATATCAACTAATTCTGTTGTTGTTTCAATAGGCTTTATTTGTCTCGTTTTTTCAATGTTTCTAGCGACTTGTTTTGAAAACTTGTCTTCCCCATATTTAAAAAAGAGACGAACCAAGTCATGGTAATCATAATGATTAACCACATGATAAGCTGATAGCTTAGCCTCTTGATTCATACGCATATCAAGGGGTGCATCTTTTTTATAAGAAAAACCACGCTCACGCTGATCAAGTTGAGGACTTGATACTCCCAAATCATAGAGAATGCCATCAATTTCTGTGACACCATAAGCTAATAAAGCTTTTTTGAGGTTTCTAAAATTATCTTTAATAAAAGTCACTTGTCCCTTTTGAATAAAGGATTCAAGTTCTTTTTTGGCATTATAAATAGCAGTCTGATCCTGATCAAAACAGTACAGATGCCCCTTAATACTTAGCTTTGAAAGCAAGTACTTACTATGTCCGGAACCTCCTAAAGTAGCATCTACATATATACCATCTGGCTTAACATGTAACATATCAACCGTTTCTTCTAAGAGAACTGTTGTGTGGTTAAAATCATTAGTCATAACCTTTATTTTAACATATTTTTAGTCTTTTATAAACTGTTTTTCATTAGGACCAGCTTATTTTCTAGAGTATACCTGAAAACTTAAAAATTCCTAAACATCTATTGGAACATTCAGAAAAGAATTATCATATTTGATTAGACAATTTCTTATAGTCAGCCCCTTTTAATGACATAAAAACTCAGTTTTACATTGAGAAAGATTAATGAACAACTCAAAAAAATTAGAAAATACTCTAAAAAATAATGACATCAGACTCATGCTTGTCCCTTTGATTATAACAAAAAAAGTATCGACTTTATAGCAGCTTGATTTACAGAAAATCATCGGTTACTTTTGCTATAAAAAACCTTCACTAGCTCTTAAAAAGAGATAATGAAGGTTAGTGTTTCATTTTTATAAGCTATGATAATGGTTTAAAACATTTTCAACAGTGAAGCCATATTCTTCCAACACTAGATTTCCTGGTGCTGAAGCTCCCCAAGTGTCAATGGTTAGTGTTTTTCCTGATAAACCAACATATTTAGCCCAACCATAACTTGTTGCTGCTTCAATAGCTAAACGTTTGGTGATATGTGACGGTAAGATACTTTCTTGATAGTCTTTATCTTGTTCATCAAAAATATTTTGTGATGGCATTGATACCACACGAACAAAGACACCTTTTTCTTCTAGTTCTTTTTGTGCTTCAAGAGCTAATTTTACTTCACTTCCTGTTGCAATCAAGATACCATCAAGATTTCCTTTTTCTTTAGATAAAATGTAAGCACCTTTATCAACACCAGCTTTTGCTAATTCTTTTGTTCCTTCAAGGGTTGGAAGGTTTTGACGTGTTAACACAAGCATTGTTGGTCGCTTCGTTTCAGCTAAGGCACGCGCCCAAGCTGCATTAACTTCATTACCATCAGCTGGACGAATAACATTTAGATTAGGCGTTGAGCGAACACTTGCTAGTTGTTCAATTGGTTCATGTGTTGGACCGTCTTCACCAACAGCGATAGAATCATGTGTCATCACATAAACAGTTGGTAATTCTTGTAAGGCAGCCATACGAACAGCTGGTAAAAGATAATTAGCAAATACAAAGAAAGTCCCACCATAAACACGTGTACCACCATGAAGAGCAATCCCATTCATAGCTGCAGCCATAGCAAATTCACGCACACCAAACCAGATGTTGCGTCCTTGATAGTTATCTGCTTGGAAGTCTGTATCATTGGCAATCATTGTGTTATTAGACGCTGAAAGGTCAGCAGACCCACCCCATAATGATGGCACTTGTTCAGCAATCTGTTGAATAGCCTTTTGACTAGTAACACGGCTAGCAAGGTTAGTCTCTAAATCATAATCTTCTAATGACACTTCAACTGGTAAATCTGAGAAAGCTTGTTGGTATTCTTTAGCCAATTCTGGATATTCTTTTTCATAACGTGCAAAAAGATCATTCCATGAGTTTTCCGCTTTTTCTCCTCTATGTCCTAAACCAGTTTGGAAACGTTCTGTCACTTCTTTTGGAACTGTAAACTCTGGATAATCCCATTCATAAGTTGATTTGGCAAAACTCACACCATCTTTACCAAGTGGTGCACCATGAACAGCGCTGGTTCCTTGTTTTTGAGCACCATAGCCAATAACAGTTTTGACTTCAATGATGGTTGGTTTATTGGTTTCAGCTTGTGCTTGTTTAATCGCTTCACTGATAGCATCTAAATCATTACCATCTGTCACAAGAAGATGTTGCCAACCATAGGCTTCAAAACGTCCCTTAACATCTTCTGTAAAAGCTTTTGAAGTAGGTCCATCAAGGGAGATATCATTAGAATCATAAAACAAGATTAATTTTCCTAATTTTAAGTGTCCAGCTAGACTAGCGGCTTCTTGACTGACACCTTCCATTAAATCGCCATCACCATTAAGAGCGTAGGTATAATGGTCAACAACATCAAACCCTGGTTTATTAAATTTAGCAGCTAAATGAGCTTCAGCCATAGCCATACCAACAGCATTTGCAATACCTTGACCTAACGGACCAGTTGTTGCTTCAACACCATCAGTATGATTAACTTCTGGATGACCTGGCGTTTTTGAACCCCATTGACGGAAGTTTTTTAGATCTTCAATGCTTAATTGGTAACCCGCTAAATGTAGTAAACTATAAAGCATTGCACTACCGTGACCAGCAGATAAAACAAAACGGTCTCTATTTGTCCAGTTACGACTAGTTTTTGGATTTACCTTTAAGAAATGATTCCAAAGCACATAAGCCATCGGAGCTGCTCCCATTGGAAGACCTGGGTGACCAGAATTAGCTTTTTGGATAGTATCAATTGATAGGGTACGAATCGTATTAACTGCCAACTGATCGATGTTGTCAAATGTCATGTTGTGACCTCTCTTTATTTTTTATCTCTTTCATTATAGCACAAAACTACCGTTAGGTAACTAATAAAAGCCACTAATTAGTGGCTTTCAAAGAATATAGTTTGTTATTTGCGACCATGCAAGCCTTTTTGACGTTGAATCTCTTTTAGTTTTTCTGGAGTCACATCATTTCCTTTTTCATCAACTAATTTTAAACCCTCAATATGATGCTTAATAGTACGACGATACCCTTCAATATATTCTTTTCTAAGAGCTGCTTGCTCTACTTTTTCTTCTGGGGTGAGACCTTGCATTTTTTTCTTCTTTGCCAATTCATTGATGCGATCAATTTTTTCTTGCTTCATAAGACCTCCCTATTTGGTATTGATTTTATTGAAAGTAGCGACTTGGTTAGCTTTATTTCTTAACTGTGCTAAAATCGCTAAACGATTGTCTTTTAATGCTTGATTGTCTACCATAACCATAGTGTTGTCAAAAAAAGCATCAATGATTGGACTTAAAGCAAATAGGTTATCCAAATTGTCTGACATATCATGAGCTAAATCTAAAGATTTGGTGGCCTGATATAATTTTTCTTCAAAAGAATTTTCAAACAAAGACTCATCAACCTTGTCGCTATTGGCTTTGTCTGCTAGATTAAAGACACGTGATAAGCTTTCTACGGATGTTTTAAAATCATCTTGTCTTGCTTTTTCAAAAATAGCTAGACTGGTTTCAAGAAGAGTGCGAACAACGGAAGTGGAACTTGATAAAACGGCTTCTATAATATCTTTGGAAATATCAGAACCCATCATTTTTTCTATTCTAGCCAAAATAAAGCTCATCACTTCTGACTGATTCGTATAGTTAAAAGGAGTGACATCTAATTGATAGACACTAGTAATCAATTCTTCTAAAGAAAGAGACCAACCAAATTTGTCCAAGATACGAACGATTCCTTGAGTTGCTCGTCTAAGCGCATACGGATCGTTAGAGCCACTTGGAATAAGATCAACACTGAAAAATGATAAGAGAGTGTCTAACTTATCAGAAATGGCAAGAAGAGCACCTACTAGACTATCTGGTAATTCTCCTTCAGCACTAATGGGCATATAGTGTTCTCGAATAGCAGTTGCCACATCAGGTTTTTCACCGGCAAGAAGGGCATATTTTTCACCCATAATTCCTTGCAATTCATCAAATTCACCAACCATGCCGGTTAATAAATCAAATTTGTAGATTTTGCTAGCACGATTAAGATTGTCTAACTCATCATTTGATAGATGCAATTGACGTCCAATAAGATTAGCAATTTTTTCAACCCTTTCCATGTGCTCGTAAAGAGAACCAATTTTTTCATGGAAAGTAACTTGTTTTAATTTTTCTACCAAGTCATCAATCTTTAATTTTTGGTCTTCACGCCAGAAAAATTCACCATCTTCTAAACGAGCCAACAAGACCTTCTCATTTCCTTGAATGACGTTTTGAAGTCCTTTATCATTACCATTACGTACCGAGATAAAGTGTGGCAAGAGCTGACCGTTTTGATTTCTTACGACAAAATAACGTTGATGTGATTTCATTGAGGTAATCAGAACTTCTTCTGGGATATCAAGATATTTAACATCAAAACTTCCCATGAAGGCTGTTGGGTATTCTACTAGGTTAAGCACTTCATTGAGTAATTGTTCATCAATCTCAACTGCCACATTTTTTTCTTTTTCAATCGCTTTGATTTGTTCAACAATCATATTTTCACGTTCTACACTGTTGGTAATAACAAATTCTTTTCTCAAATCATCTTCATAACTATCAGCCGATGTAATGGCAACTTCTTTTCCTAGAAAGCGATGCCCACGACTAATTCTGTTACTTGTGATATCAAGAAAGTCCATTTCTAACATCTCATCGTTTAATAAAACAATCAAGGTATGAACAGGACGAATAAAGTCAAAACGGTTTGAAGCCCAGTGCATACTAACTGGAAAAGTCAAACTTTTAAGAAGCTCAGGAATAGCTTTTAACACTTCTTTAGCTGGTTTTCCTGCTTCTTTTTTGGTGACATAAACATATTCTGTGCCTTTGATATCACGAAAGGTAATATCATCAACTGTCAACCCTTTTCCCCTGACAAAGCCTTGAGCTGCTTTTGTAAATTCGCCATTTTCATCTAGAGCAATTTGTTTAGCAGGTCCTTTAAATTCTTCAACCAGATCAGTTTGATAATCAGCTAGATTAACAACTCTAACCGCTAAACGTCTTGGCGTTGAAAACATTTCAATTTTATCAAAACTTAATCGTTCTTCTTTTAAAAATTGTCCCATTTTATCACGTAATTGCTTCATGCTTGGTGTGACAACATAGGCAGGCATTTCTTCTAAACCTAGTTCAATTAATAAATTCTTTGTCATCTCTATTTGTCCTCCTTAGCAAGTAATGCTTGTCTCGTGTCATCATCCAAAAGAGGATAACCTAGACGTTTACGCTCTGCAACAAACGTTTTTGCCACTTCACGCGCTAAATTTCTGATACGTGCAATATAGCCTGCTCGCTCTGTTACAGAAACAGCCCCTCTAGCATCTAAGAGATTAAACGTATGAGAACATTTTAAAACATAATCATAAGCAGGATGAACTAGAGAATCTGTTATACAACGTTTGGCTTCCTTTTCAAATTTATTAAAGTTAGTTAATAACAACTCTTGATCACTCAATTCAAAACTATATTTTGAGTGTTCATATTCAGGTTGTTTGAAAATTTCGCCGTATTTAACCCCATCAGCCCATTCAATATCATAAACAGAAGTGACTTCTTGGATATATGATGCTAATCGTTCTAATCCATAAGTCACTTCAGCAGTAACTGGTTTAGTTGTAAGACCACCAACTTGTTGGAAGTAAGTAAATTGAGTGATTTCCATCCCATCTAACCAAACTTCCCAGCCGAGTCCGGCTGATCCAGTTGATGGATTTTCCCAGTTGTCTTCCACAAAACGAATATCATGCTCTAAAGGATTAATCCCTAGAAGTTCTAAGCTTTGAAGATAAAGCTCTTGAATATTACTTGGACTAGGTTTCATAACCACTTGAAATTGGTGATGTTGGTATAGACGGTTAGGATTTTCACCATAACGACCATCTGCTGGTCGTCTACTTGGTTCTACATAAGCAGCATTCCAAGGCTCTGGTCCAATAGCACGCAAGAAAGTGTAAGGACTCATGGTTCCAGCACCTTTTTCATTGTCATAGGCCTGCATCAGTAAACACCCTTGTTGATGCCAGAATTGTTGTAGCGTTAAGATTATTTCTTGAAAGGTTAATTTTTTAGCCATTTTTTCTCCTTTATACCATAAAAATAGAGCAAAACCACATTTCTTCTCCTTTACAATAATGTAAAGGGGCGTAAGAAACGCGGTTCCACCCTATTTTTTGACTTCATTAATATGTTTTTACTATGTTAAACAAGAAAGTGCCTCAATCATTACTTTTGTCTGGCTTACACCCTCCCAGATTCGCTTAGAAAAGAATTTGATATTTGCTTTCTATGTGCTCATTCTAACACATTTTTTTAGACTTGTCTATTGATTATTAGATATAAACAATCGATTAAACTGATTTTAGTTTTCAAAAACTTTTTCACCATCAAGGAATGTTGCCTTTAATGACATGTCTTGATTTAAAATGATAAAGTCTGCATCGTGACCTTTTTTAATTTGACCACATTTGTCTTCTAAATGACATGACACAGCTGGAATGAAGGTTGCCATACGAATCGCTTCCAAACGATTAACTAGGCCCCAGTCCACAACATTTTTAACACCATCATCAAGTTTTAAAATAGAACCAGCTAGACTACCACTGTCTTTTAAGCGAGCAGTGCCATTTTCAACAATAACTGGAAACTCACCTAAAACATAGTCACCTTCTGGCATTCCGCCAGCACGCATACAGTCTGTTATCAGTGCAACGTGATCAGGACCTTTTTGGTCTAGTAAGATGCGACAAGCTTCTGGAGATACATGGTAACCATCACAGATTAACTCAGCATAGGTATTTGGAATGCCATAAACGGCACCTACCATACCAGGTTCACGGTGATTAAGAGCTCTCATACCATTATAAGCATGAACCCAAACACTGGCACCAGCTTGAACAGCATGAAGGGCATCTTCATAAGTAGCATCTGAATGTCCAAGTGCCACAACACCACCTTTTGAGGTCACATGTGATACAAACTCTTCTACACCATCTCTTTCTGGTGCGATCGCAATTTTATGTAACAGTCCTTCTGAACTTTCATACCATTGATCAAATTCTTCAATTTTTGGATCTCTCATATAAGACGGATTTTGAGCTCCTTTAAATTTTTCAGTGAAAAAAGGACCTTCAAAATAAATACCTCTAATTTTACTACCTGAGACCTTATCTTTGACTGAAGCAATGGTTTTACACACATCATTTAATTCTTCAAAAGAAGCCGTTAATGTGGTTGGTAAAAAACTTGTAACACCAGTTGATAACAACCCTTTACTAATGGTCTCAATGCTTTCTGGTGTATTATCCATCACATCTGAACCATGGTAACCATGAACATGAGAATCAAAGAGACCTGGTGCGATACTGTAGCCTGAATAATCTACGATTTCTACATCAGAAGGGACTGCTTCTACCCAGTCACCAAATTTGCCATCAACAACAGTTAAATAGCCTCCTTTTTTTTCCTCATAAGGATAAAAGAAACTATCTGCCTTAAAATATTTAATCATTTTAAATCACCTTTCCTTCTTTGATTACATTATACTCTTTCTGAGTATTTTTGTAAACGGTATATACCAAAAAGACATCTTTATACCAATTAAAAAGAAGGACTAAGCCTTCTTTTACTTATTACAATTGATTTTCTAACACTTTTTCTGAAAGATTTAGAGCATGGTCAGTAATCCTTGTACACGGTGTGATTAAATCGATGAAGTTAATGCCTGCTAATGGTGTACATATACCTTTGTTCATTCGTTTAATATGTGCTTTTCTAATTTTGCGTTCAAAACGTTGAACTTCTGCATGACGACTTTGAAGTTCTTTGGCTAACTCCACATCATGATCAGCAATCACACGAGAAGCATCCAAGATCATTCGATGGGTCATTTTATAAAGATCTTCTAATTCTTGAATAGCATCTGCTGAAAAGGTAATATGTTTTGAAAAATTATAACTAGATAAATTGGTTAGATTGACCGCGTGATCTCCAATTCTTTCCAAATCTCTTGAAGAATCAAGGATACTTGCTAAAATTTCATTCTCATTTTCACTCAAAGTTTCGTTTGATAATTGGATTAAATAGTGTGTTAATTCTTCATCAATAGCGTTAACAACTGTCTCATACTTATTAACTTTTTCAACAAATTTTTCATCTGCTGTCATGATATATCTAAAAGCTGCTTCAAAAGATTGAATAGCATAAGCACTCAAGTGAACCAATTCTTTCTTAGCATTTCCAAGTGCAATTGATGGTGATTGAGTAATAAGAAGCTTATCAAGATAAATAGCTTCATATTTGATTATTTCATCTTCACCTGGAATGATTTTGGTAACAATATAAGCTAGTAAACCAATGAAAGGAAATTGAACGACAGTATTTGTAATATTAAAGGTTCCGTGAGCAAAAGCGATAGTCATCTCAGGTGTCAAATGAAGGCTTGTTTGAAACCACTCAACGAGTGAGGTGAAAGGCGCTAGTAACATTACACAAATCAAAGTTCCTATGACATTAAACATGACATGAGCACCAGCAACACGTTTAGCTGAAATATTACCACTAAGAGCTGCTAAGACTGCTGTAATCGTTGTCCCAATATTATCACCAAAAAGAATAGGAAGTGCACCACTTAAATCTAATAAGCCACCAGCATAAAGACTTTGTAGGATACCAATAGTTGCTGATGATGACTGGATTAAAACTGTTAATCCAGTTCCTAAAAGAACACCTTGTACAGGATTATCACCCAAGGTTACCATATAGTCTCTAAAGGCTTGAATTTCTCTTAGAGGCGTCATCGCATCTCCCATCAAATGAAGTGCAAAAAATAGTCCTCCTAGACCAAAGAGAATTTTTCCGACGTTATTAATTTTGCGATTTTTAATGAATAAGAATAAAACAGCTCCTACAAACAAGATAGGTAGCCCGTAATCTCCTAATTTAAAACCAATTAAAAAAGATGTTACTGTTGTTCCAATATTAGCTCCCATAACAATACCGATGGCTTGTCTGAGCGTTAAAAGTCCCGCGGAAACTAAACCTACTGTGATAGCTGTAACACCAGAGCTCGATTGAATTAGTCCAGTAAATACAATACCGATCAAAACACCTAGAAATGGATTACTAGTATACTTATCAATATAATCACGAAGTTTATCACCAGCAGCCTGTTGTAGACCATCTCCCATATATTTAATACTAAATAAAAAGAGACCTAAACCACCAAAAAAATCAAATGCAATAGTTTGCCAATTTACTGACACATTTTTGTCCTCATTAACTATAAATTATCGAATACCCGATACTTCCATTTTAAAACAATGTTGGTAAACAAACAAGTCTTTTTTACTTTTTTTTAATTTCAGTGAAATATATTGAAAAGACTTGGTTTTTTAAGGAAATTAAACTATAATAGAATAGATATATTGATTTTAGAAGGATAAATTATGAAAACATCAAAAAATGAATTGGTCTATTTAATTCTAAGTATTATTGTCATTGCTTTTGCTAGTTTTATTTATATTGTCTTTGGTAGAACCAATCAGACAACTAAAGTTGATGATACTCAAATGACTCAAGTTGAAACAAGTACTGAAACAACTACTGAAGATAACAAAGACGATGAGCTTATCAATCTAGCAAATGAAAGATTAGCTGATTATCGTTTGACACCTAATGATGACACAAAAGCAGTTGCCCAAACTGCCATTGACGCGATAAATGATGTTACTAAAAAACAAGAATTACAAAGCACACTTGATACCCTTTCTACAGAAATTACAAATCAAGCTAATGCTGAGACTGCTGTTTTAAATGCAGAAGGCTACCAAGTTCAATCTAACGTTGACTTAGCCCAAAACGCTATCAACAGCTTAACTGATCAAACTAAAAAGACTGAACTTCAAGCACGATTAGATGTTGTGATTGCAAATATCAACGCATATAATCAATCTTTAAACCCATCACCAGTAACTGAACAATAAGAAACAACCTCTATATCATATAGAGGTTGTTTCTTATTCTACTTCATAACCTAGAAGAATACCACCTTCTTCTGCATAAAAACTACATAAGCCAGATGTTGGCATGGCATTAACTTCTGCTTGAGGAAATTTATTTTTTATTTTTTCTTCCAATTGTTGACAGATTTTTAAATTGTTGGCATGAGCAATCATCACACGTCCGCCGTTGTAGCCTGAATTAAGCATTTCTTCAAAGGCAGCCACCACAGCCTTTTTTTGCCCTCTTGGTTTGTGGAGTAATTCAAGTCTTCCTTCTTCACTTGCTCTTCCCACCATTCGAATATTTAATAAGCCAACAACGGTTCCAACTAATTTATTAAGACGTCCGTTTTTCACTAGATTATCTACTTTAGATAAAATAAATAATAAACGTGTTTTTGAAAGATAAGTTTCTAATTGAGCAATAACTTCTTCAAATTCTAGACCCTCTTTAATTAATCTATTAGCTTCAAGAAGGAATAAATCCATTTCTCCACCAGCCGACAAAGAATCAAACACGTGAATGTTGGCATTGGGATTTTCTTCTAGTAACATTTTTTTAGCCAGTTGGGCACTATTGTGACTACCAGATAGCGTACCAGTCAATGTGATAACAATGATATTATCAGCCCCTTCATAAGAATTCTTAAAGGCTTCTGGACTAGGACAAGCTGAAAGTGCTGCTGTGTTTTGAGAATACATAGTTGTCATCATTTCTTCAATATCGAGATCTTTAGAATCGACAAAAACACGATCTCCTATCGTTAAACTTAATGGAACTAATTCAAAAGTAGTATCCAACGCCAAATCAGGCAAAATCCTAAAATCACTTCCTGAGTCTGTTACAATTTTCCAAGCCATAATATTTCTCCATTCATCATTGTATTTTTGTTAGTTGACAAAACACCTATCTTCACATAAAATTATATCATGAAAGCGGTAATAATAGGACTACTTTTCATCAGATGTCACAATTTAAAAGGAGTTGTTATGGCAAAAAAGGACGTTTCTCCTATTTCCATTAAAAATTTGGAAAAAGCCAACCAAGAATCAAAAAAAATTACTAAAGAATCTCTCGAGATAGCTCTATTATATCTCCTTGAAAATAAAACCATCAAACAAGTTACTATTTCTGAATTGGTGGCAAAAGCAGGAGTTTCAAGAAATGCTTTTTATCGACATTTCCGCTCAAAAGAAGATATTTTAAAAAATATTATGACACGAACTGTTAGAAAAATTTTTCGTGGGGTTAAACCCTTTAACCTCAAAACGCAAACCTATCAAGCTTGGCTTTACTTATTTACCGAAGCCAAAAAAGAAGCTTATGTTTTAAAGATTGCTTTAAAACATCAGTTACACCATTTTTTAACAGATCTAGTCGCTAGACGTTTTAAAGCTTATCAAAAATACCGTCGTAAAAAAATTTCAAGCTACTCTACTTCTTTTTTTAGTACAGCAATCATTTCTGTACTAGCCAACTGGATTAATGATGGCATGATTACACCTGCAGAAGAAATGGCTGCTATTGGCCTACCCTTAATGCCGTAATTGTTAAACTATTTCAACCTTTTTGACAAATATCGTCAAAAAGGTTTTTTCAATTAAAAAAGTAAACACAGACATGTTTACTTCAAAATATGTTTCTCAATCGCTTTAGCTAAACCATTATTATTGTTTGTGTCCGTTTGGTATTTTGCAGCTTTTTTAACTGCCTCACTTGCATTTCCCATAGCAACACTGATACTAGCCATCTCAAGCATTTCAATATCATTATTACCATCGCCAATCGCCATGACTTCTTCTTTAGAAATGTTTAATTCTTTAATGAGTTTGATTAAGGCTGAAGCCTTAGTAGATCCTTTTGGTAAGGTTTCAAAGATATAATTTTGGCTTCTAACGGTACTAAAACGAGAAGATAAGTTAGCCTCATGTTGTTTTTGAAAATCATCTAAAACTATTGGTTCAGCCAAATACATCCCTTGAAAATTGATTTTTTGACGATTTAATAATTGCTCCAAGGTAATTGATGTTGGCTTAACAAAAACAACATTAGCATCAAACGTCACAACCGGTAAAGGATTTTCGGCTAAAACAAAATAATGACCATCTTCATCAAAAATGGTTAATTGAATGTCTTTTTCGTTTTCAACTAATTGATAAAGAGACGTTATTTCCTCATCTTTCAGGTTAAAATAATCAATCAACTGCCATTGGCTCGTTTCATAGGTAGATGAACCATTATTGATAATGACAAATTCTTTTTCAGTTAATCCCAATTGCTCGAAAATTGGTTTTACTCCAGATATAGGTCTACCAGTTGAAATCACTATTTTAATCCCTTTTTGAACAGCTTTATGTATAGCTTCAATATTTTCTTTTGGTATTTTATGGTCATCTGTTAATAAAGTGCCATCTAAATCGATAGCGATTAGTTTAATCATCTTTTCTTACTCCTTAGTATTATTCCAATTCACTTTTGGCAAATGCCAATTTTTTTTATAACCAATCATTCTTAAAATAATAATCAGTAAAACCAAGACGTAGTAGCCAGAATCATCATTAACAATTTTAAAATGAATCATGATAGCTGCTAAAATTGACCAGCCAGCGTATATCTCGCTTCTTAAAACGCCTGGTTTTCTACCTGCTAGAACATCACGAACAACCCCGCCACCTGCTCCTGTTAAAACCGCTGCAACAATGACGGCACTAAGTGGTTGTCCTAAATTTTTTGCAAACAAGGCTCCTTGAATACTAAAGGCTGCTAAGCCAACGGCATCGGTAAAAACACCAGCTCTTTTCCAGTGCATTGAAATAAGATTTGGGAAAAAAAGAATGAGAATAATGGCACCTAGAGCATAATTAAATGCTGTTCCCTGACTCCATAAAGCACTCATTGGTAGACCGATCATTAGATTTCTAATCGTGCCACCACCAAATGCTGTTAAAAAACCAAGAATAAAAACGCCTAGAATGTCAAAATCCTCTTCCATAGCAACGATGGCACCTGAAAAAGCAAAGGCCACCGTTCCGATAATATTTAAAATATCCCAAATTGTATTTTCCATACCGTCACCTAACTCATTTATCTATACTAGTTTATCATGAATTGAGGAAAACAGGTACATTTTTCATATTTTTATTTCATAACTGTTTCTTTTTTAACTTCTTTACCAATTTCAAACTTAGTGCCTTTTAGTGCACGCTGTAAAGACCATTTTAAAGGACTTCCCGTAATGGTGACTTCTTTAGCATCCAAATCGACAGAAACATTTTCTACACTTTTCAAAGCAGATAATTTTTCAGTCACTGTATTGACACAGCCTTGACATTTTAAACCTGTCATTTCATATGTTTTTTCCATTATTCTTTTCTCCTTATTTGATAATAATTATAGTTTTCTATTTTTTAACCTTAAAGCGTTTAAAACAACTGATACAGAACTAAAGCTCATGGCTAATCCTGCCAACATTGGATCTAACAAAAGACCATTTATACCATAAAGAATCCCCATAGCTATTGGAATCATTAAAACATTATAGATAAATGCCCAAAAAAGATTTTCTTTGATAGTCTTAATTGTCAACCGACTAACACTTAATAAAGTGATTAAGTCAAGCATATCAGGGCGTACTAAAATGATATCAGCAGACTCAATCGCAATATCAGTCCCAGAACCTAACGCAATGCCAATATCTGCTGTAACAAGAGCCGGAGCGTCATTAATACCGTCACCAACCATTGCTACTTTTTTACCCTTTTCTTTTAAAGTCAGCACGACTTCTTGTTTTTCATTTGGTAACACTTGACTAAAGATTGTTTTGATATTCAATTCTTTAGCAATAGCTTGTGCTGTTTGATGGTGGTCACCAGTAAGCATCACAACATCTTTTCCCATTTCCTGCAAGCGTCTAATGGTTTCTTTGCTATCTTTTTTAATCTTATCAGCGACACCAACTAATCCAATAAGCTGCTTATCTTTACTAATGAAAATAGGTGTCTGACCAGATGATGTCATCGCTTCAAAATCTAATTTAACTGGCTCTAGAGAAATACCTTCCCTCGCCATTAAGGTGTCATTACCGATTAAAAATTCTGAAGAGTCAATCTGCCCCTTAATACCAAATCCGGTTAGAGATTCAAACTGGTCAACTTCTAATAAGCTCAACTGTTTTTCTTCTGCATCTTTTACAATAGCTTGTGCTAAAGGATGTTCAGACATAGCTTCAAAAGAAGCTAAGTAACGTAATAAATCTTCTTTTTCTAATCCATAGGTAAAAAGACTAGCTACTTCTGGTTTTCCTTCAGTAATTGTCCCTGTCTTATCAAAGACAATCGTATCAGCTTGATGAGCTAGCTCTAAAGCATCTCCTCTTTTGAATAAGATGCCTTTTTCAGCAGCCATTCCTGTTCCGACCATAATTGCTGTTGGAGTGGCAAGACCCAAAGCACAAGGACAAGCAATCACTAAAACACTAACAGCTACAGTCATTGCAAATTGAAAACTTTTACCTAAAATAAAGAACCAAAATAGTCCACTAATGATGGCTAAAGCGATAACAATAGGAACAAATATCCCTGAGACCTGATCAGCGATTTTTGCAATAGGGGCTTTGGTTTGTTGTGCATCCTCCACCAGTTTAATGATTTGAGAAAGAAAACTATCTTTTGATGATTTGTCAACTTGATAAAGGAGTCTACCTTTGCCATTCATAGTACCCGCATAAACCTTATGACCTTCTGCTTTTTCAATCGGTAAACTCTCGCCAGTTAGCATGGACTCATCTATCGTTGAATGACCCTTAACAATGACCCCATCAAGTGGTATCCGCTCGCCTGGTTTAACAATCACTTGTTGACCAACACTCACATCATCAACAGCCAGTTTTATTTCTTTACCATCTTGTAAAATGGTAGCTTCTTTAGCAGATAAAGCCAACAACTTTTTAATTGCTTGAGAGGTTTTACCGCGAGAGATTAACTCAAGATATTTTCCTAAGGTAATCAAGGTTAAAATCACTGCAACAGATTCATAATAAAGATGACTGTGGGTGTGACCTTGAAAAACAGCGATTGTGCCATAAAGGCTATATAAAAATGCAGCTGTTGTAGCAAGGGCAACTAATGAATCCATATTAGCTCTTAAAGCAAAGAGAGCTTTAAAACCATTAGTATAAAAATGATAGTTTAATAAAACAACAGGAATAGTTAATAGTAATAAAACAAGTGAAAAAAGCACAGGATTGGTCTCATGAGATAAAAGAGAAGGCACTGGCATACCTATCATACTTCCCATCGAAAGATAAAACAATGGCATAGTGAAAATGATAGAGCCAATGAGTCTTTTTTTCATCACTTGCAATTTATTTTCTTCTCTATTTTCTATAGACTCAGTCTTATCTCCGTTAAACAGTTTGGCATCATACCCCGCTCTTTGAACAGCACTAATAATGTCATCTTTAGATAATTCTGTCTCATTATAATTAACAGTCATTTTTTCGGTCGTTAAATTGACGACAACATCATCGACAGAATCTATTTTTTTAATACTATTTTCAACATTAGCCACACAAGATGCGCAGGTCATCCCATCAATTAAAAAAACGTCCTTTGCCATTAGTTTTCCTTTCCATGGTGCATACATAAACATTGACCGGGCACACAATTACAATAGACTTCATCAACAGTATTTTCTTTTTTTTCAGTCAATTTATCACTAAAAATTTGAACATCTGCTTGAGTCATTAAGGTATCATCCAATAATTTTAACAATAAATCAGCATGTTTTTTCTGACAAATACGAGAAAATGCTTTTTTTAATTCAGAAAATTGTGCCTCATCTTCAGAAATAAGAGAAGAATAAACATAGTGTTTACCTTGACGGTAACTTGAAACAAATTCTTTTTCCACTAATCTAGCAAGAAGCGTTTTGATTGTGGACGTTGACCAATCTTTTTTGGGTCCTAAGACATTAATGATTTCTTTACTAGTTGTCTCATGATAAGTCCAAATGACACGCATCACTTCCCATTCAGCATCTGAAATAGATTTCATAGTCTCCTCCTTTTATATGTCTACATCTGTAGATATTATATGTGATTTCCTCTTTATTGTCAATAAAAAAAGAACTGTTAAACAGTTCTTTTTAGTCTTTTTGATCAAGTTCTCTAAGCATTTGATCTATCTTGTTACCATAGGCAATAGACTCATCTTTGATAAAAACTAAATCAGGAATTTTATACATGGTGAGGTGATGACCTAACTCACGTTTGATAGTCCCTTTAGCTTTTGTTAATCCTTCTTGAGCTTTTTGATTATCTGAGGCTAGATTAGATAAAATAGTATAGTAAACTTTGGCAACTGATAAATCTCCAAGCATTTGAACATCGGTTATGGTAACGCCATTGACACGTGGATCACGAACTTTCTTTTGAAGAATGTCATTAATTTCACGTTTGACTTCCATACCAACACGATCTATGCGAAATGATTTTCCCATTTATGACCTCATTTCTATTAACGTTTAATTTCTTCCATCACATAAGCTTCAATCAAGTCATCTACTTGTAAGTCGTTATATTTCTCTATCATGAGACCACCTTCACGACCATTAGTCACTTCTTTCACGTCATCTTTGAAATGTTTTAAGCTGGCTAATTTCCCATCAAAAACAACAACACTATCACGAATGACACGAACACTAGAATCTCTAGTAATCTTACCACTAGTCACCATGAAGCCTCCAATGGTACCAACTTTAGAGACAGCAAAGGTCTCACGGATAACAGCTTCACCAAGAATTTTTTCTTTATATTCTGGATCAAGCATTCCTTTCATAGCATCTTCAACTTCTTCAATCACTTTATAGATGATACTATGAAGACGAATATCTACTTCATCAGTTTCTGCTTGTTGACGTGCTTGTGGGGTTGGACGAACATTAAATCCAATGATTAAAGCATTACTTGCCGCAGCAAGAGTAATGTCAGATTCATTGATGGCTCCAACAGCTGCATGGACAACAGTTACTTTAACACCTTCTACATCAATTTTGACAAGAGATGCAGCAAGAGCCTCAACAGAACCTTGAACATCTGCTTTTATGATAACATTGACTGATTTGACTTGCCCTTCTTTAAGAGTATCAAAGAGGTTTTCAAGACTAACACGATTAGTATTTTGACGTTGTTTAATGAGTGCACGTTTAGCACGTTCTTCACCAGCTGCACGTGCTGCTTTTTCATCTTCGTAAACAGCAAAATGATCTCCCGCCATTGGTGTCTCATTTAAACCAGTGATTGAAACAGGTGTTGAAGGAGGTGCTGTTTTCACACGACGACCTAAGTCATTTGTCATGGCACGCACGCGTCCAAATGTATTACCCACAACAATTGGGTCTTGAACATTAAGTGTTCCTTGTTGAACAAGTAAGGTTGCGATAGCCCCTTTTCCTTTATCAAGACGAGCTTCAATAACCGTACCAATAGCACGAACAGTAGGATCTGCTTTTAATTCTTGAATTTCAGCAACAAGTAAAACGGTTTCTAATAATTCATCAAGGTTTTTACCAAATTTAGCTGAAATTTCAACAAATTCAGAATCTCCGCCCCAAGCTGTTGACATTACACCATGTTCAGCCAATTCACCAATAACTCTTTCTGGATTAGCATCTGGTTTATCAATTTTATTGATAGCAACAATAATCGGCACACCAGCAGCTTTTGAGTGATTAATAGCTTCAATCGTTTGAGGCATCACACCATCATCAGCCGCAACAATCAAAATAGTGATGTCAGTGACAGAAGCACCACGAGCACGCATACTGGTAAAGGCAGCATGGCCAGGCGTATCAAGGAAGGTAATTTTCTTACCATTTTCTTCAATTTGATAAGCACCAATATGCTGTGTGATTCCTCCAGCTTCTCCTGTGGCTACTCTTGAATTGCGAAGTGTATCTAAAAGCGTTGTTTTACCATGGTCAACGTGACCCATAATGGTAACAACTGGTGCTCTTTCCACCATATTTTCAGGATTAAGATAGCCCTCTTCTGTAAAGAAGCGTTCAATATCTGCATTATCCACTTCAATTTTTTGATGTGCTTCAATACCATAATCAACCATTAAAAGTTCGATAGTATCAGCATCAAGAGATTGATTTTGTGTTGCCATAACACCCATCATAAAGAGTTTTTTGACAATTTCAGCTGGTTCACGCTTAATTCTCTTAGCAATATCAACAACAGTCATTCCTGCTGTATATTCAAATTCTTTAGGTAATTCATGAAATTTACGTTCTGTTACTGGTTTTGGAGCAACATCTTTGTTATTTCTACCTTTTTTAGATTTCTTTTTAGTATTCCAGTTACTGTTTCTTTGATTTCTCACTTGATTATGATTATTCCAATTTTTCTTATTTTTACCTTGTTTTGGTCCATCTTCAAGGTTTGCAGCTTCATGACGAAGTTTTTCTTGACGCGCTTGTTTTTTGCGTCTCGTATCAACACTTTGTTTTGGGGGTGCAATAACATCCCCCACAAGTGTCTTGGTTTCTATAACAGGCTCAACTTCTTGGACTTTGATTGTTTCGGCTTTTGCAACATTTAAACGTGCTTCTTTTTCTTCTTTTTCGCGTTTTGCTTTTTCAATTTTTGTCTGTTGTTCTTGTCTAAAACGACTTTCACTTTGACGAGAGTACTCAGCATTTTGCTCAGCTTTTAGAGCTGCTGCACGCGCTTTAAAATCAATCTTAGGAGTCGTTGATTTTTCAGCTATCTTCTCTTCTTTTCTTTGATAGCTATCTTTTCGTCCAGATTGTTGATTGTCAAATCGTCTA
Organism: Streptococcus sp. CSL10205-OR2; assembly: GCF_025660655.1. Classification (GTDB taxonomy): domain Bacteria; phylum Bacillota; class Bacilli; order Lactobacillales; family Streptococcaceae; genus Streptococcus. The sequence goes on from NZ_JAOTIN010000001.1 coordinate 70,940, forward strand.
TTATTAAACTTGGCTTTGCTTTGATGTCTTTCTTTAGAGCGATTAGAAGAGTTTGATGAGCCTGACTGTTGTGTGTTTTCTTTAGCTTTTTTGCGACGTTCTGCTTCTGCTTTTGCTTTTGCTTCGCGTTCAGCCTTGAAATTTCTACTTTTAGGCCTTGGCTGAGTTGATGTTTGTTGAGTAACTTCTTTTTTATCAACCTCTTTGGCCTCATGACTAGATTTTTTATCAACAGATTCTTTAGTTTCTTTTGATTTTACTAATTTGTTTTCACTTGCATCTTGTTTTTTTACAGAAGCAGTTGTTTCTTTTTTCTCTAACGGTTTATTAGATGGTTTAGAAAAGCTTGAAACCAATGTCTTAACATCTGCTTCATCAAGGGTACTTGAATGTGTTTTAACTGCAAAACCAAGTGATTTTGCTTGTTCAACAACTTCTTTACTTGTTTTCCCTATTTCCTTTGCAATTTCATGTAATCTTTTCTTAGACAAATCTTGTCCTCCTATCCTTTATCTCATAAGAGTCCTCATTTTCTTTGAAAATCCAGCGTCACAGACAGCTATAACCTTTCTTGGTTTGCCGATAGCAGCGCTTAATTCCAGTGTTGAAAACACTGTGGAGACTTCTACGTTGTAATAATGACTTTTATCATTTATTTTCTTTACCAAATTTGTGGCTGCATCATTTGCAAGAAAAATAAGTGTTGCTTTTTGGGATTGAATCGCATTAACAACTAATTCTTCTCCTGAAATAAGCTTTCCTGCTCTTTGTGCTAAACCTAACAAATTGGATAATTGTTTACTATTATTCAAGACCTAACTCTCTTCTTTTGACCTTATGATCAACATAGCTAATGAGTTCATCATAAAAGCTCTCTGGAACATCCATTGAGAAACTATGATTGAAAATCTTCTTTTTCTTAGCAATCAATGCTTCTTGATTATCTAATTTGATATAGGCCCCTCTACCATTTTTTTTGCCTGTTGGATCAATAGCTATTTCACCATCTTTAGTTTTCACAATTCTAAGCAAGTTTCTTTTATCAATAATGTCACCTGAAACAACTGACTTTCTTAAAGGTACTTTCTTATTTTTTGGCATGAGACACCTCGATTCTTTTACTCAGACTCTTCAAGAGGAGTATCTGGTATTTCTAGCTCCTCATCATTAATGATTCCTTCTGCTTCAAGTTGTTCAAATTCACTAGCAGATTTAATATCAATACGGTAGCCAGTTAAATGTGCTGCTAAACGCACATTTTGTCCACGACGTCCAATAGCAAGAGATAACTTGTCATCTGGAACAACAACTAAAGCTCGTCTTGGGTCAACGTCATCAAAAATAACTTGATCAACTTCAGCAGGAGCAATAGCGTTATAGATAAATTCAGCTGGGTCATCGACCCATTGAATAACATCAATATTTTCTTCTACTGGTACAGTAGTCCCTGTCCTTGTATCAAGACGTTTAGGGTGAAATTTACTGATAACTTTTTGAATATTAGCACCTTTTCGACCAACAATTGTTCCAATAGCATCAACGTTTGGATTGTGGCTTCTAACAGCAACTTTTGTTCTGTCGCCAGCTTCACGCGCCACACTCATAATTTCCACAGTACCATCAAATACTTCTGGAATTTCTTGCTCCATAATACGTTTGATGAATTCTGGATGACTTCTACTCACAAAAACATTGACCCCTTTAGGGTTATTTTCAACTTTGTAGACAAATACTTCAATGCGGTCATGTGATTTAAAAGTTTCACCAGGAATTTGGTCTTGTTTAGACAATTGTGCTTCAATACTGCCTAAATTAACATAGATAAAGCGATCATCAAATCGCTCAACAGTACCTGTCATGATTTCATTTTCATGCTGTTTAAACTCGTTATAAGTCACTTCTCTAAACTGATAACGCATTTTTTCCATAATGGTTTGTTTAGCATTTTGAGCAGCAACACGACCAAATTCTTTTGGTGATTCTTCAAAACGAATCTTATCCCCTAATTCATAAGCTGAATTAATGGCCAAGGCATCTTTTAAGCTGATTTCTAAACGACTATCAAAGACTTCTTCAACGACCTCACGAACAGTGAAGACGTTAAAATCTCCAGTTTTTTCATTAAATTCAATCACAGCACTTTCTGATTGACCATAACGACGACGATAAGCTGCTTTTAAGGATTCCTTAACGGCATCAATAATGTCTTCTTTATTAATATGTTTTTCTTCTTCCAAAATTCGGAAAGCTTCTAGCATTTCTTTGCTCATATTTATTTTTTCTTTGCTAGGCAAAGAGAATTCCTTTCTTAAAGTTTTACTGCAAGGCGTGCCTTAGCAACTGCCTTATAGGGGATTGTTATTGTTTTTTTGCGAGTTTTATCCATATAAACTATGGTTAGATGATCACCATCGAAGGCTGTTAAAACACCTTCTATGATTTTCATTTTATCAATAGCTTGGTATAAACTAACATTAATATACTGGTTGATCGCTTTTAAAAGACTTTCTTTAGTCTTTAGGGGACGTTCTAGACCCGGACTTGACACTTCAAGCATATATTGCTCAGGAAAAGGGTCGGGCTTGATGTCATCAAGTAATGGACTAATGGTTTCTGATAACAGTGACGTATCTTCAACCGTAATACCTCCTGGTTTATCAATTAAAATACGAAGAACATAGTCTGTTCTCATCTTTTCATACTCAACATCAACTAATTCAAAGGGATCCTTAATAGCGGGTGCAATAACATTTGTTACCAATTCAATAATAGTTGCGATGATATTTACCTCCTTACACAGATAAGAGGCGAAGTTATACCCTCGCCCCTTCTTGTATTATTCAACTAATTATAACACTTCTCCTTTGAAAATGCAAGTATTTAAGCCTTTTAGCAATGTCTACCTTACAAATAAACCACATCACTAACTATTTTTTGATAATAAACACAAGACATTTTCAAATATTAAGATTATTGATAGGTGTTTGGTGGGTAAATCACCTCAAACCCCTATCATATCTATACTATATTATATAAGGAGAGAATGGGATTCGAACCCACGAGTGCCCATACAGACACTACTGGCTTTCCAAGCCAGCGCACTCAGCCACTATGCGACCTCTCCATAAGGTGGTTCCCCACCAGCATATCAAATTAAAATTGTGCCTCAACTCGGTAAATAACCTGACCTTTATTAGAAAATTTTTCTTCGTATTCAGTCATTACATTTTGATCATAATCACTAGCATGCAAATCCAACCAAACTTGTTTTAAAGTCATTCCGTACTGAGAAAAACTAGCTAAACTGTACTCAAATAAGCCACGATTATCAGTTTTAAAATGAATTTCACCATGCTCAGGCAGAATCATCTCATAAGTTTTTAAAAAAGATTTGTAAGTCAGACGACGCTTTTCATGTCTCGTTTTAGGCCACGGATCGCTAAAATTGAGATAAAGGAGTGAGATTTCACCTTTTTCAAAATAATTAGTCAACTCTGAACCATCCACCCACAATAATTTAATATTCGGCAACTGCGATGCCAAAACCTTGTCTAAGGCATAACTTAAAACAGACATTTGAATATCAATACCGATATAGTTGATATTTGGATTTTTCTCAGCCATTCCTGTGATAAAACGTCCTTTACCACTACCTACTTCCACATGGATGGGATTGTCATTACCAAAAACCTTTGCCCATTTACCTTTACTATCCTCAGGCTTTAAAACAACATAACTAGGATGGTTTTCTAAATGTTCTTGTGCCCCTTTTCTTCTTCTGACTCTCATGTGACCTTTCTAAAATAACGCTTTAAAATTGCGAAGCTCATAAATTTCTTGATTAACATGCTCCATATCTCTCATATTGAAAAACTTCAAGATTTGTGATAAGAAAGCATACTGCCCATACCATTTAATCTTATTCAAGACTTTTTCATTGTATTTGTAACCATAATAAGTTAACCATTCTTCCCAACGAACTCTTGGAACATAATGACTCAAAATATGAGCAACGTCATACATACGATCAGTCAAACGCACAGAATCCCAGTCAACAAGGTAGATTAACCCACTGGTTGTAATCACCCAATTACTATGTCTCACATCTCCATGAACAATCGTTGCAACCTCTGCACGAAATTCTGGTAAGTGTTCTTTCAACTCTTCAACAACAGATTTTAAATAAGTATTTTTCTGTAATTGAAGTGGTGCATTTTTTTCCCAATCAATCAGTAAATCATAAGGATTTTCAATTTGAAAATTTAATTGTAGTAATTGATTAACCAAGGGCCTTGAACGATGCATTCTTTGTAAAATTTGACAAACTTGTTTGCTATTCATATCTTGTTTTGTCAATAATCTACCATTTAACCATTCTTGAGCACTCATCATATCACCATTACTCAAACGCTTGGCCCATAGTAGTTGTGGTGTGATTTGTTCTTTTGCAAGTGCTGCTAAAATAGGGGTAGTATTTTTTTTAACAAAAATGCGATCACCATTTGGATAGGTTCCTAAAAAAGCTTGTCCACTTTTCCCCAATAATGGTTTTAATGTTAAGTCTTTATCTATTGAAGTCACTTTTCCCCCTCCTTTAATGTCATTTCCTTACTATTTTACTTGTTTTAACACACTTAGTCAATCATCTGTTTGACTTTGTAACGTAAATATAATTCACTCATCAACAAACTGCTACCTATAAGTAAAAAAGCTCCTAAAATAGAAGATGAAAAAGGCAATTCAATGGCTAAAAGAATAAGCATTAGTCCTCTTAAAAAGAAAATCATGTTTTGAACTTTTAAAGAGCTATCAATAGGATAGGTGGTTGTGAGATAATGATAATCAAAATGATGAAAAATGGTTAACAATTGAAACAACAACAAATAATTAAATAAAATAGCTAAACCAACACTAATGGTTGGATTAGAGACAAAAAGAAGACTCATCATGCTTAAAATAATTAAGCGAACGGCTAAACCAAGATAATCACCACTCCTTAAAAAGGCTCTCACAAATAAATAGAACCACGTTTTCTCGTGATGTTTTGGTGTTTTGTTTAGTAATCCATCAAGATAAGAACGTCTTTTGACACTGGTTGTTAATCCTTTGACGGTAGTAAACAAAGAATAAAACTTCAAAATACTTTGCTTGCGTTTTAGCTCATAAGTAATCAAGCCATCCCAATTCAAATGCCCTTGAGTTAAAAAACGAGACGCTTTTTTCTTAACAATAGCATATTTAATCAGAAGTAACAAAATAGCTATTATTCCAAGATGAAAATGTAAGAAACCTAGGGCCAAGAAAATTGGAACCAGTATCATAAGAATAATCAGTTGAACTGCTCCCCAAAAAATGAAAGCTCTAATCATTGCTTTATGAATAATCACCAAGATCTCGTCTTCTTTAACCATTAAAAATTGCTTATCAGCTGGCTCAACATAAGTAGCAATACTGCCTAGTCCTAGAGATATAATAAGAATTAAACCGATAACAATCCAGATGCCAAGAGGATTCTCTGGAAAATGATCAAGTAAATAACGATACTGTACCAGCATAAAACCCAGTAAAACAAGAAGTACCAAGACAAAATGGTCATTTAAGACGTAGCGAAGATACTTGCTGGTTTTTTCTAAAAAATCTCGGCGACGATTATAAAATAATTGTTCCATCTTAAACCTCTTTTGTGAGCGCCATATAAATATCGTTTAGATGTGCATTAGGCATGGCAAATTGTTCTTGTAATTCAATCAGACTACCAAAGGCATGGACTTTTCCTTGATGCAAAATCACAAAACGATCACACATTTTTTCAGCAGCATCTAAGACGTGTGTTGTCATTAAAATAGCTTTTCCTTTAGCCTTTTCTTCAGCCATTAATTGTGTCAAGTCTTCCATTGCTTGTGGGTCAAGTCCTAAAAAGGGTTCATCAATGATAAAGAGTGTGGGATCTACAATAAAGGCACAAATAATCATGACTTTTTGTTTCATTCCTTTAGAAAAATTCATTGGAAACCAATCTAATTTATCCTTTAAGCGAAACTGTTGTAGTAATTTTTCTGCACGCTTAAAAGCCTCATCAACAGCAATGTCATAAGCCATTGCAACTGTTTCAATATGTTCTTTTAAGGTCAATTCCTCATACAAACTTGGGGTTTCAGGAATAAATCCTATTTTTTGGCGATAGTTTTTCTTATCCTTAGCGAGAGTTAAGCCATCAATACTGATTGATCCTTCATAAGGGGTTAAAAAACCAATTATTTCATTAATGGTTGTTGATTTCCCTGCTCCATTTAGGCCAATCAACCCGACCATCTCACCATCATTTACTTCAAAACTGATTTGTTTTAATACTGGTAAATTTAAATAGCCACCAGTGACATTTTCAACCTTTAACATATGTTTTCCTATTCTAATTTTCCTACTACGACATCATCAAAATCATAATAACAAAGATAATAGATATACTATCTTATCTATTATAACATAGAAAAAATGGATAAGAAAACATGGGGTTATATATACTTATAAAATCAATTCATAGATTGTTATGAAATTCACTACTTTTTCAACTCATTATGCTATACTAAAAATAAAAAAAGAAAGCGAGTAAAATATGGCCACTAAAATTTCTTACCACCCCTTAAATCTTTACACACAATTTAAAAATGCCGCAGAAAAAACTCCCGACATTTCCATCTTTTTAGACACAAAGTTTGTTAGTTTCCCTGAACTTGGTGATGAAAACACCTACAAGTCTGTTCATGACGCCATCTTAAAACGTGCTTATCAATTAGGTAATTTGGGGCTTAAAAAAGAAGATTTTATCGTTATTTATAAAAGTTCTGCTGTCGACACCTATTTTTTAGCAGTAGCTGCAACTTATCTAGGTGCTATTCCTGTCATGGTTTCTCATCATTTATCTGCTAGAGTCCTTGATGTTTTTGCTGAACGTCTTGAAAAATCATGGTTCCTATACGATGAAGAAACAAAAGAACGTGTCTTTGAAATGGCTACCAAAGCACCTGTTCGTAAACTATCAATCAAAGAGTTGGTTGCTGCGGCTAGTGATTTTGTCCCCTCAACACTTCTACCTGAAGACGTTATCCAATACATGACACACACTTCAGGCACTACTGGTGTACCAAAATTAATTTGTCATTCCGCACAGTCTATGGGATGGCGAGTGGCATGGCAAGAAACTATTTTTGAAAAAATGGCGAAAAAAGGTCTTTTGGCTTTTCATATCTCACCTGTCCATTCAAGATACAACATCGGCTTTAGTTCTGCGATTGAACTGGGATTTCCTTTAATGCCTTTATCTTCTGCCAAAAAAGATAATGTTAGTCAGATGCTTCATAGATACCAACCAATGGCTCTAGAAACTCACCCTAACAATTTTATTCAATGGGCAAGATTTGCAAAAAAAGAACCTTCCATTTTTAGCTCGGTTCGTTATTACCACTCTACTTTTGACGCGATTAATCTTGGTACATTAGAAACATTTTTAACCGCTTCTCATAATCAAAATCCTGTCTTTATGCAAGTTTATGGCCAAAGTGAATGTGGTCCTATGATTTTAAGATATCACCGACTAGATACTATTCACCAAACCAACGGTCGTGACATGGGAGTTGGCTTAAAAGGTTATACAACTGCTCGTATTACTGATGAAAAAGGAAATGAACTCCACCAAGGAGAAAATGGTCATATTCAACTTTATTCAAAAGGACGAGCTCTTACATACTACAAAGAAGATGAACGCTTTAAAGAAAATGTTTATGGCGACTGGTGGGATAGTGGTGATTATGGTTGTTTGACACCTGAAGGTACTTTATTATTAAAAGATCGTCAAGTTGACCTTATTAAAACCATTGATAGCAATCTCGCCATTGAAGATTTTCTATTAGACAAATTATCTTTCTTAGATGAAGTGATTATTGTCCGTGACAAAGATGATCAACCTCAACCAATTTTGGCTGTCTCTAATGAAGCTGAAATGGATTGGGATGCTTGGTGGCAAGCAGTTAACGATTTGCCTTTACTCAATGAACCAATTATTATGGCTTTTGATGATATTCCAAGAACGGCTACCATGAAAGTGCAACGATTGAAGATTGAAAGAGAACTCAAACACCGTCATTTACAAGACATTTACGATTAAAAAGACAAGGCAATGGATGATACCCATTGCCTTATCTATTATCTCTCATTATAATCATTATCACCCTTATTTTATAGAATTTTTGGTATACTATTAGTAAAGTTTATTGTTAGGAGAATGATATGGAAAATTGTATTTTTTGTAAAATTGTTTCTGGAGACATTCCTTCAAGTAAAGTTTATGAAGATGATGATGTCTTAGCTTTTTTAGATATTTCTCAAGCAACCAACGGTCATACTTTGGTCATTCCTAAAAAACACGTTAGAAATGTTCTAGAAATGGATGAAGCTACCGCTGAAACTGTTTTTTCCAGAGTTCCCAAATTAGCTCGTGCCATCAAAAAAGCTACAGGAGCTCAAGGTTTAAATATTATCAATAATAATGAGGAAGCTGCTGGACAAACGGTTTTTCATGCTCATATCCACCTTCTCCCAAGATATCAAGACGGAGACGAATTCGACTTTCAATTTGTGCAACATGAACCTGATTTTGCCAAACTAGCAGAATTAGCAAAAACCATTCAAAAAGAGGTAATTGTATGAAAATAAGAACATTTTTAATGAGTGCAGCACTAGGTTTTTACGCCTATACTGTTTATCAAAATCGAGACCAAATCAAAGAAGAAGCTAATGAAATGGAAGATTTATGGTCAGCAGGTGAAAAAAGTCTAGAAAAAATTAAACAACAATTAGAGACCATAAAAATTGAAAAAGAACAACTAGATGACGTCACTCATGACTTAAAAGACAAATTAGAAGGTTTTAAGCAAGAAGCTCAAACACACATTGAAGACATTAAAAAGACAACATCATAAAAACCGACATTTCTGTCGGTTTTTTTATTTAATAATTTTCCACAGGAAGCGTTTCATCATAAGATGGTGCATAATCTTCTGTGTCGTAAACAAGGCCAGTATCATACTGACTAATATTTTCATAAAGGATAGCTGTCGTATTTAGCTCTGTTACTTCTTCTAGCTCTAATTCTCTTCTAATATTATTTTGAATTTCAAGAAGGTGGTCAGCTGTTACAATCTGATAACTAATCCCATTTATCATGGCATCTTCCCCACGCAATTGATAACTTTCGATATTTTTGATGGCGTCTTTATAGCCGAGAAGACTAGGAATTGTTTGTGGACTAATTTCAATATCTGTTTGAACATTATCACTGACTGCAGATAAGATTTTACGGTAACTACTAATACCATCAAGAGCTAATATTTTTTTAATAACCTTTTGAATGACTTCTCTTTGTCGTTTTTGTCGACCATAGTCTCCTTCAGGATCATCATAACGCATCCTAGCATAAACAAGAGCTTGGTCTCCATTAATTTTGTGGGTTCCAGGTTCAACTGTTGACGTAAAATCAGGTTCTTGTTGTTCAATCGAAATAGGAAAATCAAAAGAGTTTGTGACAGTAATCCCATCAACCACATCAACTAATTGTACGAGACCTTCCATGTTGATTTGCATGTAATTATCAATAGTGATGCCTAGCATATCTTGAACGGTCATAATCGCCATAGGAGCTTCTCCTGAAGCGTAAGCTGCATTTAATTTAGCTTCAACACCTGTTTGAGGATTATCTTCTGGTCCGCTAAGAGCGATCAGAATATCACGCTCTAAACTAGTAATGGTTGTTCTATTAGTATTAGGATTAACAGTGACAAGAATCATTGTGTCACTATTTCCCTCCCACTTAGAAGTACGACCAGCAGAACCTGTATCTACTCCCATTAATAAAATAGAAAAAGGCTTAGTCTGTTTAATGGCCTGACTTGTTTCATCTGAGGTCTTATATTCCTTAAACGTTTTTGATAAGGCATCTGTTGAAAAATTAAAAGCGGCCGTCGTATAAACACCAATAGCAATCACGCTTGTGATGATAATGGCACTTAGCATTAAAAAGATTTTTTTCCCAATTGTCATCTTATTATTTTAATCTATCAGTTTACCCATCAGGTAAACATCAAGAAATTCTCCATTCTTTGTTTTGGCACCTCTTTGTTTGGTACCTTCTATTATGAAACCATATTTTTGATACAAATGAATTGCAACTACATTTCTTTTTTGAACTGTTAATTCTAATCTCTTAAGCTGACTATGATGTTCTGCCCAGTCTATGGCTTCTTCCATTAAGAGATGTCCCAAGCCATAACCTTGATAATTCTCATCAACAACGATAAATACTTCGCCAATATGGCTAACTCTGTCACGCGAATCATTACTAATATTAACTAGACCAATAATGCCTTGATGTGTTTTAGCCAATAAACACAATTTGTTTTGAGTAGCAAGACTGTCTTCAATAAAATGAGTCATTTCAGACAAAGACATCTGAATACCAGTCTCATCAAGTGTCATATAGTCTGTTTGCTTACCAACACGATTTAAAAAAGTAATAAGTGCTTGCGCATCAGTTGTTTGGGCAAGAGAAAAGTCAATTTCAACTTTTGGCATTTAAAATAGCCTCCAAACGCTGAGCTGCTATTGGACCGTTGGCTGATAAGACTAGTTGTCTACCATCAGTGGTTTTACTAATCGTAACTTCCAAATAATCACTAGGCAAATCAGCTTTAATCAACTCTCCCCATTCGATGACTGTCACACCATCACCATAGACAAAATCATCTAAATCAATTGATTCAGAATCACCACCAATTCGGTAAACATCTAAATGGTATAAAGGGAGGCGTCCCTCATATTCTCTAACAATTGTATAAGTCGGGCTTTTAATCATCTGGCTAATCTCTAGACCTTTGGCTATCCCTTTGGTTAAAGTTGTTTTTCCTGACCCTAACTCACCTGTTAAAATAATCAAGTCATTTTTTTGTAATTGTTGACCAATTCGTTGGCCGATTGCAATTAATTCTGCTTCATTTTTTGTATCAAACATAGAAATATTATATCAAAAAATTAAAAGAACAACCATTTTTATTAGAAAAGAAACTATTATTCTTAAAGAAAGTGATTTCATATTTTTTGAATCAATCAAAAAAGCATTTACTAATAATCCTTAGGGAGTAAAAGTAAATACTTTTAAAAATCTTTCTTCCTATAATATAGTCAAACTAATGAAGTTTAAAATAAAGAGAAAATCAAGGATCCAAATAATTGGATGAACATCTTTTGCTTGACCTTTAAAAATTTTAGCGACTGTGTAAAAGATAAATCCAGCAGCAATACCTTGAGTAATACTATAAGTGAATCCCATAAAAATAGAGGTAAAGAAGGCTGGAATAGCTTCACTCATATCGTCCCACTTGATTTTTTTCATGCTGGCAAGCATCATAATCCCAACAATAATGAGAATTGGTGCTGTCGCAGCAGAAGGAACAATTGCAAGTAATGGACTAAAGAGACTTGAAACACTAAATAAGAGGGCAACTACTAAAGCAGTAAGACCAGTACGACCACCTGCACCAATACCTGCTGCACTTTCAATATAAGTCGTCACATTTGAAGTACCAGCAATAGCTCCCACCGTTGTCCCAACAAGGTCTGAAAAGAGAGCTTTATCTAATTCATGAGTCACAGCAGCGTCGTCATCAGAAACAACAATACCTACTTTTTCACCAGTTCCAATAAGAGTACCAATTGTATCAAAGATATCTGTCAATGAAAATGCTAAGATGGCTAAAAGAACTTCTGGAATTCTTGCGGTATCAGAAAATAGAGAACCCAATCCTTGACTTCCTAATGCTGCACCAAAAACAACTTTAAGGTCTGCAAAAGCAGCACCAATATTATTTGACGCAAAATCAATTTGTGAAAGATTAACAACACCAGCAAAGATAGCAATGATTGTGGTTAAAATAATGGATAACATAACGCCACCCTTAATGTTTTTAATGACAAAAAAGGCAGTAATAAAGATACCAATAATAGCAACAATCACTTTAGGATCTGTGAATAAGACTAAGCTTGGAACAATTGAAGAATTTGAAACAATCGTTGCTCCTCCTTCTTGAGCACCTTCACCAAGTGCAATATAATTACCTGGATCTGTTGTAAACGTTAATAAACCAGCATTTTTAATCCCTACATAAGCTAGGAAAATACCAATTCCTCCAGAAATAGCATATTTTAAACTTTGAGGAATAGAATTGATAATGGCTTTTCTGATTTTAGTTAAAGTAATGATAACTGAAATAATCCCACAAAGAAAAACCATAGCTAATGCTTCTTGCCAAGAATAACCCAGTGAAAAAACAATAGTATAGGTGAAAAAGGCATTTAATCCCATACCAGGTGCTTGAGCGTATGGTAAATTAGCATAGAATGCCATCATTAATGTACCAGCAACCGCACCAATGATTGTTGCAAGGAAAACACCTTGTGCAGGCATTCCTGTCTGACTAAGCATAGCTGGGTTAACAAACAAGATATAACTCATGGCAAAGAAGGTTGTCAAACCAGCAACAATTTCAGTGCGCACAGTTGTATTGTTCTCTTTTAGCTTAAAAAACTTTTCCATTTTTTATGAAATCTCCTTTATTTACGAACGATAGATATATAATATAATAAAAAAGTTCATTTTTCAATACCTTTTCAAAACTTTTCACTAACGACTGTTTTTAAAAGTGAGCGACTTCTATAGAATCATAGACCTCTTTCTTCCTATTCTATTATTTATTTGGTATAATACACACATGATTAAAAAAGTAATAGCTATTGATTTGGATGGCACTCTCTTACGTAGTGATAATACAATATCAGATTATACTATCCAAACGATTAAAAAAATTAAAGCCATAGGGCATCATATTATCATCACCACTGGCAGACCATCATTTATGTCAATTGACTACTATAAAATGTTGGAACTTGACACACCAATGATTAATTTCAACGGTGCCTTAACCTATATCCCTGGAAAAAAATGGGAATTTGAACATGTTGTTAGAATTGACAAAAAATACCTCTTTGAAGTTTTAAAATGCCAAGAAGAATTTCAAGCTGATTTTATTGCTAGTCAATATCGTAAAAACTTCTATATTTCTCTTAACGATGACAGCAATGTCAATCCTGAATTATTTGGGGTCAAAGAATTTTTAGACCATATGTTTTTAAGACCAGATAAAATCACCAAAGACCCAAATGCTCTATTGATGCAAACTCGAGTGCCTGATCGCTATGAGTTAGCTAGAGAAATAAAAGAGTATTTTAACAATGAACTAGAAGTTGATTCTTGGGGAGGAGCTTTTCAGATTCTTGAGTTTTCACCTAAAGGTATTAATAAAGCTTATGCTTTGGATTATTTATTAACCACTTTAAATATTTCTAAAGAACATCTCATTGCTTTTGGAGATGAACATAATGATATTGAAATGTTACATTTTGCATCTACTAGCTATGCAATGAAAAATGCTACGCCTCTTCTTCTACCTTATGCTAGTCAGCAACTAGATGAGACTAACGATGAAGATGGTGTAGCAAAACAATTAGAAAAACTATTTCTATAGTTCTTAAAGAGACTTCCAATTAAAAATGGAGGTTTTTTTGTTTTTAATAATAATTAAACATGATTCTAAAAACTCTGTAATAAACGATTAAAAACATTTTAAACCAATTTCAACCATCTTATAATGCTTTTATCTGTGAAAATTCCATGGAAATCGTCATTTTTTTAATAATTATCCTAAAAATTTATTATAACAAGTCTTATTTGAGTTTTCAAAAAAGCCTATAATATAAGCTTTTTATTTATGAAAAACAATGAAAACAATCATTTTTGTTTGTTTAGATTTAATTTTGATTGTATTTGATAACTTATCAAAAACGCATATTTTGATGAATTCAAGTCTCTTGCTTTTTGTCTGTAAACGTTTTACAATGTATATGTTCTTGAATTTCTTTGGGATAAATAAGAGTCGACTTCTATTTTTTTAATCGGAGATTACTCTTATTCATCTCAATGAAAAATATAAAAAAAGGAGGAAAGTCAAGAATGGGTATCGGTATTATTATTGCCAGTCATGGCAAATTTGCTGAAGGTATACATCAGTCAGGTGCAATGATATTTGGTGAACAAGAAAACGTTCAAGTTGTTACTTTCATGCCAAATGAAGGACCTGATGATTTATACAATCATTTCAGCAATGCTATTGCAAAGTTTGATGCTGATGATGAAGTGCTTATTTTAGCTGACTTATGGAGTGGATCACCATTTAATCAAGCTAGTCGTATTATGGGGGAAAACCCAAATCGTAAATTTGCCATCATCACTGGTCTCAACTTGCCAATGCTTATCCAAGCCTACACAGAACGCATGATGAATGCAGAAGCAGGCGTGGAAGAAGTCGCAGCAAACATTATTAAGGAAGCAAAAGAAGGCGTAAGAGTTTTACCTGAGGAACTTCAACCTCAAGAAACGACTACACCTGCTGCAACAGCAGTAGCACAAGGAGCTATCCCAGAAGGAACAGTTATTGGAGATGGTAAATTAAAAATTAACCTTGCCCGTATTGACACACGTCTTCTTCATGGCCAAGTTGCAACTGCTTGGACGCCTGAATCAAAAGCTAACCGTATCATCGTTGCTTCTGATACAGTTGCTAAAGACGACCTTCGTAAACAATTAATCAAACAAGCTGCACCTGGAGGCGTTAAAGCTAACGTTGTTCCAATCAGTAAATTGATTGAAGCGGCAAAAGATCCTCGTTTTGGTAACACTCAAGCACTTATCTTATTTGAAACTCCTCAAGATGCTTTAAAAGCTATTGAAGGTGGTGTTGAAATTAAAGAATTAAATGTTGGTTCAATGGCTCACTCAACAGGTAAAACCATGATTAACAATGTTCTTTCAATGGATAAGGACGATGTAACGACATTTGAAAAACTTCGTGACCTAGGCGTTGATTTCGATGTCCGTAAAGTTCCAAACGATTCTAAAAAGAACTTGTTTGACTTAATTAATAAAGCAAACGTTCAATAATCTTATTTATAAAACGAAAGGATTTATAAGATGTCAATTATTTCTATTATTTTAGTTGTCGTCGTTGCCTTCTTAGCTGGTCTTGAAGGTATCCTCGACCAATTCCAATTCCATCAACCAATTGTTGCCTGTACCCTAATCGGTCTTGTAACAGGTCACCTCGAAGCAGGTGTTATCTTAGGTGGATCACTTCAACTTATCGCTCTTGGCTGGGCTAACATCGGAGCTGCTGTAGCACCTGATGCTGCTCTTGCTTCTGTAGCTGCGGCTATCATCCTTGTTAAAGGTGGCGATTTCTCAAGTCAAGCTATTTCTGTAGCACAAACAACCGCTATTCCATTAGCCGTTGCTGGGTTATTCCTTACTATGATTGTTCGTACTATCTCAGTCGGACTTGTTCATGGGGCTGATACAGCTGCTAAAAAAGGCAATATTGGAGCTGTTGAGCGTTATCACTTATTTGCTCTTGTTCTTCAAGGTTTACGTATTGCTGTTCCAGCTGCTCTACTTCTTGCTATTCCAACCGAGGCTGTTCAAGGTGTTCTTACAGCAATGCCTGATTGGTTGAAAGATGGTATGGCTATCGGTGGTGGTATGGTTGTTGCCGTAGGTTATGCTATGGTTATCAACATGATGGCTACTCGCGAAGTATGGCCGTTCTTTGCTCTTGGTTTTGCATTTGCTGCCATCAGCAACCTTACTCTTATCGCACTTGGTGTTATTGGTGTTGCTATTGCTCTCATTTACCTTAACCTTTCTAAAAAAGGTGGTAGTTCAAATGGTGGTGCTGGCTCAAATGACCCAATTGGCGACATTCTAGAAAATTATTAAGAGAAGGGAGAACTAACATGTCAGAAAAATTACAACTGTCAAAATTAGATCGTCAGAAAGTTTGGTGGCGCTCAACTTTCCTTCAAGGTTCATGGAACTACGAACGTATGCAAAACTTAGGTTGGGCTTATGCTTTAATCCCAGCTATTAAAAGACTCTATCCTAACAAAGATGAACAATCTGCTGCTCTTGAGCGTCATTTGGAATTCTTTAACACTCATCCATACGTAGCAGCACCAATTATTGGTGTAACACTTGCCTTAGAGGAAGAAAAAGCAAACGGCGCACCGATTGATGATGCTGCTATTCAAGGGGTTAAGATTGGTATGATGGGACCTCTTGCAGGTATTGGTGATCCAGTCTTCTGGTTTACTGTTCGTCCAATCTTAGGAGCACTTGGTGCTTCACTCGCTGTCTCTGGTAACCTGATGGGACCAATCATTTTCTTCGTAGCTTGGAATGCTATTCGTATGGGATTCTTATGGTACACTCAAGAAATGGGTTATAAAGCTGGTTCAGAAATTACCAAAGATATGTCAGGTGGTATCCTCCAAGATATTACTAAAGGCGCATCTATCTTAGGGATGTTCATCCTAGCTGTACTTGTTCAACGTTGGGTATCTATTAAGTTTGCCTTTGATGTTGCTAAAGTACAATTAGATGAAAAAGCTTATATTCACTGGGATCAATTGCCAGCTGGTAGCGAAGGTATCAAAGAAGCCTTTGCTCAGGTAGGACAAGGATTGTCACAATCTCCTGAAAAAGTAACAAGCTTCCAACAAAACTTGGATTCACTTATCCCAGGATTTATGGGTCTTATCCTAACTCTTATCTGTATGTGGTTACTTAAGAAAAAAGTATCACCTATCGTTATGATTCTTGGATTGTTCGCGATTGGTATTTTAGCCCACTTAGCAGGATTAATGTAATTTATTTCACTATTACTGATAAAAAAGAAGTGGGAAACCGCTTCTTTTTTATCTTGTGGTATAATGGTATTTAAATAGGATTAGAAATAAAGGACTAACAAATGGTACAATCGTTAAACAAAACTATTTTTCTTAAAAGCTCAGGTGTCTCATACCTAGGACTTGGTGGTAAAGTTGGAAAATTTCTTATTGGAGATAAGGCTATCGAATTTTATAACGATAATAATGTGGGAGACTACATTCAAATTCCATGGGAAAATATTGATACTATCGGTGCCAATGTCTTTGGTAAGAAAGTCAGTCGTCATTTTGAAATTTTTACAGATAAAGGAAAATTTCTCTTTGCTTCAAAAGACTCCGGAAAGATTTTAAAATTAGCAAGAGAGCAAATTGGTAATGAAAAAATCGTTAAATTACCAACATTACTCCAAAAAATCGGATCACTATTTGCGAAAAAAAAGAAAAATTAGTATAATAGCTAAAACGGATAAGTAAGATTAATTTTTTTTCAGAGAGTCTACGGTTGTTGTGAGTAGATATTAAGTTAATGTGAAATTCTACCGTTCTTATCAATTAAATAAAAAAATTAAGGCACAAAGTGTGAAGCTGGATGGAACCGCGATAAATTCGCTCCAGTAGTCATATTTTGTGCTTTTTATTGGAGGAAATTATGTTAGATTTAAAACGCATTCGTACTGATTTTGATCTGGTCACTGAAAAGCTGGCAAATAGAGGCGTGGAAAAAGAAACACTCTTAGAATTGAAAGAGTTAGATGTCAAGCGTCGTGAACTTCTAGTGAAGACCGAAGAGTTAAAAGCAGAACGTAATCTCTCTTCTGCAGCAATCGCTAAAGCTAAACGCCTCAAAGAAGATGCTAGTGAACAAATTCGTGCCATGCAAGAACTATCTCAAGAAATAAAAACCATTGATGCTGAACTGACTAAGATTGACGACACATTAAACGCTATTTTAACAAGATTACCAAATATTCCTCATGACTCTGTGCCTATTGGTGCTGATGAAGAAGATAATGTTGAGATTAGACGGTGGGGAACACCTAGAGACTTCTCATTTGAGCCGAAAGCTCACTGGGATTTAGGGGAAGCACTAGACATTCTTGATTGGGAACGTGGTGCCAAAGTAACTGGTGCTCGCTTCTTATTCTATAAAAAACTAGGGGCAAGGTTAGAACGTGCCATCTATAATTTTATGTTAGATGAACATCTTAAAGAAGGCTATGAAGAGATGATTACACCTTATATGGTAAATCATGACTCAATGTTTGGTACTGGTCAATATCCAAAATTTAAAGAAGATACCTTTGAATTGTCTGATAGTCCCTATGTCCTTATTCCAACGGCAGAGGTGCCACTAACTAATTTCTACCGTAATGAGATTATTGATGAAAAAGAATTACCAATCAACTTTACGGCTATGAGCCCTTCTTTTCGTTCTGAAGCAGGTTCTGCTGGTCGTGACACCCGTGGATTGATTCGTTTGCATCAATTCCATAAAGTTGAAATGGTTAAATTTGCGACACCAGAGCAATCTTATGATGAACTAGAAAAAATGACTGCTAATGCCGAAAATATTCTGCAAAAACTAGAATTACCATACCGTGTTTTAGCTCTCTGTACAGGAGATATGGGCTTTTCAGCAGCGAAAACTTATGACCTAGAAGTTTGGATCCCTGCTCAAAACACTTATCGCGAAATTTCAAGTTGCTCAAACACAGAAGATTTTCAAGCTCGTCGTGCCCAAATTCGTTATCGTGACGAAACTGATGGTAAGGTAAAACTCCTACATACCCTTAATGGTTCTGGACTAGCTGTAGGTCGTACGGTTGCTGCTATTCTTGAAAATTATCAAAATGAAGATGGGTCAGTAACTATTCCTAAAGTATTACAACCTTACATGGGTAATATTGAAGTTATCAAACCAAACTAACAAAAAAAGTAGAAAGACTTCTCTTTCTACTTTTTATTTTCGTTTTCTTGCAATTAAATGAATCGGAGTCCCTTCAAACACAAATGCTTGTCTGATTTGGTTTTCTAAGAATCGTAAGTAAGAAAAGTGCATTAACTCTTCTTCATTAACAAAGATCACAAACGTTGGTGGTTTAACAGCCACTTGTGTGGCATAGAAAATTTTGAGACGTTTTCCTTTGTCTGTTGGTGTTGGATTAATTGCAATCGCGTCCATAATCACATCATTTAAAACGGCAGAAGGGATACGTGTGTTTTGACTTTGGGAAATAGATTTAATCATCTCAGGTAATCTGTTAAGTCTTTGCTTACTTACAGCTGATACAAAAATAATAGGGGCATAGGACAAGTATTGAAAATGATTTCTAATATCGTCTTCCCATTTAGAAACGGTATGGTTATCTTTTTTAATGGTATCCCATTTATTAACAACGATAATCATCCCTTTTCCAGCTTCGTGGGCAAAACCAGCAATGCGTTTATCATACTCTCTAATACCTTCTTCGGCATTAATGACCATTAAAACAACATCACTACGATCAATGGCACGCATGGCACGCATGACAGAATACTTTTCAGTGTTTTCATAGACTTTACCAGATTTTCTCATCCCCGCCGTATCAATCATGGTAAATTCTTGACCATCACTATCAACAAAATGAGTATCAATCGCATCACGAGTTGTACCAGCGATTGGACTTGCAATCACGCGCTCCTCACCAAGAATAGCATTGATTAAGCTTGATTTACCAACATTTGGACGGCCAATCAGGCTAAAGCGAATGATCTCTGGATTTTCTTCACCACTATCTTCTGGCAAATTTTGAACGATGGCATCAAGCACATCACCAGTTCCGATACCGTGTACTGATGAAACGGGGTAAGGATCACCCAAACCAAGAGAATAAAAATCATAGATGTCATTTCTCATCTCAGGATTATCTACTTTATTGACAGCTAGGATAACTGGTTTGTTAGTTCGGTATAACATTTTTGACACGTACTCATCAGCATCTGTGACACCTTCTTTACCACTAACAACAAAAACAATCACGTCTGCTTCTGTCATAGCAATTTCTGCTTGGTGTTTAATTTGTTCCATAAAAGGGGCATCAACATCATCAATCCCACCCGTATCGATAATACTAAATTTTCTATTTAGCCATTCAGCATTGGTGTAAATACGATCACGTGTCACACCTTCTACATCCTCAACAATGGAAATTCTCTCTCCAGCAATTCGATTAAATAAGGTCGATTTTCCTACATTAGGACGCCCGACAATAGCGACTGTTGGTAAAGCCATTCATTCTCCTTTATCTTTTAGCGTCTATTTTCACCTTCAAGATGAACTTCTTTGGCGAGAAAACGAATTCTCTCCATGACTCTTTTTGCTTGCCAGGTTTCATCGCCAGTTTTCATTTTCGCTAATTTCTTTTCTAAATCTTCTAAACTATAATTGGAAGTGAAAAAAGTTGGTAATTCTTCTAACATACGGTACTGCAAAATCACTTGCAAGACTTCATCTCTTATCCAAGAGGTACTTTGTTCAGCTCCTATATCATCAAGGATGAGCACTTCTGCTTTCTTAACGGTGTCAATTTCCTCTTTAACAGTGCCTGTGTTAATCGCATTTTTAACATCGATGGTAAAACTTGGAAAGTGAATCAGAGTGGTTGAGACTTGTTTTTGCTCAGACAATTCTCTAGCCATAGCAGCCATGAGATAAGATTTACCAACACCCATATCGCCATAGAGATAAAGCCCTTTTTGATTAGTTTTTGGATATTGCCTTACAAAGTCAACAACAGCCTCAAAAATTGGCATGCGTTTAACATCATCTAAAATGATATCATCAAAATTGATGTTTTTATATGATTTTGGCAAGCTAACCACATTGATACGATTTGCCACTTCATTTTGATATTGTCTTTCTTTTAATGCACGTGTTTCTTTATAAGAGACATCAGCATAGCCTTCATTCATGATTAAAATCGGTTCATAGCCCTTTGCAATGTAGCCAGGATCTTGATTTTCAAAGCGTTCTTTTTCCATCAGAAATTGATTGAATTTAGGTAAACTCAATTTGATTATTTCTTGACTCAATTGATGAGAAGTGATGAAATCAGAGATGGCAGGATGTGCCAAAATGGTCTTAATCAACTCATCAGATACCATGTGGCTTTGATGATTTTTATGTTTCATCGTTTGTCCAACTTTTTCCATCTAGTCTTCCTTCTTTCTCAGTTTTTCTAAGTGGCGACGCTTCATTTCTTCTAACTTAGCTTGCTCATCTTCAGTGGTTTCATTCTTATAGCCATCATTGCTCCACTTTGGAACATTGCTCTTTTGTGACTTTGTTGTTTCTTGTTTGGTATAATTTTTCTTCTCAGCAAAAGAACGCATTTTAATGATGGCTTGTTCTGCTGATGTGATAGTTTGATAAGAAAAATCATTGGCAATCATCATGATATAAGTCTTATTAAGATTGGCAGAGTCAGTTTTTGACATAGTATATAAAACCATGACATTAATCACTTCATCTAAAAAGCCCATCTCAGCAAGTTCTGACAATATCTTTCTTTCTGTAGCAGTGATTGTTGCATGACGAATTTTTTTAATCTTAGCTAGAAAAATATCTGATTTGTCTGACTTGGCTTCTTTTATAACTGCTAATTCTTCTTTTGAAAATTCAGTCTTACTCTCAGTTTCTGGTAAGGATTGCTTCTTAGTTTTCATTCGTTTAAGAGAAATTTTATGGTTGATAGCTGTTTCTTTAGCTAACTGATAGGTTTCAAACCAATTAAAACCATATTGTTCTGCAAAATGATGAAGACCAATGACATCATCTGTCTCATTACTAAAGCTAAGACCATCTTTTGACATTAATTGTTTAAAATTAGCCAAATCAAAAAAGTTTTTTGACTTCTTGTTTGTCTTTTTTAATTCTCCCACATCTGAAAAAACATCTGAGAATTGCTTGGAAATATTTTTAACATTTAAGGGAACTTGGCAAATAAGTTGCTCGACAGCCACTTCACCAATTTTTTTCTCTAATAGTTTTCGATAGACAGGATTTTCCAAAAAGAGCTCTGTTGGTAAAGCAGAATGAAGTTTAATCAAATAGGCATTGTCAGCTTGATAAAAAACAATTAAATCAAACGCTGTTAAAATATCTAAGGCCGCTTCTAAACGATGCATGCCAAACTGTAAATGATTTAATATATCACTAAATTTATGTTGTTTTTGGCCATTATCATAAAAGGCAACAAAATAATCATATAAAGCTAAGGCATCACTTCCAATGATAGGAAAATAAGACTGCAACAAGCTTGTCGCATTATAGGTGATGTTATTGTGTTTTAGAAAATAAAAAGGTTCAATCGGTTTCATCTGTTATCTTACTTTTCTTATTGCTTCTTACCCGTTTTGTGATTTGTTTTAACAAGGCTTCAATTTCATCCACATCTTTAAAACTACGATAAACACTGGCAAAACGGACATAGGTAATTTCATCTAACTCAGCTAATTGGTCCATCACCAAGTTTCCAATGACAGAACTTGGGACCTCGCTATCATACTCACTACGTAAATGCTGCTCAACATCACTCACAATTTTTTCAATAGAGGCACTTGAGACTGGACGCTTTTGCGCACTATGAATAATCCCATTTAGAATTTTATCTCTTGAAAACTGCTCTCTAGTCCCATCTTTTTTGATTACTAAGAGAGGCGATTCTTCAATTCTTTCAAAGGTGGTGAAACGTGTATGACAGTTCTCACACTCTCGACGACGACGAATAGTGTTGCCTTCTTCAGCTTGACGACTATCAACAACACTGGATTTAGTATAATGACATTTTGGACAACGCACAAGAGCACCTCTTTCTATTCATTTTATATCTCTTTAATACTTCATTTTAACATATTTTAGACGATAACAAAAGCACACAGATTTACCATGTGCCTGCTTTTTTGAGCTATTAGTCATCATCAAACAATCCTTCAATAGCTGTAAAAGGATTATTTTCTTTCTTTTTTTGTGTTTTTAGAGCCTGATACTGTTCTTCTGTTAGAACAGACCAGCTTTCCCCACTTGGAAGATCATCTGTTTCTTCTTCTTTTTTAGTTAATACCTTCAAAGGAATGTTTAATAAAATATTATCAACCACACTCTCTTCTAAATTAATAGTATCTGTTTCTAATGGTAAAATCAATTCATCTTGAGAGTTCTCTTCAGAAAAACTTTGATTTGCTTCTTCTGAAAACACTTCTGTGACAAGAAGGTGTTCTGTCAACTCAACTGGCGCCATAGAACGACTAGAAGGCAGAACAATCTGGTAATCTAAATCATAAATTAATAGAAATAAATGATTTTCATAGCTGATTTGTCCTTTGGCCCTGACATTTTTAATATCAATGATGCTATCTTCTCTTTGTAATAATAAATCTTTGATGTCTAAATTTTTATCAAAAGAAATCGGATCTGAATTCTTCTTAATCTCAATGGTGCGAAACATTATATTTCTCCTTTATTAGTAAATACTGCTATCTATTTTACCACACAATCATTTGATTGGGATAATATCGTTACCTATCTTTTAAAAGAAAGAGTTTTTAATCTTTTTTGGCCTTATTATCATTCTATGTCATTTATGGTAAAAAGATAAAAACTTATCATCGAAATGATAAGTTTACATTTTTCGTAAGCGTTCAATCCTCTCAGAAATTGGAGGATGGGTATAAAATAGTGATTTAAAACCTTCTTTTTTCTTAGGGTCATTGATATATAAAGCAGCACTAGCACTATCAACTGGCTGAGACATGGGTGCTGATTGATCAAGTTTTTGAAGAGCATTTATCATGCCTTGCGGATTTCTTGTCAGCTCAACACTACTTGCATCTGCTAGAAACTCTCTTTGTCTAGAGATAGCCAATTGTACCAGAGTTGCTGCTAGAGGCGCTAATAAAAGAGCAACTAGTGCAAAAATCAAAACAATTATTTGTGCACCACCACTATTTTTATTACTGCGTCTTCTACCGCCTCCATAAAATAACATACGACTACCCATAGAAGATAACATAGTAATAGCACTTGCTAAAGCTACCGCAATCGTGGAAATTCTAATATCGTAGTTTCTAATATGGCTAACTTCATGTCCCATCACCGCTTCTAATTCTTCACGATTCATGACTGCTAAAAGACCAGTCGTTGCTGCTACAGCGGCATTTTCTGGTTTTGAACCTGTCGCAAAAGCATTTAAGGCCGGGTCATCAATGATGAAAACACGAGGCATTGGAATTTGTCCAACCATTGCCATATCTTCTACAACATGATAGAGATCGGGAGCTTCTTGTGCCGTAACTTCTCTTGCATTATTCATTGACATGACAACGTTAGTTGATTGAAAAATCATACTAAAGGCATAGATAAAACCAAGCACAAAAGCAATAGCCAGACCACCCAAATAGTTATCAAACATCAGATAGCCAATAGCAGCACCAATAATGCCAAGCAGGGCAAAAAAGACTAGCAATAATACTATGGTTCGTCTTTTATTGCTGGCAATTTGATCAAATAACATAATCTTCTCCCACCTTAAAAGTCAAACTTAACTTGAGGAACTGATTTTTCTGACTCAGGAACTTCAAGAAATTCTTTTGGTTTAAAACCAAAGATACCTGCAATCAGATTGGTAGGAAAGGTTTCTAACTTCACATTATAGTTAGCAGTGGTTGTATTATAAAGTTGACGTGAATAAGAAATTTTGTTTTCAGTATTTGTCAATTCTTCTTGTAATTTCAAAAAATTAGTATTAGCTTTTATATCAGGATAGTTTTCAGCTACAGCAAAAATACTCGCCACTTGACGTGTTAAAGCGTCACTTGCTTTCATTGCTTCTCCTGGGGTTTTAGCAGCAGCCACTCGAGAACGAAGTTCTGTCACTTTTTCTAGCGTCTTACCTTCATATTGACTATATCCCTTAACGGTTTCTATAAGGTTAGGAATAAGGTCATTACGACGTTTTAGTTGGACGTCAATTTGACTCCAAGATTCTTGTGTTTGCATTCTAGCTTTAATTAATCCATTGTAGACAGCAATAACATATAAAACTAGAACACCAACAATTCCTAGTGTAATATAAAACATAATTATCTCCTTTATATCTTTTAGTCCATTATAACAAATTATTAATTAAAAATCTGTTTATAATCTCCTCATTATTCTTTATCAACTGAAGGCTTATCTCTCTATCATAAACGGTTATTTTATGTTAAAATGATAGACGAACATTATTTTAGTAAGGAATAACCAATGACACCTGAAGAATTTTATGAGGTTTTAGCAGAAAAAAATATCACTCTTTCTCAGTTTCAAAAACAACAGTTTGAGGATTATTTTCACTTCTTAATTGAATGGAATGAAAAAATCAATTTAACCACCATTACTGAAAAAAAAGAAGTCTATTTAAAACATTTTTTTGATTCGATTGCGCCAATTCTTTTTGACTTTCTCTCAAATAAACCGATAACATTACTTGATATCGGTGCTGGTGCTGGTTTTCCTAGTCTACCTATCAAAATTATTTTCCCAGACATTCAAGTGACCATTATTGACTCTTTAAATAAAAGAATCCAATTTTTAACACTTTTAGCTGAAAAATTACAATTAAAAGGCGTCTCTTTTTACCACGGTCGTGCCGAAGATTTTGGTCAAAACAGAGCCTTTAGAGGACAATTTGATGTGGTAACTGCACGTGCTGTTGCTCGTATGTCTGTTTTATCTGAGTTGACTTTACCCTTTCTAAAAATTAATGGTCAAGTGATAGCTTTAAAAGCTAGTGCTATTGAAGAGGAACTGTCGGATGCTAAAAATGCATTGACAACTTTATTTGCAAAAGTAACAGAATCATTTGATTACCAACTGCCAAATGGAGATCCTAGAAATATAACACTACTTACTAAAACAAAAGAAACACCTAACCGTTTTCCAAGAAAAGCAGGTGTCCCAAATAAAAAACCACTTTAATTGACGAGCTGTGATGCCTTTTAATCACGCTTACAGGAGAATCACTCAATGAAAAAATTTTTTAAACTAGCGCCTTTATCTATCACACAACGACTAAGTGCTAGTTTTCTCATCGTTATTATGATTGGTAGTTTTTTATTATCTCTACCAATAATGCATTATCCTCATGCCCCAAAGACGACCTATCTTGAACACCTTTTTACATCTGCATCCATGGTTTCTGTAACAGGCTTAGCTGTTTTTCCTATAGGGGATGTTTATAATGGTTTAGGGCAAACCATTGCTATAATTTTAATACAAATTGGTGGGCTAGGATTAGTCTCTTTAATTGCTTTTAGCTATTATACCTTAAGAAAAAAAATCTCTATTACTGATCAAACCATGCTACAATCCTCTCTAAGTAAGGATTCTTCAAAGGATTTAAAACGCTATCTCTACTCTGTTTACAAATTAACCTTTTTTGTAGAAGCTGTTTTTGCTTTAATCTTAATGATTGATTTTATTCCTCATTACGGATGGAAAAATGGTATTTTCAACAGTATTTTCTTAGCCGTTTCAGCCTTTTGTAATGCTGGTTTTGATAATTTAGGATCAAACAGCTTGGGGTCATTTACACTTAATCCTATTGTTAACTTTGCCGTAGCCTTTTTAATTATTTCTGGTGGCTTAGGATTTGGTAACTGGCGTGATATTATTCACCGCTTGCAACAATTCGTCTTTAGCCGTCCAAGAAATATTAAATTAACCATCAAAAAGCTAAGTGTACAAACAAAACTTGTTCTGTCAACAACGGCTATTATTTTAACCATCGGAACATTTTTGTCTTGGTTGTTTGAGCATGATAATCCAGCAACAATTGGGAATTATAATCTTTTCCAACAAATCATGGTTAGTTTTTTTCAAACAGTAACCATGCGTACTGCCGGTTTTTCTACGATTGATTTCACGCAAACTAATTTTGCTACCGACTTTGTCTATATGGTGCAAATGATTATCGGTGGTGCCCCTGGTGGTACTGCTGGTGGGGTTAAGATAACCGTTGCGGCCATTTTATTTCTATTATTTAAAGCAGAATTAAGAGGAAGAAGTGAAGTCACCTTTCATTATAGAAGTTTTTCACAGCGATTAATTAAACAAACATTAACCGTTTTAATCTTTTATTTTATTGTTTTAATTACTGGGTATCTCTTACTCTTAGAGTTTGAGACATCGCTTAGTCCTTTTGCCCTCTTATTTGAAACGATTAGTGCCCTAGCAACCGTTGGGGTATCAATGAATTTGACCCCTGAGTTATCAGATATTGGTAGATTAATCATCATGTCTTTAATGTTTATCGGTCGTGTGGGACCGGTTACTGTCTTACTCAGTCTAAGACAACGCCAAGAAAAGACTGTTCATTATGCTAAAACAGATATATTTATCGGATAGAAAAGGAAAACAAATATGAAACAAAAAATTGTAGGTGTGTTAGGTTTAGGAATTTTTGGACAAACTATCGCCGCTGAACTAAGTGAATTTGGTCAAGAAGTTATTGCTATTGATAGTAAAGAACAACATATCCAAGAAGTGGCTGACTTTGTTAGTAAAGCTGCTATTGGTGATATCTCCGACATGGAAATATTAAAAAATACTGGTATTGATCAGTGTGATGTTGTTATTATTGCAACAGGAAACAATCTTGAAAGTTCTGTTTTGGCCGTCATGCACTGTAAAAAACTAGGTATCCCAAGAATTATTGCCAAAGCTAGAAGTAGTCACTATGAAGAGGTTCTTTATGAGATTGGTGCTGATTTAGTCATTTCTCCTGAAAGAGAATCTGGAAAAGTGGTTGCTTCTGATATCTTGAGGCACACCATTGCTGGTATTTATCATTTTGAAGGGGATGTTTCTATCGTTGAATTTAAACTTCCAAAAGAATGGATTGGAAAAACAGTTCAAGAGTTAGATGTGCGTCGTAAGTATGATCTCAACCTGATTGGGACAAGAATTAGTAAATCATCACCACTTGACACTTCTATTCCTATTGATGAACCTTTTGATGAAAATGCCATTATTGTTGCCATTGCTAACTCAAGAACCTTTGAAAAATATGATTACTTAGGCTATTTTAATTAAAGATTATTTAAAGATTTTACATTTGTCAATGATGTGAGACCAAAAATAAATGCATAAAGAAACGATATGATATGATCTACTAGGAGCTAGCTCCTAGTAGTTTTTTTTCTGATTTTTGAGGGGGATTGCCGTTAAAGAATTTGCATAGGTAAACGATTTGACAGATAAAGGGAACGTTTCATCTGTTTTTTCAAGTCCTCATATAAATAGTTGGTTCAGAACTTATCATATCAAGGTTTCTTCTTTTTTGCATCTCTTGGTCTCACATCAATTGTAACGCTACAATTTAATTAAGAATTATTTGAAGATATTATTGACAGGCCCAAGGCATTATAATATAATCCTAATAATATACTTTTTTTCTGTAATAGTTTATCTATTACCTTTGCCATTATAGAAAGGGCCGTCTATTGAATCATACATCTCAAAAAAATAAATTTCTCATTATTGGTTTTATGCTATTTGCTCTCTTTTTTGGAGCAGGTAACTTAATTTTCCCCGCCTTTTTAGGGATTTATTCTGGTGGGAATATTTGGCCAGCTGTGCTTGGATTTCTTTTAACAGCCGTCACACTTCCCTTATTGGGTGTTATTGCCATTTCCTATACAGGAGCCACTAACCCTGAAGAGTTGGCAAGACCAATTGCAAAACCTTATGCTATCTTTTTTTCAGTAGCTCTTTACCTTTCAATAGGGCCGTTTTTTGCCATCCCTAGAACGGGAGCAACATCATACTCTGTTGGTGTGGCACCTATTTTTGGTGATAGTTTACTCACAAAAGTTCTCTATGCTCTTGTCTTTTTTGGAATTTCTTATTGGCTAGCCATTAAACCTAATAAAATTGCTGATCGTATTGGTAAATACTTAACTCCTGCTCTTTTAGTCGTCATTGCTATCTTGGTTATCTTTTCATTTATCAAACCAGCCGGTAGCTTAGGAACTCCTACTGATATTGGTGGTGACGTGCAAAATGCTTTTTCTAGTCTACCTTTTGTTGCTGGTATTATCCAAGGCTACGGAACAATGGATGCCTTAGCATCACTAGCTTTTTCTATTCTAGTTATTAATGCTGCTAAAAGTTTTGGTGATCAATCAAATAAAGAACTGGCTAAAACAACCATGAGTTCTGGAGTGATTGCAACTATCTTATTGGCTCTTATCTATATTTTCATCACCCGTATCGGTGCCACTTCACAAAGTTTATTCACCTTTACAGATGGTCAATTCATGATGGATAACTCTGCCATTGATGGTGGTCATATCTTATCACAATCAGCTCATTATTACCTAGGACAAATTGGACAGATTATTTTATCAGTTATCATCTTCCTAGCTTGTTTGACCACTTCAACAGGGCTCATTACTGCTTGTGCAGAATACTTTAATGAATTGGTTCCTAAGATTTCTTACTTTGTCTGGGTAACCTTATTCACCATTATTGCAACAACGTTCTATTTTGGTGGTCTTGCTGAAATTATCAATTGGTCAGTACCTGTTCTCTTTTTACTCTATCCACTTACTATTACTTTGATTTTCTTATCACTAACAAAAGAGTGGTTCAAAGGAGATCGTCTGGTTTATCAGATAACAACAGGTTTTACACTAATCCCTGCACTGTATGATGCCATTTCAACCCTAAGTGGAATGACTGGTTTCTTTACTATTTCTAAAGGAATAAAGGATTTCTTTACAACTGTCGTTCCTCTTGGACAATATTCAATGGGATGGATTAGTTTTGCAATCGTTGGATTTGTTATTGGCTTTATCATTTCGTTAATCAAGAGAAATGCTAATCACTAAGTATCATTTTTATTAAGATATAACATAACGTCTTCTTAGCTTCTGTAAGAGGACGTTTACTATTTAAAAAGTACTTGCTCTGTCGATGCAAGTACTTTTATTTGTTATTTGTGACTAATTTTTTTAGTTAGGAAATCACCCAAGAATTGGACGCCAAAAATGATGAGGAGGATGCAGATGGTAGCGACCCAAGTGACATCGTTGTTGTAGCGATTATAACCATAGGAAATGGCCACATGCCCAAGGCCTCCCGCACCAATTGCTCCAGCCATAGCAGTTTCACCAACTAAAGAGATAATGGTGACTGTTGACACTCGGATAATGTCTGGTAGACCTTCGGTGATATAGATGAGAACAATATCCCAAGTTGTTGCTCCTGAGGCTTGTGCGGCTTCAATCACGCCTTTATCTAACTCTGATAAAACTACCTGCACTTGTCTGACAAAAAAAGCAAACACGGCAACAGATAGTGAAATATTGGCGACATCTGGTCCGATAACAGAATTGACTAATAATAGAGCGATAGGAAACATGATGGCTAGTAAAATGATAAAAGGAATAGCTCTAAAAATGGAAATGATTTTATCAAGAACCCAGTAAATATATTTATTTTCTAAAACACCTTGTGGAGCAGTCATCACTAATAATAAGCCTGCGCCTAAACCAAGGCTTCCCCCTATGATAAAGGGAATAATAGTCATATAAAGCGTGTAGTAAATAGCTGTTCCCCAACCATTATCACCACCCCAACCAAGTTGGTAAACATTGGGAAGATAGGTCTGAATTAACTCAATCATTTAACGTCCTCTCTTTAAAATATCTACTGTGACATTGGAAGCATTGATAGCTGACAATGCTTTTTCAAGACTTTCCTCACTACCTTCTAAAATAGCAATCATCTCGCCAACAGGTGTATCATCCAAAATTTCAATGTTACCGTATAAAATATTAGCACTGATATCAAATTGCTTATAAATCCTATTGAGAATAGGTTCGTCTGTTGATGAACCGACATAATTTAATTTTACCAAGACAGCATTTTTCTGTAATTGTTGTACAATATCTTGTTTTTCAATTTTTGGCAAGGCTTCATCAATACCAGTTGCCACATTGATAAAGTCTTTTGTTAAGGTCTCTTTAGGATGTGAAAATATCTCTAGGATAGAGCCTTCTTCTATCAATTGTCCATTTTGCATAACAGCTACGCGGTGGCAAATATCCTTGACGATTTGCATTTCATGAGTGATTAAAACAATGGTTAAATCTAATTTTTTATTGAGCTCTTGTAGTAAGGCTAAAATTTGTTTGGTTGTTTTTGGATCAAGAGCAGATGTTGATTCATCTGAAATCAAAATTTTAGGGTCGTTAGCTAGGGCACGAGCAATAGCAACACGTTGCTTTTGACCTCCAGATAATTGTGCTGGATAACTATCAGAGCGATCCGATAATCCCACTAAATCTAATAAATCTTGCACTTTTTGTTCTTTTTCAGTCTTACTTAGGGGTGAGTGTTTTAGAGCAAAGGCAATGTTTTCTCTTGCTGTTTTTTGCGCCATGAGATTAAAATGCTGAAAAATCATCCCAATATCACGACGTTTTTCACGCAGTTCTTTGGGACTAATTTGAATGTTGTTTTGATCAAATGTCACATCACCATCGACGGTGATTTTACCTGCTATTGGTACTTGTAAAAGATTAATCACGCGCACAAGTGTTGACTTCCCAGCACCTGAATAACCAACAATACCATAAATTTGTCCCTTATCAATCGTTAGACTAACATTTTTAACAGCTTCGATAACCTTATTTTTTTGACGAAAGGTAATGTCAATGTTGTCTAAAGAGATAATGGTTTGAGCCATAGTTATTCCCTTTCTTTCATTTCTTTTAAAATCTATTCATTAGAGCATATAAGCAGATTAAGCGTGCTATTCACACGCTTAATTGTCTTATTTTACCAAACTGGTAAGTCAATACCATCTGAAGTCTCTTCGATGATTTTCTTAACATCATCTGTTTGATAAGCCTCTACAACTTTTTTAATCAAGTCTGCTTTTTTAGATTTTTCCCAATCTTTTTGTCCAACAATAATATTAATCCATTGTTTTGAATCATCATTGATTTCTTCTTTAAAGAGTGATGTTTCATAATCAATATTTGCTGGCACAGCATAGCTGTTGTTAACAATAGCTGCATCTGCTGAAATGAGTGAGCGAGCTGTTTGACTAGCTTCAAGTTCTTTAATATCTAAGTTTTTAGGATTTGATTTGATATTAGCAATGGTTGCCAGTTCATCACCTGAAACATCTAACTCAATGAGCCCTGCAGATTGTAAGACGTATAAAGAACGACTTTCGTTAGTAGCATCATTTGGAACAGCAATTTGAGCACCATCTGGCAATTCTGAAACATTTTGATATTTTGCTTTACCAGAAGCATCTGTTCCAGAAAATAGGTGAACTGGACTAATATACGTTTCAGCGATGGTCACTAAATCACCATTATTTTCATCATTCCAATTGTTTAAAAAGTTGTAATGTTGAAAAGCATTAATGTCCACTTCACTATTTGCCAAAGCTTTGTTTGGTTGAGAGTATTCAGTGAATTCTACAAAATCAAGATCGATATCTTCTGATTCCAACAAATCTTCAATTTTATCCCAACGTGCTTCATCAGATTCTGTCATTGACATCACACCGATTTTTAATGTTTTAGCATCATCGTCATCACTCTTAGCACCGCATGCTGCTAAAATAAATCCGGCCAATAATGTAATCGTCAGTAATGAAACTATTTTTTTAAATGACATAATATTTCCTCTTTTTCTTTTAATAAATGACTGGTCTTATTCTCTCATATCTTATTATAAGAATCAAATTGTTATTCTATTGAATTTGTTATAGTTTTTAACTATATCTAAGTTTATAAAAAATGCCTGCTGTCAAAAACAAGACAGACAAGCATGTTATTTTTAAATCGTAAGAAAAATGGCTATTTTCTATCATCATACCCATTAGGGTGACTAGAATGCCAAGCCCAAGCTGTTTCAATAATTTTTTTAATATTATCAAACCGAGGCTTCCAGCCTAGAATTTCTCTTGCTTTTTTTGAATCAGCAATAAGGGTATCTGGATCTCCCTGTCTTCTCTCACCAATTTCTGATGGAATGGGATGATTTGTCACTTCTCTAGCAGCTTCTAGGATTTCTAAGTTAGAAAAACCAGTTGATGACCCTAGATTAAAGGCTGTTGAAGGATTACCTTCACGTAAGTAATTAACCGCTAAGATATGAGCATCTGCCAAATCAAAAGGATGAACATAATCTCTAATATTTGTACCATCTGGCGTCTTGTAATCATCACCAAAAATCATGATTTTGTCACGTTTTCCTTGTGCGACTTGTAAGATAATCGGTAAAAGATGGGTTTCAGGTCCATGATCTTCTCCGATAGAACCGTCTGGTTTTGCTCCTGCAACATTAAAATAACGAAGCGCTACTGATTTTAAACCATAGGCACTATCAGCCCATTTCATGATTGTTTCCATCATCAACTTACTTTCTCCGTAAGGATTGATTGGTTTTTGATTATCATCTTCTTGAATTGGCATTTTTTCTGGGATACCATAGGTTGCTGCTGTTGATGAGAAGACAATATTTTTAATCTCACATTCACGCATCACTTCTAGTAGTGAAATCATTCCAGCCGTATTATTATTGAAATATTTTAAAGGATCACTCATCGACTCAGCCACAAGTGAAAAGGCAGCAAAGTGAATAACAGCATCGATATCTGGATGTTTTGAGAAGACTTGTCGCATAAAGTCTTTGTCTGCTAAATCACCTTCATAAAACACCGCATCAGAGTGAACAGCATCACGATGACCCGTCACTAAATTATCGACCACAACAACTTGTTCATCCCCTTTTTCAATCAAACGATCAACCATGTGTGATCCAATATAGCCAGCACCACCAAGTACTAAAACAGTCATTTTAATCTCCTTTTATAATCCCAACACTTCTCACGAAAGCCATAAAGGCCTCTTGACCAGCTTTTGTCCGTTTATAGACACCAGCATCTTCAAGAACACGAGCAAAAACAAGACCCATTTCTTCTTTGACAATGTCTGATACTGTCTCTGGGTCAAACTGACCATACTTGGCTTTAATGTCATCAGCCCAAGTTTTGTGATAGTCTTTTAAATCATTTTCTTTTTCCAATAAATAACGTTCAACATCCAAGAGCTCATCTTTTAGACGAGGTGGTAAAATAGCTAACCCCATCACTTCAATGAGTCCAATATTTTCTTTTTTGATGTGTTGCACATCTGGATGTGGGTGATATATCCCGTCTGGAAATTCTTCTGATGTATGATTATCTCTTAAGACAAGGTCGAGTTCATATAAACCATTGTTTTTTCTAGCAATGGGAGTAACGGTATGGTGTTCTTCACTGCCGGTCTTTGCAATGATATCTTGGCTCACATCAGAATAATCTTTCCAAGCTAGGCGAATTGTTTCTGCCAAAGCAACTAATTCTTCTTTATGATCACCTCTTAGACGAAGAACAGACATCGGCCACTTCACAATACCAGCTTGAATGTTTTCAAACCCTTCAAATGAAAAAGAATTGTCTAGCGGTGCCACTTCCATTGGAAAAGTGTGTTTTCCTGCTTGGTAATGATTATGTGTCAAAATAGACCCACCAACAATTGGTAAATCGGCATTACTACCAACGAAATAAGTTGGGAAAATATCAACAATGTCTAACAACTGTTCAAAGGTTTTTTGACTAATCACCATAGGAACATGTTCAGTGTTTAACACGATACTATGTTCATTAAAGTAGGCATAAGGTGAATATTGAAATCCCCATTTTTCATCACCTAAATCAAGTCTGATGATGCGATGGTTAGCTCTTGCTGGATGATTGATTCTGCCTTGATAGCCTTCGTTTTCAACACAAAGTTGACACATGGGATAGCTAGTGCTTTTCATTTGTTTTGCCATGGCAATCGCCTTTGGATCTTTTTCAGGCTTTGATAGGTTAATCGTAATCTCTAAATGGCCATAATCAGTCGCCACTTGATAATAAATATTTTTAGCAATAGCTTTTAACTTAATGTAATCATTTTTTTGACTGAGCTGATAAAAATCAGAAATAGCTTGCTTTTTATTTGTTGCATACGTCTGCCAAAAGTCATGATTAAGCTGACTAGGTATTGGTGTGATAAAATTCATCAATTCTGCACCCAAGGTATCTTTTTCTTCTTGAAGCGCTCCTACTTTACCATTTGTAACAGCTAAGGCAACCAATTCATCTTTTAAAGCAATAAGTTCAGTAAGCTCAGTTTCTTTCTGAGTATTTTCTTCTCCTACTAGAGCCAAAATACGATTTCTTAGATAAATAGCATCTAAAGGCGTGTAATGAGAATTCTCGATAACTTTATCAACAAAGACATCTATTATTGTTTTCATAGTCTTATTTTCTTGATAGGACACGTGAGCCACCTGCTACTTCAGCAATGTAAAAGTCTGGGGCATAACCAATTTTTTCTGTGTAAATTTTACCCACATTCTCTTTAAATTGATCAACTTTGTCTTTAGCAACAATAGCAATACCACAGCCACCAAATCCTGCACCTGTCATACGTGCACCAAGTACCCCCTCTTGTTCCCATGCTGTATGAGCAAGAGTATCAAGTTCGATACCTGTGACTTCATAATCATGCTCTAAAGACACATGAGAGGCATTCACTAGACGACCAAATCTTTCTAAATCACCTGCTGCTAAGGCTTCACGCGCTTCAAGTGTTCTTTGGTTTTCAAGAACAGCGTGACGAGCACGTTTTAGGCGATTTTCGTCTTTAATCAAATAAGCATATTCATCAAAAGCTTTGGCATCTAATTCACCAAGTGTTTTAATATCTAAGACAGTGTTTAATTCTTCAACAGCCATCTCGCATTCGCTACGGCGCTCGTTATATTTTGAATCAGCCAATTCACGACGTTTATTGGTGTTCATGATAACGATAACGTTATCCCCCAAATCAAGTGGTACTAAGTCATACTCTAAGGTGTTAGTATCAAGATAAATAGCGCGATTATCAGCACCCATACCAATCGCAAATTGATCCATAATGCCTGAGTTAACTCCGATAAAGTTGTTTTCGGTTTGTTTACCAATTTTTACAAGGTCTAAACGTTCTAATTTAAGAGCAAATAATTCTTCTGCAATAATACCAATCAACAGTTCTAATGATGCTGATGATGATAAACCTGCACCATTTGGAATGTTACCATAAACATAGATATCCATACCTTTATCAATAGTATGACCTGCTTCTTGCAAGAATTTAAGAACACCCTTAGCATAGTTTGTCCAATTGTCTTTCTTATCAAAGACAAGGTTGTTTAAGTCAACTTCGATAATGCCTAAATCTTCAAAGTTTGCTGAATAAAAACGTAAGGTTTGATCATCACGTTTTCTAGCTGCACCGTATGTTCCAATAGTGATAGCTGCTGGAAAAACATGGCCGCCATTATAATCAGTATGTTCACCAATCAAATTGATACGTCCTGGTGAGAAAAAAGTGGCATCTGCTTCAGCATTAAAAACAGCTGAAAAAGCTTGTTGTAGTTCTTGAATGTCCATAAGGTTCTCCTTTAAAATTTATGATAATGGTTCATTCTTATTTTACGCTTTAGAAAATCTAAAGTCAATTATTTTAGTAAAATTTTACTAATTTTTTTATTTTTTATGATATAATAAAAACGACTAAAGGAGAAGGGTTATGGCAACGATTAAAGATATCGCTAAAGCAGCAAAGGTCTCAATAGCTACTGTATCACGTGTTCTCAGTCAAGACGACACTCTTTCAGTTAGCCCAAAGACTAGAGAAAAAATACTAACGGCTGCAGAAAAACTCAACTATACCAAACACCAAAAAAATAGTAAAAAAAATGGTCAGAAAAAAACCATTGCTATTTTGCAGTGGTATAGTGAGCAAGAAGAACTTAATGACCTTTATTATTATGCCATTCGTGTTGGCATTGAAAAAAGAGCTCAAGAATTAGGTTATGATATCTTGCGCTTTTTCAATAATGCTATTTTTTCAATAGATACTAATATTGCTGGTATTCTTGCCATTGGCAAATTTAGTCAGAAACAGATTGAAAAATTGGAAAAAATCACTTCAACTTTGATTTTTGTGGATAGTGACACACTGAACTATGGCTATTCATGTGTTACCACCGATTTTGATAGTTCAGTCATTAATACTATTGATTATTTTTTAAACAAAAATTTATCTGATATTGGGATGATAGCAGGTGAGGAGTCGACTAGTGATGGCTTAGAACATTTAATTGACCAACGTTTTCGAACTTTTAAAAACTACATGAGTGAATTAGGCATCTACAAAGCAAAATCAGTCTATGTAGGACCATTTTCAACCCAGTCTGGCTATAACTTGATGCAAAAAGCCATTCAAGAATTGGGAAATGAACTTCCACAAGCCTTTTTCATAGCTAATGATACTTTGGCTGTGGGGGCTTTAAAGGCCTTACAAGAAGCAAAGATTGCTGTGCCTGAAAGAGTGAGTCTCATTGCCTTTAACGACACCCCTATCACGAAACAAGTTTTTCCAGCCCTATCTAGTGTCACTGTTTATACTGAGGAGATGGGGAAAATCGCAGTCGATTTGATGACACAAACCCTATCGCCAAACCCTCCAAAAATTGCTTCAATGGTTAGATTAGCGACCAAGTTAACCATCAGAGATAGTTGCCTCTAATAAAAAACCACGATATATATCGTGGTTTTTTGGTTACTCTTTTGTGTATGAAAAAGTAATGCTATGTGTCACTGTTTCTCCTTTTTTAATAACAGTATTACCAAAATCAGGATGGTTGATGGCATCAGGTAGAGTCTGAGCTTCCATAGCTACACCTTCATGTTTTTTATTTTCAAGACCATGATCTCGTGAAAAATAAACATTGTCTTCAGGGAAGTTAAAAGTATAAACCACTAAGGCGTTTCTATCAGAGTAGATAGAGATGGTATCGTGACTATCTTTATCTCTTAAAACAGCAATCGGTTGATTGTCTTTTGAGCTGACAAGAAAGGCGTCGTCAATACCACCAGTTGCTTCAATGGCAGGAATGAGAGGCTTAAAGCTTCTAAAGTCATAAGGAGTAGCTGCTACTTCTTTTTTCACACCAGTTGGAATGAGGGTGTCATCTGATTCCAGTACCTGTTCTGCATTTATTTTTAATTCATGACTTGACAAATCTTGTTTATCACTAAGATTGAAATAGACATGATTTGTTGGATTAAACAAAGTGTCTTTTGTAACGTCTGTCGCTGTGTAAGTAACGGTTAACTTGTTTTGATTATCTAGTAGGTATAAGGCGGTAACTGTCATATCACCTGGAAAATCATCGATTTCTTCTTTGGCATGATAGGTGAATTTAACACCTATTTTGTCATTGTCTTCAACCAACTCATAATCCCAATGTTGACGATGAAAACCATTTGGTCCACCATGTAGTGCGTTGCCATTATTATTTTGAGCCACTTGATATTCTTGGTCTGAAATACTAAATTGACCATTTTTGATGCGTCCTGCCACACGTCCAATAGACTGACCTGCAGCAATACCGTTTTGATTGTAGTGACTTGGTGTATCAAAACCTAAGACGATATTTTTCTTGGAACCATCTGCTTGAGGGACTAAAAAGGCTTGCCAAGTAGCACCTAAGGTTATTAGATGTGCTTCTACACCATTATCATTGATAAGTCGAATTTGAGTGACTTCTTTATCTTTAATTGTTTCAATCACTTTTGTTGTTATTTCCATAGTAATCTCCTTCAAAAGTTATAACTATTCTTATTGTACAACTTAATATATTAAAAGTAAACGTTTTCTAGTGAATCACCTTTGTATCTAAGGTAAATGGTTTGAACTTTTTCAAAAAAAGCCTAACGACAAACGTTAGACTTTTGATTCTTATTTGACGACAATATTAACCAATTTATTTGGTACAGCAATCACTTTAATAATTGTTTTATCAGCAATGAGTTCAGCAATCTTGTCATCTGATTTAGCTAGTGATTCTAGTTCTTCACGGCTAGTATCTTTAGCAATGATTAATTTAGAACGAACCTTGCCGTTAATTTGAACAACAATTTCAATCTCATCTTCAATCAATTGTTTTTCATCATAGGTTGGCCATGGTTCATAAGAAATCGATTGACCAGTTGGATTGATGTGTTGCCATAGCTCTTCTGCCAGGTGTGGTGCAAATGGTGCTAGAAGCTGAATAAAGCCTTTCGCATCATCAATAAAGAGTTTTTCTTCTTTATTAGCAGCATTGACAAAGACCATCAACTGAGCAATAGCAGTGTTAAATTTCAAACTTTCAATCTGTTCTGTCACTGCTTTAACGGTTTCGTGGTAAACCTTGGTCAAATGCCCATTGTTTTTCGTTGTTGTTTCTTTTGACGTTAACAAACGATAAACACGGTCTAGGAATTTACGACTTCCTTCAAGGCCATCTTCTGACCAAGCAATGCTAGCATCAAGTGGTCCCATGAACATCTCATAAACCCTAAGTGTATCAGCACCATATTTTTCAACCACATCATCAGGATTGATAACATTTTTAAGTGATTTAGACATTTTAGCTGGACCTTGCTCGAGTTCTTCTCCTGTTTCAAGATGGTAAAAAAGACCATCTCTTTCTTCTACCTTATCAGTAGCAACAAGGGCTCCTCTACTATCACGATAGCTTGTCCCTAAAATCATTCCTTGGTTAAACAATTTTTGGAAGGGTTCCTTGGTTGGAACAACGCCGATATCATAGAGGAACTTATGCCAGAATCGTGCATAAAGAAGATGCAATACCGCATGTTCTGCCCCACCAATATAAACATCGACGGGTAGCCATTGTTTTAATAAATCTTCGTCAGCTAATTTCTCATTATTGTGCGGGTCAATATAACGAAGATAGTACCAGCTTGACCCTGCCCATTGAGGCATGGTATTGGTTTCACGACGGCCTTTAACACCATCTTCACGTGTGACAGTGAGCCAGTCGGTTAAGTTGGCAAGTGGGCTTTCTCCAGTACCACTAGGTTTAATATCATCAGTCTTAGGGAGAACCAGTGGTAAATCCTTTTCAGGAATAGCCGTACTAGTGCCATCTTCCCAGTGGATAATTGGAATCGGCTCACCCCAGTAACGTTGGCGACTAAAGAGCCAGTCACGCAAACGATAACTAATTTTTTGAGAACCAATTTTCTTGTCTTCAAGCCAAGACACCATCTTTGTAATGGCTTCTTCTTTTCCAAGACCATCTAGGAAGTCAGAATTGATATGAGGACCATCCTCTGTAAAGGCAGCTTGGGTGACATCACCACCTTCAAGAACAGGAATAATGTCTAAGTCAAACTGTTTTGCAAACTCAAAGTCACGTTGGTCGTGAGCAGGCACTGCCATAATCGCACCTGTACCATAGCTTGCTAGGACATAGTCAGCAATCCAGATAGGCATTTCTTTCCCGTTGACAGGATTAACCGCATAACTTCCAGTCCAAACACCTGTTTTTTCTTTGGCTAAATCCGTTCTAGCCAAATCAGATTTCAAACTGGCTTGTTTTTGATAAGCTTGAACAGCTTCTTGTCGTTCTTTAGTAGTAATCTGATCAACCAAGTCATGTTCAGGGGCTAAAACCGCATAAGTGGCACCAAACAAGGTATCAGGACGAGTGGTAAAGACGGTAAAGGCTTGCTCTGTATCCTTGACTTTAAAAGTAACATTGGCACCCGTTGATTTACCAATCCAGTTGCGTTGCATGTCTTTAATCGATTCAGGCCAGTCAAGGTCATCCAAATCAGTCAGCAAACGTTCTGCGTAGGCAGTGATTTTAAGCATCCATTGACGCATTGGTTTACGAACAACAGGATAACCACCACGCTCTGAAGTCCCATCAGGCAAGACCTCTTCGTTGGCAATAGCAGTTCCAAGCTCTTCTACCCAGTTAACAGGTACTTCTGCTTCATAGGCCAAACCTTTTTCATAGAGTTTGGTAAAAATCCACTGCGTCCATTTATAGTAGTTAGGGTCAGTCGTGTTAACTTCACGATCCCAGTCATAAGAAAAACCAAGAGCATTGATTTGACGCTTGAAATTGGCAATATTTCTTGCAGTAAATTCAGCTGGATCATTACCTGTATCGATGGCATATTGCTCAGCAGGCAGACCAAAAGCATCCCAACCCATAGGATGTAAAACATTATAGCCTTGTGCTCTCTTATAACGGCTCAAAATATCAGTAGCCGTATAACCCTCAGGATGCCCGACATGAAGCCCCGCACCACTTGGGTAGGGAAACATATCTAACGCATAAAAACTAGGTTTATTCTTATCCGTTCCCGTTTTAAACGTGTGATTATCAGCCCAGTAGGCTTGCCATTTCTTTTCAATAGCCTTGTGATTGTAATATACCATAGTATTCTCCATTAAATGTAGTGTTTTTATTATAGCATGTTTTTGTGAATTTTTTAAATCAATTATGAAAAAAGAAACAGCACCATCTACTGAGGTACTGTTTGTTCAAGTTTAAAATGGTAGATTTACTTTTGTGGTGCAAAAACCAATAGAAAATCATCATTCCATTTTGTTTTGATTAATAAATTATCAATATTTTTTACTGTTGCTTTTTGCACAGAAAAATATGATGTCCCATTACGTCTAATATTAAAATCATCACTACTATCTTCTA
Source organism: Streptococcus sp. CSL10205-OR2 (assembly GCF_025660655.1). GTDB lineage: Bacteria > Bacillota > Bacilli > Lactobacillales > Streptococcaceae > Streptococcus. Next base: position 112,518 of record NZ_JAOTIN010000001.1, read on the forward strand.
TAATTTTTTCAAATTGAGTATCATTTGCAAAAAACTCTTCTTCACTTATATTATTTTCTATCTGTTCTTTACTAGCTAAAATAAAAATTTCTCCTGTAAATGGTTCATCAAATTGATATTCAAATTCTCCATTGGTATTTTTAGCTTCAACAATTTCGTCTATTCCAATCTGTTCATAAGTATCTGAAACAATTTTATCTGATTTTGCAAAAGCTTCTTTGACTTCAGGATTATTGACACATCCTGTTAGAAAAAGAATTAAAATAATGGATAATAACCCAACTGTTATTTTTCTCATAATGTTCCTACTTTCTATATTCTAAAATATCTCCAGGTTGACAATCCAATTCATAGCAAATTTTAATTAATGTGTTAAAGCGAATCCCTCTTGCCTTACCAGTTTTTAAGATTGACAAATTCGCTTCAGTTATTCCAATTTTTTCTGCTAGTTCTTTTGACGTTATGCCTCTTAGTTTTAAGATAACATCTAAATTGATTTTTATTTCACCCACTTAGCACCTCTATCTTAATTAAAACAATAACTTAAATCATATAAATTGATCTAATTCCTCTATTTTTCCTAAACCATTTTTTAAAACTAGTTTACCAAGATAAACAATAGCCATTAGAATAATATTTATCATATAATCTTTTAGATGAAATTCAAAAATCCCACTGACATTATCTATTTTTACGATATTAAATAGCATGGCAGATACCATTTGAATACCCGTCCAGACTACTAAACTTATCAACATTTTATTTAACAAATTGATATTCGTTTCACTAAAATACTCATTATTTGAAAAATGAAGCAACAATCTATTTAGCATGTTTAAAAAGTAAATAACGGAAAATAAAATCAAAATGGCTGCAATCATTATAATAATTCCCATAAACATTATATTAGAATTATCAGGTAAAATCCCTTCCCTAAGAATCAAAGAATACATCATTTTCCAATTAAAAATAAAAGTCATTAGACCTATTATTAATACTGTTATAAAAAAATATAAAAATATTTTTAAAAGAGTAATAAAAAATTTAGCTGTTTTATAAAAAGTATGTTGCATCCTTATATAACCTCCATTATCGTTTTATGATAATTTTCATTATTATTGTAAAACAATAATAATGAAATGTAAAGTATTTATAGTTAAATTTTTTATTTTTTTAAATTCATATTGATTCATCTAAATCATGAAAATATAATATTAACACTCAACGACTAATAATGAGATATAAAAAAGTAATACCACATAAATGTAGTATCACTAACAGTATTTTTTTCATCAATAGAGACTCTATCAAGCAAAAGACTAAATATTTTAAACTAAAATGCTTTTCAGAAATTATTAGATTTATCAATATCTAAATTTTTAAAGGTATAATATGTTCTCATATATCTTAATTTATATCAAACAGCAAATATATATGCTTCCTCTCTAATTAAAAGGAATGAAAACACACTGACCAAATAAAAATCCTATGCTTTTGAATTAATGACTATGAGTAAGAAAAATTCAATCTTAGTTAAGCATCGTAATAGACATCAAGTAACAGTTGTTGAATTTCCGCAATAGCAAATGATAGGGGTAAATCTCGTTTTCCAATCAAGTCATCTTCAGTATCTTGTCTAACAAGAGTAAATGATGGATCATTAGAAAAAAGACTATTGAGCATTTTTCGATATCTCATGTGTTTTTCACCAACACTCAGGTATAAATTCAATTTGATAACATCAAGCATACCATAAAACCCCATAGTATAACCCTTGTCTTGTAATCGCTCATCTTCAATCCGTTCAATTTTTTGGCACATCTCTTCTGATAAATATTTCTTAATTAAGCTAATATAAGATAAGGCAATAAAAGGAGCATCGTTTTTTGAATTGAGTTGCCAGATAGCAGAATAGTCTTCCAGATTAAACTGACAATCTTTCTTTGTTTCTAGAATTGTTAATGCTTTTGATTTAAGTAAAAATAATTGTTGATATTCCGTTTTATATAATTTTTGAATCAGTGCAATAATAAGAGAAAATGGAATCAAGAGTAGAGCTATAAAATTTCTGTATATAGAGGTAAACAAAATATAATAACCTATAAGTGAACAAAAGTATAATAGAAAATAAACTCTGAAAAGAAGTTTAAATGATTTTGTTTTCTCATGCCAAATGGCTATTCCAGGACTAAAGCCAATCACTTGATTAAAATGAACGCCATGATAAATTTTTGATCCCAGTTTAGTCATCAATAAAAAATAAAAATAGATAGGTTTTGTCCTAAAAAGAACAACAGTTATTAATAAAATTACTGTGTGTAAACATTGAGAAAATATGTAATATAAAGGTCCCATTAAAACATACTCTAAAATGATTTTTCTGGGATCACTAGCAAAATTCATTTCCATAAAAAATGGTGGACCCAAAAAAATAGCACTTAACAACACTAAGAAAATCAAAAAAATGCCAAAAATATTGTTTTTCATTAAAAAACCATCCATCTAAAATTGAAAACAAAAGGACAAACGAGCAGTTCTTTTATTCTTTATAATAATATTTTCGATATATTCTAGAAAACGTTAATAACACAAAATAAATGATACCAATTATCAGGAGAAGAGTTTTAAAAAAATTCAATTCAGATTTAATAACAATGACATGAAATAATGGCGATAGGCTAATACATGAAAAAATAAGATAACGAACACAGCTCATTTCACCAATTCCTGCAAAAAAATGTTTCATTTGAAGATAACCTCCTTATTCCTCTATTTATTTAAACGTGTTAATAATAAAGTTAGCACCATTTTATTTCTTAGTCAAAGATGGTGTAAAATCAGTGTAAATATTCTCAAAGCACCCGTAAATTCCTAATATAGAAATACAACAGATATCGCATTTAAAATATTATTTTTTTAAAAAAATTTTTGCATAAATCATCATTGCTATGATTAACAGAAAAAATATGATATTAATCCAAATAATATATTTTTTTATTTCTTCACTAACATGATCATATGCTAAAAAAGTTGCGGCTGAAATTAATAGACATGCAAAAAAGATACTGACAAAAATTTTTTCAACTTCAATATTCATATTATTATTACCTCAAAATGTTTAGATTGGAATCTCTTCGATTGACATCATTATTAGCCAAAATCGTTGTGATAGCATCACCAATTGACATCAAGCTGCGAATCCATTGATATCAGATAATGCAAATCCTGATACTTTATTTGCAATCCTTACTACAACATATCTTGCGACAGCTCTAGCTAATGTACTTGTAACCCATCTTAAGCCATGCTTACGAACATAATTTTTAACTAGACTGATGGCTTCTCCGCTCAGTACCATTTGTAGTTGTTGTAGTCGAATCTGGCGCAGGTAGTGAGGCTAGTTGTTGCTGTAGTTGAGCTAATTCGTTTTAAGCAGTCTGAAGATCAATATTTAACTAATCACGTTCATCGATTAGTTTATTCAATTTTACATACTCATCCTTAAGTTATATTGCTTTGAATATAGAAAAGGAGGAACGAATTTCGTTCTCTCGAGGTAGAACTTTTCAACTACCCACTACAGTTGACAAAGAGCCCAAATTATTGACAAAAACTTTAGTAATCATCGTCTCTATAAAAATATTTTCTATACACTCTTGATAATACCAAAGTTAATGCCCATATCATACCAAGAGCCATAATAATAGAATTTATTGGATTTATTTTAGTAAGTCCAATCACTAGTCCAATAATTGGACTAGTAGACATTATTAGATATAATAAAAATAACAAAAAATGAATTTCACCAATTCCTGCAAAAAAATGTTTCATTTGAAGATAACCTCCTTATTAATTTCTTTTATAATAATTTAAACGAGTTGAAACTAGTCCAACTTGTCTCATTGCATCTCGCAATTCCGCACTACTTTGATAAAGATTTGGAATATTTTTTTAAAATTATTCCAAATTAATACTTTTTCATTCTTATCAATGAAAAGATTATTAAAACTGCTCCTAAAATAAACAGAACCAACTCTAAAAACTGATTATTTGGTTTAATGATAGGAATCAGATACATACTCACTAGGACTAATAGTGCTCCAAGTAATGCAACTACTAGAATTGCTTTCTCACCCAGCTTCATCATGTTTCACCTACCATTTCTCGGATGTTTATCTTTTTAATCTTTTAAACAAAGCAATTTCTCTTTTTCTCTAATGAAGATAATTTTAATATTCTTTATTAAATTTATTAGGTTATCTACTAATATCATTATAGCATTAAAATAAAATTTATCATCAATAACTATTCATTTTTCTTTTAAAATAGTAATTTAGTAGGAGAAATTTTCAATAACCTTTTAAGTGTAATATCTTAAATAAAATAAAAAAAGCACCGTTTAACACAGTGCTGTTTGTTTAAGCTTTTTTCTTCGTCATAAGGTGCCAACAGATTCTGGCTAGGTAAAAATCTATCGTTCCATGAATCAGTGTTCCAAAACCGACTAACCAAAGCATTGTAAACCAGTAGTTTGACTCGACTTGTGAGCCTGTTGTTAACACAACCACCACCAAAAATTCTGCTAAGCCGTGAATAAGGTTAATGATTAAGGCAAATAAGAATGTTGTTATTGGTTTAGTAAATGTGACTATTCGTTTTTTGATTAAAAAGGCACCAATGCTTGCAAAAATGACATGGGAAAGTGCTCTAAAAACAATGATAATTGGAAATCCTGCCATAAAAAAACCTAATGTACTACCAAGCGATACGAAAATAGCAACGCTTGGTGAGATAAACATAGCGATAAAAATCGGCACATGGCTAGCCAGGGTAAATGAAGCTGGTCCAATAATGATTTTGGCTGGCATAACGATAGGGATCAAAATAGCAAAAGCTGTTAATAAGGCACTTAAAGCCATCTTTTGAGTTCTTTTACGATTCACTTGTCATCTCCTTTAAGTTGATAACAAGTATTTTATCATGTGTCTTGACACCTGTCAATTATGTTAATAAAATATTTTCTTTTTTAAGTATTTCAAGAATCTTTTCACACACTTCTTTTGATGGACATGAAATGGTATGATTATGAATACCATGCGTCAAATGGCTCAATAAAGCACCTTGATGTTCTTTGACTTGTTGAGTAAAGTATTTTATATCATCTTTTGTAGCAATATTTAACGTAGCTGTCAAAATACCATAAAGTGGATGTTCAATCTCAACATCCAAAACTTGACCGCCACCACTGACAATAATGTCTAATTCTTTTGCCACTTCTTCTTCTGAATGTTGACAGGCTATTTTTTTAATGTATTGAGTCTTTGGTTTTGGTAGATTATTAACCAACAAATAACCTCTATGAGTCGCCATTATATCTATGTTACTGGCTCTTAGTAGGGCAATATCACCAACAATGACTTGTCGACTGACACCTAATTCTTTGGCGAGTTTTGTTGCAGAAATAGGGGAGGTGTTTTCTTTTAAAATGGCTACTATCTGATCACGTCTTTGAGTTGCTTTCATTTGCTTTTCCTTTTCTTATCACTTAATCATTTAAAATGACGAAGTAGAAATGATTTTCAAGATAATGATAACATAAAAAAGAGATGGCATAAAGCCATCTCCTTGTTATTATTAATCTTCAGTAACGAAAGGCATAAGAGCCATAACACGTGCACGTTTAATTGCAGTTGTTACTTTACGTTGATTTTTAGCTGATGTTCCAGTGACACGACGTGGAAGAATTTTTCCACGCTCAGAAACGAAACGGCTAAGCAATTCAGTATCTTTGTAATCAACATATTCAATTTTGTTAGCTGCGATGTAATCAACTTTTTTACGGCGTTTGAAACCGCCACGACGTTGTTGAGCCATATTTTTCTCCTTATATACTTTTAATCATCCTCTTAGAATGGTAAATCATCATCAGAAATTTCAATCGGATTGGCATTGCCAAACGGACTGTCGTCTCTTGCAAAGTTAGGTGTTTGAGCTTGTGAAGTTGGTTGTGGACTTACTGGTGATGGATTATAACCACCAGTGCTTGCACCTTCACGTGTAGCACGACTTTCCAAGATTTGGAAACTATCAGCGACAACTTCAGTCACATAAACACGTTGACCTTGTTGATTGTCATAGTTACGTGTTTGAATACGACCTGTAACTCCTAGTAATGTACCTTTTTTAGCCCAATTAGCTAAATTTTCAGCTTGTTGGCGCCAAATAACAACATTGATAAAGTCGGCATCACGTTCACCATTTTGATTTTTAAAATTACGGTTAACTGCCAAAGTAAATGTTGCCACGGCTTGATTACTTGGTGTGTATCGAAGTTCTGCATCTCTGGTCATGCGACCCACTAGTACTACATTATTAATCATAAACTACCTTCTTACGCTTCAAGTTTAACAATCATGTGACGAAGAATGTCACCATTGATTTTTGAAAGACGGTCAAACTCTTTGATAGCAACATCATTGTCTGCTTCAACAGTAACGATGTGGTAAAGTCCTTCACGGAAATCTTGGATTTCGTAGGCAAGACGACGTTTTTCCCAATCTTTTGATTCAACAACAGTTGCACCGTTGTCAGTCAAGATAGCGTCAAAACGTGCTACCAAAGCAGTTTTTGCTTCTTCTTCAATGTTTGGACGAATGATATAAAGAATTTCGTATTTAGTCATTGATATTTTCCTCCTTTTGGTCTAATGACTCATGATCCTTGTCATGAGTAAGTGAGGGATTCTCACAAGACACTATTATACATGACAATTGCTGAATTTGCAAGTAAAATATAGTCCTTTCCTTAGAAAAATGTTATAATAGTTTCAAAATAAAGGAAAGATTTGGTACCTATGAGCGATAAAAAAAGAAAAGTGAAACAGTTAAATGTCATGACCTATATTTGGCAATTTTTTGCAGCCTATTTGATTTTTAATATTCTCTTTGACATGCTACTAGACAATTTTGATACTCTAGAAAATTTTTCTGAAACTTTTAGTGTCTTGTTAGCTTTACCAACACCAGTGATTTTATCTGTTTTTGAACAAGCTAATGCCATTACCCAACTTGAGCAACGATTAGCTTCCTATAACAGTAATATTATGATGACCGAAGATCAGATTCGATTACTTAAAAAAGAAGAGGACAAAGAAGCATTAGAAGACGCCACAGATAAACTCTATCAGTATAAAGTATCTTATAATGAAGCGATAGAGGCATATAATAACGCCATTAATCTCCTTCCGTTTAAATTTTTCAAACATATCCTAGGTCATAAGGAGAAAAGTTATTTTTCTGATTTTGACTTTTAAATACTTTAAAAGATGATAACGTCATCTTTTTTTGTTAGGATTTATCAGGATTTTCAAAAAAAGAAAGATTTTGCTAAAATAAGATTATGTTAGATTTAAATGATTACGGCATCACAATGTGGGATGATGAGAAAATAGCTTCTTTCAGAAGAACGCTTTTAGCTTGGTATGATGAAAACAAGCGAGATTTGCCCTGGCGCAGAACCAAAAACCCCTATCACATTTGGGTGTCAGAGATAATGCTTCAGCAAACACAAGTTGTCACAGTTATTCCTTATTACACTAGGTTTTTAGAGTGGTTTCCAACTATTTCTGATTTAGCTAAAGCGCCCGAGGAAAAAATCTTAAAAGCTTGGGAAGGTCTTGGCTACTATTCACGCGTTAAAAATATGCAAAAAGCTGCCCAGCAAGTAGAGGAAGATTTTTCTGGACAGTTTCCCAGTCACTATCAAGATATCCTCAGTCTAAAAGGGATTGGTCCATACACCGCTGGTGCTATTGCAAGTATTGCTTTTCAAGAACCAACTCCTGCCGTTGATGGCAATGTTATGCGTGTTTTAGCTCGTCTTTTTGAAGTGGATTATGATATCGGTGACCCAAAAAATATTAAACTATTTCAAGCTATAATGACTCGATTAATTGACCCAGAGCGACCTGGTGATTTCAATCAAGCTTTTATGGATTTAGGAACAGATATCGAATCAGCCAAAAATCCGCGCCCTGATGAGAGCCCTATTCGTTTTTTTAGTGGTGCCTACCTCCATGGAACAATGGACAAATATCCCATTAAAAAACCAAAGAAGAAACCTCGTCCCATCCATCTAGAAGCCTTTATTATTCAAAACCAAAAAGGAGAATACCTTCTTGAAAAAAATACCCAAGATAAATTATTGGGCGGTTTTTGGTCTTTTCCTATGCTTGAGAAAGAAATTATCGAAACACAACTTGACTTATTTGATACAGATAACTCTAGGCCCGTAGATTTCAAATCTCAAAAAGAGAGTTTTTTAGAGAAATATCCTTTAAAAATCACTTGGAGTGATTACACTTTTCCCCTTGTTAAGCATGTGTTTAGCCATCAAAAATGGGAAATAGAATTGATAGAAGGTAAGGCTTTATCAGATAAACTATCATCCGAGAAAGTTCTTATTTGGTTGCCTGAAAAAGAATTTTCACATTATCCCTTTGCAACACCACAAAAGAAAATGTGGCAAACCTATCAAAAAATAAAACAAGAAAAAAAGAGCTAAATAGTTAGCTCTTTTTTAGTTGCTTAATTCTGCAACAATTGCTTTGATTTGATTTTTATTGTGAACGCCGGCAACTTGTTTAACCACTTGCCCATCTTTTTTAAAGAGCAAGGTTGGAATGCTCATAATTCCAAATTTTTGAGCTGTTGCTGGGTTTTGATCCACATCAAGTTTCACAATTTTAAGTTCGTCTTCTGAGACTTCTTCAGCAATTTGTTCTAAGATAGGCGCTTGCATTAAACAAGGACCACACCAAGTTGCCCAAAAGTCAATAAGAACGATTCCTTCATTTGTTTCAGTTTCAAAAGTTGCATCTGTTACTGCTTTAACCATTTCAATTCTCCTTTATTTTTTTACAGTACTATTTTACAGTAAAATAGTTTCTTTGACCACTATTTGATACGCTAACCAAAATTAACAATCGTGGCACCAGAGCCACCGGCATTCTGAGGGGCATAACCAAAGCTTTTAACATGCTTGTTGCGTCTTAGATACTTGGTGACTCCTTCACGAATAACTCCTGTGCCAATCCCATGAATAATATCCACTTGAGCCATATTATTTAATAGAGCTTGGTCAATAAATGCATCTAGTTCTTGCATGGCTTCTTCATAACGCTTGCCTCGTAAATCAAGACGAGCTTGTGGTGAATGATGGCCCATTTTTTTAACGACTTGTACTTGTTTTTTCGTTGTCGTCGTTTTTTCTTCTTTAACCAAATTAAACTCATCTTCTGAAAGCGTCATTTTAATTAAGCCAATTTGTGCTTCCCAGCGACCGTCTTTTAATTGATTGATCAGAGTCCCACGCTGACCATAACTAATAACGATAATATCATCACCCACACGCGCAGCACGCGCTTTCTTCACCTTTTTTAAGACCTTATTTTTTGAAAGATCCGGTTCAGGCACTAATTTTTTCAGCTGGGTTTTAGCCTCAATAATTTCATGGGCTTTTAGTTGTGACTTGTCATGCAGTTGTTTAAGAATGGCTTCACTTTCTGAAAGAGCCATATCCACAATTTCTCTGGCTTCCTCAGTCGCTTTTTCAAGCTCTTTTTCTTTTTCGTGATTAAATTCATTGTAGAGTTTTTTGACTGCACGGTTAAATTTGAGGTTTTCTTGTTCAACCTCTTTAATATTATCTAAGCGACGTCTGCTTTCAATGGTCTGTTGCTCCAATCGTTCAATGATGCGGTTAACATCACTATCTTGATTAGTCATTTGATTAGCTTCTGAAATAATGATTTCTGATAATCCTAGACGTCTTGCGATTTCAAAAGCGTTTGAGCGACCTGGAACACCCTGCATAAAATGATAGGTCGGACTTAGAGTAACAATATCAAACTCCATGCTGGCATTTTCAACACGTTGTGTTTCAATCCCGTAAGCCTTCAGTTCTGGGTAGTGAGTCGTTGCCATCGTTTTGATGTCTGATAGACGTAAATGTTCTAAAATAGCAATCGCAAGACTAGCCCCTTCTTGTGGATCAGTTCCTGCGCCAATCTCATCAAATAAGACTAAGGACTTGTTATCTGCTTGGTTCAAGATAGAAACGATATTGGTCATATGGCTTGAAAACGTCGAAAGACTTTGTTCGATGGATTGCTCATCACCAATATCAGCAAAAATCTGATTGAAGATAGTCACCTTACTACCTTTCTCCGCCCAGACAGGTAAACCCGATTGTGCCATTAGCTGCGCTAAACCTAATGTTTTTAACATAATAGTCTTACCACCAGTATTTGGACCAGTAATCACAATGGTGTTTAAATCTTTTGTAAAGTGGATATCATTGGCAACAGGATTTTCAATCAAGGGATGACGAGCATTCAAAAGTGTTATCGAATGATCAGTCGTAATCGTTGGAATACTTGCCTTATGTTCAACCATATAAAGGTATTTAGCTCGCAAAAAATCAAGATGGCCAATTAGCCAAGCATTGTTTCTAATCTCAGAGACATGTTCTCTAAGCATAGCTGAGAGTTGACGTAAGATATTGGCTATCTCGTATCGTTCATCAGCTCTGGCTTGAGTAATTTCTTCATTTAATTTTACCACCGCTCGTGGTTCAATATAGACGGTATTGCCTGAAGCAGAAATGTCATGAACAACTCCTGAAATACGATTTCTAAAGGTGTTTTTAACAGGCAAAACACTTCTACCATTACGGCTTGCAATCAAACTTTCTGAGAGTAAATCGCCTTGGTTTTTTAAGATTTCTTGCAGGGTCTGTCTGACTTGACGTTCTTCTTGTTGGATAATCCTACGAATTCTGATGAGTTCAGGACTTGCAAAATCTTCAATAAAGCCAGCATCATTAATCGCTTCAAGACTCCCTTGCAGAGCAGGAAAAGGATTAATCTTGTTAAAAAGTTCTTCTAAGAAGTCAAGGGTGACATTTTCTAAATCCTCATAAAAAGCTTTTAGTTCCGATGAGATTTTCAATATTTTTTTAACATCCAATAGCTCTTGGATATTAAGATCAGCCTCTAATTCTAACCGTTTTAAACTATGTGAAATGTCTTCAGTAGAACCGATTGAAAAGCCTTGTGTGTTGGTGAAAATATCAGCCATCTCAGATAGCTCGGTAAAACTTTTTTCAATCTTTTCTCGTTCACTACTTGGCGCTAAGTGAAGTAGTTCTTCGTGACCTTGTTTGGTCTTTAAAAAAGACTCTAGTCTTTTTTTAACTTTGTTAAATTCTAAATCGTCTAATATTTTTGTATTCATGCTTATATTATAGCAGAAAAAACCGCCCTTTCTATTTCAAATGTTTGACTACTTTCTTTGTGTTTTTTCATGATAGCCAATTAAAAAAGCAAGGAAATTCCTTACTTTAGTATGTTTGTTACCCACAGCATTTTAATTAAGAAAGCTGAAGGGAAAAATGTAATCAATAACTGAGTCATCACTTCTTTTGAAAGGATGTTTTGGATAAAAGGAATCGGAACCGTTGCTAAAATGCTTAATGCCATATTGAAAAAGAGCATGGTCATTAAAACCGATAAAGCACCACTAATACAGTTAAAGGTTAGAGTGTCATAGAGGTCCAAGTCCATCAAGTTCATAAAGATGCCTAGTAGACGAAAGGCTAAATAGCTGGCAACGAAGATGCTTAAAAAAGCAACACCCGCATAATAAACCTTGTCCAATTCAAAAATTGGAACATCGGTAAAAAAGAAAACTTTGACATCCTCAGAAGGATTAGAATAGGGTACCCATAGTGTGATAGCTTTGGCTAAGGGTTTGTAATATAAGCTACTAATAATAAGTGAGATAATAGTTGCTAAAAAGTAGTAGCCTTGAAGAATTATCCCTCGTGAATAGCCAATATAGAAATGCCAAGCCAGTAATAATAAGATGATAAGTGATAACATTAGTAGTCGTCACCTACTTCATTGGCGTTGATTTTTTCTTGTAAATCACCCATGTATTTGCCACGTAATTCTTCTAATTCTCTTTCTTTTTTATCAAATTCGATTTCTCTGACCAGTTGTTTTGACAAAGTATTAACAGCCATCAAAATCGCTACCGTTTCATTATCAGCTTGTGGTAGTTTTTGCTTAATAGCCTCATATTTTTCTCTAGCAACACGCTCAACTTCTTCCATAAATAGATTATCTTTATCCGTTGTTAGAGTTAAAGATTTATCTCCAAAAGTAAATTTATAACGATTTTTATTATCCATACGTCACCTCTTACATTTTATTATAACGATTTTTTAAAATTTGACAATCTCAAAGCTATTTTCTACCAGATGAGTTCACCTTGTTGGCACATAGGTTAATTTCTCTTTGTTTTTTGCCAAAAATTCTGGTAATTCAGTATCTGGAATTTGTCTTAGATATAGGTTTGATCTGATAGTCTCATCTTCTTCTCGACAGGTTGAAAGCACCAAATAACGATCCGAAGCATTGATTTCAATAGCTTCATTTTTAACAATAGCCTCTTTTTGAACCTCTCTTAGCTGCTCTAAAAAGACTTGATCATTTTCAAAACTAGTTCTATAAAAAGCAGTCGTCTCTGGCACAATAATCATAAATGCTGCTTCATAGTAATAATAACGTTCAGGTGTTTCAATCACGAGATAAGGATGCTCATTAAAATATGTTTGGTCGTCATAAAAATTGACGTCATTAAACATCCTATGATCAGGAACAGTATTTCCTCTTGCATGTCCAAATAGCCAAGTCAAACGATCTTGAAAATTTGGATGATTGTCCATATCCATAAACACTGCACCCATATAAGGGGAATACTCACCAGTGATGGTTTGTTCCAAATATTTATGATTATCACCCGTATGAAGTACCGGTTCATCAAGTTGTGTTCCTGGTGCATAGATATAAGCAATCACTTCTTGATTAATCTCTTTCAAACTCGTAAAACGTTGTCTTAACTGCTCTTTTTCTGCCTCACTCAGATGATAGGTTTCTTTTGGTTTTGACGGTTCAACCTTCTTTTCTTCCTTAGAAATCGTTGTTTTTGTTGGTAATTCTTTTGAAACATTCTCCTTTTGAGAATTGATTTGAGGTAAAAAGACTAGCAAAAATGTGATTGCTAAGACACTAAGTGCTATGCCAAATAGCCATTTTATTTTTTTATTTTTAATCATAATCCTATTATAACGTTTTCATTCAGGAAATTAAAGCAAGGCCACCGATATTCTCTATTATTTTTAATTTTTTGTGTTTTCTTTGATGATTAGTTTGATTTTATTGTTTTTTGAAAGTCTGTAAGACCTAAAAAAACTTTTTTATGATAAAATATTTCTATGGATACTATTGTCATTCAAGTGGATAAGACAGAAGAACTCACTAAATTAAAAAAACAATTAGCTCCTTATCAGATTAACAGCAACAATCCTTATGTTTTATTTGCTGCTAAAAAAGAAGGGGTTAGTGTTTCCGTCTATAGCTCAGGTAAGGTGGTTTTTCAAGGAAAAAACTCACAACCATTGGTCCAAGCTTTAGGTTTTCCAGTAGCAAAGGAAGAAAAAACATCATCTAGCCATCAAAACCTTGCCATAATTGGCTCAGATGAAGTCGGAAATGGCTCTTATTTTGGTGGTATTGCTGTTGTCGCTAGTTTTGTGGAGCCAAAGGACCATTCTTTTCTAAAAGAATTGGGTGTCGATGATTCAAAAACATTGACTGATGGTAAAATTAAAGAAATTGCCCCTCTATTACAAGAAAAGATACCGCATAAATCTTTGCTGCTACCTCCAAGTAAATACAATGAGGTTGTTGGTAAGGGATTAAAGCACAATGCTGTATCAGTCAAAGTAGCTCTTCATAATCAAGCCATTTATTTGTTATTACAACAAGGCGTAAAGCCTAAAAAAATTGTTATTGACGCCTTTACTAGCCCAAAAAACTATGAAGCCTATCTGTCAAAAGAACAAAATCGCTTCTCAAGTCCCTTAACCTTTGAAGAAAAGGCTGAAGGAAAATATTTGGCAGTTGCGGTGAGTTCTATTATTGCTCGTTATTTATTTTTAAAAAATCTTGATGAACTTGGACAATCAGTTGGTGTTAGCTTACCAAGTGGTGCTGGACACCAATCAGATCAAGTCGCTAGTGAGATTATCAAAAAATTTGACTTATCCACTTTATCGCACTTAGCAAAATTACACTTTAAAAACACAGAAAAAGCTAAACAATTACTTTAATTGTTAGCAGAGAAAGGGATATCAATGAAACATTTTATTAAAGAATGGGGAGGATTTATCCTCTTTATGACACTATTTTTCCTCTCGTGGTTATTTTTATGGGCCAATGTCCTTGTAGATGGACACTCTATGGACCCAACCTTATCAAATGGTGAGCGACTATTTGTTGTGAAAGTTGCTAATATTGATCGTTTTGATATTGTGGTAGCTAAAGAAGAGGGTGATAAAAAGATTGTTAAACGAGTCATTGGTGTCCCAGGAGATACCATCAGCTACGATAATGATGTTTTAACTGTCAATGGTGAAGTGGTGGATGAACCTTATCTTGAAGAGTACCAAAAAGCTTTTAAAGAAGACAAATTACAAAAAACATATTCTTACAGTGCTCTCTTTAAAGAATTAGCTTTAAATTCTAGAGCTTTTACTACTAATAAAGCTGGCAACCCAAGCTTTAGTATCACTGTCCCTGAAGGTCAATATTATCTTCTTGGTGATGATAGAATTGTCTCTAAAGACAGTCGTGAAGTAGGAACTTTTTCAAAAGAGTCCATCATTGGTGAAGTGAAGTTCCGCTATTGGCCACTTTCTAGAATTGGCACATTTGATAATGATTAAAACACGGGTTGCCGTGTTTTTCTCTATCATCAGCTAAAGAATTTATGAGGTTATGATGACATATTTTTTTTCCGGGACAGTCACACGAGTAATCTATGACAATCCAACTAATTTTTTTAAGATTATCCTTTTAGAAATTGAAGATACTGATAGTGACTTTGATGATTTTGAGATTATTGTCACTGGTGTTATGGCTGATATTTTTGAAGAGGAAAATTATACCTTTTGGGGAGAATTAACAAAGCATCCTAAATATGGTGAACAATTGAAAATGTCACGATATGAACGTGAAAAACCATCAAAAGCAGGGCTTATCAACTACTTTTCTAGCCAACAGTTTAAAGGAATTGGCAAAAAAACAGCAGAAAAGATTATTACTCTCTACGGCGAGGACCCGATTGATAGTATTTTGAAAGACCCTTCTCATCTGGATACGATAAGTGGTTTATCAAAAGTCAATAAAGAAGCTTTTCTTGCAAAATTAAAAATCAACTACGGGACAGAACAAATTTTATCGAAATTAGCAGAGTATGGGCTTAAAAATCAAATAGCTATTCAAGTGTTTGAATCCTACAAAGAAAGAACCTTGGACATTATCACTAAGAATCCCTATCAATTAGTAGAGGATGTTAAAGGGATTGGTTTTAAAATGGCCGATCAGCTAGCTCAGCAACTTGGCGTTTCTGATGATTCCCCTGAGCGTTTTCAAGCAGCTATTTTACATGCCTTACTTGAGACGTCTCTTGAGACGGGTGATACCTATGTTGAAGCCAAACAATTACTTGAAAAAAGCCTATTGCTTCTAGAAGAAGCACGTCAAACACCCATTCCTGAGGTTGATGTTGCTAATGAACTTAGACAGTTGTTGATGACTGGAAAAATTCAAAATAGTGATACCAAAATTTTTGATAATAGTTTATTTTTTGCTGAATCAGGTATTAAAAAACATATAGAACGGATCTTAGATAATTCTCCTTCACTACCTTTTCCAAGTGTAGAGGCGATTAAAGAGGAAATTAAAAAAGTTGAATTAAACCATCATATGACTTATGATGACAGTCAAAAAGAAGCTATTGAAAAAGCTTTGACGAGTAAAATTTTCTTTCTGACCGGCGGACCTGGAACAGGAAAGACAACCATTATTAATGGCATTATTCAAAGTTTTGCTAACCTACATGAACTGTCTCTTTCTGATAATAACTCTCCAATTATTCTAGCCGCACCAACAGGTAGAGCTGCTAGACGTATGAATGAGTTGACTGGATTACCTAGTGCTACCATCCATAGGCATCTTGGTTTAAATAGTGATAACGATTATCAAATTCTTGATGATTATCTGGATGCCCATCTAATAATTATTGATGAGTTTTCTATGGTTGATACTTGGCTTGCCAATCAATTGTTTTCTGCTATTTCATCATCAACGCAAGTGATTATTGTGGGGGATAGTGACCAACTGCCTTCTGTAGGTCCTGGACAAGTCTTGGCAGATTTACTAGAGATTGATGATTTTCCTAAGGTTAGCTTGAAAAAGATTTTTAGACAGTCTAATCAATCAACCATTGTTGACTTAGCCAGCAAGATTAGAGAAGGTGTTTTGCCAAATGATTTTACTACGAAACAAGTTGACCGAAGTTACTTTGAATGTCAGACACCCTTTATTCCTGAAAGTGTAGCAAAAATTGTTTCTGCCGCTCTTAAAAATGGTATTGCTGCCAAAGACATCCAAATTCTTGCCCCAATGTATCGCGGACAGGCTGGCATTACTTATCTTAACGAATTACTCCAAGAATTAGTTAATCCTTTGAATGACCAATTAGAGTTTTCCTTTAATGACAATCGTTTTCGAGTCAATGATAAGGTTCTTCATCTGGTGAATGATCCAGAGAGCAATGTCTTTAATGGTGATATTGGTTATATTACTGAATTGATAGCTGCTAAGTATACCGAATCCAAACAAGATGAAATGACGATTAATTTTGATGGTGTTGAAGTGACTTATGCCCGTAATGATTGGCATAAATTGACCCTTGCTTATGCGATGAGCATTCATAAAGCTCAAGGAAGTGAGTTTCCCGTTGTTATTTTACCAATAACACAACAAAGCAGTCGTATGCTACAACGAAATCTCCTTTATACTGCTATTACACGTGCTAAACATAAGCTCGTCATGTTAGGAGACTTTAATGCCTTTCAATATGCCACACAACACGTAGGCAGCCAAAGAAACACTTTTCTCATTGAACGCTTTAAACCTGAAAAAGTGACGGAACAAATAACTACTACAAAACAAGTCATATCAGATAAAACAGTAGAATCAAGTCATCAGACAGATGATAGACAACCAACAAGATTGACGGAACAAAATTTGTTGACCATTGATCCTATGATTGGTCTTTCACAGGAAGATTTCGACTATTTTTTCAAATCATAAAAAAACATATCAGTGATATCACTGATATGTTTTTGTTTTGGAGAGAACTGATTAGCAATTATAATTCATTCTCACGTCTTTTTCTGCCATAGCCATATAAAGCGAGTGACGATAAAGCTAACATGGTTCCTAATACTGCTGAACTTGAATTATCACCAGTATTTGGTAAAGCTTTAGCTTGTGTTGTTGAAGAGGCTTGGTCAGTTTTCTTCTCAGACATACCTTTAGCCTTATGACCAGCTTCACTACTCATTGGTGCTAACTTGCCATCAAAGGCTAGCAACTCATGACTTGGTGCTGTGTTTGGTACAGCTGTTTCAAGGGTTCCTTCAAAGACTGGTTTATCTTCTGCCGTTGGAGCATTATTAGGAATCTTCGTTTTTGGTGTTGAGACTTCTTTGTACACAATACCATACTCACTAAAGTGTTTTGCGACAAAGACAACGCCTTGACGAGTCACACCATCAGCATCTACGTATGGTGTCATTTCAAAATCAAGCTCTTCTTCTTGGTCAGTATTTGGTAGGTAAACCACTTTTTCAACGACTTTTCCATCATCGATTGGCATGATAACTAAGGTATCTTTTAGTGGACTAACCACGTTACCTTTAGCATCAACAAGTGAGATGTCAAATAAGTCATAGTCTTGATCCTTAAGCACATTTGGTGTATTTGGATCTTGGGTTTCTTTATGGCCTACACTGATGCCAGAAATATGAGCTATTTCACCGACTTCTAGTTGAACCAAGACACCTGACGCATCATCTTTTAACTCACGTTTTTCTGTTGAGAAGGCTAATTCTGGTAAGTCATTGACGACGCCACTACCATTGCTAAATTCAATTGATGGCTTGTCCTCAGTTGTTGGGGCAGTATCTGGTACTTTAGTTTCAGCCACAAAGTCTGATTCTGGTAACTCATAGGTTGGGAAATTGTTTGGAATGCGTGTCTCACCATTATTATCCTCCTCAGCATCACTAATCAACTCAATTAACTCTTGTGTTAATTGTTCGATGATTACCAATTTAGGAAGATTTCTTTCTAACTCAGATTTCAAAGCATCTAGTTTCTCTTGATATAACACTTTATCTTGTGCTAAATTGATATAGCCAGTCAATTCTTCATAAGATGCTCGTTTATCACTTAAAGCATCTGCCTTAGATAAAATACGTGAAGTTCTACCTAAAGTAATAAATTTATCTACTTGAATACCAATATTTTGTGTTTTATCATTTTTATTTGGATCTAAGCGAATTGTTAGGGAATGAACACCTTTTGAAAGATTAGCTAAATTGACTAGTTTTTGATTGCCTTGTCTTTGGTTAGCTTTACCACTAAAATATGCTACACCATCTACAATAGTAGAATGACCGTAACCTTCTTTAAATTCAAGAGGTTGTCCATCTAACTCAACGATATAAATACCATGTCCCGGATCGACATGCCCAATAACTTCGATACCTTCACCTTCAAAGAACATACTTAGACTAATATCTTGTTTGTCTTCGTCAGTATTTTTAGGGAAGTTACTCCATTTGTTAGTTCCAGTTTTATTAAACCATGTTCCATGGTAGATGATTTCACTAGCATCATCAGCTACTTCTCTACGATAATCTGGTAAACCTGTTTCTGGTACAACATTGATGGTTGCTATTGTTGTAAACCCAAGAAGTGATTTTTCTGAAGGTGACACTAATTTAACAAAGAAATCAAATAAATTACCATCTGAGTCTGGATACTTAATCGTTGGTATGTCAATTGTTTTACTTGTTTCACCTGGGGCAAAAGTTAGGGTCTGAGTGGTATCTTGATAAACCTTACCATGGACACCTGTTCCTGGTTCTGTTATCACCTTGATGGAAGATGTTTTATCAGATGAACCATTTCTCTTAACAACAAGACTAACATTTTCACCTTTAGCAACATGGTATGTTGCTTGTTCAATTTCGAAAATACCATTGCCATCATTGTTTAAAACGAAGATACCTTCTGTTGCGATGGCACGATTTGTTTTGGCAACTAACTTGATGGTATGTTGACCATTAGTTAAATCAGAGGTTTCATAAACTAGTTGACTTCTCTTTCTCACAGAACTTTGTGTATTGACTTCATCAACTTTTTGACCATCGATATAGATTTCCATAATACCGTGATTAGGATCTACTGTAGAAACAACGTAAGCTTTTGTACCACTAAAAGTATACTCAGCACTCGCACCTTGTTGATTTGTCCACATAGATGTTCCACGAACACCTTCTGTTTCTTTACGCCATGTTGAATTCTTAGTGTCTGCTAAATCATTAGATTTGTACTCAAGACCCAAAGGGAACCCATCAGTTACTTCAATACTAGTTGGTACTTTATAAAGTGAGAAATTGCTTAGTATTGGGGTAGCTAACGCATCAGTAATTGTCACTCTGACTTTACTTGTGGTTACAGGTTTTCCTTGAATTAAACGACGATAACCAACAGTGCTACCTCTACCATATTCAATCCATTGACCGCCAACTTCAACATCAACTCTAAAGCCTGCAATTCGTTGTCCTTGTTGAATAAATTCTTTTAATTCTACAACATCAAAGGTTTGTTCTTGACCAAGATCAACGATAAATGAACCAGTGGTTGCATCATTTGATAAAGCCCAAGTGGTATTATCATCACCATCAGTGAGATGAGCTGTACTATATTTTGTATTTTTTCTAGTTGAGGAGGCAGTCACTGAAGCGTTTCTAGCATAGTCAGTTGCATACATTTCTTCAATCGTATTATGGAATTCATGCAATCTTTCAATGTCAGCATCAGCAAATTTACCACGTTTATCTGGTGGAATATTCAGTAGTAACGGAGTTCCTCTACCTACTGATTTGAAATAAATAGTCATCAAATCTCGTAATGATTTTGGTTGTTGATTAGCATGATAGAACCATCCTGGTCTGATAGAAACATCTGCTTCACCCACAGAATACAAATCACCATTTGGATCACCTGTATTTAGGTATGCGTTTGTTGGACCGTTTTTAATAGCTTGTTCAGTCACTTTGTGCCAGATTGGATCACCTGCAATACCTCTTTCATTACCAATCCAGCGAACATTTGTTGGTTGATTTGAAAAGATAGTAATATCACCTTCTTGCTCACGAATGTAATTAAACCATTCTTCAAACGTATAGGTCACATTTTGAGCGCCACTACCTCTTGCTCCATCCATCCAGACTTCGACAAACTTACCATTGTTTCCGTATTTGTTATTTCCCAAAATTTCTTTTAATTGATTGAGATAATAAGCATTATACTCATCTTGTGTTGCAACAGAATATTTAGGGTGGTTAGCGTCCCACGGAGAAAGATAAACACCTAAATCCATATTGTATTTTGTTGCTGACTCTGAGAGTTCTAATAAAACATCCCCTTTACCATTTTTCCATGGACTTGAGGCAACACTATGATTAGAATGTTCGGTTGGATAAAGCACAAAACCATCATGATGTTTAACAACCATAATTGTACGTTTAAAGCCAGTGTCTTTTAACGTTTTTATCCATTGATCAGTATCCAGTTCAGTTGGATTAAATTGATTAACATCTTCTTGACCATTCCCCCATTCACGATTTGTAAAGGTATTCATACCAAAATGGATAAAGGCTGCTAATTCTTGTTTATGATAGTCTAGTTGAGATTGTGATGGAATAGCACCAAAATTACCAATAACTGTTTCTTCGTTTTCAGCATCTTCTATGTCAGGGTTATCATTGGTATCAGAAGTAATACCTAATTGATTTTTAGCGTCTTGAATAGCTTGATTGCTAGCAAACTTATTGTTTAAGACATTGTTGATTGCTAACCATTGGCTATCAGTCAAAGCCACTGCTTTTTGTTTGAAGGCTGTTGCTAATTCTTCTTTAGAACCTCTTGTTTGGTAAACTCTGAATTCTCTCACACCAATTTCATTTTTACCCGCTTGGCGCTTGAGGGTTTCAAATTTAACATAGCGAGCAGCTTGACGACCTGTATCAATAGTCACACGCTCTGACTGGTTAGCTCTAATTGTTTTTAATTCAGTAAAGCTTTCTAAATCATTTGAGGCTAGTACTTTAAAGGAATCAGCAATTCTTGCATTGTCAAAAATGACTTCAATACTTGAAAATTCTTGTGGGTTTTCTAAGTCAACAATGAAGAAATCACTATCTGTATTACTTGAATTCCAACGACCATCGCCTGCAACAAGGTCACCATCAGTTACCTTAAAGCGACTATAAGAACGAATACCTTGATCAAAGAAAGCAGAATTATTTCTCTGAGAGTAGACTGGTTTATGAAGAGCAATGTTAACTTTTTCAAGGTTTTCTTTGCCTATTTCATCAGACTCGCTAAAGCGATTATAGACTTTGATGTCTTTGATATAACCTTTAAAGCCTTCACCAATTTTCTTAAATGGTAGATTAAAGCTGGTTCTAAAGTTGCCTTCAGTGTTTGAATTTCTTGCTGTTTCATCTTGATGAGCAAAGCTTGCCACTTGTTCACCATTGATGTAGACAATGAGAGCTTCTCTTGTTGCAGTAAAGGTGAGTTTATAGTCTTTTCCTGCTTCAAGTGGATTAGTGATGTTTTGACTGTAGAAATAACGGTTCAACATGAAACCATCTACAACTTCACCAGATTGGCGGCGTCCTTTTTTATTAAGGAAAATAGCACCATCACGACTGGCAAGTAAACTACCACTATTACTATCTGTTGGACGAATAGTCATCTCTAAAGTATATGGCAGTGAAATGGTTTCGATGTCACTTGCTAGATAATTATCACCATTAAAGGCAAACCACTTGTCATTATCTTCTAATTCAACGACTGCCACATTGTTAATATTTTGGAAAACATGATTATTACTACTTAAATCATAAATGTTACCTTCTGCGACATGTGCAGCATCGATATTAACCAAGACTTCTGAATTGGTTTTTAGTGGTAAATAATTATTTTTTAATTTGGTTGCTTCTAGTGCTTTTTGATAATCAATAAAGCTTCTGTTAGCATTACCTGACCATGTCTTATAACCAATCATGGCAAGTGATTTTTCTAAACGATCATATAAATCACTCTCTTCAATCCCTTCACGGTGTTCATCACCCCAAAGAGCTCCTTTGGCTCCTAAGATTAATGGCTCAGCTTCTAGGGCATTTTGTTTATCTTTTGCAACGCCAAGATTAAAGACTCTTGGATTCCAATGTTCAAAGACATACTGTTCATTGATGATATCTTTGTGATAACGTCCTGGTGTCACGTAGGTAAATGGTTGAGGGACATTTACCACACGATAGCCTTCATTGATACGATCAACGGTAAGAGATTCGTACTGTGCCCATTCATCAAAGATAATGTCCTTATCAACTGGTGTTTGACCATTAAACTGAGTCAAAGCACCCCAAGTTCTCAACGTTTTCCCATGAGACTTAGCCAGTTGGTTTAACTCATTTAAGTAGTTTCTAAAGCTTTCAATGTTACCATTTTTTTCCCAGTATTCATCAACCCCAAGATGGATTTGCGAATAGCTTAGAATATCATTGTCTAAGTAGCTATCAATCAAATCTTTTATAAAGCGTTTAGCACGCTCAGTTTGTTCAGGATAAGCCTGTTCATTGATAGCTAATGCTTCTAGGTCAGATGGGTGATGAATTGGTTTACCGAGATAATCAATGTTATCTGGATTATTTAAGGCATATAAGCTATAATGCGCAGAGTGTCCAGGATTATCAAATTCCGCCAAAATGTGAGCCCCATAAGACTGGATTTCTTCTTGGAAAGCTTTGAAGTCCTCAATACTATAGGCTGGATTCCCATAAACATTGCGATAGAAATCATATTCACCTTCATAGCGATCGTGTTTAAACGCTTGCTTGTTTAACGATGGGAATGCTGGACTCTCAAGACGATGGGCTGTTTCAGTCACTTTCCAGTTTTCAGCATCAGCTCTTGAGCCTGATGGCCATTGGTTATCATTAAAATGAAGATGCAATTCATTTAATTTATACCATCTAAAGAGTTTGGATACTTTTTGAAGGAAATCCATACGCATTGGAACCCTTGCCACATCAAGCACCATTCCTCTAATTTCATAATTTGGATAATCACGATAAACGCCTCGTGTTAAGGCTTGATCTTTTTGCAACATTTGAGCCATGGTAACGGCAGCATAGTTAAAGGCTTTCGCATCGTGAGCATAGACTTCAATGGTGTCATCTAGAACACGAAGAAGATAACCTTCTTCTTTCAAGTTATAATCGTTAGTTAGAATAAACTTAATTTTGGCATTTTCTTGTGTTCCGGCACTCAATTTAAAGCCAAGAATATTTTGTAAATCTTCGTTGAATAAATCCACTTGTTTTTGGAAGCTAGAATCAACATAGACAGTATCACCCTCAGCGATAGACAAAAGACCTTCACCGGCTAAGAATTCTTGAATATCAATGGCTAGTTGAGGCTTTTGATTGGTCCCAGTCACCGTTTCTTCATGATGCGCTCCAATCTGAATGGTTTTATTCATTTTAGTGGTTGCTAGTAATTCTGATGTTGCTTTATTTCTAACAGCGACTAAAAGGGTTACTGTTTGATCATTTAAGCGATAAGATGAGATATTCCCTTGATTATCAACAAGGTATTGGTTGTTTGAACCGATAATCTCATAGCTATAAACATCATCCTCAGAAATATTGGCTAGAACTACTCGGTTGCCATCAACAGCAAGAGTGGCTTGTTCTAGTTTTTCTTGAGGATTAATAACAACTGGCGCTTCTCCAGTTAATCTACCCATAATGGTAATCTCATTAACTGAAACAGCATTTCCACCTGCAAAATGATTGATTTTATTGAAACGGAATCTCAAGAACCGATTGCTCATAACAGGACTAGAAAAAGTAATCACATCTTTAGGGTCTTCTAAGCTAGCATCAGGTGTTAGACTTGTTCGATGACTAATTTCTTGCCAGTTATTTTGACCATCTGCTGAGCTTTCAATCACATAGTCAGTCGCATAAACTTTTTTAAAGAAGTCAAGTGTAATCGATTCGATTTCAGCATTTCTGCCCAAATCAATTTGTAACCATTGAGGTGTTTGTGGTGACGTTGCTGTACGGTCTGTCTTCATTCTTGCTGAAGAATAACGCGTTTCTGTATTTTCATCAAACGCTAAGTCTGCTGTGTAAGTAGTTCCTGCTTCAATACCAGAACTACTATAAGCTTTATGTGGTGCCAAATTGGTAGCGGGACTTGTCTCAGGTGCCTCTTCAAGCAATCTTCCCATTATCGCAATATCTTTAACAGATACCGCATTGCCACCTGCAAAATGATTAATCTTGTTGAAATGGAATCTCAAATAACGCTGGCTAGTTATTGGTGTGCCAAAAATGATTAAGTCTTGAGGATCTTCAAGGCTTTCACTAGCCTGTAATTGTGTTCTATGACTAATTTCTTGCCAATTGCCTTGTCCATCAGCTGAACTTTCAATCACATAATCAGTCGCGTAAACTTTTTTAAAGAAGTCAAGCGTGATAGACTCAATTTCTGCCTTTTGACCCAAATCAATTTGTAACCATTGTGGCGTTTGTGGTGACGTTGCTGTACGGTCTGTCTTCATTCTTGCCGAAGAATAACGGGTGTCAAAATTGCCATCAAAAGCTAAATTTTCGGTATAAGAAGTATTAGTTTCTATTCCTGAGCTACTGTAGGTTTTGTTAAGTGCTAGATTGGTGGCTGGTTCTTTGTCAAAAAGTTTGCCCATGATAGCAATCTCTTTAACAGAAACCGCATTCCCACCTGCAAAATGATTAACCTTATTAAAATGGAACCTCAAATAACGCTCACTAATAACAGGTTGTGTAAAAGTGATGGTGTCTTTAGGGTCTTGCAGAGTGGCATTGGGGTGTAAGTCTGTCCTATGACTAATTTGTTGCCAATTACCTTGTCCATCGGCTGAACTTTCAATCACATAATCTGTGGCATAAACTTTTTTAAAGAAATCAACTTCTATAGAGTTAATCTCAGCTTTTTTTCCTAAATCAATTTGTAGCCATTGTGGTGTTTGTTCTGCCGTCTCTGATTGACCTGTTTTCATTCTCGCTGAGGAATAACGGGTATCAAGATTGCCATCAAAAGCTAAATTCTCAATATAAGTGGTATTGGCTTCAACACCTGAACTGGTGTATGTCTTATTAAGAGCAATATTAGTTTCAGACTCTTTTGTGACCTGTGCTTCACCCTCTTGTTCTGATTCGCTAAGAACTTCTTCACTAACAGCTACGACTTCAGCTTTAGGAGTTGCTTCCATAGAAGAATCTGCTTTTGGTTGGTTAACCATAGCTAACTCTTCTTTGGTAGGTTCTTCTATGATTGTTTCAGTAGTGGCTGAATCGGTTGTTTCATCAGCTTGTACCAAAATCGTAGTTTGTGGTATGCCCAAAAAGAACATCCCAATTAAAACGGAACCAATCCCAACACTAAGTTTTCTAATTCCATAACGATTTCTTTTTTCAAACGACTGATTGTGCTTCATTTCTACCTCCTTTTGTAAGCGCTTTATTACTCAATATAATAATATATTGACTTTGTCTTTTTGTCAATAATTTTAAGCATTTTAAAGTGCGATTCTTGCGACTAATATCCTCTGATTCAAATTCTTAAAGAAAGGTTCCCACAAAAAAACAAATCAGTGAAATCACTGATTTGTCTTTTTGTTTTGGAGAGAACTGACTAGCAATTATAATTCACTGTCACGTCTTTTTCTGCCATAGCCATATAAAGCGAGTGACGACAACGCTAACATAGTTCCTACTACTACTGAGTTAGAATTATCACCAGTATTTGGTAAAACTTTAGCTTGTGTTGTTGAAGAGGCTTGAACAGCTTTCTTCTCAGCCTGCTTATCACCTTTACTCATTGGTGCTAACTTACCATCAAAGGCTAGCAACTCATGACTTGGTGCTGTGTTTGGTACAGCTGTTTCAATCTTACCTTCTGGTAACTCGTAACTTGGTGCAGTCTTAGGCACTTGTGTCTCTAAGGTTCCTTCAAAGACTGGTTTATCTTCTGCCGTTGGAGCTGTATTTGGTACGGCTGTCTCAGGTTTTTGAACTGTCTTATACACAATTCCATACTCACTAAAGTGTTTTGCGACAAAGACAACGCCTTGACGAGTCACACCATCACTGTCCTCAAAGCTTGTCATCGTAAAGTCAAGTTCTTCTTCTTGATCAGTATTTGGGAGGTAAACTACTTTTCCTACTGTTTTACCATCATCTACTGGCATGATAACAAGAGTATCTTTTAATGGACTGATTGCTTGACCTTTAGCATCAACTAATGAGATGTCAAAGAGGTCGTAGTCTCGATCTTTAAGCACATTTGGTGTGTTTGGATCTTTGGTTTCTTTATGACCAACACTGATGCCTTCGATTGCTGCGATTTCACCAACTTCTAGTTGAACCAAGACACCTGACGCATCATCTTTTAATTCACGTTTTTCTGTTGAGAAGGCTAGTTCTGGTATGTCATTAACAACACTTGAACCATTTGTAAAGGTAATAGATGGTTTGTCTTCAGCTGTTGGAGCAGTATCTGGTACTTTTGATACTCTTTCTTCTTGGCTAATTTCAAGAGCATCAATAGCAGCTTGGAGACTTGTCATTGCTTGACTAACAGCAGCTTGATTGCTATCTGCTTTAGCTATAATAGCTTTAGCATTATCTAGAGCTTGTACTAATCCTTTAACAGAATCAGCTGTATAATGACTTGCAAGTTCTTGATGAGCTTTCCCTTCAAGAGCAAGTTCTCTGAGTGGTTTTTTAATATCACTTTGAGCAACCATAATTTCTGCCGCAGAACCAAAGCCACCAAATCCAGAAATAACATCTAATTTAAGATAACGAAGTTCTTCTGTGGCAAAAGCGATTGTCTTTGTTGAAGCATCATCTGATAGTGCACCTTCTTTGAGTAGATGATATTCATCAGCCTCAGCTAATTTACCATAGAGTTTGTAGCCAGTAATATTACCATTCTTAACCCCTTTTCTTGGCACATAAACGAGTTTGTCTACGTGATGAGGAGCTGTCATATCAATCGTAATACTTGCAGGAAGTTCTTGCTTACTTGGTGACCATTTCGTATGCCAAATGGTTGATAAGTCACCATCAAAGGCTTTATCTGCAGTACCATCAGCATTTTCATTGTCGCTTGCTACTTGCCAACCAGCTCTATCGAGATAACCTTCCTCAGATTGGTATTGATTGATGACAAGATCATCAAGCATTCCCTTAAGAGCTTTTGTCTTACTACCAATAAATTGCGTTGGTAATACCAAGGTAGCTGAACGACGACCAGTTTGTGATTGAGAAAGGGTATCAACTAGATTATTATTGACATACAATTCTGTACGACCTTCATAACCTCTAAAGGTTAATTGTACCCACTCATCTTTTGGTAAGGTGTAGTTGAATGAATAATCATAGTTTTCAGCTGAGAAGCCAACTTTACCAGTTTCTTTTTGAACCAGTTTAAGAGCTGTGTGGCCATTTTCAGCTAGGATTTGTTCCCCATCTGCATCGGCATCTAGTTTCACCCAGACAGAGAAGCTGTTATTTGGTCCAACTGATGTAATTGGTGTTTCAATATAGCTTTCTCCACCATTGAAACGAACAGCAGTCTTGTTCTTACCTGCTTCATAGTCAACATTCTTAGCTGTTACTCCATCATTATTATTTCCTGATAGATCTTCTAAGTTACTTAAATCAAAGCGATAACGACTAATAACAGATGATTCAGAAGCAACTTCTTTGTAAGGATTTTGCTTAGCAGGTTTACCAATAGCTTCAACTCTAGCGGTTAAATCACGGTAATTTCCAACTGCACGGTTACCCCACATCTTAGCAGCTAAGGCTGGGAGTGATTGTTCAAATCCTTTATAGACATCATAGTCTTGGACACCATTAGCACGATTACCAATCAAGTCATTCCAAATCGCAAAGGCTGCTCCAAGCATTTGTTTAGAACCTGCCGGAATAACAGTGTTGCCCATCTTATTAGCTTCCCAGTTGTTATAGAGTGCTTCACTATTTAATAAGTTTTGATAATAGTTTGCACCTGGAACCCAATAAAGTGAAGAATCTAAGGTATTGATAAGTTTGTAGCCTTTGTGATACATGTCGGCTGGTCTTGCCCATCCTACACTCCAGATATTCATTTCAACACCATCAACTTGAACTGGTGTTGTTCCTGGTTTAGCGGTTAGACTTCCCCAGAAACGAGGTGTTTTCCCTTTACTGATAGCATACTTCAAGAGACTATCTGTGAAGGCACGGAAGGCTTCGTTATTTCCTTCAAATTCATCAACACCCATATGAATAACATTGGTTGAACCAAAGACTGGATCTTCTCCATCAAGGTATTCGTTCCAAACACTCTTGATAAACTCTAATGCTTCTGGATTACTTACTTCCAAATGGTCAACCCAACGTCTAACACTCTTATCAGTCATTGTTAGGTCTGGTCTTACCTTAGTAAAGGCCAAAGCATGAGCTGGCGCATCAAATTCTGGAACAATTTGAATACCACGATTCTTCGCAAAGAGGATTAAGTCTCTAAATTCTTCTTTAGTGTAGAAGAGATCTTTAGCGGTTAAATCAGCCTTGTTAAGACCATTATTACCACCTTCTTTAATGTCTGATTCAAGACGGAAAGCAGAGTATGCACCATAAGGATTGTCAGTATTTTGATATTCTTCTACCCAGATGTAGTTATCATTTAAGTGTAGTTGGAAATCATTGTATTTGTACCATGATAAACTCTTAATCATATCTTTTAAGGTTGATAGTTGCACTGGTTTACGTCCAACATCAAGAACAAAACCACGACGAGCGTATTTTGGATAATCTCTTGCAATCCCTTTAGCAATTTGATCTGGATCTTGTTTTAAGACTTGTAGAAGGGTTTGCGTTGACCAGAAAGCACCTGTTTTATGACTAGCTTCTACTTTAACAACATCATCGATAGTCATTAAGTAGCCTTCTTCTTTGAGACCTGGGTGAGTTTCATTCAACTCAAAATAGAAGTCTCCTGCAGTTGGAGTTGTGTCATAAACAATGGTAATAGACTTACCAGTAATAGCTTCATAATCTTCTTTAAAGCTTTGAACAGCATAGCTAAGTGCTTCTTTATCTTTTGGATTAACAACAATACGAGTTGAGGCATTAACCGTAAAGTGACCAGTATGACCTTTCCACTCTGCAATACCTGGTACAACTGGAAGAACCGCATTGTCTTCAGCAGTCACTTCGTACTGACCTTTTACAACTATTGAGTAGGCAGGTGTTTCGTAAGTTTCATCGCCTCTAGTTAGCTTGTAGTTAACTTGAACAGTTGTGTCTACTAGTGGTTGATAAACAGTTAAGTCATAGTCAATAATTTGTTCGAAATCAGCACCAATAAAGCTAATGTCCACATCTGCTGGAACTGTTGGTAGAGTCCAACTTGTCATTCCTTTGGCAAGTTCTGGAAGCACTAATTCATTGGCAATGTCCCTTAGAGATTTAACTGCTTTTGTAACAATTGGTTGACCATACACTTCAAAATCAAAGAGTGAAACTGTTGGCCAATCAACCATTTGACCAGAACGATCTTGTGCACGTGAATCAAAGGCCTCAACCAATACTTTCACATGACGAGCTTCTTGTGGAGTATCCAAGTTGATGATTTCTTTTAGTTCACTTGGTTTTCTAGTTAATGTTTTAACGGTTGTCCAATCTTGACCATCTTGTGAAACTTGAATCTTGTATTGGCTCGCATTTTGACGTTCCCAGTTTAAAACAACTGAAGCCACTTCTTTAGCTGCTCCTAAATCAACTTGAATCGATTTAGTGCCTTGACCTTTACTACTTGCCCAACGTGTGGTTGAGTCACCATCAACAGCTTTATCTGCGTTGAAGCTTGCTGCTTCGTTACCGTTTGAAGTGGCTACTTTTTTATGAGCCAAATCTTCAATAGTCTGTGTTCCAATAATTTGGAATTCATAGATAGAAACAGAAGGCCAGTTACTTGTACCACCATCAAAACGATCAACAGTCAGTTTGACAAATTGAGCAGTAATTGGTGTGGTTAAGTTGATTGTTGTGTCTAATTCATTATAGGTATCGTCTGTTTTACGATAAGCAGTTTGATAAGCACTACCATCTGTAGAGTACTCAATATGGAAACCTTTAATATTGGTTCTTTCCCAGTTGATAACAAAGGAATCAATAGTTTTTTGAGCACCCAAATCGACCGTTAAAACACGAGGTGTTTCACCACGGTTGGTTGACCAACGTGATTGTGTAGTATTTGGAGTAGCTCCACGATTAACAATACCATCTATCGCCTTGTCTGCTCCCCAGAAGTCACGTTCTGTATCACTAGCGGTTGCTGTTGCACCAATTGAAAGGTTAATACGTTGGGCTTTAAGTGCTTCAGGATTTGTTGTTTCTGGTGTTTGTGGGTCTGCTGGCGGTGGTGTGGTGCCATCTGATTCTACTCTGAGACGAACTTCACTAGCTGACATGAAGCGATCTGCTTGAGATGATGAATCTCCCATTGTATGAATGGCTTTTAATCTCACATAACGTGCGTCAACACCTTCAAAAGTAACTTCTTGCCATGATTTCACATCATCAAAGCGACCTTCTTTAACTTTTCTCCAAGTCGCATTATCGCTGCTGACAAGAATTTCATAATCAGTAACCTTACCATTGTTACTTGTGTCTTGACGACCCATATAGGCTAAACCATTTACTTTTTGGACACTACCTGCATCTAATTGAATCCACAAGTTTTCTTTAGCTGTACCAGCCCAAGCACTATGCCAGATAGTATTTAGGTTAAAGTCCTTAGCATTTGCAACTTGATTACCATTTCTTTGTTCGGTTGAACCTGCCGTTAAATTAACACTATTCCTTGATAAATAACGGCTATCAGTATCCGTTGCTGGACTTTCAGTAACAAGAGTTAAGTCATAAACCATACGACGCGTTTTATCTTCTGACTCAGTAAATAATCTAAATTGATTATTTTTGATTGGAAGAATAGTAACGGCTACGTTTTTATCTGTATTACTTGCAACAATGTCACCTAATTCTGCCTTAATTGACATATTTTGTGAAATCTGGTTAGTAGGAACGGTGTAGTTACCAATTCTTAGACTATTGATGTTAGCATCTGAGTTTTGTGTGAAAGTTTCAATCGCTGTCATCAATTGAAGTTCTGCAATACCAGTTGACGGTTTACGATTATTAGCTAATGTTTCATTAGAGTTTTCAATGTGAACATTAAAGATAACTGCTGGTGTAATATTCTCTAATTGGTAAGTGATCTTAGTTAAGCCACCAACTGTTTCTCTATTAACAATAGTCGCTGAAACATTTTCTGCGTTAGCACCTGGACCTGTACTCCAGGAGAAAGTAGTTGCTTTAGGAAGACGAAGTGACGCACTATCTTGGTGATAGTAAACTACAACCTGAGCTATATTTTGAGCAGTATCATATCTAAAGGATAAGGTTGAATCCTTGTCACCTCTTTGAGCAGAACCATAGTTTGACCAAATAGTTTGGTTTGGTCCACCTTTTGGATTAGCAGAAACCGTTAAACTACCATCTTTAATCGCTTGGAGATTGTCTGATGTTGTTCCTGTTGTATCCTCTGTCAATTGAACAACTGCAGGTGCGACGTTTTGATCAATTTGTGTTGTTTTTCTAGCTACACGAATAGTTGCTTTAACTGGT
This sequence comes from Streptococcus sp. CSL10205-OR2, assembly GCF_025660655.1. Lineage (GTDB taxonomy): Bacteria > Bacillota > Bacilli > Lactobacillales > Streptococcaceae > Streptococcus. The sequence continues at coordinate 144,591 of NZ_JAOTIN010000001.1, forward strand.
AATTTATCACCCAAGACATCAGCAACACCTTCAATCGTTACAAGACCTTCTGTGTTAAATCGCGTATCTTCTGGAGTATTCCATGTTACTGGGAATTGTGCACTTAATAGTGTTCCATCAGCCAGATAAGCTTGTACTTGGGCTGGTAATTGTGGTTTTTGACCAACTTCTGAAGCAAAACTAATATTTTTAATCGCTGCTACTTGATCGATGACTGAAACAACAATCTCTGCATTAGTGTCAAGATTTTCAATTCTACCTTTAGCAACAAAAGTCGTACCTGCTTCTAAACCTTGAGCAATAGCTTCTTGGTCAAAGCTTAATGTTTTTTCTTCTTCTGTGCCATCAGTATAGCGAACAGTTACTTTATCTGGAAGAGAAAGTGGTGTTCCTTTTTTAATGTACATGGTCTTAGAAAGATAATAACTATCAATCTTTCTATCGCCAGTATTTTCTTGTCCAGTCACAGCAAAACTTGCACTTGAAGCGTTTAATCCTACAGAAGAAGCTGTTACTTTCACTGTACCTGTCTTACCGGTCATTCTTAAGATAGCAATTACTTTACCTGAGAAAGCTTTACGATTATTATCTTGATAAGATTGATGATCAGTCGCATCACCATTATCCATAGCCACTAATTCTGCAGGTCCTTCAACAGCAATTGAAATAAGATTATTGGCATCTGCAACAAAATTACCTTGTTCATCTTGAACTTCAACTTCAACATAAGCAAGAGAATGATCTGTTGCTTGTTCAGATTTTTTGGTAACAGTTGTTACTAATTTATGAGCCACACCAAAAGTAGTCACTTCTTTATTACCAACGGTGTCATTAATGAGTTGACCATTCACATCATAGGCAATAGCTTTTAGGGTACCATCTTCATAAGGAACTGTGAAGGTGAGGTAGAGATTTCTGTGAGCTGTATTTGACTTATCATCACCTTTATAGACTTGATAAGTGTATCCTGCTTGCGTTGTTTCTTTAGTAAATTTCTTTCTGCCAAGAGATCTCGTTTCTCCTTGTTTATTGATAAATTGTAATTCAACCTCAGCGGCATTAGAATAAACAACAACTTCAACATTGTTTTGATTATCTTTTTTAACGACTGATTCTTTCCAAGCCGGTAACACATGTAGGGTCGTATCTTTAGTATTCCATTGGCTACGGTAGAAATAGTAAGAATCTTTTGGCAATCCTGCTGTATCAATAATTCCAAAGTATGAGCTCTTAGGTAGAGGATCACTGAATTTTGCTCCAGAAGTGGTGTTATTCCATGGCGTTGGTTCTCCTAAGTAGTCAAAACCAGTCCAGATAAATTCACCTAAAACAAAGTCACGAGTAATAACATCATACCAAGCATCACTAGCTACTTTCCCCCACGGCACTGTACTTTGATCATAAGCTGTTAATTGTTTGTCCGTACGTTGCTCGTTACCTTTGACATTATAGATACCACGGCTATTTACGGCCGAAGCTGTTTCAGAACCATAGATAATCCAATCAGGATGAGTCGTGTGTCCTTCATCATATTGGCTACCGCTAGCATAGTTATAACCAACGATTCCTTTTGGTCCTTGCGTTTTATTGGTTAAAGCATTGGCCATGCTAATAGACGTTTGATGTTTATTTTTAAGTTTATTGTCTCCCAAAGTAGATGGACGAGTACCGTCAACTTCATCAACCCACTTCATTAAATTAGTAATAATTTCTGGGTAGCGAGATGAGTTGCCGTTATGTCCTTCAAGAACCTCATTACCTGTTGACCACATAATGATAGAGGGATCATTAAGACCACTTTTAACCATTTGTTTGATGTGGTATTCTGCCCATGTTTGTTCAGTACCTTTTGCACCATTTAAGTGTTGTGCTGTTTCTCCTAATTGTTGATCAAACCAGCGAGCATAGTCATAAGTGTTTCCGTTCTTTGCATGAATCCAAGTATCAAAGGCTTCATCAATCAACATCATTCCTTTGCGGTTAGCTATGTCTTTCATAACACGCGCAGAAGGATTGTGAGTCACACGAACAGTATTAACACCCATATCTTTTAGGAGTTCAAATTGTCTTTCAACAGCATCATAATAAGCTGATGCTCCTAAGCTACCTTGGTCATGGTGCATGCTGACACCTTTTAGCTTCATCGCTTGACCATTTAATTTAAAACCGGTGTTAGCATCAAAAGAAACAAATCTAAAGCCAACTTCTTGTTGGTTGGTTTGAATTTTTTGACCATCTTTATAAACTTCTGTTCTAAGAACATAAAGATTAGGATTTTCAACAGACCAAAGTTTAGGGTTTACTAATTTGAAAGTGCTATTAACTGTTCCAGTTTGGTTGGCTAAAATAGCTAATGAGTCACTTAAATCTGTCGCATGTACCTCGCGACCTAAGCTACCATCTGCATTGCGTTCAAATAAAATAGTTTTTATTTGAACATTGGCAGTATTACTATCACCATTAATCACTTGAGCACTAATATTGATTGTGCTTCCAGTTGCTTGATTATGAGTTGTTGCAAGATCTGGGGTCTTAACAGAAACCCCATATTCAGCCAAATGTACTTTTGGTTCAAGATTTAAATGCACAGAGCGGTAAATACCACTTCCTGAATAAAAACGTGAGCTAGGTACTTTATTAACCACTTTAACAGCCAATGTGTTTTCTTCATTAACCTTGAGATGTGGTGTTAAGTCAAAACTAAAGGCATTATAACCGTACGGATGGACTCCTAGTGATGTCCCATTGATGAAAACTTCTGTTTCCATATAAGAACCATCAAACTGAATGCTGACACGTCCCTTTGCAACCTCATCATTGATAGAAAATGATTTACGATACCAGCCAGTCCCACCTGGTTTATAACCACTTTCAGCTTCACCATTTGTAGTATAATCTTGTGTTAAACTAAAATCATGAGGTAGGTTAAGAGTTGACCAGCTAGAATCATCAAATTCTTTACCTGAAGCACCCGCAACTTCACCTAAATGGAATTTCCAGTCATTATCAAAATTCACATTTTGATCTGTTTTAGTGAAGTGATTAAATTTATGCCATTCTTTAGGAGAAGTGCTAACACCAGTTGTTGACTGAGAATTTCCTTCATTTGTAATATCAGTACTTTCTCCAGTGCTTGCATTGTCAGTTGCTTCACTAGCATCTGAGGTGTCTGTATTAGCTGTATCATTTGATGCTGTATCATCAGTTGTATCAGTACTGTCTGTAGTATCAGAATTAGCACTTGTATCAGAAGTATTATCATTTTCTGAACCTGATTCAGCATCTTGTGGCGAATCAGAATCTTCCGTTCCAGCTTCTCCAATCAATGCAATCAATTCTAGTTGAATTTCTTGGATTTTCGTTAAGTTTGGAATTGCTTTTTCTAGTTCTAATGTTAAAGCATCAAGTTTTTCTTGGTAAGCTTCAGGATTTGTTGCTAGACTAGCATAATCTTTTAAGGCATTATAAGCTCCTTGGTAAGCATTTACCACAGTAGTTTTCGATAAAATCTGTGGTTGACTTCCTAAAATGGCGAATTGATCAATTTGAATACCAAAATTTTGAGCATTATCATTTTTCTCAGAATCTAAACGAACAGTTAAGGAATGAATACCTTCTTGAAGAGCAGTTAATGTAATCAATTTTTGATCAGCTGTTCTTTCTGCTGCTTGCCCGCTGAAATATTTTACACCATTAACAGTTGTTGAATGACCAAAACCATCTTGAAATGGTAACGTTTGACCATCTAGTTCGACAGTATAAATTCCATGATTTGGTGCTAGTTGTCCTGTAACTTCAATACCAGTTCCATTAAAGAATAAAGTCGCACTGATATCACTCTTATCTTCATTTCTAGAGAAATTGCTCCATTTATTTTTTTGATTGGTTCTAAACCACTTACCATTATAGATAACTTCACTAGCATCATCTGGGACATCAACTTTAGTTTCTGTGGCTGGTGTAGTTGGTAGCTCCTCAACGGGTGTTGCTGGAGTTTCTTCTATAATCTCTTCTGAAATGTCCTCTGTGGCTGGTTGAGTAGAATTTTCAGCTTCAGCAACTGGAGTAGTAGATTCTTCAGTCGATGTTGCAACTTCTTCAGAAGAAGCTTGACTCTCTCCAACTTCAGAAACTTCTGGTTGTGTTTCTTTTGAAGTTACCTCTGGTTGTGCCGTTACTTCTGGTGTTGCTGCTTCAGTTGTATCAGCCATTGCGACTAATGGATTTGCTCCAAATAAGAAAACTCCGACAACTACCGACCCAACTCCTAGAGTTGTTTTTCTAATGGAATAGTGAAAAAGTTTATTCCAATTTGATTCCTCACGTCGATTCATAAATCCCTCCTAAAATTTAAAAAAGTAATATTATGTTTGTAAGCGTTTTTACAAAGAATATATTAACATACTTAATTTATTAATTCAATACGAATCCCCCTAAAACACCTCAAAATAAGTATTTTATTATTTTAAAACCTCTATTTAAAAACTATTTTAAAAAAAATAGTTTAAAAAAGACAAATCAGTTAACTGATTTGTCTTTTTGTTTTGGAGAGAATGGCTTAGCAATTACAGTTCATTGTCACGTCTTTTTCTGCCATAGCCATATAAAGCGAGTGACGATAAAGCAGTGATTGTTCCAAGAATTGGTGAGCTTGAATCATCACCAGTGTTTGGTAAAGCTTTAGCTTGTGTTGTTGAAGAGGATTTGTCAGCTTTCTTCTCAGACATACCTTTCGCTTCCTTATCTCCTTTACTCATTGGCGACAACTTACCGTCAAAGGCTAGTAACTCATGACTTGGTGCTGTGTTTGGTACAGCTGTTTCAATCTTACCTTCTGGCAAATCGAAACTTGGTGCAGTCTTAGGCACTTGTGTTTCTAAGGTTCCTTCAAAGACTGGCTTATCTTCTGCCATTGGTGCTGTATTTGGTACAGCTGTCTCAGGAACAAAATCTGATTCTGGCAATTCATAAGTCGGATAGTTATCTGGAACCTTGATTTCAGGTCTTTGAGCTGTCTTATACACTATACCATACTCACTAAAGTGTTTTGCAACAAAGACAACCCCTTGAAGAGTCACACCATCAGCATCTACGTATGGCGTCATTTCAAAGTCAAGCTCTTCTTCTTGGTCAGTATTTGGTAGGTAAACCACTTTTTCAACGACTTTTCCATCATCGATTGGCATGATAACTAAGGTAACTTTTAGTGGACTAACCACGTTACCTTTAGCATCAACAAGTGAGATGTCAAAGAGGTCATAGTCTTGATCCTTAAGCACATTTGGTGTCTTTGGATCTTGGGTTTCTTTATGGCCAACACTGATGCCAGAAATATGAGCTATTTCACCGACTTCTAGTTGAACCAAGACACCTGACGCATCATCTCTTAACTCACGTTTTTCTGTTGAGAATTCAAGTTCTGGTAAGTCATTTACGACGCCACTACCATTGCTAAATTCAATTGATGGTTTGTCTTCAGCTGTTGGGGCAGTATCTGGAATTGCTACTTGACCGTCATTACCTGAACCAGAGATGACATAGAGTTCTTGTCCAGAAATAAAGCCACCAACACTTGCTTTAAAATTCAATCTAATAAATTGTGCTTTACGATTTTGAGGTAGGTAAGCTACTTTATCACCACTGCTTCTTACCCAGTTAATCACTTCTCCAGTACTTGACCAATTGTCACCATCAAGACTAGTATCTATTGTCAAGCTAGTCAATGTGCCATTCCCAGCATCTCTACGTGGGACATAGATAATATGATCAACAATCTGTTGACTACCTAAATCTAATACCATTGATGATGGAACAGCTTTATCATTAAACCATTGACTGTGGTATTGCGTTGATTCATCACCATCAAATAGTAATGTTAACGGTTGATTAGGTTGATCAGGAGCTTCTGCAGTTGCGGTAATACCATCAATCTTATGAGAAAGATCTTTCGTCACTGTTTGTACTGAAATGATTTCAGATGGTTCTGAATTTCCAAGGGGATTATTACCAATCACTCTGAAACGATAACTTGTTTCTGGCAAAAGATTGTAAACATTAAGAACATTATTTTCTGTTCGATTGACTTCAACAAACTGTGTTTGACCACCTTGTGATACTTCTTGTTCTGCAATATACCACATAGTTTTTGGATCTTTATGCCATGAAAGTCTTACGCCACCTTGAGTTGCTCTACTTGCTTTCACCTCAGTTGGAACAACTGCCTTATCTTCATAATCAATGGTTTGACGAATTGGCAATGCTAAAACCGTTTGAGTTCTTAAATTATTGGCTACTAAAATGTTATCAAGAGTGCTTTCATTTAAGTAAACATCTTTCAAAGCTTCCAAGGTAATGTAGGCTATTTCTCCTGAACCTGACATTGCTTCTTTTTGACCAAAGTTCACAAAACTGAACACAACATCCGTTTTTTCATCACGCGCACGCACACGAGAAAAGTTTTCTGCTTGCTTGATAAAGTCTGTTGGTGTCACTGAATTGCTTACTAAACGATATTTCGTATTATCAAATTGGAAAACAGATGTTAAGGCATTAGTATTGTCCAAATTATCAGCAATCAATCTCACCTTAACTTGTTCACCAGTAGCCACTTCCAACTTATCAGCTTCTAAGAAGATGCGACCAGAAGGTGCTTGAGTGGCTGGTGTTTGCACACCACCTTCTAGTTGAACAGCAATCACACTGATATCTTGGGCATCAATCAGACCGTTGTTGTTAACATCGACGTGTTTGATGTAATCAAAATCACTATCCACAGTTCTAAGACCAGTATAGTTTAAGAAGGATGTCTTATCATCTTCAGAGATTTTACCATCGCGGTTAATATCTCCAACAATTTCCATTCTTGTTCCCGGTTTTTTGAAGATTAAGATTTCTTCACCAGAGACGAAATTGTTATAGCCTGCTGCAATATTAGCACGAACGTAACGAGCTTTTGGAGCTGTGAAGCGATATGTTTTTACTTGACTATTTCTAGCCCAGTTAGTGTAAAATTCATCTCTTGTCCAGTTTTTACCATCTTCACTCGTTTCAAAGAAAAGTCTAGTAATAATACCGTTAGAACCACCATCTGTTCTTGGATGATATTCCAAATAATCGACTTGATAAACACCACCAAGGTCCATGGTAATGGTTGCTGGGAAGGTTACTCGTTGACTCCATTGACTATGGAATTGGTCACCTAGTTGTTTGTTAAACAATTTTTCAAGACCTTGACCTGGTTGTGCCGTCATACTTGATGTGGCACTGATGCCTTCAATAGCATTCATCAATGGGTCTTCACTGGTTTTTGCAGTAACAACAGCTGACCAATCAGAAACACCTTTCGCATTAACCGCTCTAACTGCAAACTCGTGTGAGCTACCATAGTTTAAATCTTCAAACAAGAAAGAGTTGCCTTTAATGCCTGTGTAGATGACACCATCTCTCTTAACATCATAAGTATCTGCATCATCTACCGGTTGCCAAACAACTGTGATAGAAGTTGCAGAAATAAGTTCTTCTGGTGTTTCCACTTGAGTGGGAACAGTTGGTTCAGCTAAATCTTCAGGAACTTCTTTATCTGCAGCTTTATTGATGAAACCATTAACTGTTACCACCATTTTAGACGTTGATACATCTGCTGCTGCCAATTTAATTTTTACAAGACTATTTTGAGCCACGCGTAATCCTTGAACCTCTGTACTCTTAGGATTATAAGTTTCCATGATGGGATGTTCATGGTAGAAGAAGACATTAGTGCCATTTTGATAGGCTTCTAAACTATTAACACGCGTTAGAGTAACAGCTTCACCATTGATGGTTGCTGTCACACTGTCAACATCTTCAGAAACATTGACATGAAGTTCAGTGGTTTTGTTTTTGTTGAATCCTTCAAAACTACCTTCGGTTGCATTGATGGTTAAAATAGCTGATCCTTTGACGTTAGAATCGCCAGCATGACTCTCAATGAGTGTTTTAGCAACTTTACCTGATTTGTAATCAACTGTTAAACCATCGTCTTCTACTAGAGTGAAGTTAGTATCCTTATGAGGGTAGAAAGTAATGAGGCGATTAGTACGATCAATCTCAGTTGGATTATTATTAGGATTTGTCATCGGGATAATAGCCCCGTTTTTAACAAACACAGGAATTTTCCAAAGTGGTGCTTCAAAGCCATTTAAGACTTGACCACCTTGGTATTTTTCGCCCGTATAAAAATCAATCCACTCAATAGAGGCATCTGGCAAGAAGATGTTGTTACGAATATCATCACCATTTTCTTGCATGGCAGTATCTTGATAAATCGGCGCAACCAACAAGTTATCACCATACATATATTGATATTGAACAGATTTAGAATAATTGATAGCTTCATCTGGGAAATCAATCAGCATGGCTCTCACAATTGGTTTTCCTTCAGTGCTTGCTTGATGACCAGTTGAGTAGGCGTAAGGCACTAAAGTAGATTTGCGTTTTAATGAAATTCTGTTTAAGTCTGTTGTCTTGTCATCAAATGAGAATGGTGTCTTAGGTTTTGCTCCCCAACCATCCATGTTCATCATGATTGAAGTGAAGGTCTTCCATTGATATTCTCTAGCATTAATAATCGGATTAGCACCACCAAAGATACCATCCATATCTGACCCCATGTTAGGATTTCCAGATAGACCTAATCCGATATAAGTTGGGATGTGGAAACGTATATACTCCCATTCTCCTCCTGTTTGGTCACCACTCCAGATGGCTGCACTACGTTGGGTTCCTCCCCAACCGTCAAGTGAGATGATAAATGGTCTTGCTTTTTCTTCACTCTTTTCAGTGATGAGCTCTGCACCCTTATCCACACCATTTAAACCAAAGGAATAACCAGGACCAACCCAAGCCACATCGGTTTTAATGACACGAATACCAGCTTCGCCTACTTCTTTATCAATATCTCTGTGAAGAACAACTTCTTTGCTAGGATCTGTATCATACAAGTCAGATTGCGTCCACAATCCTACCTTAACACCATTTTCTTTGGCGTAATCAACGAATGATTTCAAGTTTTGGATATTACCATCTAGACTATCGGTTTGACCATAACCTGCACCATAACCATCATTTGGTAAGAACCATGATAATGGCATATCCATAGCTTTATAACGGTCAATCACTGCTCGAGCTGAGAATTTATAACTATTTCCTTCACCATTTAAGGTTTCTTTGATCGCATTTGGACGGTCAGCTTCAGGCAATTGGTTGGGTTGATATTCTTTGTAATACTTGCCATCCAATAAGATGGCACCTCTGGTATTACTTGGCACTTCTACCCAATAATCTCTGTTGTAGGCATTTAAATGACCTAGATAAAGGGCATATTCTGGCAGAACAACGGGTGATCCGGTCAATTCATAATAATCTTTTAAAAGATTAGCAGGCGTATTGTTAACAAAGAAATAAGCATCAAAACGATCTTCATCATGAGCTGTTGTCATGAGTGATGGCTCTTGTGTTCCAAAGTCGTACTGACCACGCTTAAAGGTATTTCTAAGAACACCGTAACCTTTTGTAGACCAATAAAATGGACTTGGTGACGCCACACCACCATCAACCCAGTTGTTTTCATTGACAATATTTATCTTATTGCCTTTATGGGTGAAGCGACCATTTTGCATCCCACCACCAAAGAAGTATTCATTGTCATCTTGAGACAGTGTTTGTGTTGTCTTATTATTAGTGATTTGAACTGGAAGAACCTCTTTTGTAATGAGGTTGTTTGAAACCTTATCAAAAACAGATAATCTAGCAGTCTGTTTGTCAAAAACTAATTGGACTTTATCCGTTGTAATTTTGTAGCTAGTTTCATCTTCAGACATACTACCTAATGCACTGTTAGTATTACGATAATCCTCTAATGTCTTAATCGCAATTTTTGCTGGTCTATCTTCTCTACTTGGTACTGGATCTTCTACAAATTCTCCTGTCTTATCAATATAGTATCTAAAGACATGGTCATTATATAGGCTAACCTTAGCTTTCTCACCAGTGTTATAAACAATATTAGCAACACCATTGTCAAAAGTTAATGAGTCAATAGCACCAACTGCATTGGCTGGTTTTTCAAAAACTTCAGGCGCTTCACTTTCACCTTCTGCGTCATCTTCAAGTGCTGTTGCCATTAAAGGTGTCGTTTCTACTGGATCAGGAGTTGTCTCTGCTGAATGATTTGTTACAACTTCTGGTGTTTCAGTTGTTTCAGGAAGAGTTTCATCAAGAATAACTGTTTCATTTGTAGCTTTCGTTGATTCACTATTTTCAGCAACTGTATTAGTTTCATCCTGATCTAATGATGAAGCATCATTAGTCACTGTTTCTGTAGTTCTTCTTGTTGTTTCTGTTTGATCGGCCAAAACAGGGCTAACACCAAAAAGTGATGCTCCTATAGCAACAGAAGCAACACCTACTGACAAACGTCTAATTGAAAATTTTAATCTCTTATAATAAGAAAAATGTTTCATGCCATATCTCCCTTTATATATTTTTTTAGAAAACGGTTACAAAATATATTTTAGCACTTCAATTTCTATTTGTACACAATAAAATATTAATTCACATATTATTTCAATTTCGTATTTTAATAATTTTAATGTAAAATTGTCATTTCCTTTTAAATTATTTCTTTCCGAAAAAAGTGCTTTTTGTTTTTATCATAAATTTTTACACTCAGATAATATAGTTTTTCTTGCTAAATTGTCTTTTCTTATCAAAAAAGAAGTGATTATGATTTTATTTCTATTTTATTTTTGAATAAATATGGTATAATAAAAGTGTTTAATTTTATTATGAGGAGAAGAAAAATGAAGTCAGTAACAAAAATTCGTCAATCCATTAGAACAGGGACAATTGCCATTATGGCAATTAATATCTTTTCGATTATTATGTCTATGTTTTCTATTTGGAGCATCTATTTCACTTTGAATAATATCGACCAGATTGCTGCAAATGATCCAATTCTAGCTGATGTTATACGAGAAAGTGCTACACCTGTCTTTTTTGTTCAAATGATTGTTGGAATTATTATCTTAATAGCTATTTCTTTTCTTTGCTTCCAAAATCTAAAACGCTTGAAGCAAGAAGAAATGGTGAAAAAATTACCTTACTACATTGGAATTGCCTACACTCTTTTTAACATTATTTTAACTATTATCACTGCTATAAATTCAGGTGCAGCGTTATCTTTATATATTTTTATTCTTCCAGTCATTATCACTGCCATCTATGCCTTTACCTTATATAAAGTCAGCGAATTAGAAGATAATAACACTCAAGAAGATTCACTAAATATCTAACCATATTAACAACAGCGTAGCTAGTATAGCTACGCTGTTGTTTCATATTTTTTAATACTAAACTTATAAAAGTCGTTATAACTACCTTTCTAAAACGAGACTAATTCTACCTCACACATCAAGTAAAATATCGTGACTAGTGTCTTCAAAACCACTTATTGTCACACCCAATAGTCGAACCCCTGTTTTATTTTCAGGAAGACTTTCAAATAATTGATAAACTTCTTGTTCAATAATATCTTTGTCTTGCGTAGCTTCTTCAAGGCTACGTCTTTTTGTTTTGGTTTCAAAATCAGAATAACGAATTTTTAGGATGATAATTTTCCCATACCTGTTCATTTCTTCTAAGACCTTAACCACTCTTACCACTAACTTTGTTAATTCTGCCTGAATATCTTCTTCTGTGTATAAACGTTTGGCATAGGTTTTTTCTTTACCAATGGATTTTCTAATTCTATCAGTTCGTACTGGGCTGTTACTAATACCCCTTGCCTTACGAAATAGGTCATAGCCAAAGCGACCAAAAGTGTCAATGAGCTCCTGTTCTGAGTAGGCTAGGAGATCTGACCCTTTTTTGATACCCATTTTTTGTAATTGCGCAACGGATTTCACCCCGACACCATGAAATTTTTCAATCGGTAAATCAGCTAAAAAAGCTATCGCATCCTCTGGTAAAATGATGGTTAAACCTTTTGGTTTTTGGTAATCACTAGCTAGTTTAGCTAAAAATTTATTGTAGGAGACACCTGCCGAACAAGTAAGCTTTAATTCTTTCCAAATATCATATTGAATGAGTTTAGCGATTTTAATGGCAGAAGAGATGCCGAGTTTATTTTCGGTCACATCAAGATAGGCCTCATCAATACTGACAGATTCAAAAATAGCTGTGTAACGTTTGAAAATACTTCTAATTTGTTTAGCAACCGCTCGATATTTCTCATGATTTCCTGAAATAAAAATAGCTGTTGGGCATAACTCATAAGCCTCTTTTGAACTCATGGCTGAATGAATACCATATTTTCTTGCTTCATAATTTGCTGTTGCCACAACTCCTCTGCCACCTGTTTGTCTAGGGTCACTCCCAATCACCACGGGTTTTCCTTTTAATCTTGGATTGTCCCTTTCTTCAACAGACGCAAAAAAGGCATCCATATCAATGTGGATAATTTTTCGTGAGATATCATTAACCAAAGGATAAATTAACATGGCAAACCTCCAAGACTATTATACCGTTTATTTCATTTTCTGAAAACAATCAAACTTATAATACAGTTTATCTGTTCTAGTCAACTGTATTATAAAAGAATTACCTTGTAAAGCCCATTTTTTCTTGTTGGTAGCGATTACTATGTGATAAAATGAAGGTGTAAAATATAACAGATTAGCTAAAACATAATAAGGAGAATTCTTATGGCAACTGTAAAAACAAATACTGACATTTTTGAAAAAGCTTGGGAAGGCTTTAAAGGCACTGATTGGAAAGAAAAAGCAAGTGTGTCTCGTTTCGTCCAAGCTAACTACACCCCTTATGACGGTGATGAAAGCTTCTTAGCTGGTCCAACTGAACGTTCTCTTCATATCAAAAAAATTGTTGAAGAAACAAAAGCACACTATGAAGCAACTCGTTTCCCATACGATAACCGTCCAACGTCTATTGCTGATATTCCAGCAGGATTTATCGACAAAGAAAATGAACTCATTTTTGGTATTCAAAATGATGAGTTGTTTAAATTGAACTTCATGCCAAAAGGTGGTATCCGCATGGCTGAAACCACTCTTAAAGAAAATGGTTATGAACCAGATCCAGCAGTTCATGAAATCTTTACTAAACATGTGACTACTGTTAATGATGGTATTTTCCGTGCTTACACTTCAAACATCCGTCGTGCTCGTCACGCGCACACTGTTACTGGTCTTCCAGATGCTTATTCTCGTGGACGTATCATCGGTGTTTATGCACGTCTTGCCCTTTATGGTGCTGACTTCTTGATGCAAGAAAAAGTGAACGACTGGAATGCTATCACTGAAATCGACGAAGAAACTATCCGTCTTCGTGAAGAAATCAACCTTCAATACCAAGCACTTGGTGATGTTGTTAAACTTGGTGATCTTTACGGTGTTGATGTTCGTCGTCCAGCAATGAACGTTAAAGAAGCTATCCAATGGGTAAACATTGCCTTCATGGCAGTTTGTCGTGTCATCAATGGTGCCGCAACTTCTCTTGGACGTGTGCCAATCGTTCTTGATGTTTTTGCAGAACGTGACCTTGCTCGTGGTACATTTACTGAATCAGAAATCCAAGAATTTGTTGATGATTTCGTTATGAAACTTCGTACCGTTAAATTTGCACGTACTAAAGCTTATGACCAATTATACTCAGGTGACCCTACTTTCATCACAACATCAATGGCTGGTATGGGTAACGATGGTCGTCACCGTGTGACTAAGATGGACTACCGTTTCCTAAACACTCTTGATAACATTGGTAACTCTCCAGAACCAAACTTAACCGTTCTTTGGACTGATAAATTGCCTTATGCATTCCGTCGCTACTGTATGAGTATGAGCCATAAACACTCTTCAATCCAATACGAAGGGGTAACAACAATGGCTAAAGATGGTTATGGTGAAATGTCATGTATCTCCTGTTGTGTGTCACCACTTGACCCTGAAAATGAAGAAAAACGTCACAACATCCAATACTTTGGTGCTCGTGTAAACGTCCTTAAAGCTCTTCTTACAGGTCTTAATGGTGGTTATGACGATGTTCATAAAGACTACAAAGTCTTTGATATCGACCCAGTTACATCAGATGTCCTTGACTTTGATGAAGTAAAAGCTAACTTTGAAAAATCTCTTGACTGGTTGACAGACACTTATGTAGATGCTCTTAACATCATCCACTACATGACTGATAAATACAACTACGAAGCCGTTCAAATGGCCTTCTTACCATCACATCAACGTGCCAACATGGGATTTGGTATTTGTGGATTTGCAAACACAGTTGATACACTTTCAGCGATCAAATACGCTACTGTTAAACCAATCCGTGACGAAGATGGCTACATCTACGACTATGAAACAATTGGTGAATTCCCTCGTTGGGGTGAAGATGACCCTCGTTCAAATGAACTTGCTGAATGGTTGATTGAAGCTTATACTACTCGTTTAAGAAGCCACAAACTTTATAAAGATGCTGAAGCAACTGTGTCACTTCTTACAATCACTTCAAACGTTGCTTACTCTAAACAAACTGGTAACTCTCCGGTTCACAAAGGTGTATACTTAAACGAAGATGGTTCAGTAAACCTTTCTAAACTTGAATTCTTCTCACCAGGTGCTAACCCATCAAACAAAGCTAAAGGTGGTTGGTTACAAAACCTTAACTCACTTGCAAGCCTTGACTTTAGCTATGCTGCTGATGGTATCTCACTTACAACACAAGTATCACCTCGTGCACTTGGTAAAACTTATGATGAACAAGTTGAAAACCTTGTCACAGTACTTGATGGTTACTTTGAAAATGGTGGTCAACACGTTAACTTAAACGTAATGGACCTTAACGATGTTTATGAAAAAATTATGGCTGGTGAAGATGTTATCGTTCGTATCTCAGGATACTGTGTTAACACTAAATACCTTACACCAGAACAAAAAACAGAATTAACACAACGTGTCTTCCATGAAGTTCTTTCAATGGATGATGCCTTACAAGGTTAAGCCTTACTCCTCAAACAACTTTGTCAGTCTTGACAAAGTTGTTTTTTTCGTTACAATGACACTATGGAAATAAAATATACTTTACAAATAAACAATACCATTTATCAAGATGCTCTAAGGATTCGAAAGGAAGTTTTTGTCAAAGAACAAGGAGTCTCAGAAACGATTGAAATAGATGATAAAGAAGACAAATGCCTCCACTTTGTTCTCTATGATGATGATCAAAAAGCTGTCGCCACAGCACGTTTATTCCCTGTCAATACTCAGCAAGTCATTTTACAAAGAATGGCTGTTCTAAAAACATTTAGAGGACAACATTTGGGCCAAATTCTCCTTACAACAATACTTGATGTTGCTAGTAAACAACATTACAAGGAGATGATTTTACATGCTCAGCTATCGGCTAAAGTTTTTTACCAAAAATTAGGTTTCACAGCTTATGGTGAGATTTTTGAGGAAGCCGGCATTAAGCACATCTCGATGAAAAAAAGCCTATCACTTTAACAAGTAATAGGTTTTTTTATTGTGGTTTTTTTAAGTCTTTTCACACTTAAGAGGCTAATGCTAACCATTCCTCTAAAGTGAGGTTTGCAATCACATGTGGAACACCAGATTCATCCGGCTCAAAAATAATCGTTTGACCAGCATTTAAGTAGTAACCATAAGCTTTCTCAAACTTTCCTTGATGGGTGAAAAGAACAATATTCTCACCGGCTGGTGGTGGTGTCACTGTCCAATTCCTTAATCCTTGAAGAGAACGTTCTAATTCATCATTATCACTAAAATTGAGTGAACCTGTCAAATCACGATTCATCATTACCGGTTCACCCATGGCAGCAACAGCATGTTGGTAGACAAAATAATATTGACTAGACCATACAGAACTGATTGGTACATTTAGACTTTTATAAACATTTCCAAGTTGAGTCATATTATCAATACTGCTAGAAGAAATGCGTTGACCATCATCAATAGAGCCAGGAATAGACTCACCACCACTACCACCAGAACCGGTATAGCGATGGATAATAACAAGGCCTCCATTAGCTAGACGTTCTTTTAAGTCTGTTGGCGTGGTTGGTTCAGTGTCACCCAGTTCATTGGTTGTCGCTGTTATAAATTGGTTGTTTTCATAGGCCGTATTAAAAATTTGTGCGGCTGGATCATCATTAACTTCAGAAGCTTGATTTGCTTCTACTTCTGTTGTCATTTCACTGACTTTCTTAGTTTCTGTCATTTTTGGTTCTGAGGAATTGTTAGCATTTGCGCATGCCACTAAAAAAATCGCTAAGATTAATACCACAGGAATAAAGAGTTTTCGTTTTGTCATCATTTCTCCTCCTTTAATAATCAAACCGTTGCTTATTTAAAAGAACAACCGTTTTATGATAGAGACAGTATAACAAATATCTTATGAGATAAAAAATATTCTGTTTTGGTGAGTCTATTAGAAAACACCAGTAGCAAAAGCTACTGGTGTTAATTTTTTATTGTTTTTATCTTATCATCACAACGAATCATGACTAGCTAAGGACGGATATCATCACATCTCTTAGTTCTCTTCTTTTAGCAATCCATAAAGGTCTATCATCATAAAGATAGGTTCTATTGGTCAAAAAAATGACGGCTTGTTGCGTGTGACGATTAAACATTACAAATGGACCTGTGTAGCCAGTGTGATCTAACCAATGACCATTCAAATTCCAAGCTAGAGAACGGTCTTTGTTAGAAAAAGCATAATCTTTGGTTAATTGACTGGCAAAATCATTTGTGAGGTAATGCATCATAAAAATTTCCAAGTCTTTTAATGTTGAAAATAATCCAGCAGATCCAGAATGGACTCCTAAAACACGCGCTTTAGGGTCATGAACAAGTCCTTTTGAAGCGGTTTTTGACGTTGGCACACTCTCGGTTTTAGGAGAAAAACCTGTCTTAGTCATTCCAAGAGGTTGAAACAATTTCTGAGAAAAGAGTTTATCCAAAGACTCTTGGTAATAATACTCAAGTAAAAAACCTAGAAGAAGAAAATTGATATCAGTGTATAAAAAATGCTTGTTGTCAGTCACCTTTATCTGATGAATCGCTTCTTTTAGCTCCTGTGCTTCCAGCTGATCTCGATTTTTGATAAAAGGATCAATCCCAGAAGTATGCGTCACTAATTGTCTAATTGTGACGCTATCATTGTTGAAAAAAGGGTAATAAGTCTTAAAAGGTTCATCGAGCTTAAAAGTGCCATCATTGATGAGGTAAATCATTAAGGTTCCGACACCAACAACCTTTGAAACGCTCGCTAAATCATAGGAAAGATTCTCCTTGGTTAAAACCCCTGGAGTCGTTTCTCCTAGATAGTATTCCTTCCAACCCTTATCGTAAATGGCTAAACTAGCTCCAAGATAAAGATTGTCACCTATTTGTTCCTTTATTTTTTCAATGATATTCTTGTAACTCATTCTTTTACAAACCAGATTTCAATATTACTATAATCAGAAACAACTAAAAGGTTTTGTTTCTTATCAAGAAAGACCGATAACCCATTTTGTTTCAAATGATTGCTCAAGGATAACAAATCATACTCTTTTGAGACGCTAAATTCTAAAATTTCTATATCCCAAGCGATGTGAGGTTCAATCGCTAAATCTTTACCCTCATTTTGGACAAAATCAATGTTGAGAGGTAATTGGTCTGCTAAAATGTCTTGATAGAAGGTTTTCGCTTTCTCAAGATCAAGAACATTTAAAATGATGTCCTCTACGGTATAATCAGCTAATCCTTTAAAAGATGCGTTTTGATCTAATTGTGGTCGATCCACTAATTTTAGACTAGAAACATCCTCTTCAGCATGGATTAAAAAGAGATCATTTTCGGGTGAGACAATCTCAAAAGCATAGCCATTATCTCCCTTAAACACTCGTTTAGCATCAGCACCATTGGCTAAGAGTGACGCAATATCTTCTTTCTTTTTGGCTTTGATAATCATTTTGTGTAATTTTTTGGGGCCATTAACAGCTCTTGTACGCATCGCTGGCGATTCTTCAATCGTAAAAATGGTTGCTGAACGTTCTAAACTCCCAAAAAAAGCAAGAGCATTCTCTTCTGATAATAATCTTAATCCTAGATTATCTTGGTAAAATTTGATATTCTCATCACGGTTGTTCACTCTTAAAACGGGGGTTTTAAATTCAATATGGTCAAATAATGGCATGGCTCTCTCTTTCTGTTCAATTTTTTATTTTGTTTATTTTATGTGTTAGTGATATACCCTTACATTATCGTTATTTCACTAAAATTGCAATCATTATGCCCTTTTGATTTCAAAAATAGCATAGAAAAAGAGGTTAAAACCTCTTTTCTTGTTAGTTCATGTACAACCATTTAAAAGTCAAGACTGCTAAAATACCTGCTAGGATAGGAACAAGAACTGGTACCCAAGCATACCACCATTTTGAATCAGATTTTGCTTCTCCTAATATTGATTTAGGGAGAAAATGATGGACGATTCGTGGACCAAGGTCACGCGCAGGATTTAAGGCAGGACCAGTTGGTCCACCAAGACTAACGACAAGTACTAAAACAAGAAAACCAACACCAACATGGGCAACTGATAGACTACCGCTGAGAATATGTGAAATCGAATCAAATGCTTCTTTGCTCGATATAGCACCACCATATTGATCAACAAGTTTTGAAATGGCTTCAGCTCCAAAATAGTTTTTAGTCAGAGCAAGAGCACCAAAGAATAGGACGAAAGAACCAACAAATTCATTGGCCACACCATTAAATAAAGAAGCTTTTTGACTTTCTTTAGTGCCATCATCTAAGGCCGAAATGGTTGAAAATGAGCCTAGGATTGGATTAGGTTGTTCAGTTTTTCTAAAATAGGGATGATAAACACCAACAACAACTAACTGACCAAACATAGCACCTAATAATTGCGCTACAATATATGGAAAAACATGTTCCCATGGGAATAATCCTGAGACTGCTAAACCGATTGTAAAAGCGGGATTGATATGGTTTCCAGAAACATTACCAAACATTAAAGCAGGCATCATTACCCCTAAACCATAGCCAAAAGCGATAACCAACCAACCACTATTGTTTCCTTTAGTGCCTTTTAAATCAACATTTGCAACAGCACCATTTCCTAAGATGATTAAAAGAGCAGTTGCGATAAACTCTGTAAGGTATTTCACAGTCCATGTGATATCCATTTTATTTTTATTCCTTTCGCATTTAACTTTTTTTAGACAAGTAACATTCTATCAAGTATAATAGAGATTGTAAAGATGTTATAATCATTTAAAACGCTTACATAAAAAGGAGTTTGAAAGAGCATATGAAATATAATCAATATAGCTATATTGACACGAAAAAAGAGCAACAACTTGCTGAATTACAAGCATTAGGTTTTGAGTTATCAGACCATCAATCAAACAAAGAAAAGATGGCACATTTTGTCAAAAAAGCCTTTTTACATTATTCTGATAAGGAGTTTGCTCTAAGTCGTCTTATTGCTGATAAAGAAACTGATGTGTTAACCTTTTTGAAGGCTGACACACCTCTTATTGATGAGATTTTCTATACCATTTCTTTGCAATTATTAGGTTTTATCCCAAACGTTGATTTTGATGATACGATGACCTTTATCAAAACAATAGATTTCCCAATCACTTATAATGAAGAAAATGTGATTGACAACCTCTATCACCTCTTAAACACACGTGGTAAAAATGGGATGACGCTTATTGATCACTTGATTAGTCAAGGACTAATCAAACCAACCAATAACTATCTCTTTTTCAATGGAAAGAGTTTGCCAACGTTTGATACAACACAATTAATTCGTGAGATTGTTTATGTAGAAGCGCCGGTTGATACCGACCAAGACGGGCAACTAGATTTTATTAAAACAACGATTATTCGCCCAAAAACAACTCATCTTTTACCAACAATGATGATGCAAAGTCCTTATCATCAAGGCATTAACGATCCTGCATCTAATAAAAAGTTATACAAGATGGAAGATGACTTGAGTGTCAAAGAACCTCATAGCATTTCAGTAACAAATGAAGAAATAACTCTCAAAAAAACAACTCCTTCTACCCTTGAAGAGAGAAGTGCCGAAGAAAGCTTTAGTTTTACAAAAACGTACAGCCTTAATGATTACCTGCTTGCAAGAGGTTTTGCGAATATCTATGTTTCTGGCGTGGGAACTCTAGACTCAACGGGACTAATGACGAGTGGTGATTATCAGCAAATTGCATCCTTTAAAGCCGTTGTCGATTGGCTTAATGGCCGTGCTAACGCCTATACTAGTCATAGACGTGATAAACAAGTGAAAGCCTCTTGGGCAAATGGACTTGTTGCAACAACAGGGATTTCTTATCTAGGAACCCTCTCTACAGGTCTTGCCACAACAGGTGTGGATGGCTTAAAAGTGATCATCGCTGAAGCTGGCATTTCTTCTTGGTATGACTATTACCGTGAAAATGGGTTGGTATGTAGCCCTGGAGGCTATCCTGGTGAAGACTTGGATGTCTTAACAGAATTAACCTACTCACGTAATCTAGTTGCCGGTGATTATCTAAAACACAATGAACATTATCAAAAATTCCTCAAGGAACAATCACAAGCTTTAGATAGAGAAAGTGGCGATTACAATCAGTTCTGGCATAATCGTAATTATGTCAACCATGCTGATAAAGTCACTGCTGAAGTGGTTTACACTCATGGACTCCAAGACTGGAATGTGAAACCACGCCATGTTTATAATATCCTAAACGCCTTACCTGAACAGGTCAAAAAACACGTCTTTCTTCATCACGGTGCCCATGTTTATATGAATAACTGGCAATCCATCGACTTTAGAGAAAGCATGAATGCCCTTTTAAGCCAAAAATTATTAGGTCATGATAATGGCTATACGCTACCGAGTGTTATCTGGCAAAATAACCAAGAAGCACAAAGTTGGGAAACCCTTGAAACTTTTGGTTCAAAGAAAAAAGAAAGTATGCCATTGGGTGATAAAGAAGCTATCGTTCAAAATCACTATGATGACGACACTTTTAGTCGATACAGCAAACAGTTTAGAAACTTTAAGTCTGACTTATTTGATAATAAAGCTAATGAAATTATTGTTGATATTACGTTGGAGAAAGATCTTCACATCAATGGAGAAATCACTCTTAATTTGAAAGTGAAATCAAGTACTAACAAAGGACTCCTCTCTGCTCAAGTGTTGGACTTTGGTAAAGCTAAAAGACTTGGTGATAATCCAAGAATTATTGATGGCAAAAGTATTGATAATGGTATTGATTTTGCAAGAGACCACCTTATGGAATTACCTTTTGCAGAAAGCCCATATCGTGTCATTACTAAAGGAGTCCTTAACCTGCAAAACCGTACTAACCTGCTAACCGTTGAAAGTGTGACGCCAGAGGAGTGGATGACCTTTGACTTTAAGTTACAACCAACCATCTATCGCCTTAAAAAAGGAGATAGTATCCGTGTCATTCTCTATACGACAGATTTTGAACATACCATTAGAGATAATAGTGATTATAGCTTAAGCGTTGATTTAGCAGAATCTACAATGACAATGCCGATTGTATAACCATTTATATCGGTATAATTGAGGTTCTCATCTTTGCTAAAACTCTTCCTGTTGTGATATAATCACTAAAATAAAAACTCTATTTTTTAGGAGGGTAATTAAAAATGAAACTAGCAGAAGCATTAATTCTTAGATCAGATTTACAAAAAAGACTGGAACAAATTAAAAATAGATTAAATCAAAATATTTTAATTCAAGAGGGTGATGACCCTAGTGAAAATCCCGAAAAATTATTGAAGGAATATACCGGTCTCCAAAATGAACTGATAGAAATTATCAAAGCCATTAATAAAACAAATTATCACACTAAATTTGATGATAAAAAGACGTTATCAGATGCTCTTGTCAAAAGAGATGCTCTTTTAGCCAAGAGAAATATGCTTAGTGAGGTTGCTGATGTTGCTAGTCAAAAACAAGCTAGGTATTCAAGAAGTGAAATTAAATATGTCAGCACTGTTGATGTCAAAAAATTACAAAAAGAAATAGACAGTCTCTCAAAAGCCTTTAGAGAATTAGATACAGCTATTCAAGGCATGAATTGGCAGATTGATCTTCTTTAATACGAGACGGTAGCTTCTGATATAAAGGTGAGTATAACTTTGTTTAGGCAGACTTTGGGGCAAGGTCCGTGGTTCGAATCCACTTTTTACAACTGACGCCCAGAACTGTTACCACTGAACAAATCACAATTAATTGTCACTACCACATACTAATTTATATCCGTTGCGAGGGTGGGTACGGGGAATTATATCATGTCATAAACCATCACAAAAAGCTTCTATCCTTTTGATAGAAGCTTTTTTAGGTGTCTTAGTAGAATGATTATTAATACTCAAAGTTAGCCAATTCATCACTAATAGGGGTTGGATTAGCTGTCTCATCGACATTAGAAGCCAATAAATCATCTAAATCATTGATCATTGGTGTTGGCTCCTCTTTAGGTGAAGAAGACTCATCTGTCGTTTCTTCACTCGTTGGTGGGAATGGATCATCTGACTCATCAAATCCTGGTGGGAACGGGTCAAAGTCCTCTCCAAATGGGTCAGCCAAATCATCGGATTCTGGTGTAAATGGATCATAGTCTGGTCCAAATGGATCATCCAAATCATCATTTTTTGGCAACTCCTCACGTTTGGTGAAAGAAATGGTGTATGTTGTATCCTCTTCAACCGGTTTATTAAAGTTAGCGATGATATGTGACATATCCCCTGCAACATAACCATCTTTTGCTTGAGTAGCTGGTGGGAAAATGCCAGCTTGACTAAGTGATGTTCCTTTTCTAATCAAGTAAACAACAGCTCTTCCACGTCCAACTGGGCTAATCAATTCACCATTTTCATCTGCTTGGAAAGCAACAGCGGCATATTTTTCAGGATTATGCCAATAATAATTAGGATGTCTTTGTGGGTCATTTTTGTCTGTTGGATGATCTGGATTTTGAGCAAGATATGGACCAATTTTTAGACTAGTTGTCCCAAAAGCAGCTAAATTAATCGCAGCATTGACAGGCGAATTTTCATCTATTTCTGAAACAGAAACATTACGCCATTCAATAAACTCAAACCCTTCATTTGGAACAGGGGTCGGTATTTTCATTCCTTTTTCCTTAGCTTCTGCCCAAGTAAGATTGCGATTAACGAGATAGATGAAGCCTCCTTGAATGTTGCCGTCTAATTCTAATCGACCATTAGTGATAGTGGTGTATCTGATGGCAGTGAAATCTGATAAATCGATACCTGTTGTGTCATCAAATGGGCCATAAACATCTTTTGTAGGTGCTTTTCTGATTTTATCAAATGATGCGATAAAATGCTGACTTTCTCTAGGCATTTTACCTGACGTTGGCATTTCTTCTCGCCATCCTTTAAACAGACTTTTTTCTTTAGCCATGGTTTCTGGCATTGAGATCTCTAATTCAGACCAATCCAAATCCTTACGAACGAGATAGTAAATACGATTGACAAGGCCATCATTTCCTTTTAAATCACCAAATTCATTTTCACTACTAAATTCAAGCAGAATGAAATTTTTAATGTTTTGAACATCATCTACTTTAAAGTAGTCTTTGACATCTGCTTTTGACATTCTTGCTTGATGAACATCTGGGTAAAATGGGCCATAAACTGTTCCGGTTTCAATCTCTAGATTAGTTGTTTCGGTTGTTTCATCACGTTCTGGATCATCTGGAAGACTAGGATCAATTTTATAGATATGCGCATGGTCACCATGTCTGATCGACATATAATTACCTTTTATGGTAATATCCTCACGTCTCACTTGATAGCGCTCCATAAACTCTTTAATAAGTCTTTCTTTTCGCTCCTCAAGTGTTTCACCATCAATCGTTTCTTCAAGAGTTTCCTCAATGTCTTCTTCTGGTGTTTTAAACGGTTGTGTGATGTCGATGTCTTTTAACATTATCACATGACTATGATCTTCGTGAGGGTATTCAAAACCAATCTCCCCCTCATTTGTTTCAATCAATTTAATCAAGGAAGGATCAATGCCCAAACCAGCTGCTAAATAGCTAATTTCCTTTTGATAGGTCGGTTTTTTCTCTGGTGTTGGTGTTTTTTCTTCGTTAGAAGAATCTGGTAGTTCTGGCAATTGTTCTTCTTTAGAAGGTGCAGGCTCTTTTGGTGTTAGTGTTTTCTTTTCTGTAGAAGGTGCTGGTTGTTTGACTTGAGATTTTTGATACTCTTCAACAAGATAAGCCCATCGACTCTTTTTCAAATCATTAAAACTAAGCGAATGAAGATGGCCATTATGCCCCACTAAAATACCTGTTGTTGTACTTCCAGTAATATTATGACCAGTAAATAAGAAACCATCGCTAGTTGGGTAATCAAGTCCGGGAATACCATTTTGCGTTTGAATGGTTGGCGGTGCTATCGGTAATGGCTGCGTTCTAATCAATTGATTTGTTTGTTCTTTTTGTGTATTTGATAATTGAGATTTAAAAATATAATGATAATGATCACCATGTCTCACAGTATAACCATTAGCATCTTCAGCGACAATGTCATTTGGATTGAAGACATAACCATCATCTAGTTGGTAATTGCCTACCGCTTGATTAGTAGAAGAAATAGAAGAGTTTGGCTTAGCTGTTTCAACATATTCTTCTGGAATCAAATATGCCCACTTGGTTCCTTTTAACTCTGAATAAAAAATAAAGTGGCTATGATTACCATGCTTTAAGATGAGGCCATCTGCTGTTTTACTTTGAATTTGTGCTTCACTTGAAAATAAAAAGCCATCATCCGTTGGATAATCAACTCCAGAAACGCCTTTATTTTTTGGGGCGTCTTTTTTCTTAGTAGCATTACTCTTAGCTGATTTTTTGGTTTTCTTACTCTTTTTTGTTTCCTGATGTGTTTTAGCTGTCGTCTCTTTTTTTGTCTCTTGGTTTTGACAAGCTGATAAGACAAGTTGACAAGATAATAAAACTCCCATCACACCAAAAATATAGTTACGACGTTTCATTTTTAGTCCCTTTCTTAACCAGTAAATATTTCACCGGTTAAGTATATCATGATTTGTTATCTGGGACAATACTTTAAAGCTATTTTTGACAAAAAAATATCACTTGCACATCAAGTGATATCAGTCTGATATTGTTATAGTAAATGCCTATTTCGTTTCATTTCTTTTTCAGCTTTGCGTCGCTTGTTTTCTCTATTCATATGAAGGAAAAATGCTATCATACCAAGAACCACGCTGATACACATCCAATAAATAAGAAATGTATTATAGGACGCCGCATGTAAAATATCTTCATAAATAATATGCTCTTCAATATTATGCCGATAGCTCTTGTCATCCCATTCGAATTGCTCTTCTTCAATCGCGACATTAAACACGGGAATCGGATCACTCTCAGTACCCTTATGCTTTTTAAATTCTTCTGGGTTAATTTTTACCAGCAAGGATTTATCCTCCAAATCGCCAGACAAATCAATCCAAGCAAGGTCATTCTTTTTTTTATGATAGTAAAGCACATCATAGTAAGTTTGTTGGCTTACAATCAACTCACTTTCTCTAGAAAAACCAACGGCATGAAAATCGTCTGATTTAACGAGATGGTAAGACGATAAAGTAACAGACTCAGAATTCTTCACATAATCATCCACACTAACAAAGAGTTTAAGAATTATTGGAACAAGCAGCACGAAAACAAGAAATAAACCAGTACTTAAAAACGTTAGTGTTTCAAATGGGGTCAATTCTTTATTCTTTTTCATTTGATTTCTACTTGAAAAAGTTTGTGCTTCAATTGCGGTCATTTCTTTATTCTTTTTCATTCGACCTCGCTTTCTATCCTTATGAAACTGTTTAAAACAGATTTATCATAAGGTAATTATCATTTTCTACTAATTAAACTAAACTAATTTCTCTAAATCAATCCAGTATCTTTTTATATTTTCATCATCACCAGCATCATATCTCGTATCCTCATAGATACCACCATTAGCTAGAATTGTTTTTTCAGAACCAATATTGTCCTCTGCACAAGTGAGTAAGATTTTTTCAAGCCCCATTCTTTGAGCTTCCAACAAAGCTAAATGAAGTTGTCTAGTCGCATAACCTTTTAAGCGTTCACTTGGTTTAATCGAATAACCAATATGTCCACCAATGTTAAGTAGAAACGCTGTTTTAATATGATGTCTAATATTACAGATACCAACAATGGCATTATCAGATTGTCTGACACACAAAAAAGTCGTTGAGGGGGCTCTATCTGGTGGACAAGTTGTCTCATCAGACATCTTTTCAAGATAAGAAAGCCAATCAGCAATCTTTTCATACTGAGCTAAATTGGCACCCCCATAAATATGTTCCTCGCCAAAAGCCTCACGGTATGTCATTAGTTCTGCTTCATAGGCAAGGCTAGGTTTTATTAATAACAAGTCATCCATGAAACACCTTCAAAACTTTTCTATTATTATAACATATTTTAATAACAAGAAATGAGAAACTAATGTTTTGTCTCATGATGTTTACCTGATGACTCCCTTGTCATCAAAAAAAGTTTAATAAAAATACCCATCTTTTTTCAGAGATGAGCATTTTTATAATTTTTTCCAATAAAGGAGATTTTAGGAGTATGATTAAATAATTAGCCAGATGATAAGGCATTATAGAAGAGCCTTAAATTGAATATTAGAATCTTCTAAGAAGCAATCATCAAAACCACGTGGGTGATGATATTCCAAACGGTTCTTGTCTTGAGGGTAAGTGTATTTACCACCAACTTGCCAGATAAATGGATGGAAACCATATTGAAGACGTTCTTTACGCATGTTCCAAAGAGCGAGGATTTCATCCGTTGAGGCTTGGAAATTGGTCCAAATATCATGATGGACAGGAATAACGACTTTACAACGAAGATTTTCTGCCATACGAAGTAAGTCAATAGAAGTCATTTTATCTTGAATACCAATTGGGTTTTCACCGTAGTTGTTGATGGTGACATCAATATTAAAATCTCTACCATGTTTAGCAGTATAGTTTGAAAAATGTGAGTCAAAACCATGGTAAACTGTTCCACCAGGCATTTCAAAGACATAGTTAACTGCCTTACTATTCATTTCTTCATCAGTCACTGGTAGACCTTTTAAACTACCATTTTGAGCGTCTGCCCCTTTTACTGGTAAGGTTACGATACAAGTACGGTCAAACGATTCTACAGCGGTGATTTTCATATCTTTAAATTCTAGTGAATCACCAGGTTTGACAATAATCATACGTTCTTCTGGAACACCCCATCTCTTCCATGTTTCACCGACCTCATATGGTCCAATAAATTTAACATGATCTAGTTTTGGATTATTTAAAATAGCTGCCGCAGTATTGATACAGATATGATCACTATGGAAGTGAGATACTAAGTAATAATCCAACTCATTAATTAAAAATGGGTCAAGAACAACAGGTTGTGCTCTCAAGTTTGGTTGTAATTTACGAACACCAGCCATGTTGGCCATTTGATGTCCTGGAACCATATCTTTTACTTTTTTGGTTGATTTCCCACGACTAGAATAAAGGTCCATGACAACATTAGCACCACCTGGTGTCTTAATCCAGACGCCACAGTTTCCTAGCCACCACATGGAGAAATTGCCTTCAGGCACAACTTCTTCTTCAATTTCTTCATTTAACCATGTTCCCCATTCAGGAAAAGTGTTCAAAATCCATGATTCACGTGTTATCTCTTGTACTTTAGGCATTGATTTTTCCTCCAGATTATTTTTTCTACACTCTTAGTATAATCCTTAAAATCTCTAATAAAAAGACCAAGTCTCACACATTAAAGTGTTCAAAAATGGGTCGTTTGGACACAAAAAATACCCCAGCCTATCTCATCCTCTGTTCAGGTAGCTGAGGTGATAACAAAAGATTACGTTCTGGGGAAAATATCATTCATCAGTTCACGACGGATTAACTTCTCTATTTGGTGTTTTAATGCCTTGCGGTCAATATCTTCACTCACAAATTGAGAAATCGATTTATATAATTCTTCAGAAAGGTAGAAATTATCAGACAAACTTCCATGTTTTATAAAATGAATTAATCGGATAATATCTTCATCACTTAGAATTGGGTGAACTACCAAGAAGGGAAGAACAATTTCTAGACAACTACTGGTTGACACAACAAGAGTATCCTCTGAAATTAAATCGCTGACACTTTGAAACTGCTCCGTTGTAAAAATCGCTTGAACGTTACAATTTGGTAAGTAATGTTGAAACTGGTTAAGGAGTAATTTTTGTAAGCCAATACCATCATCAGAAACAAGAATGACTTCTGTCTTGGGAATTTCTTGCTTACTATTTTTAAAAGCACCACCTAGATGAATTGTAATATAAGCAATCTCATCATCATCAAAGGCAAGATCCCACTTTTCTTCTAAGATATGAATATGGGCTTTCGTTATTGTAAATAAGTCATGGTATTTTTCTTTGATATGAGCTGTCAAAGAGTTAGCTGCAAAGATACCATAGGTTTTTCGATAAATAAGTGCCTTACAATGAATCATCAACTGCTTGAGCAAATCATCTTTATGAAGAAATTCGATGTGACAACAATTTTCTATTTCTTCAATAAAGGTTTGTAGTGTGTGACGCATCTCTTCATAATCACGACTTTCAACGTGACTATCTTTGTCCTTTCGGAAAGAAAGCATCAGCATAGCCACAAGTCCTGTTTCAATATTATCAAGATGAATATCAAATTTTTGTCGTAATTGCTGAGCAAATTCTTTGGCAATCACGTATTCTTTGCGTTTCCAAATTAAATCAAAATCTTGGTCTAAACCACTTTTAATGTGATTGCTAAACTGCATATTACGGTAGCTAAGGAGAATAAAGGGTAAAATCTTAACCATAAACTGACTATCTTGACGATTGATGGTCTTGCCCAGACTAGTTTGAGAGGAGATGAGAAATTGTTCAATATAATCATGCACTTCTTTTGAGAAGTAAGTGGTTAATCCTAACGTTTCTTCTAATCTGTGGTCAAAATAATCAATAAAGCTAGTATTTTCACCGTGATAAATCCCATCTAAAACTTTGTACAGAAATTGAATCAAGGATAAGGGATGACACTCAAAATAATAGCCTCGAGACTTGCTAGCATGCAATTTGATACTATACTCTTTTTGTGCTAATTTTTCTCTTAATTCATTTAAATCATTTAAAACGGTATTTCGAGAAACATCATTAATCTGCATTAGTTTGTCGATAATGACACGCTCAGGAGAGATAGCAATGTAAACAGCAGATAGTTTTATTCGCTCATCACTTTTCATGACATAATGGTAGTCACTTACCTCATCTAAAAGTTTTTGACAAGCTTCTTTTTGCTCGGTGGTTAGTAAAATACCAATTCTTGGATAAGACTCTATCTGGTCAATGTGCTGAGGCAGTGCATCATTAATTTTCTCCAAATGATAATAAATTTTTCGCCTTGATTGGCCCAAAGTATGAGAAATGGTCATTACCGTCTCTGCCTCATCTAAATTGATTAAATAAGAAAGAAGGTCATAGCTTTTTTTATCTAACAACATCATCTCTAGGTCCCTCACTTTCACGATTCATCCTACTTACATTCTAACATAATTCCATACTTCTTAATAAGAAAAATGTTTAAAATCCCAACAACCAAAGTCTTCTTTTTTATTTTTATAATATCATATCCCTTCTGCCAATAGTTCTATTAAAAAAGCAGTGTTTATGAACACTGCTTGCAACGACTCATTAATTGATTATTTAAACTTATTTTGGCAAAGTCTTTATGATTTTTGCCCGTAGTAAGCATTAGCACCATGTTTTCTGTAATAATGTTTATCCATAACATGTTTTGGAACGGGTTGAACTCTTGGATTGATTTGTTCTGTCAAACGGCTCATTTTAGCCACTTCTTCTAAGACAGCTGAGTTATAGACAGCCTGTTCAGGCGTTTTCCCCCAAGTAAATGGTCCATGATTACGGACAACAATTCCTGGAACAGCTAAAGGATCAAGCTTACGATTGGTAAATTCTTCTAAAATGACAGTCCCTGTTTCTTTTTCATAAGCTGTATTAACTTCTTCTTCCGTCAAAGAACGCGCACAAGGAATTGGTCCAAAAAAACAGTCTGCATGAGTTGTTCCATAAATCGGGATATCTCTGCCTGCTTGCGCCCAACCAACAGCCTCGGTCGAGTGGGTATGAACAATGCCTCCAATTTCTGGCCAAGCTTTATATAAAGCGACATGGGTCGGCAAATCTGAAGAAGGATTCAAATCTCCTTCAATGATATTACCATCAAGGTCTGTCACAACCATATCCTCAGGTTTTAATTTATCGTAATCTACACCTGATGGTTTAATGACAATACAACCTAGTTCGCGAGAAACTTCTGAAACATTGCCCCATGTGAATTTGACTAGGCCATGACTAGGAAGTGTTTTATTGGCTTCACAAACTCTTTTTTTAATCTCGTTTAAATCTTTTACCATGTTTTCAACCCTGCTTTCTCAATCAATGGATAAAGAAAATCTTGCGCTTCTTTTATCGCAGCTTTTGTCTCTTCCACTGTTTCACAGTTTTCAGACCACATTTCAATGAGAAATGGTCCATTATAGTTGGTTCTTTTTAACACATCAAATAGTGCTTCCCAGTCCACACAGCCTTGACCAAAAGGCACATCTCTAAATTGTCCTTTTGAGTTTTCTGTGACTGGGTAAGTATCTTTTAAATGAATGGCAGCTATGGCATGATGTCCTAAGTAAAATTCACTCCATAAATCATTATGCCAAGCCGAGACATTGCCTGTATCAGGATAGACAAATAGATAAGGCGAATTAATTTCTTTTGCCACTGCCAAATACTTTTCAATGGAATTGATAAAAGGATCATCCATGATTTCAATGGCCAAAATAACTTGTGCTTCTTCTGCCCAATCACAAGCTTGACGGAGATTTTTCATGAAGCGAACATGTGTCTCTGGTGATTTTTCTTCATAATAGACATCATATCCGGCTAATTGAATCGTTCTGACACCTAAATCTTGTGCCAACTCAATACATTTTTTCATCAATTCTAATGATTTTGCTTCTATCTCGGGATCGTTTGACCCAAGTGGGTAACGACGATGCCCAGAAAAACAAATAGTTGGTATACGAACACCTGTTTCAAAAATGTTCTTAACAATGGTTAAACGCTCTTCTTTTGTCCAATCAAGACGTTCTAATCTCGCATCTGACTCATCAATAGACATCTCAACAAAATCAAAACCGAGTTCTTTGGCAAAATACAAACGATCTAGCCAAGTCAACTGCTTTGGTGTGGCTTTTTCATAAATACCAATGGGACGAACCATATCATGACCCCCAAATTCGTTTGATTTCATCTTTAAATGCACGCGCTGCTTCTGCTGGGTTTTTGGCTTCAGTAATACCACGACCAGCTATAAAAGTATAAACATCAATACCTTCAAATAGCTTTAATGTGTCAACATTAAGGCCACCCGTCACTGAAACACGAAAGCCCATGTCAACTAATTTTTTAATTTTACTTAAATCTTTTTCACCCCATGTTTGACCGGCTAAAAGAGCATCTCTTGATTGATGGTAAATGGCTTGTGAAATACCTGCATCCAGCCAAGTTTGAGCTTCTTCAAAGGTCCAGTTCCCATAGAGTTCAATTTGAATTTCCCCACGATCTCCTTTAACTTCCTTAATGGCTTTAAGCGCTGCTTTCATGGTTGGAACAGTGGCACAACAAATACAAGTCATCCAATCTGCTCCTCTTAGGGCATTATTTTTTGCAACAGTCCCTCCAGCATCAGCACACTTAGTGTCAGCCACAATAATTTTGTCTGGGAAGAGATTATGTAGCACCTCTACTAATTCACTACCAACTTGTAGGAGACAAACAGTTCCTGCTTCAATAATATCAACTTCTTGACCAACTGAAACAGCTGCTTTAACGGCTCCTTGTAAATCTGAGTGGTCTAGAGCTACTTGTAAATTTGGAATTTGATTTTTCATAGGTTTCCTTTCTTATAGACAGTCTTTCTTATCTTTAGAAAATATTGCCTGATTCTTCTAATATAATTAACTGTTTAAATCCAATCCTTCAAGGTATGGACTATTCTTTGATTCTTCTACCATAGCAAGAACTTCCTCAGCACTTTGGCAAGCTACTAGACGCTCAATCGCATTGTCTAACTCCATCAAAGCAATAATTTGAGGAATCGCAACTGAGGTATGAATGTCTGAGCTGGTTGCTGCTAAAGCAATAAGGACTTGAACAGACTTGCCATCTGAAAAGACAACTGGTTCTTTTAGCGTGACTAATGAAAAGGCATCTCGCAAAACACCTGCTTCTGGACGAGCGTGAGGCATGGCCATTCCAGGCATCAAGACATAATAAGGACCATATTCTTCAGTAGAGTCAATAATCGCTTGATAGTATTCTTCTTTTACAGCACCACTTTCAATTAAGGGTTGAACCGATAATTGAACAGCTTCTTGCCATGTCTTCGCGCTAAGTCCCAAGCGAATCGATTGATTGTCAATAAATGCTTGTTTTAAATTCATAACCTCTCCTTTTGCCTATCTCATTGATTAACAATGAGCATTATCAAATTATTTCTTGGCATAAAGAGAAAGTATTGTAAATGGATTAACAATACCTTTCTCTACTATCCAAAAATAATCACTTGATTACAAAACTGCTTGTAATTTTTCTTTGATTTCATTATCATCCATTAGATTATCTAAACCAACGAGATGTCCTTTTGTACGACCATCTAATTCATGGATTAAATGATTTGAGGCAATGACAATATCATAATTAGCTGCCAAACTCTTTGCTTCACCTACTGAACAAGACGCCGATTGGAAATCTGTAATCCCTAGTTGGCGAAGGGCATTTTCCACTTTCATTTTAATAACCATTGATGATCCCATGCCGTTTCCGCATGCTGTCAATATTTTAAGCATTATCTTTCCTCCTAATGATATGTCTAGCCACTTGATTGCTAAGAGCAACAGGGCAAAATGAATGATGAAATAATATTGTTATTCTTGAACTTCACCTTTGTAGTAAGCTTCTTTATCTTTTGCTTTTCTATATTGTAATTGTGGAATGACTAATAAGAAGAGACAAACAAGAACGAAACCAGCAATACCAAGGTATTTGAAGAGATAACCAAATGGTAACCAAGGGATAACAAGGTCAATGTTACCATGATAACCGCCTGATAGTTGTAGTAAGCCAACAGCTACCGCACCAAGTGCCACTTGAAGGATACCTGAGCAAAACGATAAAATAGCTGCAGCTTTCCAACCACCACGTTTATCAGCATACACTGCTAATGCGGCATTATCAAAGAATACTGGAACAAAACCAGTGATGATAAGGATTGGACTCTTAAAGATAACTAAAAGTGCGATAGTGACTAATTGTCCGATTAAACCAAAGGTAAATCCTGAAAGAACGGCATTGGCTGAACCAAAACCATAAGATGCGGCAACGTCAACCGCAGGAAATGAACCTGGAAGAAGTTTATTTGAGATACCTTGGAAGGCATTGGTCAACTCAGAAACGAACATCCGAACACCTTGCATCAAGATAAAGAGATAAACAGAGAAGGTGAGAGATGTTTGAAGAACATACATGAAGAAAGCTTGTTTATCAGGGCTATAAGCACCTGTTGTGATGAGTTCTGTATTTGACATAATTTCTGGGCCAAGAACACTTAAGATAACACCAAAGAAAACTAGCATTAGTGTTGCTGAGGCAACAACAGTATCATGGAAAATACTTAAGAATGATGGTAATTTTAAGTTGTCAAGATTTTCTTCTTTTTTACCAAAGTAAGGTGCAACCTTATCAACAAACCAAATCGCAAATTGTTGTTGATGCCCAATAGCAAAACCTGCACCACCAGTTAAACGTTGTGTCGCTTCCACAGTCATATTGGAGCTAACCGCCCAGTAAAGACCACAGATAATACCAACTGCCCACATGCCCCAAGTGTTTTGAAGTTGAGGGATTAACAAAAGAACGAAAACGGAAATCGTTGCTGCCTGTTGTACCATGATGTGCCCTGTGATAAACAAGGTTCTAATTTTTGTGATTTTACGAAGGGCAACTAATAAAATATTGACACCAAATCCGATTAAGAGAGCTGTTGTCGCTACACTAATGAAACCCATTGTATCAAGTTTTGCGTTGGCAGCAGCTAAACCAAAGTAAGGGTCAATAACTGCTGCATTTAAATTAAATTTTTGAGCCAAGGCAACTAAAATCGGTCGGAAAGTGACAACCAGTCCTCCTGCACCTACATTTAAAATGAGATAGCCAACGGTTGCTTTCACAAAACCTGCAAACACCTCATGCAAAGGTTTTTTGAGTAGTAAATACCCGATTAAAACCAAGAGACCTACAAAAAATGCCGGGTTCTGCAAAATGTTTTGAGAGAACCAATTTAGGGGCGCTAGAAATATATCCATAGGAACTACCTCTTTTCAAAGTTTTTATTTTCTTTCTAGCTTTATTATAATTTTTGTAAGCGCTTTTATAAAGACCAAGTATTGTACATTTCTATGTTCAAAATTAGACCTAATAGAAAATCTAAGTGACAAATGAGTTAATCTAAGCCTAAAGATAGTAAAAACCAGGAGAACAACCTAGCTTCTTTTTTACCAATAGTAAGCTAATAAAAATACTCATCTCTTAAAAAGATGAGTATCTTTACTATTTTTCCTAAAAATCCTTTTAAACACGACGGACACTAGACATAACGAAAGGAACTGCTAGTTAGAAAGTGCCAAATCAAGTGTTTGTCTTAACCTTTTTGTGGTTTGATAGACATCTGGACTTTTGGAAATGGCTGAAATAATCGCAACACCATCTGCTTTTGCTTCTATGATAGAAGAAATGACAGATTGGTTGATACCACCAATAGCAACAATGGGAAGATCTGGATTGATTTCTCTGATGGCTTTCGTTGTGCGATTACCAATAGGTGGTTTAGCATCTGCTTTAGATTGTGTTGCTTGAAAAGGTCCTACACCAATATAATCGACAAGTTCAATCGCTGATTGTTGATATTCTGCCATGGTACTGACTGATAAACCAATGATTTTATGGGGAAGTCGTTTTCTTGCTTCTTTAACAGCAATATCCCCTTGACCGATATGAAGGCCGTCAGCATCAATTGCTTCCACCAAATCAATATCATCATCAATGATAAAAGGAACATGATAACGATGACACAAGGTTTGTAATTGCTGCGCCATTTTTTTCTTATCCTCTTTTATTAAAGCATTTGATCCTTTTTCGCGAAATTGAAAAAGAGTAATGCCTCCTTTTAAGGCTTCTTCAACAACTGACAGAAGATTATTTTGTGGGCAATCAGCCGTGCCACAGACAAAGTAAAGTTTTAAATTATCTTTAATCATTAATGATTCTCTGCCTTTCTTTCATTTGATGAGATCTTATCTGATAAAGGCTATCTAAAAAAGCAACCTTAAAACTACCAGGCCCAGTTGTACTGGTTTTTTCTTGTGCCAATTCACCAGCGATATTATAGGCTAACATGGCCTCAGATAAACAATCTAGATAATCCTTTTCTTCAGAAAGACCGATAAAAGCAGCTAATACAGCCCCCAGTAGACAACCTGTTCCTGTCACAAGAGGCATTAGAGGACTACCATTTTGAATGAGTCGCACCTGATTATTGACAGCAATCGCATCAACTGGGCCCGTGACTACAACAGGTATGCTAAAAATAGTGCTAGCTTTTCGAGCCAAAGCACCAATATCTTCAACAAAACCACTATCAGCTCCTTTTGATGTTTGTTTTTCCCCGATTAAAGCCGCGATTTCACTGGCATTCCCCCGTAAGAGAGTGATGGGATAATGATTTAGCAGATCAAGAGATACTTTTAATCGAAAACGACTAGCTCCTGCAGCAACAGGGTCTAAAACGACTGGTACATGATTTTTTTTGGCAATGGTAATCGCATTTTGATAGAGTTGCCATTTAGCCGGTGTCAAGGTACCAATATTAATCAATAGAGCACTAGCGACTTTTAACAAATCCTCTAAATCCTCCTCATATTCACTCATGGCAGGAGATGCTCCTAAAGCCAATAAGCCATTGGCTGTAAAATTCTTGACCACATCATTGGTAATACAAATAACGAGGGGATTACTTTTCTTTAGTTTTTCTAAATACATTTTCTATCCTTTATAGCTCAGATGATTGACAGGACCATGGCCCTTACCCAATTCCGGTGCATTTTTAATGGCTGAAGTGATAAATGCTTTAGCTGTTTTAACAGCTTCAACAATCGTTTTGCCTTTACCAAGTTCAGCTGTGGCTACAGCAGCAAATGTACAACCCGTTCCATGAGTATGAACAGTATCAATTCGCTCACTACTGAGCGTCATCAATCCCTCATTTTCTAAAAAGAGATAATCTTTAGCAAGACCTGTCGCATGACCTCCTTTAATAATGACATTTTTAACGTGATATTTATCTTGAATCTCATAACCTGCTTGGATGATACTAGCCTCATCAGGTAAAGAACGCCCCACTAAAACTTCTGCTTCTGGTAAATTTGGTGTTATAAGAGTTGCTAAAGGTAATAGTTTGCTTTTTAAGGCCAAAATAGCTTCTTCTTCAATCAAGCGATCACCACTTGTTGCCACCATAACTGGATCTAGGACGTAAGGTTTGGAATAATCTTTCAAGTATGAAGCGACAATGTTTATTATCTCAACTTGAGCAAGCATGCCTGTTTTAATCGCTTGTGGTTCAATGTCTTCAAACACACAGGAAAGTTGTTGATCTACCATATCAGGTGTGATGTGTTGCACTGCTCTAACCCCTTGTGTATTTTGAGCAACAACACTAGTTACCACAGCCATACCATAGGTTTCTCTGGCTTGAAAACTCTTCAAATCAGCCATAATACCTGCCCCACCACTAGGGTCAGTACCTGCAATCGTTAAAACTGCATCTAATTTAGCCATTTTAATCCTCCCAATCTTCTTGTGTCACTGCCATTTGGAAAAAACGTCTTTCATGTTGACAAGATTTGACAAAATTATCAACAAAAATGGCCTTATTTTCTTCAGAAATGCTTTGCGAATAGTGCTCAATCATTCTAAAATAGTTATCCATCAATTCTTCAATCCAATCATCAGCATAGAAATCAACCCATTTTTTGAAAGGATGATCATCTGCCAAATCATTTTCAGCATTTATTTTCTTAGCCACCTTGTAATAGATCCAAGGACATGGACCCATGGCTGATAGAGCACCTGAAATCCCATGTTCATGAATATTGTAGTACATGTGTTTAATATAATGGTCTGCGGAAGGATACCACTTACTACCAGCAACAATACTACTATAAGATTTACCAGTATAGGCTGCCAACACTTGGTGAGGGCCTTCTTGCCCTTCTAATTCTTCATTTAAAATCATTGACAATTGACCTATAAAGAAGCGCTTGTCAGTGACATTATCGGCTTTTGCCATACATAAAGCATAAATATCAGCAAATTTATTAAGATAGGCATAGTCAGCTTGTAAATAATGACAGACTGCTTTTGGGTCTAAATTACCATTAACAATTCCTTGAATGAAAGGATCGTTGTAGATAAGGTCAATATATTTTTCACCTTTTGCAATCATTTGTTCTTTTAACATTGTAAACTCCTTTTTTTATTGTTTGATAACATCTCACCATAGATGAGAAATATTTTTTTCATCCTTTATAGAAATAATATGAGGATAGCTGAGACAACAGCTGTTGCTAACAGGAAATAATCTTTCATGACAATGGGATAACGATGAGCATGTGTTCTCCTACTTTCTGAATCAAACCCCTTTGAAATCATTGCCATCTCTAAATGATCTACCCAGTAAATAGTTTTAAACAGTAAAGATAAGACTAACT
The DNA here is from genome assembly GCF_025660655.1 of Streptococcus sp. CSL10205-OR2. Lineage (GTDB taxonomy): Bacteria > Bacillota > Bacilli > Lactobacillales > Streptococcaceae > Streptococcus. Next base: position 182,725 of record NZ_JAOTIN010000001.1, read on the forward strand.
TGGTTGATAATGGACCAACATGCTGTCCTCTTAATCTGAAAGCCAGACGATTTCTCTGATACTGTAATTTAATAAGTGGTAAGAGGTTGAAAACCGCAAATAAACCATAAGCAAATTTGCTGGGAAGTCTAAAACTCTGATGCAAAGATTCAATAAAGTCATAATTAGAATGGGAGATATGAAAAAGCAACCCAATATTCATGAAGACGAGTGGTCGACAAGCAACTGTTAAAGATAAGATGACATCATGAGGATTTTTCCCCCAAATAAAGGTTCCTATGAAAATAGAAACACCCATTAAAAGACCAACAGCATTAAGCCATAAGAAGGCACGCTTAGATCCACCATAAAAGAGGTGGGCAAGAACAATAATCCCAAGTAAAAACAAGGTCAGCCAAAGGTTAAAACTAATACTAAAAGCAAAGGTTAAAATGAGTAAGCTGACAAAGGTCATCGCTGGGTGATAATTTTTAAGGTATAGCATTTGTCACCTCCACAAATCGTGTCGCTAAGGTCTCTTTCAGTGCTTGGTCATGACTGGTGAAGATTAATCCACAATGATTTTCTTGACAATAGTTTAAAATCAAATCCATAATCGCTTGTGCATGGTAGGCATCTTGACCATAGGTTGGCTCATCAATCAAAACAAGAGAAGCCTGACTAGCCAGAATAATGCCAACCGCTAAACGCCGTTGTTGCCCTTGACTTAGTTGAAAAGGGGATAAATCTTTTTTCTCCCATAATTGCAGTGTTTCTAAAATGCTTTGTGTTTTTTTCTCATCCTGACAGGTTTGATAAATCTCTTCATAGACATTGGCAAAAATGAATTGCTCCAATGGGTTTTGAAACAAGAAAGTGATGGCAGACATATCTTTTTTAATCCCTTTGACTGCTCCTTTGTTCTTATAAATCCCTAAAAGGCCCAGGAAAAAGCTGGATTTCCCAATGCCACTTGGTCCATCTAAACAAAGCCTCTCACCTCTTTTTAAAGTGATATCTGGATAAAAAATCGTCTTATCCTTTGCCAACTGTACCTGAAACTGCTTGGTTTCTAGTAAGGTGTCTCCTAGAGCAATCTTTTTGTCTTTTAATAGTAAAGGTGGAAAATATTGTTTTAAAACGTCATAGTTAACAGCTGATAAACCCTTTTCAAACCAATAATAAGTCGTCATCTTGCCTTCGTAATAATCAATCAAATGATCAATCACAATCAAAATAGCATTGGTTTGTTCTTGATAGGCCAAAACATCACCTAACAGCTTTAAGGCACTTTTTTTATCAAGATTGGCAAAAGCTTCATCTAAGATCATGACCTTGGGATTTTTTAAAAAGATAGCTGCCAGAGATAGCCGTTGTTTTTCTCCTTGAGAAAGAGTGTTAATCTGACGATCATGATAATTGGCTAAGCCAACTTTTTGTAAGACTTGAGTGACTTTTTCAGCCATGGTTTCTGGATTTTCCTGCAAATTTTCTAAGACAAAAAGCAATTCCAAAGCAACGGTATCCATACAAAACTGTAAATCTGGATTTTGAAAAATAAAGCCAACGTCTTTTGGCGAAATAGCCTTATCATCTAATAACACTTGACCACTTGTAGGCTTTTTTAAACCTGCCAACAAAAAGGCAAGACTACTTTTACCACAACCTGAATAACCACCAATAAGGATTTTTTCTCCTGAATTGATTGAAAAATGCAAGCCCTCAAACAAAGGAGAATGATCTTGATAAGCATAGCTTAGATTCTCTACTAATAGCATAGCTTAGCCTTTCTGACTAATAGCATAGGAATTAAGAACACCACTGTTTTTAAGCTGATCACAAATCCCTTTAGTCACAAGGAAAAAGACGATAGATGACAAAGTTCTAACAGTAATCATCACTAGATTATAAGTAAATCCAAAAGCGCCATAACTATTAGCATAATAAGACCATGCATAACTGAATAATGATGTTAAAATCGCTGACAAAACAAATGCTGGCCACTTGTAGTTTTTATAACCAAAAAAGGTAAAACCAAGTTCTGATCCTAATCCTTGAAGGGTTCCGATAATCAATACACTAGGACCAAACATTGATCCCGCCAATACTTCCACTAAAGCTGCCAAGATTTCAGTAATCAAGGCTGTTCCAGGTTTTCTTAAAATATAGATAGCCATAGGTGCCGCAACAAACCAAACACCATAAATAATTTCATAAGCCACAGGACCAATAAAAGGAACAAAAATACCGGCAAAATAGGCGGCCCCCAAATAAATAAGGCCTAATACAACTGATAATAAAGCAATTAGTAAAACATCTTTCAATGTTATTTTTTTCATTTCATCATTCTCCTTAAGATATAAAAATAGTTTGTAGACGTGTAAATAAAGGGAGTCGTTTCAACCCTTGAATCAAGAACATCCCAATGATACCACCGATAATCGTTGCCCCAACAAATCTTGGAGTAAACAAGAAAAGAGACTGAGCGGCTGCTGCTTTGGCTAAAAGTTCACTATCTCCTTGGGCACTAAAAGTCCAGTACCACACCATAACAGGTGCTGATAAAATGGAACCTATTAAACCAGTCCCTATAAATTCTCCCAACCATGATGCCCAATCTTTTTTCCACAATCGGTAACACACTCCAGCTAAGAATGCCCCTGGCCCTGCTCCTAAAATAGCTAAAGGAGCTACTGCAGCGACACCTGATTGGGTTAAAATTCTAATAACTGCTGTTATTAAAGCCATGATTAAAGCATAGACAGGCCCCATGAGAATCCCTGCTATCACATTAACCACACTGGACATAAAAGCCATCCCTTCGATCCGAAAAATCGGACTTAAAAACACATCAAGTGCAATCATAATCGCTAGCACTGATAGTTTTGTCGTTTTATGATTAACCATCACTTCCCCTTTCATGGACTTGAAATGGTAACAAGCTAAAACAAACCTATTGAAATATAAAAACCCCATTTGCAAGCAAACGGGGTTTGAATCATCAATTAGATAATGAAAGCGCTTTATATTTCACAAAGAAAAAAAGTACTTTCCCGTCACAAAAAACTCTCATGACGGCACACATTTCCCTGCGACAGTACTAACTGTATCAGGTTCAATGGGTATAATCTCAGCTGTTAAGCACCCCAAATGTCCTATTTAATTTTACAACTTGATAATAACACAATTTTAAAAAATTCTCAAGAGTTTGTGAAATTAATGAGTAAAAATAGTGCTGATTAATTTGGGTAAATCACTAAATTGAGAAAAGCGAAAATCAATAAAATCTTTTTGTTCTTCTAAAGGATAGACAGCATTTTCAAAATATAGTGTTGTGATGCCGAGCGTTTTTGCTTCTTTCAAATTTTGCCAAGAATCCTCAACCATCACAAGATGATGAGGTGAGACACCAATATCACACGCTACTCTTTGCAAGAAATCACTTGTTTTATCTTGAAAGTTAAAATCAAAAATGCTATAGACGGCCTCAAAAAATGGTAAAAGGGAATTGCTCTCCAATCCTTTTAAGGCTAAGTGACTCTCATTACTAGTCACAGCAACCAACTCGTAACCGTCTTCTACCAACGTTTCAAGTGTTGAGAAAACATCTGGCATCAAGGTTACTTTCTCATAAGCCTTAACAAGTAGCCTGTCTTTTTCTCGTCTCAAATCCTCTAAAGTCCAATCGTTGCCCAAAAGAGATAGCAAATAGTCTTCTGCTTGAGTCATGGTACTATGCCATAGTTTTTGACGAATAGTCGTTGTTAAGCTGAGCTCATTTTGAGCAAGTAACATTTCAACCACTTGATCCCAGATAGGATAGGAATCAAAAATCACACCATCCAAATCCATAAAAATAACTTTTTTCACGATACCCACTCCTTTAACATCATCATATCACAAGAAAATAAAAGACTCAATGCTGTTTATTCTCTAACTATTTTGAGGACTCTAAACAAAAACCAATTCTCGCACAAAGACAAGAATTGGTTTGATATCATGGCACGAAACTCTTTATGACATGCTAATACTATCACTCTTAGAAACTTTCATAAATAAAAGAAGTGAGAGGACAGTGAAAATAGTTAGTAAGGTTGATAAAGCAGCAGCAATACCATAATTTCCTCTAAGAACTTCCGTATAGATGGCTACTGTCATAGTCTTTGTTCGCACATTATAAAGTAAGATAGAGGTTGATAACTCAGAAATCATCGTAATCCAAGATAAGATAGCGCCTGCAATAATCCCTGGCATCATCATAGGAATTGTGACCTTAACAAAGGTATTTAAGCGTGAAGAACCAAGACTAGCTGCGGCTTCTTCAATACTAGGTGATATCTGTTGCAAGGCCGCTACTGATGAACGGATGGTATAAGGTAAACGCCTTACCGAAAACGAAATCACCATAATCAGCGATGTCCCGATAATGGCAAGAAAACCAGTCCCACCAATACCAGTATTAAAAGCTGTGATAAAGGCAATCCCAAGAACCGTTCCAGGAACAATATAAGGCACCATGCTCATACTATCAATCAAGGAAGTAAAGGCATTGCGTTTACGAACACTCAAGTAAGAAATAAAAGTAGCAAAAATAACAACCACAACGAGAGCCATAAAAGGAATACGTAAGGTGTTTAAAATACTTGAGCCCATGCGATCAAAGGCCTGTTGATAACTATTTAAAGAATAGCCTGGCACAAAAATCATGCCTGAGGTTTTTAAAAATGAAGTGTAAATTAGGTAGGTTTGTGGCATGACAGATAAACCAATAACGCCATAAACCCACAAGTAAATCATAAACTTCTGGAGTCCTTGAACAGGTTTTGCTTCAATCGGGTGAAGAGAATTCATGCTAAAACTGTTTTTATGGGCAATGTATTTTTGCACCAAGAAGATGGTTAAAGCAATGATAATCGCGATAATCGCAAGAGCTGAAGCAAAGGCAGAGTTGCCACCCACTTCACTGATAAACTGCGTGTACACGAGCACAGGGAAGGTACGATAACCCTCACCGATTAACATCGGTGTCCCAAAGTCTGAGAAAGCTCTCATAAAGACTAAAAGAGCTGCCGCTAAAAGCGTTGGTACCAAAAGAGGTAACACAATTTTCGTAAGCCGACTAATTCCCTTCACTCCCATACTTTCAGCTGCTTCTAAAAGAGAATTATCCATACTCTTTAAAGCGCCACTCACATATAAAAAGACTAAAGGAAAAAGTTGAAGGGTAAACACAAGAACAATGCCAAAGAAACCATAAATATCAATGTTTGGAAAGCCTAGTGTATTAATCAAAAATTTAGTAATCACACCATTTCTCCCTAGGAGGAGAATCCATGAATAGGCACCAACAAAAGGAGCTGACATAGAGGCAATAATGATTAAAATTTGTAAGACCTTTTTCCCCTTAAACTGAAACATGGCAAAACAATAAGCCAGCAAGGTCCCAACAACAAGTGCCAACAAGGTTGCCATCACCGATACTTTAAAACTATTAAATAAGGTATCAAAATAGTAATCTCTTGAAAAGAAAGTTAAAAAATTACCAAGTGACAACTGCCCATCTACAAAAAGAGCTTGTTTTAAAATAGTGACAATCGGATAGATTAAAAAGATGAGATAAGTGACAAATATGATAATAGAAGATATGAGCCAAATATTCATCCGCTCAAGGCCTTTTTTCATCACGTCACCTCCAATAAATTCACCTGACCATCTGCTGAAAAGACATTGATTTTGGAAGTGTTAATTCTTAGACGGATCTCATCTCCAGGACCAAAGTCTTCATCAAGCGTTGACTCCTCTGTCACTTGAATGCGATCAGAAAAAGGTGTTTCTAGAATATATTCTGTGTTTAACCCCAGATAAGTACTATCTTTAATCGTTGCTTTAATCGGACCATCAAGGTCTCTAACAAACTCTTCTGGACGCACACTAACTCTTACCTCTTGGTTGTCCAAATGATTTAAAAGAGGGTAAGGAATACTTGAACCATCGGCAAATTGAAGATGAGCTTGTTCTTCTTGTTTCACCAATTGCGCTGAAATCATATTGGTTCGTCCAATAAAGGTGGCTACAAATTCATTTTTAGGGCGATGATAGAGTTCTTTTGGTTTACCAATTTGCTGGATTTCTCCTAGATACATGACAGCAATCTGATCGGAAATAGCCATGGCTTCTTCCTGGTCATGCGTCACATAAACCGTCGTAATACCAACTTCTTTTTGAATTTCTTTGATGGCTTGTCGCATCTCTATTCTTAATTTGGCATCCAAGTTACTCAAGGGTTCATCCATTAAGAGTACATCTGGGCTGATAGCTAGAGCTCTTGCTAGAGCCACACGTTGTTGTTGACCACCACTGAGATTTTCTGGCTTGCGGTCTCTAAATTGATCAATCTGCATCAGTTTTAGATAGCGATCAATTCTTTCAGCCATTTCCTCTTTACTGAGTTTACGTTGTTTGAGCCCAAAAGCAACATTGTCTTTGACAGAAAGATGAGGGAAAATCGCATAGTTTTGAAAAACCATCCCAATATTGCGTTTACTTGGCTCCATTTGATTGATGCGTTCATTTCCGAAATAGAAATCTCCACCCTCAATCGAGTTAAACCCTGCAATCATTCGAAGTAGCGTTGTCTTTCCACAGCCTGATGGCCCTAAAAGAGTAAACAGACTGCCATCTGGAATGACAACATTCAAATCTTCAATGACGGTTGTATCTCCATAGATTTTTTTGGCATTTTTAATGATAATTTCACTCATTTAGCCACTCCTATTTTGATTGTAGGTCAACAAAAATCTGATTGTAATGATTAACAATATCTTCTTGATGTTCAATAACGTAATCATAATCTTCTACAAGTGTTTTGATATCTTCAAGTGGCTTCATATTATCACTAACTGCTACATTTTTACGAACAGGGCGATTAGTGGTTTCAGTCCCAAGAGTGTCTTGTGCTTCTTTTGAAATCACAAAGTCGATAAATTTTTCTGCATTTGATTTATTAGGGGCATTTTTAATAATAGCAGTACTAGCTGGAAGGAAAACAGACCCTTCTTCTGGGTAAATGACTTCAATATTAGCACCATCATTAAGCAGTTTCACGGTAGGATCTTCATAAGACAAACCAACAGCCATTTCACCGTCTGCTACCGCCTTATAGACAGCAGAAGAACTTGAATTGATTTTACCATCAATCAAAGTGAAGAGATCTTCAACATATTGCCACGCCTCATCATTATCATAACCACCATTAGCTTGAAGCATGTTGGTTAATTGAGCAAAAGCACTAGAAGAGTTGGATGGGTCAGCTGTCGCAATTTTACCTTTTAATTCTGGGTTAAGTAAATCCTTATAACCTTTAATATCCATACCTTTGGTTAAATCATTATTAACTATCAAGACTGAACCATCCAGTGCGTAAGGTGTAGAATAGCCAGTCGTATTTTGATATGCTTCAACAACATTCTCATTTTCAGGAGACACATACTCCTCAAAAAGTTCTGGATGTTGTTCGTATTGTGTGTAAGACCCACCAAAAATGATATCAGCAACAGGTTGACTAGCTTCGCTTTCTAATTTTTTAAAGAGTTCACCAGTACCTGCTTGAATTAATTCCACCTTAATGCCATATTTTTCTTCAAAAGCTGGAATAATCGCATTGATTAACCCTTCAGAGTTAGGTGAGTAAACGACCAGTTTATCGCTTTCTCCTGAGTTATTTTCTGACGTCTGGCTTGAACCACAGGCTGTCAAACCAATAAGAGCAATAAAACCAACAATTAGTGACAAAAATTTGTTACGCATAAGAATGCTCCTTTCATTTATTCACCCTCATTGTATAAAAGAAAGCGCTTTATTGATAGGAAAATTCTATCCTTTATGGGTAAAATTCTCTTTAAATTCGGTAAAACTCAAACCGGTATAACGACGAAAAACCTTACCAAAATAGTTGTAATCGGAAAAACCAACAGCCTCAGACACTTCATAAGCCTTGACATCAGGCAAACTCATCATCAGCTGAATAGCTCGCTTAATCCGGTAACGATTGAGGTAGTCTGTGAGGGTAATTCCTAACTCCTCCTTGATTTTTTTATAGAGATAACTTTCACTGTAACCAAAATGCTTGGCCAAATCTTCTGTGGCGATTGGTTTATCGTAGTTAAGATGCAGCCACTCAACCAGTTCTTTTGCCCAATCCTCAGACATGACCTGAGGCAGATTAAGTGATGAGAAATCAGACCAGATAGGCTCCTTCTCCTCGGCACTACTACTATCGTCTTTCTTTTTTAAGTCCAACTGAATTTGCCAGAGACAATCTCTTAATTCTTCTAGGTCAATCGGTTTTTCGATGAAATTATAAACACCATATTGCATCGCTTTCTTGGCATGTTGAAAGTCACTATAGGAAGACAAAATCACTTTTTCATAGGTCACCTCTTTTGTTGCTTCAAACATTTCAAAAGCTGTTTTATGAGGCATTTTGATATCGGTCAACACCACATGCGGTTTTAAAGTTTTAATGAGACTGGCTCCTTCTAAGCCATCTTTTGCGACCGCTACTACCTCTAAACCTAGTTGATGATAATCAAGTGCCTGTGTTAGCCATTGTCTAATGAGTGTTTCATCTTCAACGATGATTAATCGGTACATCGCCTCTCCTTTCTATAGATAGAGTCACCAGATTTTTATCTTCTTGTTTAGCAATCATAATCTTGGTGCTTGGATAAAGCATGACCAAACGCTTGTAAGAATTAATCAAACCATGATGTGTATCATCCGTATGGATGTAATCAGCAAAAACGGCTAGAAAATCTTCAGAAAAACCTGACCCATTATCAGACACAGTAAAAAGAATTTTTTTGTTCTCCTCTTTAACCGTCAACCCGATATCTAGAGCATGACGATCTTTCATACCATATTTTAAAGCATTATCCACCAAGGGAAGAAGAAACAATCTGGGGATGGTTAACTCACTTAGATGATTAGGATAGTCGATAGTGTAGGTTAATTCTTCAAACCGCACCTGATTAACTAAAAGATAGTCTTCAATAATCGTCAAATCATCTGCTAAAAAGCCATAATCAGATATTGAAGTCACACTATAGCGTAGCACACGATTGAGTGAGAGAATCATCTGCTCTGCTTTTTTCACATCAAAATACATCAAAATTTTAATCGCTTCTAAGGCGTTATAGAGAAAATGCGGATTAAATTGTGCCTCCAGCAATTTTCGTTCACAACGCGCTTTTTCTTGTTCTGACTGCAAGGTTTGTTCAAATAAAAGTTGCATGGTTTCGACCATTTTATTAATTTTATCCGCGAGATAACCAAACTCATCATCGGTACTCACTGCAACAGATTCTTTAAAGCCTTTCATCATGAGGTCCAAATCGGAAACTAAAATATCAATACTATCACTACTATGAAGAGTTATTTTTCGTGACAAACGATTAGACGCCGCAAAAAGAATAAAAATGATAACTGTTGCAAAAAGACCCGTGAAGGCAAAAAGATAGGAGAGTGGTACTACCAAAATATAAGTGTAGAGATAAAGATCTTTATTTAAAAATGTTTTATTAGCTAGGTAGAGATTGCCTTCTCTCAAACTTAAAAGCCGTGATAAGGAGGCCCCATCTATCTTTTCAAGAGACTCAGCATCATACCTAGAGCTATTAGAGGCAAAGAGATTATCAAAATAATCGGTGATAACATACTGGATAGCTTCTGATTCAACAGAAGATTCAAAATCATTACTATCAATATAAAGAACCAGATAGCCTTCAACTTCGTTTTCTTGATAGATGGCTTTTAGCTTGATGAGATAGTTGTTTGATTGATGATCTTTCATGATTTTAAACAAACTCTCTCTTCCAAGATTGTTGAGAGCGATTTTGACATAGGCATCATCTTTTAGACCATCACGATTGGGGAGACGTGTGGTCAACAAGAGCTCCTTATCAGCACTATAGACGGCAAGTGTTGAACGAAAAGGTAGCTGATTGGTTTCTTCATAAATCTGACGAAACATCTCACGCTCACTAATATTACCAGAAATAAAAGAATCAAGACTTCCCGCTTCTAAATCCTTAAAAACCTGACTGGTCGTAGCATCTATCTCTTCAAAATAAGATTGAACCATCCTTTTGCCCTGCATTAACTGACTATATTGTAAGAGTAAAATAAAAAAAGTCAGTATAAAGAGGTAGGAGAGCCCAATAACAAGGGCAATTTTCTTAAAACTATGTCCCATTTCAGCACGTAATTTATCTCTGAAAGGCACAATTTCTTTTTTCTCTACTGGTAAGGCCATATCCATTTCCTCGCAAACAAAAAAGTGTTTCTCCTCATTCCTTAACGACACTGTCATTATAACAGGCAAAAACAAAAATGTAAACGGTGTCATAAAACAAAAATCCCCACACAAAAGTGTGAGGAATATTTACTAAAGAACATAGCTTTAAAACTTTCTAACAGTTAATTTTCTTTATCATTATTATAAAAAATTTTCCAATTCAAAAAGGTTCCTAAAAAAGCACAGACAAAAACAATCACTCTAGTAATTGTTATTTCTTGTGATAGGATAATCACTGCAGAAACTATCTCTATGAGTAATAAAAGGATAAAAAATATATCTAATTTGTCATATTTCATTTTAAATCTCTTTTCTTTCTTAATGGAAATATTCGAAACAACACAGCGCGTTAAAATAAGTTTTAAACGTACACATTCTGGCACCGTCTCGGTGCTTTTTTATTACTATTATTATAGCAATTTTTAGAGAATATAGAAATAATATACAAAATTTTGTTTTAAAAAATATTACTCAATAACATCAATTCATAGCACTAGTTTACTGTCTCATTTGAGAAGTAAACTAGTGTCTTTTTTATTTTGATATTTTAAAATCAATTCCTTATATTAAAAACATTTCCTCTCTCTTGCAAATTCTCTCAAAAGTGATATAATTTTGTTAAGTTATAAATTAACAAGAGGTGTCTTATGTTTTCAAAAGAACGTTTAAAACAAAAAAGAGTCGAAAAAGGGTATTCTCAAGCGAGGATGGCAAAAGAATTAGAGATTAGTCGGGTGGCTTATCATCACTGGGAGAGTGGTAAGACCATTCCCAACCAAAAACATTTGGCAACACTTGCCCTTATTTTGGAAGTGGAGACCACCTATTTTGAATCAGAATATCAGATTGTCAGAGACTATCTCAGACTCTCCCCATCAAACCAACAAAATGCCAAAGAGTATGTGGCTGATTTATTAGAAATACAGCAACAACAAGAACAAAAAATCAGACCACTGTTTGCTGTCTCTGTCCTAGCAGATGTTGCACTCTCAGCTGGTTTGGGAGAATCACTCTTTGACGAATACGAGACAGAGACCGTCTACTCTGATGTCGAACAATATGGCTATGATATTGCGACTTGGATTAAAGGAAACTCGATGGAACCTATTTATCAAAATGGTGAAGTCGCCCTCATCAAGGCCAACGGTTTTGACTATGATGGAGCCGTTTATGCCTTATCTTGGAATGATACTCTCTACATTAAAAAACTCTATCGTGAAAAAGAAGGTTTTCGCATGGTTTCTCTTAATAAAGAGTTTCCCGACCAATTTATTCCCTACGAAGATGAGCCTAAAATTGTGGGACTGGTTGTCAGTCACTTTATGCCAGTCATTAAAGAAGCATTGTGACCAACAAGAAGTCAAAAACAACCGTTCTCACTACTCATCCCAAATTTAATAATACGGAGAAGCACTATGGGCTACATTGATTATACGAGAGAGCCTCAATCTGATATTGCTTTTGTCGATATGAAATCCTTCTACGCATCCGTTGAGTGTGTGGCGCGTGGGCTAAACCCACTGACAACATCTCTTTGTGTGATGAGTCGTGCCGACAATGCTGATGGGCTCATCTTAGCGGCGTCACCTACCTTTAAAAAAATATTTGGCCAACATAATGTTGGTCGCTCCTACGATTTACCCTTTCATCTTAAAACCCGACGTTTCAATTATTATCGGGCAAAACAAAAAGGACTTACGCCAACACCAAAAGAGATTGCTTTTGTTGAAAATTGGGCAAAGCGAACACTCATCGTTCCTCCTAGGATGGATAGCTATATCAAGATTAATAGTCAAATCCAGAAAATCTTTCAACAGTATGCTAGTCCACAGGATATCCTTCCCTACTCGATTGATGAAGAATTAATTGATCTTACTTCTTCACTTGATTATTTCATCCCTGATAAAACTCTTTCAAAAAAGAGTAAACTTGATATTCTCTCTGCTAAAATTCAGCATGATATCTGGCAGAAAACGGGTATTTTCTCAACTGTCGGCATGAGTAATGCCAATCCACTCCTTGCCAAATTAGCACTTGATAATGAAGCCAAGAAAACCAAAACCATGCGAGCCAACTGGTCCTATCAGGATGTCGAAAGCAAGGTCTGGAACATCCCTCAGCTCACTGATTTCTGGGGCATTGGTCATCGTATCGCTAAGCGGCTAGAAAAATTGGGTATCACATCGATTAGAGAACTAGCCAATACCAACCCCGATCAACTCAAAAAAGAATTTGGCGTTATCGGCGTCCAGCTATGGTTCCATGCCAATGGCGTTGATGAAAGTAACGTTCACACGCCTTATCGCGTGAAAGCAAAGGGGCTTGGAAATTCGCAAATTCTCCCCAAAGACTACACCAAGCAACGAGATATCGAGCTCGTCCTTAGTGAGATGGCAGAACAAGTCGCCATTCGCCTTAGAAGAGCTCATAAAAAAACAACCACTGTTGCCATCGATGTCTCCTATTCAAAAACAGAGATGAGAAAAGGAATCCACACTCATACCAAGATCGAACCAACCAATAACACACAAGTGCTACAAAGGACAGTTATTCGGATTTTTCGACAAAAGTATACTTCCGGTGCCGTTCGTCAAATTGGCGTTAGGTATGCTGGGTTAGTGGATGAGCGTTATGCCTTAATCTCTCTCTTTGATGATGTTGCAAGCCTTGAAAAAGAAGAAAAACTACAAAGCACTATCGATACCATCCGTGACCAATTTGGCTTTTTAGCATTACAAAAAGGCACTGTTCTCCTAGACAATTCTCGTAATATCGCACGCAGCAAATTGATAGGAGGGCATTCTGCTGGAGGATTGGAGGGACTCAAATGATTGACCGCTCCTATCTGCCTTTTCAGTCAGCAAGAGAATATCAGGATAGAAAAATGGCAAAATGGATGGGCTTTTTCCTTTCTGAACACACCACTGCCCTATCAGACGCCTTCACTTCCGACATCTTCTTTTCAGAAATGCCACTCAAAGAAAAAGCAAGTCTTCTTGGACGCGTCTATGCTAACCAAACAAGCATTAACATTAGTGTCAAAAACAAGAAAAAAAGAGATGACTATTACGGTAGCATCTCAAGCATCGATAAAAATCACCTTATCCTTAAAACCAACAAAACCTATCTCAGACTAAACTTAGACGACATCATAACAATAAAACAGGCTAAGGAGGACGATGATGAGTCTATTTGATTATGAAAAAAATGCTTTACAAATGGATTATTTCAGTGAGCATTATAGACAATTTGAAAAAGATTTCTACAAGTATTCTGCACTAGACATTCCACTCACCTTTCTCACGGACGATCTGATGCGAAGCATGGCAAACGCCCAAAAATCCTACTTTAAACTCAACAAAGAAAATGCCAAAGATGGACTTGACCACTACTTCTTCTTTAGCATAGAGACCCCACCAGATAATACACTCATTAGAAAATACACCTATCAAAAAACCATGACCAGTCTTAAATAACAAAGACCATCATGGTTTTAGTTTCCAAAACATTCACCAGCATTTCTACCTTAAAATATGATACTATGAAATCATTAACAACAAGATTTCTATGAGATTAATAAAAAGAAAGGAAAGCTAGAATGACTTTAGAAGACAACAAGAAAAACGCTATCGCCTTTTATCAAACAGCCTATGAAGGTAATCCAAGAGAGGCTGTTTCAAAATATGTCGGCGATGACTACAAACAACATAATCCACTAGTCGGCGATGGTAAAGAAGCCTTTATCGCCTACTTTGAAAAAATGAATGAAGATTATCCCAACAAAACCATTTCCTTTGTACGCGCCATCGCAGAGGGCGACCTTGTTTCTCTTCACACACACCAAGTGTGGCACTACACGAAAGAAGAAGCTCACGAATTTGTTACCATGGATTTTTTCCGCTTTGATCCTCATGGAAAAATCATTGAACACTGGGATGCTATTCAAGAAATCCCTGAAGGAAGTATGAATGGCAATACCATGTATTGAGGGTAACCTTAGCCATAAATAAAACTAACCTTATCACAGAGTGATAAGGTTAGTTTTTTCTTAATTGATTTGCACAGGAATAGCACTTGGAATATTTTCATAAAACCATTTAGCTGTTTCTCTTGGCATCCTGACACACCCATGAGAACTTGGCATGCCAAGTCTGGCTGCTTCTTCAGGAATTTCATTACCATAACGATCAGTAGGCAAACTATGAAACAGATAAAGGCCGTGATCCTTAAAAGAGACCCAGTAATACGCACCTTCACCAGAAGCTTCATTAAAGAAGAAATCGCCTCTTTCAGGCTCAATGATGAATTGACCAGTCGGTGTTGGACTATCTGGGGCACCTGTTGAAACCACCGTTGAAAAAATCACCTGATTACCCGATAAAATGGACATTTTTTGTTCAGCAATAGAAACCTTAATCGATAAATCATTGTACTGAGCAAGGTCAGGGTAAAAAGACTCTTCCTGCCTAGGTGCATCAGTAGCTACTGAAGCCGTGTCCGCCACCTGTTCTGTCAGCGGTGTCTCTTCCTGAGTGGCTTCTACACTAGTCGTTGACGCCACAGAACTAGACACTTCTTTGTCCTCAGTCGACGTCTTTTTGGCAACAGTCACAGTAGGTTTCCCCGCCTCTTTACCAGCACCCGTTTTCCCCAAGACCTGATAAGTAGCATACCCTCCAACCAAAAGAAACACTACTACAATGATGATTAATGTTATAGGAGACCGTTTTTGACGCATCCTTCTCACCCTCTCTATCATCCATTAACAATTGATTTGCTAACCTTTTCACATGTTCAACCCTAGTATAAAACAAAAGGGAAATAAGCGCAACGAAAAATGAAAGATTGACAGTATCTTTCTAAACACAAAAAGCGTTCAGATTTTCTGAGCGCTTTTTAATTTTGACATCACTATTCTTAATTGTTTTTACCAGTTTTACTTATTTGAATGAATATCAACACTCTGATTCGCTAAGATTACTCCTACAGAAAGCTTTTCTCCAAAACTTAAATAAAGATTCTCATCTTTATATCTGCTTATTTTTTCTTACAATTTTTTTGGTGTGCTTTTAATTTCTTCATCGCCCAATCATAATGGCTTGAAGTAGTGCTTACAAAATACGAACCAAGTACACTTCCTCCTACCCACTTATAGACATCTTTTGAAAACAATTCTTCATTTGTAAACCTTTCAGCTAATGCTAAAATGTCTTTATGGGATTTATGAAACATTTCTTTTGCATCCTCAAGAGAAGTATTTTGATGTTTTTTCCAAAACTCTACATTCATATCTCCATAAGTTTTCCAGTTATATGGCGCTGGAATAAAAGGTTTTTCCACTCTTTTTAAATTTGTATCTACCCAATTTAAAAGAAGTTGGTGCCATTCATATAAATGAATCAAAATATCTCTTAGATTTTTGTCTCTTTTCCAATGTGCCTCTTTCTTTTTTTCATCAGTTGAAAAGTCAAAAGGTGTGCTTAATTCTTCGTCAGACAGCTTAGTAATCAATACGTTTAACTTCTCATAGTTTTCTTTCGCAGCAATCATTAAATCTTCTTTTGTTCTTGGTCTTGGCATAGTATTACCTCCTTCTTCACGCTATAACTCAATATTGTTTTTAAATGCTTTAATTCTTGCTATCAGTTGAATTTACTATGGACATTTGAAACGATATCGTATAAAGATTGATTGACTTTCTATGCCTCTTTATTCTTTGAACTATTCCCACTGTCATTATTATATCACGCCAAACAGCATTTTAATAATAATTTATGAATAGTATCCATTTTGTCTTCTCTCTCAAACATGGTATAATAGGCATTAGCTAAAAAGACCGTTCCTAAAGAACAGTCTAAATATGATTTTAAGGATAAACAAAGGAGACACTAAACATCATGATGAATATGCAAAATGTGATGAGACAGGCACAAAAATTACAAAAGCAAATGGAAAAGAAACAAGCTGAGCTAGCTGCTGCTACTTTTACCGGTAAATCAGCACAAGACCTAGTGGTTGCAACCTTTACTGGTGATAAACAACTGGTGTCAATCGATTTCAAGAGTGATGTGGTTGATCCAGAGGATGTTGAAACGCTTCAAGACATGACCATCCAAGCGGTCAATGATGCCTTGAAACAAATCGAGGACGAAACACAAAAAACCATGGGTGCCTTTGCTGGTAAATTACCCTTCTAAAACGAAAAAGCCGAACTGAGTTCGGCTTTTTTATTCGGATAGGATATCAGATAAGTTGAGGTTTGCAAAAGGATTATGGGTCACTTCTTCTTGCTTGTCTAAAAGTGCGATATTGTCATCAAACTCGCAAAACTTTTCATAGACAAGGGCTGTCATGCGTGCATCTTCAAGGCTATTATGGCTTTTCCCACTAATCTCTAAAAACTTGGCAACGGTGTGGAGCTGGAGATTACTAATCCCATTTAAGTCTTTACTGCGTCTTTTTTTAGCTTCCTCATAAACGTCAACCATGTAGTTTTCTCTCAGGTCCAACTCATGTGCCAACAAAAGCGGTAAATCACTTTTTTTAGCATTGTAGCCAATCAAAGGCGTTGAAGCAACAAAGGCTTTAAAATCAGCCATTACCGTTTCAATAACGGGTGCTTTTTTTATCTTGTCAGCAGTAATCCCCGTCAAACCATTGATAAAACTTTGTAGAGGGACGTCCGTATAGACATAGGTATCAAACGTCGCAATCTCTTGGTGTTTATGATATTTCACCGCTGACACTTGGATAATATGGCTAACATGATCAACCGTATTAAACTCCAAGTCAAAAGCAATATAGGTGTCTAAGTGTTCCATAACATAACCTCATCTAAAGAAAAAGCCTCCCATCAGAGACTTTATTTTCCAAATAAACGGGCAAAAAACCCTTTTTTTCTAGCGTCTTGTTGTGCCTGCGTCCGCTCAACCTTATGTTTTGTTTCTTCTACCTCATTTTTAGCCTCTTCCAACTCTAAGAGAAGAGTCTCTTTTTCTTTCATGGCAGTCAGGGTCAATTGTTGTTGTTGATCGAGTTGTTTATCTTTTTCAGCAATTTGGACATCCTTAACACTCAATTGTTTATCTTTTTCAGCAATTTGAATATCCTTGGCTTTAATCTGTTCATAAAGACGAGTGATTTCCGTATTTTTTTCGTCCACTAAAATCTCAAGGAGTTCACGTTGTTTTTCTTCCTCACTAATCGGCTCATCTTCAAAAATAGTTTTCTTATAAATTTCTTCTAGTTTAATCAGACCACTGCGAGTGACGACAGTAACCCCTTTGTCATTTTTATCGACATCTTCCTCAGAAAGTGTCTTGACACGGTTATTGACTGCCTGACGGCTGACTCCTAAAATTTCAGCTAGTTCGCTGACTGTCTTCTCAATTGCCATAATTCCCTCTTTATCCTGACATAATACTTATAAAAATAGTATCATAACCTTAGGATAATGTCAATTTTGGACAGGACTTAAAAAACTTGATTTTTTCCTTAAAAACAAGGAATTTCAAGCCTTTTTAAATAGAATATTTTCTCTCAAGAAAAAATATTTTTTCACTATTCAGACTTTTAACCAAGCTATGTTATAATGGCAGTATGAAACATTATAATACAATCATTATTGGCGGTGGCCCTGCAGGAATGATGGCTGCCATTTCCTCAAGCTTTTATGGACAAACCACTCTCCTCTTAGAAAAAAATCGACGATTGGGTAAAAAACTAGCTGGTACTGGTGGCGGTAGGTGTAATGTCACCAACAATGGCACACTAGAAGACTTGCTAGAAGGTATTCCAGGCAATGGTCGCTTTCTTTACAGTGTGTTTTCCCAATTTGACAACCATGATATTATCCAATTTTTCACAGATAATGGTGTTGCCTTAAAAGTGGAAGACCATGGTCGTGTTTTTCCGACAACTGATAAATCTAAAACCATCATCTCCTGTCTTGAAAATAAGATTACCGAACTTGGTGGGCAGATTAAAACAGGTTTTGAAGTGGTTTCTGTTAAAAAAAGCAATCAGAGCTTTCACGTTAAATCACACGATGAAGAGTTTACTTGTGATAAACTCGTGGTGACGACAGGTGGTAAAACTTATCCCTCAACCGGTTCAACTGGCTTTGGCTACGAGATTGCTAGGCATTTCAAACTTGCCGTCACAGACCTTGAAGCTGCAGAAAGTCCACTTTTGACTGATTTCCCACATAAAACCCTTCAAGGCATCTCTCTCGATGATATTACGATAACGTATCAAAAACACATCATCACTCACGATTTGCTCTTTACCCACTTTGGCTTATCTGGTCCAGCAGCACTGAGAATTTCCAGTTTTGTTCGTGGAGGGGAAACAATTTTCATCGACTTTCTCCCACTGGAAACAAAAGACAGCCTCAGTAGCTACTTGAAAGAAAACCGTGAAAAGTCTTTGAAGAATGCCTTAAAACAGTTTTTCCCAGAACGTCTTGCTGACTTTTTAGCGACACCTTATCCAGAAAAAGTCAAACAGCTGACGGTGAAAGAGGAAGAAAAACTATTAGAGTCCATTAAAAACTATCCTATTGCTGTCACAGGAAAAATGTCTCTGCCTAAGTCCTTTGTGACAAAAGGTGGTGTTGACTTAAAAGAAATCAATCCGAAAACCTTGGAGAGTAAAAAAGTGACAGGCCTTCATTTTGCCGGTGAAGTGTTAGACATCAATGCCCACACAGGTGGTTTTAACATCACTTCTGCTCTTTGTACCGGTTGGGTGGCAGGCATGCCGCACTACGATTAAAGAAATAAGCTAAAAATAAGTAAGAAAGGACAGGTATGACTACCCGTCCTTTTTAATCTTCAAATTGTTTTAAAAAACGTTTTTGCGTCTTATCAGACACATAGCCACATCGCTCATAAAAGGCGTGAGCAGCAGTTCTGTGCTCAGCTGAATTAAAGCGAATATATAGATAATGTCTTTTCTTTGCTTCATCCTCCAAAGAAAGTAAGAGTTTCTTTCCTATTCCCTGATGTTGATAGTCAGGATGAACAGCAAGTCCCATAATATTAAAACCTGCTTCACTATAAATACTTTCATAGCGACTCGCATGAAGAAAACCAGTCACTGTTTGACTTGCCTCTTCTTCAAAAACCACCAAATACTGATCAGGATCTTTGGTTAAGCGAGTGATTTGTTCTTGTACCAACTCCGTTGAAACACTATATCCTAGACTAATGTCACAGATATCTCTGAGTTCTTGTGCATCTGACGTTTGTGCTATTCTAATCATTTATCAATCCTCACAACTCTTTTTTTAAAGGATTAAGATAAGGTATCAAAAGCAAGGCTTGGTTTAGCATTTAAGTCAAGCGTTGCAAAATGATTATGGTCATATTCAACCGACGCTGCAAAAGCAATCATCCCAGCATTGTCACCACAAAGACGTAGTTTTGGAATGACAACAGGTACTTCTGTGATTTCTTTAGCTAGACGTTCTCTTAGCCCCTTATTAGCAGCAACACCACCAGCAACAACTAGTGTTTTGACTGGGTATTGTTCTAATGCTTTTTTGGTTTTAGCGAGTAAAACATCTAAAACGGCCGCCTGAAAAGAGGCACACAAGTCTTCTAAAACCAACTTTTCACCTTTTTGCTCAGCATTATGGTGAAGGTTGATAAAAGCTGATTTCAAACCTGAAAAAGAGAATTCCAAGTGATCTTCTTTAATCATGGCACGAGGAAAATCATATCTGTCTTGACCTTTATGGGCCAATTCATCAATTTCACGACCAGCTGGATAGGAAAGACCCATCACGCGCCCTACCTTGTCATAAGCTTCACCGACAGCATCATCACGTGTTTCACCAACGATGTGGTATTCTCCTGGTTTTGGAACATAAACCAACTCAGTATGCCCACCAGAGACTAGTAAAGCTAGTAAAGGATAAGTCAACTCCCCTTCGTCTCTAGCTGCCATCAAATGCCCCGCCATATGATTAACTGGAATCAAAGGCAGGTTGTTAGCCCAAGCAAAGGCCTTGGCAGCTGCCATTCCCACTAAAAGAGCACCAACGAGACCTGGACCATAAGTAACCGCAACAGCATCTAGGTCACTTGTCTCAACACCTGCTTCTTTAAGAGCTTCATCAATACAAACCGTGATGACTTCGACATGATGACGGCTTGCCACCTCAGGAACGACGCCACCAAAGCGTTTATGGCTCTCTACTTGACTAGCGATAACGTTTGATAAAAGTTCTGCTTCATTTCTTAATACGGCCACACTTGTCTCATCACAAGAGGACTCAATTGCTAAAATATATCTATCTTTCATTATTTTCTTCTCGCTTCATAATCACAGCATCCTCAATCGGATCGTGATAATAGTTTTTTCTCTCGCCCACGACCTGAAACCCATTTTTTTGGTAAAAAGCTTGCCCCTTATGATTAGAGGCTCTTACTTCTAAAAAAACGGCTTCTGGTTTGTTGAGCAACTGTTGTAATAATGCCGCCCCAAAACCTTTATTTTGAAAGGCACTTTTGACGGCGATATTTGTGATTTCTAATTCACCATAGAGGTATTCAATTGCTAAAAAACCCACTGCTTCTTTTTCATGATAGACGAAAAAATAGTCGGTGTTTTCTTTTTCAAGGTCTGCTTGAATCTGTCGTTTACTCCATGGTGATTTAGTATAAACATCCTCTAAAATGGCGTGAATCACATCTACTTTTTCCATTGTTGATAACATCTTAAACTCGCTTGATAAAATCATCTTCATTGGCTGGTTCATGCGTTTTCAACCAATTTTCTTCAGCTTCAACACGTTTTAAATACTCAGGAACAAACAGATCGACATTTTCCGGAGGTAACGTCAAACCTAACTTACCAATCTCATAAGCACTTGGCAAAACCTCTAAAATCTTAGCTTTTGGTAAGTTTTCTTTGATTGTTTCATAAAAAGCATCAACTTCACCGACAATACTAACATCGTCTTCATCGGTAAGACTCGCTAAAACATCACTAAAACTCATGTGCTGATCTGATTTAACAGACTGACCATGACGATAGAAACCAGCATAAACATTTTGACGTCTAGCATCAATAATCGGTACTACAAGACTAGATGTTTTAGCATTTAACGCAATAGCAGCTAAACTAGAAACGCCAACGACATCGATTTTTAAGGTATAGGCTAGTGTTTTGGCCGTTGCAACAGCGACTCTAAGACCGGTGTAGGAACCAGGGCCCTTAGCCACAACAATTCTGTCTAAATCCTTAGGTGTTAAACCTACCTGAGACATCAAAAAATCAATTGATGGCATAAGACTAATACTATGATTTTTCTTGATATTTAAAGTGATGTCAGCCAATAAAACGTCATCTTCTAATAAAGCGATTGACATGGCTTTGTTTGATGTATCAAATGCTAAAACTTTCATTATTTGAATTCCCTTACTTGATTATACCTAATATTGTATGATATAATGACTTCAAATGCAACGAATCAGGATAAAATATACTACACAATAGAAATGGAATAGTTTTTTTGTCAAATTTGCCAACAATTTGACGCGTTTTTTTGTAGTTTAAAAAGCCATCGTTACTTAGGAAAGGAAAAACAACACATGATTTATAAAGTTTTTTATCAAGACAGCAAGGACAATAGTCCTCGTCGTGAACAAACCAAATCACTCTATTTAGATATCACTGCTGACAATGAATTAAAAGGACGCATTATCGCACGTCAGCTTGTAGAAGAAAAAACCAATTTTAATGTAGAATATATCGAAGCCCTCTCAGAAAAGCATCTTGCTTATGAAAAAGAGACTGGTGCTTTTGAATTAACGGAGTTATAATAATATGTCAAAAATCAATTTAAAACCTAATGAAGTCGGGGTTTATGCCATTGGTGGACTAGGAGAAATCGGGAAAAACACCTACGGTATTGAATACCAAGATGAGATTATCATTGTTGATGCCGGGATTAAATTCCCAGAAGATGACCTCCTTGGTATCGACTATGTAATTCCAGACTATTCTTACATCGTTGAAAACATTGACCGTGTCAAAGCCCTTGTTATTACCCACGGTCACGAGGATCATATTGGTGGGATTCCTTTCTTGTTTAAACAAGTCAATATCCCTATCTATGCATCTCCTCTTGCCTTAGCCCTTATTCGTGGTAAATTAGAAGAACATGGTCTTCTTCGTGATGCTAAATTATTTGAAATCAATGGCAAGACTAAATTAACCTTCAAAAATCTAAGTGTGACCTTCTTTGATACCACCCATTCAATCCCAGAACCTCTTGGTATTGTTATCCATACACCTGAAGGAAAAATTGTAGCCACCGGAGACTTCAAGTTTGACTTTACACCAGTTGGTAAGCCGGCTGATCTTCACAAAATGGCTGCTTTAGGAGAAGAAGGTGTTTTACTTCTCTTGTCAGATTCAACCAACGCTGAGATTCCAACCTTTACCAATTCTGAAAAAGTCGTTGGACAATCCATCACAAAAATCATCGAAGGCATTCATGGACGGATTATCTTTGCCTCTTTTGCCTCAAACATTTTCCGCTTGCAACAAGCAGCTCAAGCAGCGGTTAAAACCGGACGAAAAATTGTGGTCTTTGGTCGATCAATGGAAAAAGCCATGGTCAATGGGACAGAACTTGGCTACATCAAGGTACCAAAAGGAACCTTTATTGAACCAAAAGACATTAAAAACTACAATGCTAGTGACATCATGATTCTTTGTACGGGAAGTCAAGGAGAGTCAATGGCTGCTCTATCTCGTATCGCAAATGGTACCCATAGACAAGTTTCCCTTCAACACGGTGATACTGTTATCTTCTCATCTAGTCCAATCCCTGGTAATACAACCAGTGTTAATAAACTGATTAATACCATTCAAGAAGCTGGTGTTGAAGTTATCCACAGTAAAGTCAATACCGTTCATACCTCTGGACATGGTGGCCAACAAGAGCAAAAACTCATGCTTAGCCTTATCAAACCAAAATTCTTTATGCCTGTCCATGGTGAATACCGTATGCAAAAAGTGCATGCAGGACTAGCTAATGATACGGGGATTCCAAAAGAAAACATCTTTATCATGGAAAATGGTGATGTCTTAGCGGTTACAAGAGATTCAGCTAGAATGGCTGGAAAATTCAATGCCCAAGACATCTACGTTGATGGTAAAGGGATTGGTGATATCGGTGCTGCCGTCTTAAAAGACCGTCGTGATTTATCAGAAGATGGTGTTGTATTAGCTGTTGCCACTGTTGATTTTGATTCTCAAATGATTTTAGCTGGACCAGATATTTTGAGTCGTGGCTTTATCTATATGAGAGAATCGGGTGACTTAATCAGAGAAACACAGCGTCTTCTCTTTAACACCATTCGTATAGCACTTAAAAATAAAGATGCTAGCATTCAATCCTTAAATGGTTCCATTGTGAATGCGTTAAGACCCTTCTTATACGAAAAAACGGAACGTGAACCAATCATCATTCCGATGATTCTAACACCTGATAAATAAACCTGACATATAGAGGTTGCGTACTTTGTACCAGCCTCTTTTTGATAGTTTTTATCTTCCAAAGCATCATAAAAACGCTCATCTTTTGAATGAGCGTTTTTACGGTACCATTTAATAAGGATAGATATAAGTCACTTCACCTGGTGTTACCCCATCATAAGGATTAAACCAGCCTCTATAATTGTCAATCCATTGTTGACCATTAAAGTTTGCCTCTAATACTTGAATGCTTGTTTCACTTTGAACGTCAATAACATAGGCCACATGACCATAGCCACCATCTGTCCAGCAAATGATAGAGCCAACCATTGGTGTTGTACCAATCTGGTAACCTAACCAAGAAGCTGTACCAGCCCAGTCGCCACCATTACCCCACCATTCACCAACCCAAGGTGCTAATTGTTGAACACCCCAAGTACATTGACCAATCGGATAACTACCAGTATATTCTTCATTGTCTTCATCAACTGCCACAACTGCAGGTGTTGGATTTGCTACTGTCAATACTTGGCCAGGGAGAATGAGACTTGAAACATCAAGATTATTCATTGCTGCCAATTCATACATATCCATACCATATTGCTGAGCAATACTATAAAAAGAATCACCATTTTGAATCACATATTCATCTGCTAGAGCTACCTCGTTAGCTAATAGAGTTGTTGCTGACACAGCACCAACTAGCATTAGTTGGTGTAACCATAATTTTGATGTTTGCTTTACTTTTCTCACATTGTTCTCCTTTTAACGTTGTTTTATACCTATCATAAGCTATCAATGTGACAAATAGTTTAAAGTCAGATAACAGTTGTAAAGAAAATCGTTAACAAAAAAAAGACAGGCTCGATAAACCTGTCTTTCAACATTTTTTTAATACAATTCAAGATAGTTATCAATTTCCCACTGAGACACATAAGAAGCATAGCTAGCCCATTCAATACGCTTAGCATCATAAAAATTAGTATAGATATGATCTCCAAGTGCTTCTCTAACAACTGTTGATTTTTTCAAGGCTTTTAAAGCATTATGAAGGGTTGATGGAAGATCGATAATACCTGCTTTCTTACGTTCTTCAGCTGTCATAGCATAAATATTAGTCTCAATTGGTTTTGGGGCTTCTATTTTATTCACAATACCATCTAAACCAGAAGCCAATAAAACTGCCATCGCTAAATAAGGATTTGCTGTTGGATCAACCGAACGTAATTCTAAACGCGTGCTAGCCCCTCTTGATGCTGGCACACGGATTAAAGGAGAGCGATTACGACCAGCCCAAGCAATATAAACTGGGGCTTCATAGCCTGGCACTAAACGTTTATAAGAATTAACGGTTGGATTAGTAATTGCCGTATAACTATAAGCATGCGCCATTAAACCACCAAGGAAATGATAGGCTGTTTTAGACAGTTGCATGCCTCTTTTATCATCTTCGTCGAAAAAGGCATTTCCTTCATCGGTAAACAATGACATATTACAGTGCATACCAGAACCAGCTATACCAAACTTAGGTTTAGCCATAAAAGTAGCATACATGCCATGTTTTCTAGCAATCGTTTTAACAACCAACTTAAACAATTGAATGTTATCACACGCTGCCAAGACATCGGCATATTTAAAATCAATTTCATGCTGACCAACAGCACACTCATGATGACTTGCTTCAACTTCAAAACCCATTTCAGTTAACACACGTACAATTTCGCGACGGGTGTTATCAGCCAAGTCAGTAGGCGCAAGATCAAAATAACCACCACGATCGTTCACTTCTAAAGTGGGTTTACCATTCTCATCCATTTTAAAGAGGAAAAATTCTGGCTCAGGTCCAAGATTAAAAGACTTAAAGCCCAGTTCTTCCATTCGCTTAATATTCCGTTTTAAATTACCTCTTGGGTCACCAGCAAAAGGCTGACCTTCAGCAGTATAGACATCACAAATAAGTCCACCTACTGCACCATTTTCATCTCCCCAAGGAAAAACGGTCCATGTTGATAAATCAGGATAAAGGTACATATCAGACTCATTAATACGGACAAATCCTTCAATGGAAGACCCATCAAACATAACCTTATTAGACAATACCTTATCTAATTGTTCTTTTGTTGCAGGAATTTCAACATTTTTCATAGTTCCTAATATATCGGTAAACATAAGGCGTAAGAAGGTTACATTTTTTTCCTCAATCTCACGGCGAATGGTTTTTTCAGTAATTGTCATCATATCTCCTTTTTACGGTTACAAACGGTTAAGATCACTAATTGCAGTTGAAGGGTTGGAAAAACCACTTTGTTTGGCAAATTCATCATGTAGAATGCGTCGAACCTCTGCATCAGAAAGTGATTTATCTTCTCTAAATTGACCCTCATCACGCTGTTGATACTGTTTTTTTATGTCGGCAATCATCAGACCATCATTAATAAAATCTTTGATTTCTAATAACAAATCCATATCATTGAGTGAGTATAGTCTTCTATTTCCAGTCGATCTTTCTGGTTTAATCAGACCCTGGTCTTCATAATAGCGAATTTGTCTTGCTGTCAAATCTGTTAACTTCATAACAGTTCCCATAGGAAAAACAGCTAAGGAACGTCTTAATTCTTTTTCTCTCATGCTGATTACCCCCCTTCTTCTCGTCCATTATATAAAGAAAACAAAAAAAAGTCAACTATTCATGTTATAAAATATAACATGAATAGTTGTTTTTATTTTTTTGTTAAAAATTGACGTAATTTATCGATATCACTATTAATAATAATGGCAATAAAAACACCAACAAAGGTTTCAAAAATTCTGGCAAAAACATAAATAATGGTATCGCCTGATGGCACCGCTAATGTAATAATCAAGAGAGCTGCGGTGGCTCCAATAATACCAGATTTATTATTAATAGCGACATTTAAAACAATGGTTAGCATCGTTAAAATCGGTACAAGAAATAAAGTGACTAAAAAAGAATGATGAAAGAGGCCTTCTACCATATAAAAAACAAGAGCTAATAAACCTCCTATACTGTTGCCTATAATACGAGACCAACCAAATGATAAGCTTTTATCAAAATCTTGTCTAAGACTAAAAACTGTTGTTAGTGCAGCAATCTGTGTTCCTTCCCACCCTAGCAAATGAAAGAGTAGTAAAACCGTAAAAACTGATAAACCTGTTTTTGCCGTTCGCATGCCTATTTTCATTTCTTGTCGATTAAATCTATACTTCATTATCTCCGCCTTATTTTTGGTACCAAGCACTTAAATTCTAAGATAATCTCATTTGTTTGTCAAGATTTTAATTTTTTAAAGGCCATACAAAACAAAAACAGCAGGCAAAGCCCACTGTTTTAATAGGATGATTTTTTATTTTTCAGTTAATGCTGAAAGACCTGGTAATTCTTTTCCTTCAAGGAGTTCCATTGAAGCACCACCACCTGTTGAAATCCATGAGAACTTATCTGCACGACCAAGATTGATAGCTGCCGCTGCAGAATCTCCGCCACCAATAATTGATTTGACACCAGGTTGTTTCACGATGGCATCCATAACACCAATTGTTCCGGCTTGGAAATCAGGGTTTTCAAAGACGCCCATAGGACCATTCCAGACAACTGTTTTAGCACCAGTCAATGCTTCTTCAAATTGAGCAATAGATTTTGGTCCAATGTCAAGTCCAAGGAATCCTTCAGAAACAGCTTCCCCTTCAGTATCACGAACTTCAGTATAGTCAGCAAAAGCATTAGCTTCTTTTGAATCAACTGGCAAGATTAATTTACCATTAGCTTTTTCAAGAAGTGCTTTAGCAATAGCTAGTTTATCTTCTTCGACTAATGAATTACCAATCTCAATACCTTGTGCTTTGTAGAAAGTATAAGTCATTCCACCACCGATAAGTACTTTATCAGCTTTCTCTAGAAGATTTTCGATAACACCAATCTTATCAGATACTTTTGAGCCACCTAAAATAGCAACAAAAGGACGCTCAGGTGTTTCAACGGCTTCTTTAATATAAGCAATTTCATTTTCTAATAAGAAGCCTGCAACAGCTTTTTCAACGTTAGCAGAAATACCAACGTTTGAAGCATGGGCACGGTGAGCTGTACCAAAGGCATCATTAACAAAGATACCATCACCAAGACTTGCCCAGTATTTCCCTAATTCTGGATCATTTTTAGATTCTTTTTTACCATCAACATCTTCAAAACGAGTGTTTTCAACAAGAAGCACATCACCGTCTTTTAATTCAGCAATAGCCGCTTCTAATTTTTCACCACGAGTGGCACCAGGAAAGACAACATCTTGTCCTAATTTCTTACCAAGATCAAGAGCTACCGGAGCAAGTGATTTACCTTCTTTATCTGCTTCTTCTTTCACACGACCTAAGTGTGAGAATAAAATTGCACGACCACCATTTTCAATAATATATTTGATAGTAGGCAGTGCAGCAGAAATACGATTATCATTAGTAATAACACCGTCTTTTAAAGGAACATTAAAGTCAACACGAACGAGAACTTTTTTTCCTTTTAAATCAACATCTTTAACAGTTAGTTTAGCCATTTCATTAAAACTCCTTATTTTTTAATAAGATAATTATATCACAAATTCATTAAAAGCGATATAAAAAGTAAAGATAGCAAGGATTTTCTGATTTTTTTCAGCAAAAAAGAGATGCCTTACGCATCTCTCTTATTTAAGCTTATTTAGACAATTTTGCAAAGTACTCAAGAGTACGAACAAGTTGTGCAGTGTATGACATTTCATTGTCATACCATGACACTGTTTTAACTAATTGTTGTCCATCAGCAGACTCAGTTACTTCAGTTTGAGTAGCATCAAACAATGAACCATAAGTCATACCAACGATATCTGATGAAACAATTTCATCTTCTGTATAACCGTAGCTTTCATTTGCTGCAGCTTTCATAGCTTCATTAACTTCTTCAGCAGTTACTTTTTTATCTAAGATTGTAACAAGTTCAGTTAATGAACCAACTGGTACAGGAACACGTTGCGCATGACCTTGAAGTTTACCATTCAATTCAGGAATAACTAGACCGATAGCTTTAGCAGCACCTGTTGAGTTAGGAACAATGTTTTCTGCTGCAGCACGTGCACGACGGAAATCACCTTTACGATGTGGTCCATCAAGAGTCATTTGGTCACTAGTGTAAGCATGAATTGTTGTCATAGTACCAACTTTAACACCAAATGTATCATTTAAGGCTGCTGCCATTGGTGCCAAGCAGTTAGTCGTACATGAAGCACCAGAAATAACTGTTTCGCTACCATCTAATGTGTCATGGTTTGTGTTAAATACGATTGTTTTAACATCGTTTCCACCAGGAGCAGTGATAACAACTTTTTTAGCTCCATTTTCATGTAAATGTTTTTCAGCGCCAGCTTTGCTTGCAAAGAATCCTGTTGCTTCAAGAACGATTTCTACACCATCGTTAGCCCAGTCAATTTGTTCTGGATCTTTTTCAGCAGAAACTTTTACAAATTTTCCATTAACTGTAAAGCCATCTTCTTTAACT
The DNA here is from genome assembly GCF_025660655.1 of Streptococcus sp. CSL10205-OR2. Lineage (GTDB taxonomy): Bacteria > Bacillota > Bacilli > Lactobacillales > Streptococcaceae > Streptococcus. The sequence continues at coordinate 212,091 of NZ_JAOTIN010000001.1, forward strand.
TCAACGTCACCATCGAAACGACCTTGAGTTGTGTCATATTTTAATAAATGAGCAAGCATTTTAGGGTCAGTAAGGTCGTTAATACGAGCTACTTCAATACCTTCTACATTTTGAATACGACGAAATGCAAGACGTCCGATACGTCCAAATCCGTTAATACCAACTTTAACTACCATTAAAGATTTCCTCCTTATGAAAATCAAATTATTATTTTAGAGAACAGTATCTCTAATTTGTGAAAAGAATAACTTGTGTAACTACACAAATAACTTTCGACTTACTTATTATATAACTAATTGAGAGAAAATGCAACTAATTAAAATCCAATCCGTTAGACATAATCATCCAAGATATTGCCAGAAAAAGCAGTATTAACAAGTGTTTTGATTTTTTTAGTATGGATGTAAGGTTGATATTTTCTGTTAGAATAATATTTTTTTAATGATTTTTATAATGGAAATGTTAGATGGAAAGTGTCAATTTGGTGAAAACAGTTGTCATTTTACAAAAGATTGAAAATCATTTTTCAAAATTATGAAACCAAATTATCCATATCATCAATCTCATAAATAGAAAGCTTGCTACCTTCACTAACCACTAAAGCAATAGCTTTTGCAACTGTTACCACTGAAAGTGGTCTGCTTGACCATGAAGGACTAGTTTCATCAAGATTTTTTAAGATTTTTTCAGCCAATTTAACTGTGCTTGGTTTTAAGGGACCATACATTAATCCTGGACGGAAAATGGTAGTTTCAAATGATTGTTGCGTCAAATAATTTTCTGACTCTCTCTTAGCTTTGAGATAGTCTTTTGGATTGTTTTCATTAGATAAATCAACCGAAACATAGATAAAGCGAGAAACATCACTTTTAGCTACTTCATCAGCAATAGCTTTTGCTGACTGATAGATGACACGATCAAAAGTGATTCCTTTTTCAGGCTCTTCGACATAGATACCAACTAAATCAATCACCACATCAACATCTTTTAATAGGTGTTGCCATTCTTTGCTATTATACAAATCTGCTTCTACCCAGTTAACCTGTGGGTTAAAACGCTCTGTATTATTAAGATCAACAGCTCTTGTTACAGCTGTTACTTTAATATCTTTTTTTAATAATTCTTTTACCACTGATTGTCCTAAAAAGCCACTAGCACCAAAAATTAAACTATGTGTCATAGGAAAATCCTCCTTTAACTTTTATTATAGAGGCATTATATTCCTTTTTTTATCGCTTGTCATAAAAAATGCTCTCACTCTCATCAGTCTCTTAGCAATCTCTATGATGTCTTTTATCTGAGTCTTTAATCCTACCTATATCAAAAAAAGGTTTACTAGAGTAAACCTTTTAGTGAATGCTATTAAGCATTGCCACCATTTTTCTTAATAATTTCTTCTTGAACTGATTTAGGAACATCTTCATAGTGGTCAAATACCATCATGAATGTTCCACGTCCTTGAGTTGCAGAACGAAGGATAGTTGCATATCCAAACATCTCAGCAAGTGGGACATAAGCACGAACAATTTGGCTTGTTCCATGTGCTTCCATACCATCAACACGTCCACGACGAGCAGTCACGTGTCCCATAACATCCCCAAGATTTTCTTCTGGAGCTGTAATAGTTACTAACATCATTGGCTCAAGAATAACTGGTTGAGCTGATTTAGCTGCTTCTCTTAAAGCAAGTGATGCTGCAATCTTGAAGGCTGTTTCAGATGAGTCGACATCATGGTAAGAACCGTCATAAAGTTTTGCTTTAACGTCAACCATAGGGTAACCCGCAAGAACACCGTTAGCCATAGATTCAATCAATCCTTTTTCAACGGCAGGAACAAATTCACGAGGAACCACACCACCGACGATAGCATTTTCAAATTCGAAGCCTTTACCTTCTTCATTTGGTGTAAATTCAATCCAAACATCACCGAATTGTCCTTTACCACCAGATTGGCGTTTGAAGAATCCACGTGCTTGTGTTGAAGCACGGAATGTTTCACGATATGATACTTGAGGAGCACCAACGTTAGCTTCTACTTTGAATTCACGACGCATACGGTCAACAAGGACATCCAAGTGAAGCTCACCCATACCAGAGATAACAGTTTCACCTGTTTCAGCATTTGTTTCAACACGGAAAGTTGGGTCTTCTTCTGCTAATTTTTGAAGGGCAATACCCATCTTATCTTGGTCAGCTTTAGACTTAGGTTCAACCATCAATTGGATAACTGGTTCTGGTACTTCAATAGACTCAAGGATAACTTTTGATTTTTCATCTGTTAATGAGTCTCCTGTTGTTGTGTCTTTAAGACCAACAGCAGCAGCGATATCACCAGCGTAAACTGTTTCAATTTCTTGACGACTGTTCGCATGCATTTGAAGGATACGACCAATACGTTCACGTTTTCCTTTAGTTGTATTCATAACATATGAACCACTGTTAAGGACACCAGAATACACACGGAAGAATGATAGACGTCCAACAAATGGGTCTGTCATGATCTTGAAGGCAAGTGCAGCAAATGGTGCGTCATCTGAAGCTGGACGAGTTGTTTCTTCTTCAGTATCAGGATCAATCCCTTTAATCGCAGGAATATCAACTGGACTTGGAAGGTAATCAATAACCGCATCAAGCATCAATTGAACACCTTTGTTTTTGAAGGCAGAACCACAAAGTACTGGGTAAAACTCAACATTGATTGTTGCTTTACGGATACCAGCTTTTAATTCAGCTTCAGTGATTTCTTCACCTTCAAGGTATTTCATGGTTAATTCTTCATCAGTTTCAGCAACCGCTTCAACTAATTTTTCACGCCATTCTTGTGCTAATTCAAGATACTCTTCTGGAATTTCTTCTTCACGAATATCAGTACCCAAGTCATTAGTGTAGATTTCAGCTTTCATCGTAACAAGGTCGATAATACCAACAAAGTCATCTTCTGAACCAATTGGTAATTGAATTGGGTGTGCATTAGCTTGTAAGCGATCATGAAGTGTACTTACTGAGTAAAGGAAGTCAGCTCCCACTTTATCCATTTTGTTAGCAAATACAATACGAGGAACTTTATATTCAGTTGCTTGACGCCAAACTGTTTCTGTTTGAGGTTCTACACCTGATTGTGAGTCAAGAACGGTTACCGCACCGTCAAGAACACGAAGAGAACGTTGTACTTCAATGGTGAAGTCCACGTGTCCTGGTGTGTCGATAATGTTAACACGGTGGTTTTTCCATTGAGCAGTTGTTGCCGCAGAAGTGATTGTGATTCCACGCTCTTGCTCTTGTTCCATCCAGTCCATTTGTGAGGCACCTTCATGAGTTTCACCGATTTTATGGATTTTACCAGTGTAGTAAAGGATACGCTCTGTTGTTGTTGTTTTACCAGCATCAACGTGAGCCATGATACCGATATTACGTGTTTTTTCTAATGAAAATTCGCGAGCCATTAATTTAGTCTCCTATTTTATTTTTTTCTATTCTTATTATATCATTATTTAGAAAAGACGGATAGGCAGGACCTACCCGTTTTTTAGTCTTAATGGATATATGGTGATATGCCAGCTAAGATTACCAACGGAAGTGAGCGAATGCACGGTTTGCTTCAGCCATTTTGTGAGTATCTTCACGTTTTTTAACTGAGGCACCAGTGTTATTTGCTGCATCCATAATTTCTTTAGCAAGACGGTCTTGCATAGTGTGTTCACCACGTAAACGTGATGCATTAACTAACCAACGAAGACCTAATGTTGTACGACGTTCTGGACGCACTTCAACAGGTACTTGGTAGTTAGAACCACCAACACGACGTGCACGTACTTCAAGTACAGGCATAATATTTTCCATTGCTGTTTCAAATACTTCATTAGCATCTGTTCCAGTAGCTTCTTTAATTTGATCAAATGCACCATAAACAATACTTGAAGCTGTTCCACGTTTTCCATCAAGCATAACGCGGTTGATAAGACGTGTTACAAGTTTTGAATTGTACAATGGATCTGGTAATACTTCGCGCTTAGGCGCTTGGTTTTTACGACTCATTTCTTATTCTCCCTTCTTAGCCTTTTGGACGTTTAGTACCGTATTTAGAACGGCCTTGTTTACGATCAGTAACACCTGCAGTATCAAGTGCACCACGAACGATATGGTAACGTACCCCTGGAAGGTCTTTTACACGTCCACCACGAATAAGCACAACACTGTGTTCTTGTAAGTTGTGACCGATTCCTGGAATATATGCAGTTACTTCGATAAGGTTACTTAAACGTACACGAGCAAATTTACGAAGAGCTGAGTTAGGTTTTTTAGGTGTCATTGTTCCAACACGAGTTGCAACACCACGTTTTTGAGGTGATGACAATTTGGTTTGAACTTTTTTATGACTATTATAACCAATGTTCAAAGCTGGTGAGTCAGATTTTTCTACTTTAGATTTACGTGGTTTACGTACCAACTGATTAATTGTAGGCATCTACATTCTCCTGTATTTTTTTATTTTTGGTTGATTAAGCGATTGGTGACATCCTTAATCTTGGTGTACTTTTGCAACATTTGTCAGCACGTCTCTGTACACTTTTGAGAGACCAAAAGTAAAAAGTACCGTCTTATATGGTAACACAAGAATAGCTATTTTGTCAATGATTTTATAAAGAAAAAGGATTCCCAAAGGAAATCCTATTAGTTATCAAATAGATTACCCAATTCCACATCTATTATCTGATTGTCAATATCAATTTTAGAAATGTGTAAGAGAGATTTGTAATCAAATTGGTAGTGCTTTTGTTGATTATTATCTGCAAAGACGCCCACGCCAACCAGAGTGCTTTCAAACTCTTTTAGTAGACTAATCATTCCAGAAATGGTCCCACCACCCTTTAAAAAGTCATCAACGATTAATACTTTACTATTTGGTTTTAAACTCCGTTTTGAAAGAAACATTTTTTCAATACGATCACTTGACCCACTCGCATAGTTGACACTCACCGTAGAACCTTCAGTAATTTTTAAATCGCGTCTAACAATGACAAATGGTACATTTAAAACATTGGCAACGGCATTTGCTAAAGGAACTCCTTTGGTTGCTACTGTCATTACCACGTCTATCTTTTCTTCTTTAAACGCATCAGCAATGATACGTCCAATGTTTCTTAGAATTTCTGGGGTACTAAGTAAATCCGATAAGTAAATATAACCACCCGGAAGGATACGATCACTATTTGAAAGACTAGTCGATAATTCTTCAGTGATTAAACGCGCTTCTTTTTCTGAAATAGTTGGTGTGAAAATAACACCGCCGTTAGCACCCGTAATGGTATCGATCTTACCAATAGCACTTTCTTCAAAGGCTTTTTTAATGATAGCAATATCTTCAGAAATGGATGACTTGGCAGATTCGTATTTCTCAGAAAAAGTACTCAAACTCGTTATCTTATAAGGATTATTAATTAAGTAGTTAGAAATAACTACCATGCGTTCACTACGACGTAACTTCATCTTTTCAACCTCAAGTGTTTATTTGTTATATTATATCATAGGATTAAGAAAAAACGAACCTTTTCTCTAAAAAAAGGTTCATTTTTCGTGATTTATGATTCAAAACGAGGTTTATAGAAGGAACGATTATCCATGGCGAAGATTTTATTGGTCATCTCACCAGGTCCCACACTTTTTAGAGCGGTTGTCATCATCATCATTTCTGCATCGATATTATCAATAAAGTGAAGGATTTCAGCTTCCATGATTTTTGGACGAACAGGGCTACCGTATTCTAGTTGTCCGTGATGACTTAAAATAAGATGTCTTAAAACGGTAACCTCTTCTTTACTATCATCAATCCCTAATTCATTAATGACTTTTGTGATTTCCTCATCAATAAGAGCAATATGGCCGATAAGATTTCCTCTTATGGTGTATTGCGTATTTTCTGAACCGGTTAACTCGATGACTTTTGCTAAGTCGTGTAGCATAATACCTGCAAAGAGTAAACTTTTATTAAGTGCTGGGTAAATATCACCAATCGCATCTGCTAAACGAACCATCGTTGCCGTATGATAAGAAAGACCAGACTCAAAAGCATGATGATTCGTTTTTGCTGCTGGAAAAGTGAAAAATTCCTTATCAAATTTACGATAAAGAGCACGAACAATCCTTTGCCAAGTTGCATTTTCAATCTTGAACATCATCTGTTCTAAATAATCCTTAACATCTTCTAGATCAATATCTGATTTTGGTTTAAAGTCACTTGGGTTATTTGGTTCTCCGTGACGGACATTTCTAAGGGTAATTTGATTCACTTGAGGTGAACCGTTATAAACTTCACGGCGTCCAGTCATGTGGATAACCTTTCCTGCAACAAACTCATCAACATTATAGGGTTGAGCGTCCCAAAGATTACCATTAATTTCACCAGTATCATCTTGAAAAGTCATAGCAATAAAGTCTTTACCTGCACGGGTTTTTCGAAGTTCTGCTGATTTAATCAAGTAAAAGCCTTCAAATAACTCATCTTTTTTCATCTGATTAATTTTCATTGTCTTCCTCATTTTCTAAGAACGGCGTTTGGAGAAGTGATCGTGTGTAATCATCTTCATAGAGTTCAATATTTCTAAGTGCACGGTCAATCGCATGACTTCTTGTGGTTAATAATTTATCAATATTATTGCTCGCTTGGTTCAATTGTTTTTGGGCTGTCTGTAAGAGACCACCAAATTTACCAAATTCAGATTTGACGTTGCCTAAGACCTTACTAATATCATCAGCATTTTTTTGAATGTTGAGCGTTTTAAAGCCAACAGACAGTGAATTCAAAATGGCTGATAAGGTTGATGGCCCAGCAACAACGATATTTTCGTCTCTTCTTAAGCTATCAAAAAAGCTGGCATGACGCACCACTTCTGAGTAGAGGCCTTCAGTTGGTAAAAACATGATAGCAAAATTAGTTGTTTGTGGTGGATTAAGGTATTTTTGTTTGATATCCTTGGCAAAACGTTTGATACTCACCAAGAGTGATTTTCTATAACGTTCAATGAGCTCTTTGTCTCCTGATTCGTAGGCATCTTCAAGACGATAATAATCTTCTAGAGGGAACTTTGAGTCAACAGGCAGATAGACATATTCTCCTTGCTGATTACCCGGCAGTTTGATAGCATACTCAACGCGGTCATTAGAGCCTTTAACGGTCGAAAATTCTCTTTCATATTGATTTTCTGTCATAATATCTTCAATGATTTGACCGAGTTGCAGTTCTCCTAAAATACCTCTTGTTTTGGTATTAGATAAGACCTTATTGAGAGTGCCGACATCACGCGCCACCGTCTTCATTTCTCCTAAACCTTTATTAACACTTTCAAGTTGTCTAGAAACAGACTCAAATGACGTTTTAAGGCGACTATGTAGGGTTTTTTCTAATTTTTCTTCAACCGTTTGTCGCATCTCTTCCAAACGTTTTTCGTTGGATATTTGCATGTCTTTTACAGATTGACCAAGAGACAACGTGATTTGTTCTAAACGTTTATCTGAACTATCTCGATTGGCTGTTAGATTTTGGTGAAGAACATCTCGCATCTCATTTAATTGCTGGTACAAATTTGTCTGTAAGTGATTGAGTTGTGCTTGATGGTCAATCAATTGATTTTTATTGGTCATCTCCACCTGATAGGACAACTGCTCAGAAAAGTGTTCAAGTTGCTGATTGACTGTTTTTGTCAACTGTTTTTCCAACCGGCTAATCTTGAGATAGCTTAACAGAATAACAATTAGACTTAAAAAAATCAGAACGATACTAATGATTAGCATACTAACTCCTATCTTTAGACTGAATCACAATAGCATAGCCTGATGAGACATCAATTGTAATCGGTTGATTAATAAATTCATTACTGGTGTAAATTTGTTTTTTAAAAAAAGTTTGCTTGGTTAATTCGTATTTTGCCCCTGTAATCGTGAGCTCGCTATCGTCATTTGTCATAAATGAGACATAAGTCATATTAGGATTTTTTTCAACAAGATGCTCACCCTTGGGATAAAAACGGATATTGTTTTGGGCATCACATAGAGTGATTTGCGTCATTAAAGGATAAAGATCAGGATCACTTGGTAAAAATAGATTACTCATCTCATGGTCAATCCGACCACCAAGAGCACCAAAAACGGTCACATGAGCCTTGGGATAGGTTTTGAAAATGATTTTCAAAGCCATTTCTGTATCGGTATCGTTTTTTTCTGGTTTAGCAAGATAAAGTTTTTGAGCTTGCTTTTTAATGCGCTCAAATTCTGTCTCACTGACAGAATCAAAGTCTCCGATTGCCATGGTCAAAGGAAGGTTTTGTTCTAGTAGAAACAAACTGCCACGGTCAACACCAACATAGAAATCAAAGTTCCCTTGCCAGGTATCAAGAACTCCTCCTGTAAATAAAGCAATATTAATCATTTAAAGCCTCACGTAAAGCTGCAACACGTGCCTTGAAATCATCTTTAAAAAGATAAGAACCTGCAACGAAAACATTGGCACCAGCTTTTTTTGCTAACTTAATGGTCTCATGGTCAATACCACCATCCACTTCAATATCAAAGGCCAAACCTTTTGCTTCTCTTAGTGCAGCCACTTTTTCAACCTTACTCATCATTTCAGGAATAAAGGCTTGACCACCAAAACCAGGATTAACGGTCATGACAAGTACTTGATCAACGAGTTCTAAAACTGATTCAACCATCTCAACAGGTGTTCCTGGGTTTATCACGACACCTGCTTTCATGCCAGCTGCTTTAATTTTTTGTAGCGCACCGTGGATATGTGGGGTACTTTCTACATGAATCGTCATCATGTCTGCTCCTGCTTGGGCAAACTCTTCAACGTAACGTTCAGGATTAACAATCATCAAATGACAATCAAAAAATAGTTTGCTATGTTGACGCATGCTTGCGACAACACCTGCTCCAAAGGTGATATTAGGAACGAATTGGCCATCCATGATATCAATATGGACATACTCTACATCAGTTTCTTCAATTCGTCTTAATTCAGAAGCAAAATTTGCATAATCAGCAGATAAGATTGATGGGGCAATTTTATATTTCACGATGGGTGACCTACTTTCTTTTTATGGTTTTTTTATATGTTTCGCGACGATTTTGAATTTCACTTAGCAGTTGCAGATAAGTGTCATAACGTTTTTGCCATAACTCTCCGCTTGCTAAAGCATCTTTTACTGAACAACTTGGTTCGTGAGTATGGGTGCAACTTCTAAATTTACAGGTTTGACTGAGTTGATAGATTTCTGGGAAGGCTTTATTGAGGTTTTCACTGGTTGTAATTTCATAATCAAGTGAGCTAAATCCTGGTGTGTCAGCAATTTTACCACCATTAAGGTCATAAAAACTAACCGATCTTGTGGTGTGTTTACCTCTTCCTAAGCTGTCAGAAATTTCACCCGTTTCAAGTGCCAAGTCGGGAGCCATTTTATTAAGAAGTGTTGATTTACCCACTCCTGTTTGTCCCATAAAAACAGTGATTTTATCTTTTAGTAGAGGCAACAATTCCTCTAACGTATATAAAAAAGGATAACCGATTTTTTGATACTCAGCACGCACAATAGCCATTTCAGACATGTCTGATAGTAAATCAAGTTTTGTGATATAAATGATTGGTTTGATTTTTTTGTGTTCTAGTAAAACCAAAAAACGATCTAAGAGATTATGATTGAAATCTGGTTCTTTGGCGCTCATGATAACAACTGCTTGATCAATGTTAACAATGGGTGGTCTAACAAGAGCATTTTTTCGTTCCAAAATCTCTAAGATATAGCCTTCAGAATTTTCTTCGGCTGAAAAAACCACTCTGTCCCCAACATAGGGCGTTTGACCTTTCTTGCGAAAATTACCACGTGCTCTCGTTTGATACACTTGTCCATCTGACTCAACATAGTAAAAACCTGCAAGAGCTTTTATAATTTTTCCTTCCAAGTGAACTCCTTTAAAAGTAATACCTTCATTATATCAAAAAACTCAATTTGTAGCCATTCTCAATAAGGAATATCTCTTTAAAAAATCAAAAAGCATAGCCTATTAAATAAACATCCAATAGACAAATGCTTTACTTTTCTTATTATTCGTAATCGTCTTGAATTTAAAGTCCGTGATGTTTTAGCTGATCAGCTAAGCTAGCAAATTCACTGATACTCAATGCTTCTCCTCTAATCTTTGGAGAAATGTCAGCATCAGTCAGTGCCTTTTCTAGTGCGTCTTTAACAGCTTCACTTTTACCAAAATAGTTAGTTAAATTATTCCAAAGGGTTTTCCTACGATGCACAAAGCTAGCTTTGGTCACCTTGAAAAAGAAGTCCTCATCTAAAACAGACACCAACGGTTCTGGACGTCTAACCATTTTTAAAATGGCAGAGTCAACGTTTGGTGCAGGAACAAAAACTGTTCTCGGGACAATAAAAGCAACTTTGGCTGTCATATAATATTGGACTGCTATAGATAAACTCCCATAAGCCTTGGTGTTTGGTTGAGCTGAAATCCGATCAGCCACTTCTTTTTGCATCATGACGACAAACTCGCTAAAAGGGATTTTACTAGCAATCAAATGCATGAGAATTGGGGTTGTGATGTAGTAGGGTAAATTAGCTACAACTTTAATGGGAAGATTGGGATTTTTAAATTGTCTGATATGAGTGGCTAAATCTGTTTTTAAAATATCTTCATTAATAATAGTCACATTGTCAAAATCTCTTAGCGTATCTGATAGGATGGGAACTAGACGCTCATCAATCTCAAAAGCCATCACTTCTGCCGCACTTTCAGCTAAAAACTCAGTTAGCGCTCCAATTCCTGGACCAATTTCAATGACATTGACCCCTTCATCAATCTCTGCTGTTGCAACAATTTTTTGAAGAATATTAGTATCGGTTAAAAAATTTTGACCAAATGATTTCTTAAAAGTAAAACCATATCTCTCTAAAATGGCTCTTGTCACACTATAATCTGCTATTCTCATGTTCTTCCTTCTCATACTTTGTCATCGACTCTTCCACATCTTTTAATAAAATGCCGAAAAGTTCTAATCGATTTAATAGTTGTTTGCCGTTACTATAGCCAATACGTAACTCTTGCCCTAGAAATTCTCTACGTCTACGACTATCCTCAGATAAGATTAATCGAAGACGAACAAGGTCTGACCTTTTAATATCAAACTGATTGTCATCATCAAATGACTGTGTCACACCTTTTAATGCTTTTTCAAGGTCTTCAAAGCTAGCGTGCTCCACACCAAGCGAACGCCCTTTGGTTTTAGATTTGGGTCTTGCTTCATTTTGATTTAAAAAGGCATGCTTAAGAGTTGGTATAGCAGTCATAAGCCTTTTTCTAATTCGCTCACCGCTATAATCTGGATCGGTAAACACAATCACTCCTCGCAACTGATGCAAGCGTTCAATCCTTTCAATATCGTCTTCTGTTAGGGCAGACCCTTTCGTTTCATAGGTATCCACGTCATAAAAACGTCTCAGATTGGTCGTATCATCCTTACCTTCAACCACAACAACTTCTTGTATCTTAATTTTCTTAGTCAAGTTTAAATATCCTTTTAGCATTTTGATAAGAGGCATCTGCCACTTCTTCCACTGGTATACCTCTTAATTCAGCAATTTTTTCAACAATATAGCGCGTATAGGCTGGCTTGTTTTCACGACCTCTTTTTGGAACAGGTGCTAGATAAGGAGCATCTGTCTCAACCAATAATTTATCTAAGGGAATATTTTTAGCTGTTTCTTGAACCTCTAAGGCTTTTTTAAAGGTAACAACACCAGAAAAGGAAATCATCATCCCAAGGGCAATCAATTTTTCAGCCATCTCTAATGAACCTGAATAAGAGTGCATAATGCCACCATAAGGACCAACACCCTCTTCTTTTAACACTTGATAGGTATCTTCTAGAGCATCTCTTGTGTGAATCACAAAAGGTAGCTCGTGGTCTTTCGCCAGTTTAATTTGGCGCTTAAAAACGGTTTTTTGGACTTCTTTTGGTGCTGTCATCCAGTGATAATCAAGACCGATTTCACCAACAGCGACCACTTTTTCATCTGACAAATGAGACTTGATAAAAGCTTCCACCTCATCTGTGTAAGTGCCTGCTTCTGTGGGATGCCACCCAATGGTTGAGTATAAATTGGGGTATTTTTGAGAAAGTTCAAGACTTCTTTCAATCGTTTCTTGATCAAAACCAACGATATTCATCTTAACCACACCAAATTCTTTGGCAATGGCTATCTCTTCTTCTTCACGATCAAAAAAATGAGAAACATTTAAATGGGTATGGGTATCAAAAATCTTCATCATTATTATAAAATAAGTGATTTTCTAGTGATGCTAGAGCACCTATTTTCTTCCTTTCTAACGTTTACTTTAACATTTATCTAAGGGTAGGTTTTATTTATTATATCATACTTTCTATTTTCTTTAGCTCACCTATTAAATAAGAATTTTTCAACAAAAAAATCAACAGGCTCGAGTTCCCGCTGATTTTTGTTTTATTATCTTCTGTTATTATGCAGACAATACTTTGCGTCCTTTACGACGACGGCTTGCTAATACGCGACGTCCGTTTTTTGTTGCCATACGATGACGGAAACCATGTTTACGTTGACGACGGATTTTACTTGGTTGAAAAGTACGTTTCACTTTGAATACCTCCTCATTAGATTTTTGTATTCGTTTAGCCGGCTATTTCTTTGATCAGTTACTAAACATACTAAACCATTCTATAATAAATGAGAGGACTTGTCAAGCTAGCCTTTCTTTTTTTTGAGTTTGTCATTGATTTCTTGTACCTGCTTTTTAGAAATTAAAAACATGATAAAGGAAATGGCAAAATAAATGATGAAAAACTGGATAATGAAGCCCAAGTAAACGCCCAAATTAGCACCAAAATCAACCCAATGATTAAAATAGTTCATTGCAAAAACGATAAGAAAAACAACCGTCAAATGACTAAGAGATTTTTGTAAAAAGGACCAGCGTTCTATCTCATAAAATAGTGATGCCAAGCCGATAAAGCCACTTAAAACAACTGTTATTATAATTTGTTGAACAGTTTGTACGGGTGTTTTAAACACTAAAAGGAATAAAATGTAGATAATCATCCCAATTCCTATGCCAAAAATAAAATGGTTCCAATATTTTTTCATGATACTTCTCCTTATAAACCTAAACGCGCTTCTAACTCTTTCAAATACCTGCGACTAACAATAGTTCTAATATTCTTATCTAATCTAGCTGTCATATTACCTGAAAAGCTTGCTTCTAGATAATTTAAATGGTTGATGTTGATAAGACTTTGTTTTGACACTTGGACAAAATTAGGATTTTTTAGACGTTCCTTAAACTTATAAAGACGGTCATTTGTGCGAAGTGTCCCTGTCATTGTTTCTAAAATGAGTTGAGTGCCATCGACATCAACCAAAATCAAGTCTTCCACTTTTAGGAGGACAATGCGATCTTCTGTTTTAACCGGAATGACATTTGGTGTGATTTCCGAAAAAAGCTCTAAATAATGTAACAAATCAGCCACTTCTTTATCATAGCTAGCTTTTTTGATAATGATTTCTAACTGTTCTTTTGAACGGTCTTCTTCAAAGCGACAATCCATCTGCCATCACCCCTTTTTTTACAAATTTGTTTATGAGAATCAATATGATGCTTATAAGGATAACAATAATCACTAATACTATGGCATCTTCTCTTATCGTTGTCAAGTGCTGCCAATTCACCCCGATACCTAAGAATTCTCTCATCGATTGTGTGAGACCATCAAACCGATTATCCAGAAGAATCTGGCGATATAAAGAGGATAGGTAAATGGCAGGTGTGTAGGTTAAAACTTTTTGAGCCACTAGTGGTAAGACTCCTATACTAATGTAGGAACCTGTTAAAAAACCAGCCAGAGTGCCAACAATATTGCCCAAGACTTCTAAGGTACTACTCTTTTTAATAAAGTAGAGCAGTAACATCGCCATTAACGAACAAACCAGAGATGTCAAACAAATGGCGAAAAAGAGAACTAACAGTTGTGGTAAAGACAACAATAATTGATACTGGAGATAAAGAGTTGTTAAACTCAAAAAAGAAACAACTATTTGCATCACGATACCAACTAGAGTGGCACTTAAAAAGTAAGAGAGTTGTAAACGCCATAAACCTACTTCTGTTAGCAATAAATCAGCCATCACTTGACGTTCTCTATCATAGACAAAGCGCGATACAGCAGATAAAGTCGTACTAATAGCAGCTGTGGCTAAAACCCCGCCCATCATCCACAAATCTAAAATCTGATTAGCATCAGGTAGTGAGTCGAAAGCTTCTAATAAATTATCTCGCAAAAACAAGAAATATAAACCATAACCAATAAGAGCGCCAAGCATCGAAAAGATCACTCTCATTTTATTACTAAAATAAAGACGAATATGACGTTTGATTAATGTAGATATCATTTGATTTCCTTTCCAGTTAGTGCCATAAAGGCATCACTTAAGGTCGCTTTTTGATAGTTAAAATCAAGAATGTCAGGTGCGTAGCGACTTAAAATAGCAATACTGTCCTTTGTAGTGATGGCTTCAAAAACAAGAGTCTGACTATCTATCCGTCTAGCACCTTCAAAATGACGAGACGATGCGGGGTTACAAGTGATGAAAAGACGATTTTTAGCATGAGTGGCAATCAATTCTGACACTTTTCCTTGAGCAAGGAGTCTTCCTTCTTCTAAGATATAAATCTTGTCTGCCTGCTCAGCTTCTTCCAGGTAATGAGTCGTTAAAAATATGGTTAGCCCTTGTTCTTTCAAGCGATTTAAAAATTGCCACAAAAGTGTTCTCGTTTGCACATCTAATCCTGTTGTCGGCTCATCTAAGAATAAAATATCTGGTTGGTGAACGAGTGCCCTTGCAATATCAACACGACGTCTTTGTCCTCCAGATAATAAACCATAGCGTTTCGTCAACAGTGGTTTTATTTCTAACAGGTCAAGTAACTTCTCATACCACTCTTGATTTTTGTGGTGATATAAGGCGATGCGACTTTTTAAATTTTGTGCTACTGTCAAATCACTGTCTAAGACACTCTCTTGAAAAACAACACCCACAGATAAACCTAATTTTTTGCTGATTTGACCCGAACTAGCTTCCAAGAGACCTGTTAATAATTTCATTGTTGTTGATTTGCCAGCACCATTTGTTCCTAAGTAGGCAACCAATTCTCCTTCAAGCAATTCAATGGTAAGATCTTTCAGAGCCAGTTTACTGCCATAGGATTTACTAAGATTCTTTGTTTTGATAAGCATGATAGCCCTCCTTACAGTCTTATCATAGCAAAAAGAAAAAACCTTGACACAAGAATCAAGGTAAGTGGTTCATTTTTCGCGATAAGTGGTTTAAAAAAGATATTAAAAAGATTTACAACTAAGAGAAAAGTCGTTAGAGTATTCTAACGACTTTTTTATCATTTGCTAATTATTCAACACTCATCAAGTATGGATAAACAGGTTGATCCCCTTGGTGAACTTCAATGTCTAAATCATCATAAGTTTCCTCAAGATAACTAACAATCTTGTCTGATATTCCTTTTGAACCGTCTTCACCGACGTAGATGCTAATAATCTCACTATCTTCATCAATCATCTGATTGAAGGTTTCTTTAAGAGCACTCTCCATATCAGGGTTTGAGACAACAATTTTACCATTAACCATTCCTAAAATATCATCTTTTTTAATCGCTAATCCATCAATGGTAGTATCCCTTACTGCTAATGTCACACCACCACTGGTTACATCTGATAGACTCTCAGTCATAGCTTCAAAATTTTCTTCAAGAGAATTTGAAGGATTAAAGGCTAAAAGACTAGTAAATCCTTGCGGAATAGTTCTTGTTTCAACGACTTTAGTAGGTACATCAACAACCTCAGCCGCTGTTTGAGCAGCCATAAAAATATTTTTGTTGTTTGGTAAGATAATAATATTATCAGCATTAACTGCTTCAATTGCTTTAACAATATCTTCTGTAGAGGGGTTCATTGTTTGCCCTCCAGAAATCACATGATCAACACCTTGCGATTTAAAGATATTTGCTAGTCCTTCACCTGCAACAACGGCAATAATACCATATTCTTTACGCTCTTTTGGTTCATTGTCGTTTACTTTTTGGACTTGTGTATCATGTTGGTTTCTCATATTGTCCACTTTAACTTTCATTAAAGCACCATATTTGAGACCTTCTTGAATGACAAGACCTGGATCTTCTGTATGGACATGGACTTTTACAATCTCATCATCATTAACCACTAAAAGAGAATCACCGAGATTGCTGAGATAATTTTGAAAATCATTGTAATCAAATTCTTTGACATAGGTTGGTCCTTGTTTAAGACCTACCATAATTTCTGTACAATAACCGTATGTAATGTCCTCAGTTGCCACGTGTCCCACAACAGCTTTATGGTGTTCAGCGTTTATCATCTCACTCATAATCGCTGGAGTGGCTTCAAACTCTTCTGACACCATATAATCACCTGTCAATGCAGATAAAAAGCCCTCATAGATGTAGACAAGACCTTGACCGCCAGAATCAACAACACCAACTTCTTTAAGAACTGGCAGTAAATCGGGAGTCTTAGCTAAAGCGGCTTTTGCACCATCAAGTGCAGCGCGCATCACTTCAACAGCATCATCTGTTTCTTCAGCTTTTTTAATGGCAGCTCTTGCTGCTCCTCGAGAGACTGTTAAAATAGTCCCTTCAACAGGTTTCATAACAGCATTATAGGCAACCTCAACTCCAGATTGAAGAGCTTGAGCCAAATCCTTGCCATCAAGTTCTTCTTTTCCTTTGATGCTTTGACCAAAACCACGAAATAGTTGTGAAGTGATTACTCCAGAGTTCCCTCTAGCACCCATTAAAAGTCCTTTAGAGAGAATTTCTCCAACCTCTCCAACTGTTTTAGCAGTTTTTCCGGCAACTTCTTTAGCACCATTTTCTACGGTCATACCCATGTTAGTTCCTGTGTCACCATCGGGCACTGGAAAAACATTTAATGAATTGACGTATTCTGCTTGTTTGTTAAGACGAGTACTTGCTGCTTGTACCATCCCTTGGAATAAACTTGTTGTAATATTTGACACTAGTCTTCTCCTACCACCTTGATATTTTGGACATAGACATTGACCATATCCACTGAAATTCCCAATTGGTTTTCAAGATTAAATTTAACACGCTCTTGAATGTTTTTAGACACTTCACTAATTTTAACACCATAACTCATAACAGTGTACACATCGACAGAAATGCCTTCTTCTGTTGATCTCACAACAACACCTTTTGCGTAGTTTTCTTTGCGCAAAAGAGCTTGAAAATTATCTTTTAGTGTACTTTTGCTTGCCATTCCAACAACACCAAAAATTTCTGTTGCTGAACCGCCAACGACTGTTGCAATAACATCGTCTGACAATTCAATTTGACCATCTTTTGTATTAATTTTTACAGTCATATTCACTACCTCAAAAAGTTTTTATCAGTTTATTTTATCATATTATCTAGACATTGTAAAAAAATCATTGTCTTTTCAATTATCTGGCCACTTTTTTCAGTTTTTGAGCAATATAAAAAGAGCTTGCGCCCTTTCCATGAAACAAGAAATCTTGTTTAACGTTTCTTAAACACGTTCTACTTTTCCAGATTTAAGTGCACGAGCTGATACCCAAACTTTTTTAGGTTTACCATCAATCAAAACAGTTACTTTTTGAAGATTTGGTTTAACAGTACGTTTTGTCTGGTTCATCGCGTGTGAACGGTTGTTTCCTGATACAGTCTTACGACCTGTAAAGTAACATACTTTAGACATTTGTGTTTCCTCCTACGTAGAATATATAAGGATGTGCTAGCACCACATACCGTAGTATTATAACATAAGCTAAAAAAGATAGCAAGGACATTTTCTTGAAATGTTTGATAAGAAAGACTTTATGCAAAGAACATTAACGACTTCAAATAAAAAAGAGTCCACCTTATAAGGTAGACTCTCATAATAACTTATGGCTAGGCTTTGTTTTCTGATCCGAAAACATCGATACGTTCTTCAATAGCATCTTGAACGGCTTTAATACCTGGTGCTAAGAATTTACGTGGGTCAAATAATTTTTTCTTATCGTATTCTGCTGCGTTAGCATTGTATTCTGCTGCAAATTGACGAGTAGCATCTGAAAAGGCAATTTGACCTTCAGTGTTAACGTTAACTTTAGCAACACCTAAGGTGATAGCTTCTTTGATTTGCTCATCAGGAATACCTGAACCACCATGTAAAACGATTGGCACACCTGGAAGAGCTTCTGTTAATTTCTTCAAGTGGTCAAGGTCTAATCCTTCCCAGTTTTCTGGGTATGGACCATGAATATTACCGATACCAGCTGCTAAGAAGTCAACACCTGTTGCAACCATTTCTTTAGCGTCTTCAATTGGAGCAAGCTCGCCCTTACCAATGATACCATCTTCTTCACCACCGATAGTACCTACTTCAGCTTCAACTGAAATACCTTTTGAATGTGCTAAAGCAACTACTTCACGCGCTTTTTCAAGGTTTTCTTCAATTGGTAAATGAGAACCATCAAACATGATTGATGTGTAACCAACTTCGATAGCTTCTAGGGCATCTTCGTAGTGACCATGGTCTAAATGAATAGCTACAGGCACTGTGATATTCATTGCTTCAACTAAGTTAGCAATAAGGTTACGAGCAACGCGGTAACCACCCATGTATTTAGCTGCTCCCATAGACGTTTGGATAAGAACTGGAGCTTTTTTAGCTTCTGCGGCACGCAAGATAGCTTGTGTCCATTCAAGGTTATTTGTATTAAATCCACCAACAGCATAGCCGTTTTCACGTGCTGCTTTGACAAATTTTTCTGCTGAAACGATTGGCATTTTAATAGCCTCCTCAATATTTTTTAGGATTTTTCCTATTACTCGTTCATTTTATCACATTCCTTCTAAAAATACCAGTCTTTAGAAATCAGAAAAAACGCTTTCTTATGAGGAATATAAAAAGACCAGCCTAAGCTGGTCCTTAATTTGCGGAGAGAGGGACTTGAACCCTCACGACCTAAAGCGGTCACAGGATCCTTAGTCCTGCGCGTCTGCCAATTCCGCCATCCCCGCGATTGACAACATAGTAGATTATATCAATTTCACTCTTATCTGTCAATATTATTTATCATATTTCTTTAAAAAGCTAGCAATTTTTTCTTCATAAGCCTTAACATCTGTCGAAAAGGTTTTGGCATGGTCTGCTCCTTCAACAATGTAGAGTTCTTTAGGGGCTGTTGTTGCCTCATAATTCTCATAAACCATCTCAGTGGGAACAAACTTGTCTTCTGAGCCATGAATAAAGAGAATTGGTCTGGTGTTTTTTTCTAATTGCTTAATAGAACTAGCTTCTCCATAGGTAAATCCTGCACGAATTTTCGACATAGCAGACACTTGATATAGAAGTGGAAAAGCTGGTAAGTTGTACATGTCTTTTGCTTGATAGACTAATTCATCCCAAACACTAGTGTAGCCTGCATCCTCAATGATTGCTATTACTTGTTTAGGGAGTTCTTCTTCTCCACTAGCCATCATAACTGTAGCTCCTCCCATGGATAATCCAAAGAGGATGATTTGACTGTTTGGCTTAATATCTATTAACATTTCTGACCACTTGATAATATTTAAACGGTCATTCCAACCATAACCAATGATTCGTCCTTCACTGTCTCCTGCAGCAATATTGTCTGGCATCAAAACATTATAACCTAATTTGTGAAACAACCAGCCATAAGCCATCATTCTTTCTTTACTTGATGAAAAACCATGAACAATAATAACCGTTTTATCAGTCTTTTTAGGAGCCTCTACGTACCAAGCCACCTGTTTGAGTCCACCATTTGTCATTTCTAGGGTTGTCTTTTCTAAAGCTGCAAATTCTTTCTCATAGGCATAGAGAGGATCTGTTTCAGGCGTTGGTTTATTATTAATAAACGTTTTCTCAGCTCTTACTTGTGCTTCATTGAAAAAATAGAAGGTTGCCGCGAGAGAAATCATACTTAAAATACCTATAACAATAATAATAATTTTTGATAATGTTAACTTTTTCATAGTTGTTATTATAACTTATTTCAATTAAAAGATAAAGAACTCCAAAACAATTTGAAGTTCTTTCTATTATATTATTGACTATTTTTAACAGCAGCTGTGATAAAAGCGGTGTATAATTCTTCTGGACGGTTTGGTCGGCTATGAAGCTCTGGGTGATATTGCGCTGCCACAAAGAATTTTTTATCAGGTAATTCAACAACTTCCATTAAACGATTGTCTGGTGAGACACCTGAAAAGACAAAGCCAGCTTCTTCAAACTGTTCACGGAATTTAGTGTTAAACTCATAACGATGGCGATGGCGTCTTTGAATCACTTCTTGATCATTGTAAGCTTTAGCTGCAACACTGCCATTTTTTAGTTTACATGGGTAAAGACCAAGTCTTAAAGTCCCTCCCATATTTTCAATATCAATTTGATCACGCATGATATCAATAATTGGATAGTTAGTCTCAGGATTAAGCTCTGAAGAATTAGCATCTTCTAAGTGTAAAACATGTCTTGCAAACTCAACACAGGCAAGTTGCATACCAAGACAAATTCCTAGCATTGGCACATCTTTTTCACGCGCATAACGAATGGCTTCGATTTTACCTTCTGTTCCACGGTGTCCAAATCCACCAGGCACAATGATGCCATCAGCATCAGATAACATACTGTCAACAGTTTCTGCTGTTACTTCATTAGAATTGATCCATTTCAAATCAATCATTGAATCGTTGATATAACCTGAATGTTTAAGTGCCTCAACAACAGATAAATAAGCATCAGGCAACTCTACATACTTACCAACAAGAGCAATTCTCGTTTTCTTTTTAAGTGACATGACTTTATCAACCATTGCTGTCCACTCACTCATATCAGCTTCTGGGACATCAAGATGAAGATGATCACAAACAATTTGATCCATATTTTGAGCTTGCATGTTTAAAGGAATTTGATAGAGATGTTCAACATCACGTGATTCGATAACCGCTTCTGGTGCTACATCACAAAATTGGGCTAGTTTATTTTTAATGCCCTGCTCAACTGGTTTTTCTGTTCGAATAACTAACATGTTAGGTTGAATCCCCAACCCTCGTAATTCTTTAACTGAATGTTGTGTTGGCTTGGTTTTCATTTCACCAGCCGCTTTTAAATAAGGTAGGAGTGTTGTATGGATATACATCACATTATCACTACCAACATCTGATTTCATTTGGCGAAGAGCTTCTAAAAACGGTAAGCTTTCAATATCACCAACAGTACCACCAACTTCTGTAATGATAACATCAGAGTCTGTTGTTGAAGCGGCTCTTTTAATTTTTTCTTTTAAGGCATCAGTAATATGTGGAATGACTTGAACAGTGGCACCAAGATATTCCCCTTTACGTTCTTTTTTAAGAACCTCACTGTATATCTTACCTGTTGTGACGTTAGAATATTTGTTAAGGTTAATGTCAATAAAACGTTCATAATGACCCAAGTCAAGATCAGTCTCAGCACCATCATCTGTTACATAGACTTCACCGTGTTGATAAGGACTCATGGTTCCTGGATCAATATTGATATAAGGATCAAACTTTTGAATCGTTACTTTTAAGCCACGATTTTTAAGCAGTCTTCCTAAACTAGCTGCTACAATCCCTTTACCAATAGAACTAACAACACCACCTGTCACAAAAATATACTTTGTCATCTTTTGCTCCTTTAATAAATGTTAAAAAATAAAAAATGCTCCCTAATTGCTTAGGGAGCTTAGTCGACCTCAAAAAGAGGTGCCCAGTAAATAATATAAACTATCTTGATAGATTTGTCAATTACCAATTAACTAAATATCATCTGAATTATCATCATCTGAATAGTCATCGTCATCATCATCGTCATCTTCTTCTTCGTTAATATCAACATCCTCATCAAGATCATCTTCTGGAATGATTTCATTTAACTCTGAATCGTATGACTCTACTTCTGATTTTTCATCATCTGGATCATCATCGTCATATTCTAAATCATCATCATTAGCGTCAAAATCCTCATCTTCTGGATCATCATCGCTATAGTCGATAGCATCATCATCACCATCCATAAAGGCGTTGACTCTCTTTTTCTTACGTTTTGGAGCACCATCTTCTTCATCTTCTAGAGTGATAATTTCTTCATCAATCTCATCAACCGCATACCAAGAACGAAGTCCCCATTTGTTTTCTCCTAGTGGAATAAAACTACCATCAGTATTTAAATCCGCATAAAAATAGGGTAAGCCTTCACGAATATCAGCGTCTGATTTGCCCAAATAGCTTTGAATGGCGTTAACAAGATCACTAAAGTGCATTTCATTGTCTCGGCCACGCTCTTCCAAAATGGCACGTGCCACCTCAATCATTGATAATTCACTTTTTTCTTGTCCAGCAAATACTTTTAATTCCAAAGTTATTCTCCTTATCCTTGTCATTATTCTTTATTTTACGCTAAATTTAATGTTTCGTCAAAACTTTTTGCCAAAAACAAAATTATTAAAAGTTTTCCATTATCATGGTCGCTGTTTAATACTAGCACTAAAACAAATTATCTGACTATCACAAATGAAAAAGCCAAGGCTAATCATATGATAGCCTGACTTTTAAGAATTGATATTATTTTACTTTAACTGTGCTTGTAATAAGGTCTACAGCTTTTTTCATCATAATATCATGTTTTAACATATCTTCTGAAAGCAATGAACGCACTTGTTTAACATCCATATTGTAGTCTGATGCCAATGTTGTGATTTCATTTTCAATTTCTTCATCAGTTGTTTCAAAGTTTTCTTGTTTTGCAATAGCTTCAATCACAAGATTAGTTTTTGTACGTTTTTCAGCATCTTCTTCATATTGTTTATGAAGATCATCTTCGGTTGTACCTGTTAATTGATAGTACATTTCTGGTGAAATACCTTGACGTTGCATATTGCCCATAAATTCGTTCATTGCTCTGTGTACTTCATCATGAACCATTTCTTCTGGCAATTCAACAATCTCAGCATTTTCAACAGCAAGTTCCAAAGCTGCCGCTTCTACAGCATCTTGATAAGCTGTTTCTTTAGCTTCTTCTAATTCTTTACGATATTTAGCTTTTAATTCATCAAGTGTTTCCACTTCTTCATCAATATCTTTTGCCAACTCATCATCAAGTTCTGGTACTTCTTTGGTTTTCACTTCATGAATAGTTGTTTCAAACTTAGCATCTTTTCCAGCCAAGTCTGCTGCTTGATAGTCTTCAGGGAAAGTCACTTCAACTGTTACACTATCACCAGCTTTAGCACCAACTAATTGGTCTTCAAAGCCTGGGATAAATTGACCGCTACCAAGTTCAAGTGAAAAGTTTTCACCTTTTCCACCATCAAATTCTGTACCATCAACAGAACCGACGAAATCAATAACGACAGTGTCGCCATTTTCAGCAGCCTCTTCTTTGATAACTAATTCTGCAAGGTTTTGACGCTCACGTTCAATTTTCTCATCAATTTCGCTATCAGCAACATCTTTTGTTTCTTCTACTGATACTTCAAGATCTTTATAATCTCCTAGTTTAACTTCAGGTTTAGTCACTACTTCAGCAGTTAAAACCCAGTCTTTTCCTTTTTCCATTGAAACGATATCGATTTTTGGCTGAGCAACAACCTCTAAACCAAGTTCAGCAACAGCAGCTTCATAAGCATCTGGAAGAACGCTATTTAAAGACTTTTCATACAATGCTTCCTCACCAAAACGTTGGTTAAATACTGAACGAGGAATGTGGCCTTTACGAAATCCAGGCACAGCTAAATCTTTCTTTAATTGATTAAATGTTTTGTCAAGAGCAGGTTTAATTTTGTCTTGACCAATCGTAAATGTGATAACACCTCGATTTGTTGATTTGTTTTCAAACGATGTAGACATGAAGTCATTCTCCTTAAATAATATGATTACAGTTTAGTTTATCATATTTGTTGCTTTTTTTAAACCATTTTATACGAATTCATTAGATTTTTCCTATTTTAAAAATGATGACCACTTTCAAACCTTTTGCTTATCAAAATAAATTTTTCTATGTTGATTGTGATTTCTTAAAAAAATTTTGTTACACTAATAGAAATAGAAAAAGGAGTTATTATGTCTCAATTTACAACTTATTGGAATCAATTTTTTAGTGGTGAAATGATAGAAAGTATCATTTCAAAAGGGATTTCTTTAATCCTTCTCATTATCTGTTTTTATATTGGCAAATGGATTTTTCAATTTTTAGTCCATCATATTCTCGACCGAGTCTTATTAGCCTCAAAGGTTGATGACAAAAGAAGAGAAACGCTGTTAAAACTCTTTCAAAACTTATTGAATTATCTACTCTATTTCTTTCTCATTTATTCCATCTTAATTATTCTGGGGGTACCTGTCTCTGGTCTATTAGCTGGTGCAGGGATTGCCGGAGTTGCTATAGGTTTAGGAGCTCAAGGTTTTCTAACAGACGTTGTTAATGGGATATTTATTCTTAGTGAACGTCAATTAGATGTTGGTGAAAATGTTGTTTTAGGAAACATTGATGGTATCGTCACAAGAGTCGGAATTAGAACTACTCAAGTCAAAGATTTTGATGGTACTATGCATTTTATTCCCAATCGCAACATCACTGTTGTTAGTAATCTATCTCGCTATCCAATTCGTGCAAGAATTGATATTCCCATCTTTCCTAACACAGATGTTACTGAGGTTAGACGTGTCATAGAACAAGTCAATCAAGAAGAAGTTCCTCATTACCCAAAAATTACTAAAGCGCCTGAAATCTTAGGTATCACGACTTTACCTAATGGTCAACTCGTTTTTAGAATTGATATTTTTGCTAAAAGCGGTTTTCAATTACCAATAGAATATACTTTTTATACCCTTTATCAAAAAGCCTTAACACAGGCAGGTGTTTATAAAAAAGGAGAGCTTCCTTCACCTCAAAAAAATAAGTTGGGATGAAATTAGTAAATCAATTCAGCCATTTCAGCCAACGACATTCACTTATTTTTCAACAAACTTATTAACTAAAAAAGCCAGGATTTTAATCCTAGCTTTTTCTTGTTTAAAATTTTCGAATAGGATCTTTAGCATACTGGGCTCTTTGACCACCAATTAATTTAGGACGACTAGAGAGAGCTGTCACATGGGCTTTACCTAATTCTTTCATCACTGGTCGAATGGGAACTTGAACATGCTTAACATGCATACCGATGCTAGTATCTCCTATATCAAGACCAGCAAAAGCAACCACATGTTCCACCTCAACAGGATCTTTCATGTATTTAAAAGCTGCGATCTGTCCACTCCCACCAGCGTGAAGAGTTGGTAAGACACTGACTATTTCAAGATTGTGTTTTTCAGCAAACTCGCGCTCCACAACAAGAGCACGATTGATGTGCTCACAACCCTGTACCGCTAAATAAATACCTTTTTCTGATAAGGTATCTAAAAGTTCTTTCACAACAACCTCACCAATTTCAAGACTTGAAGTTGTTCCAATATGATGTCCTAAAATTTCACTACTTGATAGACCCAAAACAAATAATTGACCACTTCTTATCTGACTTCGTTCAATGATATCAAGGCTTATTTTTTGAGTCTCTTTTTTTAATTCTTGTAAATCCATTTTTTAACCTCTTACTTTTTTTGTTAGTCGTCAGTGTATGATTTTTTATTTTTTAAGACGTTTTAGAGCTTGACTAACACTAAAACCAACTGCCATACCAACCATATTTTGCAATAAATTGCCATAAATATCAGCAGATGCCGCAGCATAGCCATACATCGCATTAGAGGCTAAAAAATAACCACCAACCATGGTAATGGTGGCAAAAATTAATCCGACTCCTCTTTTTTGACCAGCCCATCCGGCAAAAAACCCTTGCCCACCATGAGCAAACAAACTGATAACCATCCAGTTAGGATAACCTAAAATAAGGTCAATAAGAAAGCCAGATAGACCACCAACAATAGCTCCTTCTTTACTACCAAAATAAAAGGCAGTGAAGAAGATACCAGCATCTAATAGGGTTAAAAAGCCTGTTGGCGTTTTAATTTGAATATAAATCCCTAATATAATGCTTAGTGAGCTGATGATAGCAAGTGTCGTTAATTGTGATAGATTAGTTTTTTTCATCTTGTTGTAAAACTCCATATTCATTAGCATTAGCAATCGCTTGGTAGACAAAATCTTTAGCAAAACGGGTTGCCAAAAGAGGGGTTTCTCCCTTAGCTAAATAGCTTGATAAGGTAGAGGCAAATGTACAGCCAGCACCTGTATTATTCATGGTCAAAAGTGGTTTTGTAAGGTCTACATAGTTTTCCCCATCATAAAAAAGATCAATTGCTTCGTTTTGATTAAAACGTGAACCACCCTTAATGACCACCATTTTGGCACCAGCCTCATGTAACTGTTTGGCTGCTTTTTTCATGTCTGAAAGAGTGGCAATTTTAATGCCAGACAGAAGTTCAGCTTCTTTTAAGTTAGGTGTAATGATTGTTGTGTAGGGGAAAAATGATAAGAGGTGTTTGCGCATACTAGACACTTCATCATCATTATTTTCTTTAAAAACAAGGACTGGGTCTAAAATAATAGGTATATCTTTCTTTGTTTTTAAAAATGCCAATGTTTTTTTAGCAATTGCTTCATTGGGTAAAAGACCTATTTTGATGGCAGAAAATGAAATGTCTTTCAAACTATCCAGTTGTTTTTGAAAAACAGTCTCATCAATCGCTGTTATTTCAAATCCTGACTCAGAAACAGTCGCAATGCTTGTGAGCGCTAAAAAGCCAAAGAGGTGAAAGTGATGAAAGGTGGCTAAATCAGCTTGTAAACCACCACCACTCAACACATCACTTCCAGCAATGGTTAATATATAATTAGTCTTCATAACTAATCTCCTTTAGGTAAAGACCATTTGGTGCAGCTGTAGGTCCAGCTAGGTGACGATCTTTTGAAGCAATAATCTTTTGAATTTGATTGACAGGCATTCGTTTGTTACCAATCTTCAAAAGTGTACCGACCATATTTCTCACTTGCTTGTATAAAAAGCCGTTTCCTGTGAAAACAAAAGTGAGAAAGTGACGACTCTCATCATAGCTGACTTTAGCTGTTGTGATTGTCCGTACTTTATTTTCAATAGACGTTCCTGCTGCTGTAAATCCTGTAAAATCATGTGTTCCCTCTAAATCTTTTATAGCTTCTTCTATTAAAGAAACTTCAATCGGATAAGGAAAATGAGTGGCATAATGGCGCATCATTGGATTTTTTGGTCTGCCAATATCAACTAAAAATTCGTAAGTTTTGGTATGTTTTTGATAGCGGCAGTGAAAATCATCAGAGACGACTTCGATTTTTTTGACGTCAATATCATCAGGTGTCTGAGTATCAAGCGCAAAACGCAGTTTTTCAAGGTCACGAAGATTAGGAAGGTCAAAATGGATGACTTGACCATAAGCATGAACGCCTGCATCTGTTCGACCGGCTCCCTGAATAAGAACTTCTCGGCCACTATTTAATTTTAATAAGGTTTTTTCAATCTCTTCTTGAATGGTTCTTTGATGAGATTGTCTTTGAAAACCAGAAAACTGAGTACCATCATAGGCAATGGTTGCTTTGTATCTTGTCATGCTTAAGATTATAACAAGATGGCTATAAATAAGCAACTATGTTTGACTGAGTTGAATGATTTATTGATAAATGTCTCATTAATGTTTTAAAGAACTTAAAAAGCCTAGATAAACTAGACTTTTAAGTATTTTATTCTCCTTCAAAAACATCTTTTACTTTATCAAAAAGACCTTTTTTCTTAGGATGAACTTCTTGACCACTAGCCTTAGCAAAGTCTTTCAAGGCTTGTTTTTGCGCATCATTTAATTTGGTAGGTGTGACGACATTAATCGTTACATGTTGATCGCCTTGAGCGCCGCCTCTTAATCTTGGTGCCCCTTTGCCTTTTAGACGGAAAATTTTACCTGTCTGGGTACCAGCTGGGATTGCCATATCAACAGAACCATGCACCGTTGGAATCTCAACGGTATCGCCTAAAGCTGCTTGCACAAAATTAATATTTAATGTGTAGTAAATCGTTGATCCTTCTCGTTCGAATTGTTTAGATGGTTTCACATTAACAACAATGTAAAGGTCACCATATGGGCCTCCGTTAAAGCCTGCTTCTCCTTGACCTTGGAGACGAATTTGTTGGCCGGTTTCAACGCCGGCTGGGACTTTGACAGACACTTTATGCGCTTGTTTTTCATGTCCTGTGCCATGACATGTTTGACAAGGGTCTTTGATTTCTTTACCGGTACCACGACAGACATCACAAGTCACCTGACGACGCATCATGCCTAAAGGTGTTTGTGTGTCAACATTGATAACACCTGACCCATGACACTTATGACAGGTTACTGGACTAGTTCCTGGTTTAGCACCTGACCCACTACAAGTATGACAGACCGCTTCTCGATTATAACGGACCTCTTTTTCGGCACCAAAGACAGCCTCTTCAAAGCTTAAATCAACACGGTATTGTAAATCATCTCCCTGACGTGGTGCATTAGGGTTGCGGCTAGCGCCACCACCAAAGAAGCTTGAAAAAATATCTTCAAAGCCACCAAAGCCTGAACTGTCAAAACCGCCAAAGCCAGAACCACCAAAGCCATTACCGAAACCACCACTAGCACCAGCAGAACCAAATTGATCGTAATTGGCTCTCTTTTGCTCATCACCCAAGGTTTCATAAGCTTCTTGAACATCCTTGTATTTTTCTTCGGCACCTGGTTCTTTATTAATATCTGGATGATATTTTTTTGATAATTTACGATAGGCTTTCTTGATTTCATCTTGTGAAGCATTCTTTGAAACACCTAATCGATCATAATATTCTGTATTATTCATCTTCTATCCTTTACTATTGAAAAATTTAGACGAAGCGACTGCCCCGTCTAAATTATAATCAGACATTATTTTTCTGTAAATTCACCATCAACCACATCATCACCTGAGTCAGTTTTTTCTGTAGCGCCAGGATTTTCTGCACCAGCTTGTGCTTGTTGAGCCGCTGCTGCTTGTTCATACATTTTAACAGCAAGAGCTTGTGCTTTTTCATTTAAAGCTTCAAGCTTAGCTTTCATATCTTCAAGATTTCCTGATTCTTGTGCAGCTTTTAATTCATCAAGGGCTGATTGTGCAGCATCTCTTTCAGTATCAAAGCCTTTTCCTTCAGTTTCTTTAAGTGTTTTTTCTGTTGCAAAGATAGTTTGATCCACATCATTTTTGAGATCAACTTCTTCTTTACGTTTAGCATCTGCTTCTGCGTTAGCTTCAGCATCTTTCATCATTTTTTCAATTTCTTCATCTGTTAAACCACTATTTGATTGGATAACAATAGTTTGTTCTTTTTGAGTACCAAGGTCTTTTGCTTTAACAGAAACAATACCGTTTTTGTCGATATCAAACGTTACCTCAATTTGTGGAATACCACGTGGTGCTGCTGGGATATCTGTCAATTGGAAACGACCAAGTGTTTTATTATCAGCAGCCATTGGGCGCTCACCTTGAAGAACATGAATATCAACGGCTGGTTGGTTGTCTGCTGCTGTTGAGAAGACTTGAGATTTAGACGTTGGGATAGTGGTGTTGCGATCAATTAATTTAGTAAAGACACCACCCATTGTTTCAATACCAAGTGATAGTGGAGTCACATCAAGAAGGACAACATCTTTCACATCACCAGTAATCACACCACCTTGAATAGCTGCACCCATAGCAACCACTTCATCAGGGTTAACAGATTTGTTTGGTTCTTTACCAGTTTCTTTACGAACAGCTTCAACAACTGCTGGGATACGAGTTGAACCACCAACCAAGATTACTTCATTGATGTCACTTGCTGAAAGGCCAGCATCTGAAAGGGCTTGACGAACAGGGCCTTTAGTGCGTTCAACAAGATCAAATGTCAACTCATCAAATTTAGCACGTGTTAAAGTCATCTCTAAGTGAAGAGGACCAGCATCTCCGGCTGTGATAAATGGTAAACTGATTTGTGTTGATGTCACACCTGACAAATCTTTCTTAGCTTTTTCAGCAGCATCTTTCAAACGTTGAACAGCCATTTTGTCTTTAGAAAGATCGATACCATTTTCTTTTTTGAATTCTGCAACAAGATGATCGATAATTTTTTGGTCGAAGTCATCCCCACCAAGTTTGTTGTCTCCTGATGTTGCTAATACATCAAAGACACCGTCTCCAAGTTCAAGGATAGAAACGTCAAATGTTCCACCACCAAGGTCAAAGACAAGCACTTTTTCTTCATGGTCAGTTTTATCAAGACCATAAGCTAAAGCAGCCGCAGTTGGTTCGTTAACAATACGTTCTACTTCAAGACCTGCAATTTTACCAGCATCTTTTGTTGCTTGACGTTGTGCATCATTAAAGTAAGCAGGTACAGTAATAACAGCCTTAGTCACTTTTTCACCAAGATAGTCTTCTGCGTACCCTTTAAGGTATTGAAGAATCATTGCTGAAATTTCTTGTGGGGTGTATTCTTTGCCGTTAGCAGAAACTTTTTCACTTGTTCCCATTTTTGATTTGATAGAAATGATTGTATCTGGATTAGTCACTGCTTGACGTTTTGCGGCATCACCAACAATGATTTCTCCATTTTTGAATGAAACTACTGATGGTGTTGTGCGATTTCCTTCTGGATTAGCAATAATTTTACTTTCTGCTCCTTCAAGAAGAGCAACTGCTGAGTTAGTTGTTCCTAAGTCAATACCGATAATTTTAGACATGTAAGTTACCTCTTTTTTTTTATTTTCTTTCTTACTAGTTTTATGACGTTGCGGTCACAGTGATTTGTTAATAGTCGTTACTACTTAATTATAGACAATAACCATTGCTGGTCTTAATAGCCTATCATGAAGTTTATAGCCTTTTTGGAAAACTTCAGCAATAGTGTCAGCCGGATGGTCATCATCTGCTGGTAGGGTTTGTACAGCCATGTGAAGATTGTGATCAAAGTTTTCTGTTTCAACGACCTCAATCCCCTCTTCTTTAAACGCTTGTAAGAGACTTTCTTGAACCATCTCAAGCCCTTTTTTGACATCATCTGTTAGTCCTTCAACTTGAAGAGCACGTTCTAGATTATCAAGACTTGGTAAGATTTTTTTAGCCAAATCTTGTGAACGATAACGTTGCAGGGTTTGACGTTCTTCATTACTACGACGTTGGATGTTTTGTGTTTCTGCCATAGCTCTCAAGTATTTATTTTCAAAGTCTTCTGCTTTTTCTTGAGCTAATTCTAATTCTGTTTTTTGAGGTTGTTCTTCTACCATTTTTTCTTGTTCTACGGCTTCATCAATCTCTTTTATTTCCTCTTTGGGCTGTTTTTTCTTTTCTTCTTTTTTTGACACGTCCTGCCTCCTTTAGTTAACTTCATAATGATTGCTATTAAGATAGCGATAATAATCTCCTAGTTTAACAGCTAGGACTTTAGTGACAATTGTTATAATACTAAGCATTTTTTTATAATCCATATCGATTGGACCGATTAAACTCATTGTTGCAAAGCCACGATAAGGGATTAAAAATTTTTGACTAATAATACTAACATTGGCTAGCGCTTTTTCTGAACTATCAGCCACTCGAATACTTGACATTTCTTCTTCTTGCATACTATTTCTAATCTCTAAGGAAACTAACTGAGGATTATCCAAGTATTGATAAGTGGTCAAATCAGCATATGAGAGTGATGCAACCTTACCTGAGATAAAAATCAATTCTTTAAATAGCTGTTCAAAGATATAATCAAATAAATCAAGGACATTGTCGGTTGTGGTAAAGTATTTCTGAATAACCTGAGGAATTTCTGTTCTCAAATTATAATGAATATCTAAGACTGTTTTAGAAACCAATCTTGTTTCAACCAACATCTTAACCGTCTCTAAATCTCTAGCTAAGAAATTTTTTGGAATGGCAAATTGAACTGTCACTGGCTTTGAGTCATCCAAGGTTAATATCGCAAGAGCATCATGACTGCTCAACTGAACAATATCAAACGATGTTAAGTGTTGTCTTGTTGGAACAACATCTAAGACAATACCAGTATAGCCAGTCAAATCAGCTAATATCTGAGAAGCCTTCTCAAGAATATCTTCCAGTTTAAAGGCTTCAAAGTCAAAGGCTTTCACCACTTGGTAGACATCTTTTTCATCAAGGCTATCAATACGTAAGGAATGTTCCACAAAATACTGAAAACCTGATTTGCTTGGCATCCGTCCACTAGAGGTGTGAGCTTTTTCAAGGAGTCCCAGTTGCTCTAGTCTCGCCATATCATTTCGAATGGTAGCACTACTAGAAGAAATGGTTTCTTGTAAGGCCTTAGAGCCAACCGGCTCATGGGTTTGTGTAAAAAGTTCCACAATGAGATTTAAAATATCATTTTGACGTGGTGTAATCATAAACCCTCCTTACTAATCACAAATCGCTAGTTACTAGTTTCTAATTTTAGCACTCTAACCTATAGACTGCTAATCTATACTCTCATTATACGCTATTCTAAAAACTTGTCAAGGAAAAAACATAAAAATTTAGCACTCTATTATTTAGAGTGCTAAAATATTAACTACTAGCAATATCTTCATATTTATTCTGAATCATATCGTGTTAAATCTTCTTCGTCAATCAAGTCAATAATTTTTTCAGCATATTGCGGATCGCTACTAAAACCTATATCTTGTAGTAGTCTTGCGGCACTTTGATAATCTTTAGCATTAACTAAGGCCAAATAAAGATCCTCACCCCAAAAATCATCTTCTTGGATAATTAACATATAATCATGGACGGATTCTTCCCATGATGAATAAATTTTGAAAGGTTTTTGAGTGTCTTTCCATTCAATGCCATCATATTCTTTGACAAATAGCTTGATGGTTGGTTCTTCTTTTTTTGCTAATGTGTGAAATAAATTATGGTAGTTTCTTGCTAAATAGCTAGAACCATTATTTGAAGATAGAATAGCTTGAGCGATAACAACTGATGGCCTAATGCCATAGGCCTGTGCCACTTCTTCAATTGTTGGTGCTATTTGTTGAATAAACTGGTCACGACTAATAGTAGGCATGGTCTCTTTATCTGCAAATGTCATTTTAGGCTTTGAAAAAATGACATATACACTACCTAGAAAAAATAAGATAACCAAAATAAGAATAATAAATCGTGAGAGTCTTCTTCTCATTAGTTATTTCCTCTTAACCTTTCTACATATTCTTCCAAACTAAGATTATTTTCTACCATATATTTGGCAGACACAACTCCCACATATCTAAAGTGCCAATCTTCATAACCGATACCAGTAAAAGGTTTTTTCTCTTCATTAAATCGAAGAACAAAACCATATTCTGGCGCCAAAGCTACCACTTGTGCAACAACTCCTGGATCACTTTGGTTGAGTAAATCGACTGTGCTCATATCAATAGCTAAGCCAGTTTGATGCTCACTCGCTCCAGCAGGTTGTGAATACTCTTTAGCAACATTTTCAGCTTCTTCTCTACTGATACCTCGTTCAGCCATTTCTTGTTCGACATAGCTATTGAAAACTTGTTCTTGATAGGCAACACTGCGATATCCCGATATCAAATGTTCACTCGGGTCAATAGCTTGAGCTGCTGCTAGAAAGCCTCGAACATTTTCGGCAATGCGTGCATCAACTAAAATTCCAGCAACTTCTTCTAATTGAGGATTTAACTCGGGTGTAATATTGTCACGATTCACAAGTACCAATTCCCAATCATCTGCTGAAACATTAGGAAGATTTGTTGTTTTGTCTTGATTGGTTGTTTCTGATGTTTCTGTTTTAGTCGTTTCTTCTTGTGTTACTTTATCTTTTGGCGCTGTTTTATCTGCAGGTTTTGTTTGATGCCAAAAGAAAGCAAAATAAAGGCCAATAAAGGCTATTATGATAACAACAATGGCAATGATTAAACCTAGAGGTGATTTTTTTTGTGCTTTTCTATGACGTCTCTTTTCCATTTTTGGCTCTCAACTCCCTTCCTATATGACGATAACTCATATCAGCAACTTTTTCTATCGTAAATTGACCATTTTCATAGCTGACTATTGTCACACTACCATTATCAATTTCCGTTTTTTCTTGTTGATGATTGATTAACCACATCAAAGTACCAATGGTTAAACCGTGACACACAACGATGGCATTGCCACCACCTTGTTTTTCTAATTTTTTGGCGATGGCTGTAAAGCCATCGATAATACGCTTACTCAATACATCCCATGGCTCTGCCCAGTTGGCTGTATCAACTTCAACAATGCTCTGAGCTAACTCTTCATAGGAAACATCTTTCAAAGAACGGCCGTCTTTAAAGGCATCTGTTCGTGGCAAAATTCCATGAAACAACTCACCATCATAGGCACCGTCTAAGCTACCAAAGCACCATTCACGAATTCTTTTATCACGTGTATAAGGGAGGGATTCTTGACCTAATTCTTCCAAAATGATTGACATGGTCTCTAAAGTCCTACCACTATCACTTGAGAAAGCTTCTTTAAAAGGAATATTTGCTTCTTTTAAACCTGCTCCAAGTTCTCTTATCCCTTCTACACCCGACTCAGTTAGAGGTGTATCACTCCATCCTTGCGCTCTTCCTAAGGTATTAAACATGGTTTTACCATGACGAGCAATATACAAACGAATTTTTTCCATTTTTGTTCCTCAATCTAATCAACTATTTTTTTCTATTATAACAAAAATAAAAGGGTTTTCATAAAAGAAGAATCATTCTTAATAAAAACAAATATAATGTTTTCTTCTCATAAAATGACAAAAAGGTAGAGGGCTTCCCTCTACCTTTCAGGTGTGACATTATTTTTTCAATCCGTCAATAACGCCTTCTACTGCATCTTTAGCGTCTGAAGCTAAATCTTTTGCTTTATCAGCAACATCTGCAGCTACTTCTTTAGCTTTTCCAGCTACTTTTTCCACTGTTCCTTCAGCTTTTAATTTTTCATTGCCTGTTACATTTCCTGCGAATTCTTTAACAGAACCTGAAGCTTTTTCTAGAGTACCTTCTAATTTTTCTTTAGACATTTGCAACACCTCTTTTTTTGTTTATTTAAATAATCATATCTTCTAAAAAATAATAATTATTTGAGTATATTGTAGCACGCTAACACATATTCTTCAAATATTATGCATTCTTTTGTCACCCTAAAATTTTTAGAAAACAAGCTTGAATTCCTTTTAATATAAGATTTCTTTTCCTTTGAGATTAATCTGTTAGATTAAAAATCAGTCTTAAGACCGATATAATTGTTCTATTTTAGTAGTACAATAGAAATATAAAACAATTTAGGAAGAAAAATGTTATGAATACCAAACACTATCCAATCATTTCTAACAAACAAGTCATTCAGATAATAACTCTATTGGGACTCTGTTTATCCGTTGCACTTGCCATTTATATTAAAGTCAATCCTCACCTTTTTGCGATAAATGGGAGTTTTACTCACTTTCTTAGAAACATTGGGTTTTGGGGACCTGTAGGATTTATCCTCATTCAAGTGATTCAAGTCGTTTATCCCGTTATTCCTGGTGGTTTAACATGTGTGATTGGTCACGCTCTTTTTGGACCACTGTACGGTTTTCTTTATAATTTTATCGGTATTTTTATTGGTTCTATCTTAGCTTTCCTACTAGCTAGACGATTTGGAGATCGTTTTGTAAAAGCTTTTGTGTCTGAGGAAACCTACGATAAGTATATTGCTTATTTGGACAAAGGACACTATTTTGATTACTTTTTGTCGGCAGCCTTTATTTTACCAGGCTTCCCAGATGATTTTTTATGTATGGTTGCAGGTCTTAGTAAAATGTCATTAAAGAAATTTACCCTTATCACACTTCTTTCTAAACCTGCCACCTTATATCTTTATACCTATATTGCCTTTGAAGGCATTCAACTCCTTGATAAAGTTGTTTTCTAACGATTGGCCACTATTGAAAAACCTTCTGAAATCCAGAAGGTTTATTTTGTTGCAGTAATTAAGTGCGTTTTCGGAAAATAAAGGCTAACTTTAGTATACTCATTTTCTTTTGAATCTATAGCCATGTGATAGTCTTCGCCAAATTGTAATTTTAAGCGTTGATCAACATTTTTTAAGCCAACACCACCACGACTTAGTTTGGTTTGACTACTCTCAGACGATGGGGCAGTTGTAGTCATCCCCTTACCATTGTCATAGACGCTAACAACCAGATGCTTGTCTGTTTCAGTCACTGAAATCTTGATTAGCCCAGGACGATTGACTTCTTTAATGCCATGGTAAATCGCATTTTCAACGATGGGTTGTAGAATCAGTTTTGGCAACTGATAATCGCTATAAGCTTCTATTGAAGAAATCTCATAGGATAGTTTATCACCGTAACGTTGTTTTTGAATGAAAAGGTATTGTTTAACATGTTCTAACTCATCTTTTAAAGCAATCTCTTCATTGCCTTTATTTAAGGCAAGTCTGAAATATTTGGCTAATGATTTGGTGGTTTCAACAACCTTCTCACTGTCATTAAATTCTGCCATCCAAACGATGGTATCAAGCGTATTATAGAGAAAATGAGGATTGATTTGACTGGCCAATGCCTCTAATTCAAAGCGTCTAATATCTTGTTCTTTTTCCTTAATAGCCGTCATCAAACTATCAATTCTATCTAGCATATTGTTAAATTGGTGAGATAACTGCACTAACTCAGGAGAACCTTTTTCAGCAGCTCTTAGATGGGCATTACCTTGACCAATTTCTAAAATAATCGCTTGTAAATCACGGATAGGCTGCAACCATAATTTTAAGATAAACCACATGACAAAACCACTAATGATGACCGTTAGTAAACCAATCCCAACAAATGACAATAGAATTTGCTGTTGAATCATTTGTAAGGAATCAAGCGATGCCACACCAATGAGTGTCCACTGACTATCAGACACTGGCAGTTGGTAGACAAAATAGTGATTATCTTTGGTATACCCATCTTTTTGTGTGATAAAGGGTGTCATCTCATCCATCTCTTCTTTAGACGAATAGACACTCTTTTGCGGATGGTAAATGAAGTCTTTTTGGTTATCAATAATAAAAGTGAAGCCACTAGAACCTAATTTTAATTGGTCTAAATAAGTCTCTAGAGTTTCGTAACCCGTATCTAATCTTAGAACACCAAGATTTTGTCCCTTATCATCAATAACTTCCTGAGTGATTGAAATCACCCATTCCTCATTTGAAACATCGGACATTTTTCTAAACGGCATAAGGACTGGCATTCCATTTTGATGAATGGCTTCTTGGTACCAAGATTCTTTCATCATGTCATCAGAAGTTGCCATCACCAAATCTTCATTTGTGGAAATAGTGTCGCCATTTTTACCAACAAAGATGATTGATACAAAATCCTTGTCCGTCTCTAAAATGGTTTGAAAGAGTTGATTGAGGTCTTCTTTCTTGCGACTATCAGCTTCTAAGGCATAATCTTTTAACTCTTGATTGGTTGCCAAACTATTAGTAGTCTGTTGTAGTTTTTGAAGATAGGTACTAATAAATTGTTGCCCTTGATTAAGGGTATCTCTGGTATTTTGTTCAGTTGTTTGACGAATGGCTGATGAACTGGTTTGGTAGTAAAGACCACCAACAGTGACAAGCAAGACAAAAACAATAATAAAAACATAAATCACTAATTGCACTAATAGTGGGTAGCGTTTCATTACTGTTCTCCTTTTTTAAATTGACTTGGCGTGACACCAACAACCTGCTTGAACCGTTGTGAAAAGTAGTTCATGTCTTCAAAACCCACTTGTTCAGCAATTTCATAAATTTTTAAATGCGTTGTTAATAAAAGACGTTTGGCTTTTTTTAGGCGCTCTTGAATCAAATAGTCTTGAAAACTCATCCCCAAGTCTTTTTTGATTAAGACACTTAGATAATTTGGACTAAAAGACAGCTGTTTGGCAAGGGATTTAAGAGACAAATTCACATCAGATAGTTGGTCTTGAATCAATTGCTCGATTTCTGATTGTGGTGATTGTTCCATAAGGCTTTCCAATTGCGTCTTTTTTTTAGCCTCTTCTATTTTTGGAATGATTTGATGAAGAATCTGAAGCACATCTTCTTTTGAGAAGGGTTTTAAGAGATAATCATCAGCTCCAAGTTTTAAGGCAGATAAGGCATAATCAAAATCATCATAACCTGTTAGAAAGACAATGTGAGTCTGGGGTGAGTTTTCTTTGATGAGTTGGGCCAATTGAATCCCGTTCATGACAGGCATATTAATATCTGTCAGGATAATATCATAGTGTTTCTCTTCAAAGAGTTGCCAGGCTTCTTGGCCATTTTCTGCCTCATCCACACAAGTAATAGATAGTTTTTCAAAATCAACTAAAGAACGAATACCACGTCTTACTAGAGGTTCATCTTCAACAATTAATAATGAATACACATCTGACTCCTTATCCATTAATCAACATACTCAAGGAGATAACCATAACCTTGGCTTTCCATTTCAGCTTTTGGAATGAATTTGACTGATAAGCTGTTGATACAATATCTGAGACCACCTGCTTCTTTTGGACCATCAGTAAAGACATGGCCTAAATGAGAGTCTCCCACACGACTACGTGCTTCAATTCTTTCCATGTTAAAGCTGGTATCTTTTTCATAGTCAACCACATCAGGACTAATTGGACGGCTAAAGCTTGGCCAACCACAACCTGACTCAAATTTATCTTTAGATGAAAAGAGAGGTTCTCCAGTAGCAATATCAACATAAATGCCTGGCTCAAAATTATCCCAGTAACGATTTGAAAAAGCTCTTTCTGTCGCATTTTTTTGAGTGACATCATATTCTTCTGGAGTGAGTTTTTCTTTTAATTCAGCATCACTAGGTTTTTGATATTGACTATCATCAATGACAGGATAAGAGGCTTGGTTAACATTGATATGGCAGTAACCACCTGGATTTTTCTTTAGATAATCTTGGTGATACTCTTCAGCTAACACATAATGTTTTAATGGCTCTTTTTCAACCACAATCGGCTTGTCATATTTTTGTCCTTGTTGTTCAAAGACTTGATCGATCACCTGAACATCTGATGGATCGGTATAGTAAACACCAGTACGGTATTGTGTCCCACGGTCATTACCTTGTTTGTTAAGGCTGGTTGGGTCAATAATTCTAAAATAATGAAGGAGAATTTCTTTTAAAGAAATGGTATCGGCATCATAGGTCACGTGAACTGTTTCGGCGTGTCCTGTTTGAGAAACCAATTCATATTGAGTGGTGTCGCTTTTACCATTGGCATAGCCAGAAGTGGCATCGAGCACCCCGTCAACACGTGAAAAGTACTCTTCGACACCCCAGAAACAACCACCTGCTAAATAAATGTCTTTTTGATTTGTTGCTGTCATTTTTTTACCTTTCTTTTCTTTTGTGGCATCATTATTAGAATGATTCACAAGAGTGTTTTTAATGTTCTCAATTGAGGATTGTGAGGTCATCTGATTTTTTCCAAAAAACCAAATCACTAAACCTAGTAGTATGAGACCACTCACAGCCATTAGGATGATTTTAAATTTGTTATCCATATTGTCCTCCTTATCATTATACCATTACTTTATTTCTTTTAAGGTTTTTTCAATATCACTTTTTTCCATAAATCCGATATGTGTTTTGACTAAAACACCATCACTTCCAATAAAAGCTGATGTTGGATAGGAACGAACACCGTAAGCTTTTAGTAGTTCTCCATCATTATCCAGTAAAACTGGCAGTTGATCATAACCTAATCCTTGGTACCATTTTTTAAATTCACTTTGCGTTTTTTCACCATTATGAGTTGGGGCTACAACTGATATCACAACATAATCGTCATCAGCCATCTCAGAGAGTTCAACAGTATCTTCTAGAGTCGCTAAACAAATAGAACACCATGAGGCCCAGAATTTAAGATAGACTTTTTTACCCTTATAATCTGAAAGATGATAAGTTTTTCCATCAACACCTGTTAGAGTGAAATCATAAGCCATCTCACCATCATTCATTGTTGCCATATCATCTGAACCCTTCATTTCTGAGTCTTTCATTTCAGTTTTTGAATCCTTGTTCATATCGTCTTTTTTAGTCATATTGCTAGTTGTTTTAGCCTCTTTAGGCATATTTTCTTGAGTCGTGTTTGAACATGCACCAAGAAGTCCTAAACAAACAAGACCTGTTGTTAATAATGTGATTTTTTTCATTGTTTTTCTCCTTTTATAAAGATGATTCAAAGAATGCAGCAAGAGCACCTAGTTGCCCAGTCATTAGTAGAATGCCCATGACAATAATCAAGGCACCGCCAATTTTTTTCATTGTGCTTAGATAAGGTTTTAGACGGTTAAAATGTTTAAGCATAGATGTTGAGGCCAGTGCCATCAACAAGAACGGTAAAGCCATCCCCAAAGTATAAGCAAGCATCAAAAAGCCACCTTGAACCGCACCACTTCCACCAGAAGCAGCAATCGCTAATACCGAGCTAAGCACTGGTCCAACACAAGGTGTCCAACCAAAACTAAAGGTAATCCCTAGTAAGAAGGCACCATAAATATCGTTCCTTTTTTTGGCGGGGTTAAACGCAATACTTTTTTGCATTTGTAGTTTCTTAATAGTAATGATGTCCATTTGGTGAATACCAAGGATGATAACGATAGTTCCTAAAACATAACGGAACCAATCGGCATATAAAACAGCTCCTAAAAAGCCCGCACCATATCCTAGGATTAGAAAAATAGTTGATAGCCCAGCAATAAACGAGAGGGTTTTAATGAGCCCATGCCAATAGACCTTCCTCCCTAAAATAGTGATGGTTCTCTCGTCATCTGAATCCAATAAAATACCGACATAAACCGGAAGTAGTGGAAAAATACAGGGTGAGAAAAATGATAATACTCCGGCCAGGAAAACCGAAATTAAAAATATAATCGTTTCCATACTGTCTCCTTTCTTTCGTTACCTTTAGTATAGTCTTCTTTTGTAGAATAAAATAGGAAGATTCTGATGGAAAAACTTGAATTTGATACGATAATGAAAAAAATAAAAAGAAATTGAATTGTCAAAAACTTTAATATTATAGCCTTTTAAGAGATTTTTATGTTTATTTTCAATATTTGAAGCTTTTTGGTATACATTGCTCCTCATTCGTGTTAGTATGAGAGAGTAGAGTTTCAAGAGTTATATTTGTGGTAACATGTTTTTTCTCAAGAGTTTACAAATAATAAGAGAGGAAGTATGTTTAATGACACAAGGTACAGTAAAATGGTTTAACGCTGAAAAAGGCTTCGGTTTTATCAGCACTGAAGAAAGTGGCGATGTTTTCGCACATTTCTCAGCAATTCAAACAGATGGTTTTAAAACCATGGATGAAGGCCAAAAAGTAACATTTGATATTGAAGAAGGCGCACGCGGACTTCAAGCAGCAAATATTACATTAAGCTAAAAAATCGTCTCCCTTTGGGAGACTTTTTTGTTACTGTTGGAAAAAAATAAAAACTCTGCTTACTTTACCAGAGTTTTAAGCAAATCTGCATAACAAACAAGTTAAAAGTGGATTGATTGCCCCTTTTCTGCCCCTTTAGCGCCCCTTTTTTATAATCAGTGTCACAAAAACCCTATGAAACGCTGATATCATAGGGTTTTAAAAACGAACAAAAAAAGAGCACACAGCTTACATCGCTTAGGGCTGCTGGATTCCTCCCCTGACCCACTTCACGCAAAACTGTTGCTCCATAGTTTATTATAGCAGAATTTAAAAATTCTGCAACTAGTCTTCTGTCGACTCATTTTTAAGTGTCGCGTTTTTCTCTCGCCGTTTTCTGAAAAAATCTTGCATGATTTGGGCACACTCTGTCTCAAGGATG
Organism: Streptococcus sp. CSL10205-OR2; assembly: GCF_025660655.1. GTDB lineage: Bacteria > Bacillota > Bacilli > Lactobacillales > Streptococcaceae > Streptococcus. The sequence goes on from NZ_JAOTIN010000001.1 coordinate 254,204, forward strand.
CCTGTTTCAATAGCCACTCGATGATTGAGACGTTGATCGCTTAAAATATCATAAAGGCTACCTGCTGCGCCAAACTTACTATTTTTAGCACCATAAACAACAGCTGGTATTCTTGCTAACCCAATAGCACCACTGCACATGACACAAGGTTCAATCGTAACAAATAGAGTGGTCTCCAGTAAACGCCAATTGCCTTCAGACTGGTTGGCTTCGTTGATGGCCATGATTTCTGCATGCATAATGGCTTGATTGCGTTCTTCTCTCGCATTATGCCCTCGTCCTATAATCTTACCCTCTTTAACAATGACGCAACCGATTGGAATCTCATCTTTTTCAAGTGAACGATGAGCTTCTTTTAGGGCTTCTGACATGAAATATTCTTTTTCAGCTTGACTATACATTACAATTCTCCTAAATCCCATGATTTATGAGGATGGGCCAATTCAACTGGAATATTGCCTGAATACTTTGCAGATTCCTGTCTTAACATTTCCAAATAATCATCATCGTGTTTTCCGTCTTTTGAAAATTGTGGTAGATGTGTCAAGACTAGTTTCTTCACTGCTGCTTCTTTAGCGATTTGCCCTGCTTCTTTACTGGTCAAGTGGGCGGGATGATTTTCATTGCCTTCAAACAAATAAACATCTGCTAAAAACAAATCAGCATACTTGGTGAAATCTGCCAAACCATCAAAATAGCCAGTGTCCCCAGTAAATACAAGGACTTGATTAGTCGTTTTTTCTTTAATTCTCATGGCATAACATGGCACTGGATGAACCGTTTTGATAAAAGTGATTTCAAAAGGGCCAATCGTCTCAACACCAGAAACATTGTAGGCGATGCCCTTTGCTACATCAGGAAGGCTAAGTTTAGCAAATTCTTTTTCGTCCTCATCATGACCATAAACCGGTAGAAGTTTAGGCTCCCAAAGCGTTTTCGGATAGAGGAGGCGGTAGTGAAATAAGACACCTAAATCAGCGATATGATCCGGATGATAGTGACTGATAATCACAGCATCCACTGCTAATGGACTAATTTCTTTTTCCAGTTCATTGATGGCTCTACTCCCTACATCCATCAAGAGTTGAAAACCGTCTGAACTGGTGACAAGATAACTGGTTGTACCTGCATCTTGATAAGGATAGGCTCCCCAACAGCCAAGAGTTGTTACTTTCATGCTTTTTCCTCCTCATTTATTGCTGTCTTTATTATATCAAACTTACTGCTAATTAACAGACTAATGGTCAGTTTAAATCTTTTTAAAACGATCGGACATCTCACGCGCCCTTTAAAAGTTCTTCTTGTGGTATAATAAACCTATGAAAAATAAGAATAAATTACTATTAATTGATGGCTCATCCATCGCCTTTCGCGCTTTTTTTGCCTTGTACAATCAGATTGATCGCTTTAAAAATGCTAATGGTCTTCACACCAATGCTATTTATGGCTTTCATTTGATGCTTGATCACATGATGAAAAGGGTTAATCCTACTCATGTTTTAGTGGCTTTTGATGCGGGGAAAACGACTTTTAGAACCGAGATGTTTTCAGACTATAAAGCTGGTCGTGCAAAAACGCCTGATGAGTTTAGAGAACAATTTCCCTTCATTAAAGAAATGCTGACAGCACTAGGGATTAAACACTACGAACTTGACCGCTATGAAGCAGATGATATCATAGGGACCCTTGATAAACTCGCTGAAAAAGGAGAGACTTTTTATGATGTCACGATCGTCAGTGGTGATAAGGACCTCATCCAACTAACCGATGACAATACTGTGGTGGAGATTTCTAAAAAGGGTGTCTCAGAGTTTGAAGAATTTACACCAGACTACCTGATGACAAAAATGGGGATTACTCCAACACAATTTATCGATTTGAAAGCCCTCATGGGTGATAAATCCGATAATATCCCAGGTGTTACCAAAATTGGAGAGAAAACAGGTTTGAAATTACTCCTTGAACATGGTAGCCTTGAGGGCATTTATGCCAATATTGATGGCATGAAAACCTCTAAGATGAAAGAAAACCTCATTGCCGACAAAGAACAAGCCTTTCTCTCAAAAACACTGGCAACCATTGATACCACTGCACCCATAACGATTGGTCTTGATGATTTGACTTACCATGGTCCTGAAGTGGAAAAACTCTCACAATTTTATGATGATATGGGCTTTAAGCAATTGAAGGCTAGCCTATCTGGTGCTGGACAAAAAGAAGTGGACGTGACCTTCACAGAGGTAACAGAGCTTCAACCTGAGATGTTTAGTGCTGACCAGTTTTATTATTTTGAACTCTTGCGTCCTAACTACCATACAGAAAACATCATAGGTTTTGCTTGGGGAAATAAAGAAAAGATTTATGCCAGCTCTGATATCAAGCTCCTTCAATTAGACCTTTTTAAACAAGCTTTGACACAACCGATAAAAACCTATGATTTCAAGCGAAGCAAGGTCTTGCTTAACCATTTAGATGTCCATTTAGCTACTTGTGCTTTTGATAGTAGACTAGCCAAATATCTCTTATCAACGGTTGATGACAATGAACTAGCAACCATCGCCCACCTCTATGGCCAAACACCACTAGCTGATGATAATGATGTCTACGGCAAAGGGGTAAAACGTGCTGTTCCAGATAAAGAAATACTACTCACCCATCTTGCCAAAAAAATTCGTACCTTGGTGGAAACAGAGCCGGTCATGACAAAAGCGTTGGCAGAAAACCAACAGCTCGACTTACTCTTTGAGATGGAAATCCCTCTTTCCAATGTCTTAGCGAAAATGGAAATCGAAGGGATTTCTGTTGATAAAACAAGCCTGCAGGAGATGCAAGCAGAAAATGAAGTGACCATTAATCGACTGACTCGAGACATCTATGAAATGGCAGGCGAAGAATTCAATATCAACTCACCAAAACAGCTGGGACATATCTTGTTTGAACGATTGAAATTACCGCTTTGGGCCACCAAGAAAACCAAAACAGGCTATTCTACTGCCGTTGATGTCTTGGAAAAATTAGCTCCTACTGCGCCCATTGTTGTTAAAATCTTAGACTATCGTCAAATCACCAAGCTCCAAAATACCTATGTTGTGGGCTTACAAGATTATATCCTTTCTGATGGGAAAATCCACACCTCTTATCTTCAAGACCTAACACAGACAGGACGTTTATCAAGTGTCGATCCCAACCTTCAAAATATTCCTGTTCGTTTAGAACAAGGCAGATTAATTCGAAAAGCCTTCACTGCTAACCAAGAAGATAGTGTGCTTTTGAGTTCTGATTACTCGCAAATTGAACTACGCGTTCTTGCTCACATTTCTAATGATGAACACCTCATTGACGCCTTCAATCACGGGGCAGATATCCATACTGCTACTGCTATGAGAGTCTTTGGTATCGAAAAACCAGAAGAGGTTACTGCAAACGACCGTAGAAATGCTAAGGCTGTTAACTTCGGCGTTGTTTATGGGATTTCTGACTTTGGTCTCTCAAATAATCTTGGCATTACAAGAAAAGCAGCCAAACAGTATATTGACACCTATTTTGAACGCTATCCTGGCATTAAAGCCTACATGGATAATATTGTTAAGGATGCGCGTGATAAGGGTTATGTTGAAACACTCTTTCATCGTAGACGTGAACTACCTGATATCCACTCACGCAACTTTAATGTTAGAAATTTTGCAGAACGAACGGCTATCAATTCACCCATCCAAGGATCCGCAGCTGATATCTTAAAGGTGGCTATGATTAACCTGGATAAAGCCCTTGAAAAAGGGAACTTCAAGGCTAAAATGCTTTTGCAAGTCCATGATGAAATTGTCCTTGAAGTGCCTAAAGATGAGCTGGAGGCTGTCAGACAGCTGGTCAAAGAGACGATGGAATCTGCTTTCCTATTAAAAGTACCACTCATTGTTGATGACAATGCTGGTAAAACATGGTATGAAGCCAAATAAGGAGACTATAATGACTTATCACTTTCAAAATCCTGACCAAGAAACCATTTTTAATTATTTAAAAGACAGTAAGACGATTGCTGTTGTTGGTTTGTCTAACCGACAAGAAAGCCCTGCTTACAGGGTTTCTGAGATTATGCAAAAAGCTGGTTACAAGATTATCCCTGTCAATCCAAAGCAGGCCGGTAAAATAATCTTGGGGGAGTTAACCTATGCTTCCTTGAAAGATATTCCAGAGACAATAGATATTGTTAATGTCTTTCGTCGGAGCGACTTTTTACCCGAGGTGGCTAAAGAGTTTATCACCACTGATGCTCACATCTTCTGGGCTCAACTGGGTCTTGAAAATGAAGAAGCTGAACAGATTTTAAGAGACAATCATCGAAATGATATTGTCATGAACCGTTGTATTAAAATTGAATATTTTAACATGTAAAAAGACTGTAGTCTTTCTCTTAATGAGAAGGCTACAGCCTTTTTTCTTACATCAATTTCATTGGGAAAGACATTTTTTGTAACTGTCTTTTTTCTTGCAGCATTTTTTCATAAAAAATAGTATTACTTGTTAGTAAGTAGGGCAATACATAAAAACTCGCTAAACCAAACGTTACACCTACTAAAACATACCAACCGATAAAACTAAGGTGTAAGAAAAACAGTTGCCGTTTATAACCTTTCATAAATTGACGACTAGTTGCTAATAATACAAGGGGATTAATTTTTACATTTTTTTGATAGTACTCATAAAACAAGAGTTCAACAAAGAAATAACGATAAAGGGTGATGAGAAACATGATAAGTGATAACAAAACGAGAACAACACCAGTTAGACTAACACCACTCGTTAAAATCATAATGTAGCCTACAGAAGAAGCAAAAAACCAAACAAATAAAAGCAGATTTTTCATCATCATAAGACCAAATAATGGTAAAAACAATTTAGTTTCAAAAGCACGTTGGCTATCAGAAAATCGAACACTTTGGCGTTTTCCTCTAATCACATCAAGCAAGGTCAAAAGCGTAGAGAGTACAAAAAAAGTTACTAGGGTACTAAGAGCTAGCGTAAATAAATTATCTCCCCAACTTGTTCTTGTTTGGCCACTTAGCGTGAGTTGTTCAAACACTGTAACCCCCATATAAAACAGAGTTGATAAGATTGGTAATAGAAATAATTGATACTTACCAGGCAAACGTTTGAGGATTGTTCTGGCTTCCTTTTTAATGATTGATGGTTTCATGTTTAAATCCTTCTATAAAGATACGCTTATTATAGCATAGTTGCCGTAAGAATACTGCTTTAGAAATCTATCATCATTTTTAATATCAAAGAAAAATGACAAATCTGACTTATTTTGATAGAATGAATAGGTTAAACTGCCTAGGACTGTTCTTCCTAGAAGCAAAGGAGAAAATATGACAACACAACCAATCAAATACCGTCTCATTAAAAAGGAAAAGCACACGGGAGCAAGACTTGGTGAAATCATCACCCCTCATGGTACTTTTCCAACACCAATGTTTATGCCTGTCGGAACACAGGCCACTGTCAAAACACAATCCCCTGAAGAACTAAAGGAAATGGGGTCTGGGATTATCCTATCAAACACCTACCATCTATGGCTTCGTCCGGGTGATGAATTGATTGCTAAAGCGGGAGGCCTTCATCAATTCATGAATTGGGATCAACCGATTCTAACCGATAGCGGTGGCTTCCAAGTTTATTCTTTGGCTGATAGTCGCGATATCACCGAAGAAGGTGTTACCTTTAAAAATCATCTCAACGGCTCAAAAATGTTTTTATCGCCGGAAAAAGCGATTAGTATTCAGAACAATCTAGGGAGCGATATCATGATGAGTTTCGATGAGTGCCCGCAATTTTACCAACCCTACGACTATGTTAAAAAGAGTATTGAAAGAACCAGTCGTTGGGCAGAACGCGGACTAAAAGCCCACCGTCGCTCGCATGATCAAGGATTGTTTGGGATTGTTCAAGGGGCTGGCTTTGAAGATCTTCGCCGTCAATCAGCAAGTGATTTGGTCAGCATGGATTTCCCAGGCTACTCGATTGGTGGATTAGCGGTTGGAGAAACACATGAAGAGATGAATGCCGTTCTTGACTTTACAACACCTCTCCTTCCTGAAAATAAACCGCGCTACTTGATGGGGGTGGGGGCACCTGATAGTTTGATTGACGGGGTTATTCGTGGCATTGATATGTTTGACTGTGTTCTTCCAACTCGTATTGCTAGAAACGGAACTTGTATGACGAGTGAAGGTCGTGTCGTGATTAAAAATGCGCAGTATGCCGAAGATTTTACTCCACTTGATCACAACTGTGACTGCTACACCTGTCAAAACTATACACGCGCCTATTTACGCCATCTCTTAAAAGCAGATGAAACCTTTGGCATTCGACTCACAAGCTACCATAACCTCTACTTCCTCATCAACTTGATGAAACAAGTCAGAGAGGCCATCGTTAATGACAACCTTCTAGAATTTAGAGAAGATTTCATCGAACGCTATGGTTACAATCGTTCAAAACGTCATTTTTAACAGATGCAAAAAGCCCAGAATTTGGGCTCTTTGTCAACTGTAGTGGGTGACTATTCATCAAGATCGGGAGAGAATCACATTGATTCTCTCCCTTTTAATGTTCAAAGCGATGAGAATTTTTGTTTTAAAGTTGTTAAAGTTTCTAAACCCAAAGGCTTGTCTTTTGATATCCTTGATTAAC